>NZ_JBZAJA010000001.1:0-648238 GCF_058215795.1 Nocardioides sp. Z40_12
GCGGTGCCCACCTGGGTGGTCGGCACGTTGACGGTGGTCGTCAGCGGGGCACCGTTCAGGGTGGACTCGCTCACCGAGGTCCCCTGCACCGTGGTCGCACCGAGAAGACGGAGCAGCTGGACGGTGTTCTCCGGCACGGTCACCTTGGAGGTGACGTTGACCGGCACGGTCTTGCCGAACGGCACCTCGGCCGGCAGGTCGGTGTCGGTCACGTTGGTGAACACCGACGCACCGGCAGCGGTCTGACAGTCGAACCTGAGCTCGGCACTGATGGCGGTCGCGTTGGGCGCGAGAGTCGCCACCCCGGTGGCGGCGACCGCCAAGGACGCTCCGACAGCCAAGGTCCTGCGAATGACGGTGTTGCGCATGTGTGGTCCCTCCCAAGGCCCATGAACATTACGAAGCCGTAGGTTACCGTGCCGTAACCTTGCTGGGCGGGTGGTCCAGACCGGGAGAACGACGAAGTCCCCGCCCCCGGCCGGAGCCGGGAACGGGGACCTCGAGGTCAGGAGAGCATCACTTCACGGTGAACGTGACCTTGTCGTTCGACTTCTTGGACGTGGCGCTGCCCTTGTACTTCAGGGTGGCCTGGTACTTGCCCTTGGCAGCGATCTTCTTGAAGGCGACCTTGCCCTTGCCCTTGGCGTTCAGGGTGATGGTGGCCTTGGACTTGTTCTTGCCCTTCTTGAGCACGACCTTGACGTCACCGGCCGCGGCGGTCCCGTCGTCGTTGGTCACGACGACCTTGACGACAGCCTTCTTCTGCTTCTTCTTGTAGATGACCGAGCCGGCGGTGTCGGTGCCCTGGACCGCGGGCGCCGGGGTCGGCGTCGGGGTCGGGGTGGGCGTCGGCGTCGGCGCGTTCGGGTCCACGACGTTGAAGGTGTCGACGGCGGCGTCGGCGGTCGCCGCCACCTTGCAGTCGACACCGAGCGTGATGGGGGCGAAGCCGCCCTCGAAGCGGAGGTCAGCCGTGTAGCCGACCAGGCTCACGGTCTTCGCTCCGGCGGTGTCAGCGGTGTAGTCGGCGTCGAACTGACCCGCCACCGAGATGACGAACGGACCGTCGCCCGCGGTCGGCGTCGCCGGGAGCGTCGCGGAGCCGGTCACGGCCACGCCGTTGACGGTGCTGTTGACCTTCGCGGTGCCGCTCATCGTCGTCCCGAGCCCGCGAGCCGTCGGCCCGAGGTGGTCAGGAACGGTGATCTTGGCCGAGAAGGTGGGGCGGACCTTGTCGCCGAGCTTCAGGTCAGTGAGGCTCGTGTCAGCCTCGGTCGTGAAACCCTCCTGCGCGTTGTACGGGCCACCAGCGATACTGAGGGAGCAGTCGGTGGGGATGACCTTGCTGGCGGCGTTCGCGGGCGACGCCGCGAGGGCCGCGACGCCGGTGGCGGCGACGGCCAGCGAGGCGCCGGCGGCCAGGGTGCGACGGAATAGAGACTTGTGCATGAGGTGCCCTCCAAGGCAAGACGGACGGAAGGACTCGTTACCCTCCCGTAACTTCTGGGGTGACTCTAGTCACTGAACCCAGGATGTGGTGAACCCGCCTCGCGATCCGCACTGTCTCGACCACCGAACACCCGCACCGCCACGGAAGCCGTGGGCTCCTCCGCCGGGTCCGCGTCACGGCCCGACCAGGCGGTCGGCCAGCCGCCCGAGGACCAGCCAGACCAGGGCGCCGGTCCCCCAGCTGAGGAGCGCCGTGCGCATCGTGGAGTCACCGCCGAGGGCCGCCCAGACCCCGTCGCGCCGGTCGAAGAGGCCCAGGTCGACGGCGTCCGCGGCCGACACGACGAACGCGACCACACCCGGCTGGCCCTCGCCGTCGAGCGCCACCAGCAGGGTGCCGGTGGCCAGGAGGACGGCACACGCGACGCAGGCCCACCACAGCAGGTACGCCGCCCGGGCCCGGGCCCTCCCGACGGCACCCGCGGGGTGACCGCGCTGCTGGGTCGTCATCTGTGCCCTCTCCTGCTCAGCGGCCGACGAACTCGGCCTTGCCCGGTCCCCTCTCAACGAAGGAGCCCATGCCGAGGTCACGGTCCTCGGTGGCGAAGAGGGCCGCGAACTGCTGCCGCTCGATCTCCAGGCCGGTCTCGAGGTCGACCTCGAGACCGCGGTCGATGCTGGTCTTGGCCGCGCGCAGGGCCAGCGAGGCGGCCCCGGTGAACTGCGAGGCCCAGGCCACGGCCTCCGCCAGCACCCGGTCGGCGGGCAGCACCCGGTCGACCAGACCGAGCGTGAGCGCCTCGTCGGCCTTGACCATCCGACCCGTGAAGATCAGGTCCTTGGCCTTGGCCGGCCCGATCAGGCGGGCGAGCCGCTGGGTGCCGCCGGCCCCCGGGATGATGCCGAGCAGGACCTCGGGCTGTCCCAGCACCGCGTTGTCGGCGGCGAAGCGCACGTCGGCGCAGAGCGCCAGCTCGCAGCCCCCGCCGAGGGCGTACCCGGTGATCGCGGCCACCACGGGCTTGGGGATCTTGGCCACCGAGGTGATCGAGGACTGCAGGCCGGTGGAGCGCTTGACCATGTCGGCGTAGGACATGTCGGCCATCTCCTTGACGTCCGCGCCCGCGGCGAAGACCCGCTCACCACCCCAGAGCACGACGGCCTTCACGTCGTCGGAGTCCGTGGCCTGCTGCGCCGCGACGCGGATCTCCTCCTGCACGACCATGTCGAGGGCGTTCATCTTGGGACGGTCGAGCCGGATCGTCCCGACGCCGTCGGCCACCTCGAGGTTGACGAACTCACCCATCTGTCTCTCCGCTCACTCGTGTCGGTCCCTGGACAGGATCGTGCCACCTGCGGCCATCGGCCACGCGTCGCACCCCCATCGGCCACAATGGCTTCGATGACTGCGGGAATGTGGGACCACCGGGACGAGCGCACGCACGTGTGGCCGGGGCGCAACTGGCCCCTCGGTGCGACGTGGACCCCGGAGGCGACCAACTTCGCCGTCTACTGCCCCCGGGCCCGGCGCGTCTGGGTCTGCCTCTTCGACGAGGACGACGTCGAGCACCGTGTCGAGCTGCTCGAGCAGTCGCTGGGCATCTGGCACTCCGAGGTGCCCGGAGTGCCCACCGGCACCCGTTACGGCTACCGGGTGGAGGGTCCGTGGGACCCCGAGCGCGGTCTGCGCTTCAACCCGCACAAGCTGCTGGTCGATCCCTACGGCGTGGCGGTCTCCGGCTCGGTGCAGCACCACCCGGCGGTGTACGGCCATGACGAGGACGACCCGCTGACCCCCAGCCGGCTGGACTCGGCCCCCTACGTGCCGCGCACCGTGGTCGTCGCCGACGACTTCGACTGGGAGGGCGAGACCCCGCTGCGGCGTCGCTGGCGCGACACGGTGATCTACGAGCTGCACGTCAAGGGGATGACCGCTCTCCACGACCGCGTCCCGGCGGAGCTGCGCGGCACGTACGCCGGGCTGGCGACCCCCGCGGTCACCGACTACCTGCGCGACCTCGGCGTCACCGCGGTCGAGCTGCTCCCGATCCACCAGTTCGCCACCGAGCCGGGGGTCGCGGAGCGCGGGCAGGTCAACTACTGGGGGTACAACTCCCTCAACTACTTCGCCCCGCACAACGGCTACTCCTCCAGCGGCGACCGCGGCCAGCAGGTCACCGAGTTCAAGGAGATGGTCAGGTCCTTCCACCGGGCCGGGCTCGAGGTCATCCTCGACGTCGTCTACAACCACACCGCCGAGGGCGGCCCGCTGGGCCCGACCCTGAGCTTCCGGGGCCTCGACGACCTCGGCTACTACCAACGCGTCGTGGACGCGCACGGGGACCCGGTGGTCCCCGACACCTACTGGGACGTGACCGGGTGCGGCAACACGGTCGACACCACGCGCACGCAGTCGCTGCGACTGGTCCTGGACTCGCTGCGCTACTGGGTCACCGAGATGCACGTCGACGGGTTCCGCTTCGACCTCACCTCGGCCATCACCCGCACCCAGCAGGCCGTCGACATGGGCAGCCACCTCCTGACCGCCATCGGCCAGGATCCGCTGCTGCGCCACGTCAAGCTGATCGCCGAGCCCTGGGACGCCTCCATGGACGGCTACATGGTCGGCCGCTTCCCGCCGCCCTGGGTGGAGTGGAACGACCAGTTCCGCGACACGGTGCGTGACTTCTGGCGTGGGCACGGCGACGGGATCCGGACGATGGCGACCCGCCTCGCCGGCTCGAGCGACCTCTACGCCGACGACGGGCGGTCGCCGTACGCCTCGGTCAACTTCATCACCGCCCACGACGGCTTCACGCTCCGCGACCTCGTCTCCTACGAGCGCAAGCACAACGAGTCCAACGGCGAGTCCAACCGCGACGGCACCGACAACAACAGGTCGTGGAACTGCGGCGTGGAGGGCGAGACCGACGACCAGGGCGTGATCGCCCTGCGCCACCGCCAGGCGAAGAACCTGATGACCACGCTCTGCTTCAGTGCCGGCGTCCCGATGCTGACCATGGGCGACGAGCGGGGCCGCACCCAGGGCGGGAACAACAACGCCTACGTGCACGACGACGAGACCTCATGGGTCGACTGGCGTCCCGACGATGCCTGGCTCGACGTCTACGAGCACACCAAGACCGCGCTGCGCCTGCGACGCGAGCACCCGGCGCTGCGGCAGCGCCACTGGTTCGAGGGGCGGCCCACGATCAGGGGCGGACCCAAGGACCTGGCGTGGCTGCACCCGGAGCGTCGCGAGATGACGACCGCCGACTGGCACGACCGCTCCATCAAGGTGCTGGGGATGTTCGTCTCGGGCGACCCCCTGCGCTCCCCCGGCCCGCGCGGGGAGCAGCTCCGCGACAGCTCCTTCATGATCTGGCTCAACAACGAGTCGGTCCCGGTGCGCATCACCCTGCCGGAGAACGAGTGGGTGCAGAAGGGCGAGGTCGTGCTCTCGACCGACGAGCACCACCCCGCCGGCACCACGGTGCTCGCCGGGGACGTCTTCGAGCTCGCGGCCCGGTCGACCCTGGTGCTGCGCGAGGTCTGACCCCGGGGGCCGTGGTCAGTCGGCTCGGGCAGCGCCGCCTGAAGGTCCTCGTCGCAGGTGTTCCCCGCGTCGCGATCGGGTAGAGGTGACCCATGGCCATCTCACGACTGCTCGCCCGTCCCCTGCTCAGCAGCATCTTCTTCTACGGCGGATACCACGCGGTCCGGAATCCCGACGCCCTCGCCCAGAAGGCCCGCACCCTGACCGACCGGGTGGTGCCCGCGGCCCGGGCCCAGGGCCTCCCGCTCCCCGAGGACCCGGCGACCCTCGTCCGGCTCAACGGCGCCGTCCAGGTGGGGGCGGCCGCGATGCTGGCCACCAACCGGCTGCCGCGCCTCTCGGCCACGGTGCTGGCCGCCACCCTGGTGCCGACGACAGTGGCCGGTCACCCGTTCTGGCAGGACTCCGACCCCGCGGCCCGGGCCCAGGACAAGACCCAGGTGGCCAAGAACCTCAGCCTCCTCGGCGGCCTGCTGCTCGCCGCGGTCGACACCGAGGGCCGGCCGGGCGTGGCCTGGCGGGCCCGGCGGATCGCCCGGGACACCCGGCGCCAGGCCGGTCACCTGGCCAAGGAGGCACGCCTGGAGGCCAAGCTCGCGGCGCGCTCACTGCGCTGAGCCCGCCGCTGCGCTGAGCCCGCCGCTGCGCGGGGGCCGGTCGCTTGCGCGGAGCCGGTCGCTTGCGCGGGGGCCGGTCGCTTGCGCGGGGCCGGTGCGGGCCCCGCGCCCGTCAGGCCGGGAGCGCGACCAGCCCGAGCTCGGCCTCCGAGGCGAGCGCCCGGTGCCGCGGCACCACCCGCACGGTGTAGCCGAAGGAGCCAGCGTGGTCGAGCGGGAGGGTGGCGTCGAAGCGATGCCGTCCGTCCTCGTAGGAGTCGACCAGCTCCATCCGGGTGGTGGCGGAGTCGGTGAGCTCGTCGTCAAGCCCGGTCCGCCCGTGCACCGCCTGCACCTCGACGTCGTCGGGCGAGAGACCGTCCAGCGCCACATAGGCGTGGACCGTCAGGGACTCCCCCACCTCCGCCGTGTCGCCGTGGTCCTCGGACTCCACGTGCTCCACGTGGACGCCGTGCCAGTGCTCGCGGACGCGCCGCTTCCATTCCGAGAGCTCCCGGGCGCCGGACCACTCCTCGGGGGCGAGCAGGCGGACGTGCCGCGCGGCCGGCGCGTAGAGCTCGCGGACGTAGTCGCGCACCTGCCGGGTGGCCAGCACCTTGGGCCCCAGCGACTTCAGGGTGTGCCGGACCATCTCCACCCAGCGGGTGGGCACGCCGTCCTCGTCCACGTCGTAGAAGCGGGGCGCGATCTCGTGCTCGAGCAGGTCGTAGAGGGAGGCCGCCTCCAGGTCGTCGCGCCGGTCCTGGTCGTCGACGCCGTCGGCCGACGGGATCGCCCAGCCGTTGCCGCCGTCGAACCACTCGTCCCACCAGCCGTCGAGGATCGACAGGTTGAGACCGCCGTTGAGCGCGGCCTTCATGCCCGAGGTGCCGCAGGCCTCATAGGGACGGAGCGGGTTGTTGAGCCACACGTCGCAGCCCGGGTAGAGAGGCTGCGCCATCGCGATGTCGTAGTTGGGCAGGAACACGATGCGGTGCCGGACCTCGGGGTCGTCGGCGAACCGGACCATCTCCTGGATGAGCCGCTTGCCGCCGTCGTCGGCCGGGTGCGACTTGCCGGCGATCACCAGCTGGATCGGCCGCTCGGGGTGCAGCAGGAGCCGCTTGAGGCGCTCGGGGTCGCGCAGCATCAGGGTGAGCCGCTTGTAGGACGGCACCCGCCGCGCGAAGCCGATGGTCAGGACGTCGGGGTCGAGCGCCTCCTCGACCCACCCGGTCTCGGCCCGGGTCAGGCCACGCTTCGCCGAGGACTTGGCGAGCCGGGTGCGGGCGTCGGCCACCAGACGCTGGCGCAGGACGCGCTTGAGGTCCCAGAGCCGGCGGTCCGGCACCCGGTCGACCAGGGGCCACAGGCTGTCGGTGTCGTCGTCGTCGACGTGCGCCCCCAGCTCGGCCGCGAGCTCGAAGATCTCCCGGGCCACCCAGGTCGGCCCGTGGACGCCGTTGGTGATCGAGCCGATCGGCACCTCGGCCTCGTCGAAGGCGGGCCACAGGCCGTTGAACATGCCCCGCGAGACGCGACCGTGGAGCTGGGAGACCCCGTTGGCTCGCTGGGCCAGGCGGAAGCCCATCACCGCCATGTTGAAGACCCCGGCGTCGCCGCCCTCGTAGTCCTCCGCGCCCAGGGCGAGGACCCGCTCCACCGGGACGCCGGGGGCCGGGGACGACCCGGTGCCGAAGTACTGCTCGACCAGCGAGCGGGGGAAGCGGTCGATCCCCGCCGGCACCGGCGTGTGGGTGGTGAAGACGGTCCCGGCGCGGCAGACCTCCAGCGCGGTGTCGAAGTCGAGCCCCGGGCCGTGCGGGTCCGCGGTCAGCTCGCGGATCCGCTCGATGCCCAGGAAGCCCGCGTGACCCTCGTTGGTGTGGAAGACCTCGGGCTCCGGGGCGCCGGTGATCCGCGACCACGCCCGCAGCGCCCGGACCCCGCCGACGCCGAGCAGCAGCTCCTGGTGCAGCCGGTGCTCGGAGTTGCCGCCGTAGAGGCGGTCGGTCACGTCCCGGTAGTGCTGGGGGTTCTCCTCGATGTCGGAGTCGAGGAGCAGCAGCGGCACCCGCCCGACCTGGGCCACCAGGACCCGGGCCAGCAGCGGGCCGTCGGGCAGGTCGATCGAGACCAGCACCCGGGTGCCGTCGCTCTCGCGCAGCGGCGTCAGCGGCAGCTCGTCGGGGTCCAGGACCGGGTAGGTCTCCTGCTGCCACCCGTCACGGGAGAGCGACTGCTTGAAGTAGCCCTGCCGGTAGAGCAGCCCCACGCCGGTGAGCGGGATGCCCAGGTCGGAGGCGGCCTTGAGGTGGTCGCCGGCCAGGATCCCGAGCCCGCCGGAGTACTGCGGCAGGACGGCGGTGATCCCGTACTCGGGCGAGAAGTAGGCGATGGCGCGCGGCGTCGCCCCCCTCGCGCCCGGGCCTGCGTCGGCTCCGCTGCGGCGCTGGAACCACCGGTCGCCGCCCAGGTAGTCGTCGAGCGAGTGCCGGGCGGCGGCGAGCTCGGCCAGGAAGTCGCGGTCGTCGGCCAGCTGCTCGAGACGCTCCCGCGAGACAGCACCCAGCAGGCGCACCGGGTCGTGTCCCACCTGGCGCCACAGGTCGGGGTCCACCGCGGCGAAGACGTCCTGGGTCTCGGGGTGCCAGCACCAGCGCAGGTTGCCCGCGAGCACGCCGAGGTCGGCCAGCGCCCCCGGGAGGACGGGACGGACGGTGAATCGCCTGATCGCACGCATGACCAGAAGGTAGGGCATTTTCTTTGATCGATCCAACGCATGATCCGTCCCCGATCCGGGGTACATGGCGCGCGTCCGGCGAGGCGGCACCCGCAGCGCCGGACGGTCCGGCCCGGCGCGAGTTGCGCCGGGCTCCGCCGTTAGCGAGTGTGGGGACATGGTCGGTCGAATTCCAGTCATGGGGGTCCACCCCGTCGTAGATCTCGGGCGTCAGCCCGCGAAGGCGACGGTGGACGAGCCCCTGCCGGTGCGTGCCACGGTCTTCCGGGAGGGTCACGACCAGCTCGGCGCCGAGGTGGTGCTGGTGGCCCCCGACGGATCGCGACGGCCCCCGGTGCGGATGACGCCCCACCCCGAGGAGAAGACCAGCTACTGCGCCGAGGTCGTCCCCGACTCCGAGGGCGCCTGGAGCTTCGAGGTGCACTCCTGGTCGGACCCCCTGGCCACCTGGCAGCACGACGCCGGTCTCAAGATCCCCGCCGGCGTCGACGTCGAGCTGATGTTCACCGAGGGGGCCATGCTGCTCGAGCGGGTGCTCGCCGAGGGCGGCCTCACCCGGGAGGAGAAGAAGGCGGTGACGGGCGCGGCCAAGGCCGCCCGGGACACCCGCCGTCCGGTGGAGGCCAGGCTGGCGGTGATGGAGTCGCCCGAGCTCGGCGAGGTCCTGGCGGCCCACCCCCTGCGCGACCTGCTCACCGTGGACGGCCCCTACCCGCTGTGGGTCGACCGGCAGCGCGCCCTCTACGGCAGCTGGTACGAGTTCTTCCCGCGCTCCGAGGGGGCCACCCAGGACCCGGCCACCGGCCGCATCACCAGCGGCAACTTCACCACGGCGGCCAAGCGGCTCGACGCGGTCGCCGAGATGGGCTTCGACGTCATCTACCTGCCGCCGATCCACCCCATCGGCGAGGTCAACCGCAAGGGCCCCAACAACTCGTTGACGCCCGGCCCGGACGACCCCGGCTCGCCGTGGGCGATCGGCAGCAAGGACGGTGGGCACGACGCGATCCACCCCGACCTGGGCACCCTGGAGGACTTCGACGCCTTCGTCGCCCGGGCCGGCGAGCTGGGCCTCGAGGTGGCGCTGGACCTGGCCCTCCAGTGCGCCCCGGACCACCCCTGGGTCACTGAGCACCCCGAGTGGTTCACCACCCGCGCGGACGGCTCCATCGCCTACGCGGAGAACCCCCCGAAGAAGTACCAGGACATCTACCCGGTCAACTTCGACAACGACACCGCCGGCATCTGCCGCGAGGTGCTGCGCGTCGTGCGCCACTGGATGGCCCACGGCGTGCGCATCTTCCGGGTCGACAACCCGCACACCAAGCCGCTGGCCTTCTGGGAGTGGCTGCTCAAGGAGGTCCGGCGCACGGACCCCGACGTGGTCTTCCTCTCCGAGGCGTTCACCGTCCCGGCGATGATGCACGGCCTGGGCGCGGTCGGCTTCCAGCAGTCCTACACCTACTTCACCTGGCGCACGGCCAAGTGGGAGATCGAGGACTACCTGCGCGAGGTCAGCCACGAGAGCGACGACGTGATGCGGCCGAACTTCTTCGTCAACACCCCCGACATCCTGCACGCCTTCCTGCAGTACGGCGGCCCGCCGGCGTTCAAGATCCGGGCGGCGCTGGCCGCGACCGGCTCGCCGTCCTGGGGGGTCTACGCCGGCTACGAGCTCTACGAGCACGTGGCCGTCCGCCCGGGCAGCGAGGAGTACCTCGACTCGGAGAAGTACCAGATCAGGATCCGCGACTGGGAGGGCGCGGCGGCGCAGGGCCGGACCCTCGCGCCGTACCTGACCCGCCTCAACGAGCTTCGTCGCCGGCACCCCGCACTCCAGCTGCTGCGCAACCTCACGGTGCACTCCTCCGACGACGACCACGTGCTGGTCTTCAGCAAGCGGCGTCGCCTCGAGGACGGCGACGACACGGTGCTGGTGGTCCTCAACCTCGACCCGCACAGCACCCGGGAGACCATGGTCCACCTCGACATGCCCGCCCTGGGCCTGGGGTGGCACGACTCGTTCATCGCCCACGACGAGATCTCCGGCGACGAGTGGAGCTGGAGCCAGCACAATTACGTCCGCCTCGACCCCACGCACGAGCCTGCACACATCATCCACGTGAGGAGCCCCCGTTGACGGAGATCTCGACCGACGCGATCGAGGAGCGGGGTGCCACCAACGACTTCGAGGACACCAGCAACACCGCCGAGCAGCCCGACTGGTTCAAGCGCGCCGTCTTCTACGAGGTCCTGGTCCGCTCGTTCCGCGACTCGGACGGCGACGGCACGGGTGACTTCCGGGGGCTGATCGAGAAGCTCGACTACCTGCAGTGGCTGGGGGTGGACTGCCTGTGGGTGCCGCCCTTCTTCACCTCGCCCCTGCGCGACGGCGGCTACGACGTCGCCGACTACAACAACATCCTCCCCGAGTGCGGCACGGTCGAGGACTTCCACACCTTCCTCGACGAGTGCCACAAGCGCGACATCCGGGTGATCGTCGACTTCGTCATGAACCACACCAGCGACCAGCACCCGTGGTTCCAGGCCAGCCGCAGCGACCCGGACGGCCCGTACGGCGACTTCTACGTCTGGTCCGACACCGACGAGCTCTACTCCGAGGCCCGCATCATCTTCGTCGACACCGAGCCCTCCAACTGGACCTACGACCCGGTCCGCGGGCAGTACTACTGGCACCGGTTCTTCCACCACCAGCCCGACCTCAACTTCGACAACCCCGCCGTGCGCCAGGCGATGCTCGACGCGATGGGCTTCTGGCTCGACATGGGCCTGGACGGGTTCCGGCTCGACGCCGTCCCCTACCTCTTCGAGCGGCCCGGGACCAACGGCGAGAACCTGCCGGAAACCCACGAGTTCCTGCGCGAGTGCCGCCGCTTCGTCGACGAGCACTACCCCGGCCGGGTGCTGCTGTGCGAGGCCAACCAGTGGCCCTCCGACGTGGTCGAGTACTTCGGCGACCCCGCGGTCGGCGGCGACGAGTGCCACATGGCGTTCCACTTCCCGGTGATGCCACGCATCTTCATGGCGGTGCGGCGCGAGTCGCGGTTCCCGATCTCGGAGATCCTCGAGCAGACGCCCGAGATCCCCGACAACTGCCAGTGGGGCATCTTCCTGCGCAACCACGACGAGCTGACCCTGGAGATGGTCACCGACGAGGACCGCGACTACATGTGGGACGAGTACGCCAAGGACCCCAGGATGAAGGCCAACATCGGCATCCGCCGCCGGCTGGCCCCGCTGCTCGAGAACGACATCAACCAGATCGAGCTCTTCACCGCGCTCCTCCTGTCCCTGCCCGGCTCCCCCGTCCTCTACTACGGCGACGAGATCGGGATGGGCGACAACATCTGGCTCGGCGACCGCGACGGGGTGCGGACCCCGATGCAGTGGACGCCGGACCGCAACGCCGGCTTCTCCTCGGCCAACCCCGGCAAGCTCCACCTACCCCCGGTCCAGGACCCGGTCTACGGCTACCAGTCGGTCAACGTGGAGTCCCAGCTGTCCAACTCCTCCTCGCTGCTGCACTGGACGCGCCGGATGATCCACGCCCGCCGCCAGCACCCGGCGTTCGGGCTCGGCGACTTCACCGACCTGGGTGGCTCCAACCCCGCGGTGCTCTCCTACGCCCGGGAGCACGTCGACCCGTCGGGTCGCCGCGAGGTGATCGTCTGCGTCAACAACCTCTCGCGCTTCCCCCAGCCGGTCGAGCTCGACCTGCGCCGGTGGGAGGGCTTCGTCCCCGTCGAGCTGCTCGGCGGCGTGCCGTTCCCGGCGGTGGGCGAGATGCCGTACCTGCTGACCATGGGCGGCTACGGCTTCTACTGGTTCCTGCTGACCACCCCGAGCGAGGAGAGCAGCTGATGAGCGTGCACGAGGACCTGGCCGACCTGCTCGCCCAAGCGCGCTGGTTCGGGGGCAAGGGGCGCGACTTCACCGTCACCGGCACCCGGCGGGCCGGCACCCTGGACGGCGAGGGCGTCCACGTGGAGATCCTGCTGGTCGAGGTCACCTACGCCGACGGCGGGGAGCCCGACCTCTACCAGGTGCCCCTGGCCTTCTACGACCACCCGCAGGAGCGGATCGGCCACGCCTTCGTCGGCTCGTGGGAGGACCCGGGGCGCCCGGGTGCCCACCGGCACGTCTACGACGCGCTCCACGACCGCGAGGCGATGGGGCTGTGGCTCCGGGCCTTCGACACGACCGGCCACGGGCACGCCCCCCAGGGACCGCTCCTCTTCCACACCCTGCCGGGGCACGAGATCGACGTGACGGCCCACTCGACCCTGTTCACCGGGGAGCAGTCCAACTCCTCGGTGCGGTTCGGCGAGGACTCCGTGATGAAGGTCTTCCGCAAGGTCACCCCCGGGGTCAACCCCGACATCGCGATCCACGACGTGCTCACCCTCGCCGGCTCCGACCACGTCGCCGCCCTCTACGGATGGCTCGACGTGGTCGACGACGAGGCCGACTCGGTGATCCAGCTGGCCATGCTCCAGCAGTACCTGCGCACCGCGAGCGACGGCTGGGAGCTGGCCCTGGTGAGCGTCCGCGACCTCTTCGCCGAGGGCGACCTGCACCCCGACGAGGTCGGCGGCGACTTCGCCGGCGAGTCGGCCCGGCTCGGGGTGGCCCTGCGCGAGACCCACCAGGTGCTGGCCGAGCACTTCCCGGTCGCCGAGCGCGGCCGCGAGGAGCTGGAGACGCTCTCCGCCGCGATGCACCACCGGCTCGACGACGCCCTGGGCGTCGTCGAGGGCCTGGCGCCGTACGAGTCGCTGCTCAGGGCCACCTACGACCGCATCCCCGCCCTGGAGGGCGTCCGGGTGCAGCAGGTGCACGGCGACCTCCACCTGGGCCAGACGCTGCGCACCGTGCGCGGGTGGAAGATCGTGGACTTCGAGGGTGAGCCCGCCCGCCCGCTGGCCGAGCGCCTGCGCCCGGACTCGGTCTGGCGCGACGTCGCCGGGATGCTCCGCTCCTTCGACTACGCCCCCCGGGTCACGGCGATGAACCATCCCGGCGAGGAGGGCGGCGCCCAGCGCCTCTACCGGGCCAAGGAGTGGTCGACCCGCAACCAGACCGCCTTCCTCGACGCCTACGCGCCCGACGGGCTCAGCGAGGCCGAGCAGACCCTGCTGGCGGCCTACCTGGCGGACAAGGCGGTCTACGAGTCGGCCTACGAGGCGCGCAACCGGCCGGGGTGGGTGGAGATCCCCCTGCAGGCCGTGGCGCAGCTCGCGCAGGACCCCCTTCGCGGCCCGACGGCCGGCGACCACACCGACACGAGCGGAGCGAACGCATGACGGGACCCGGAGAGCTCGACATCCACCTGATCAACGAGGGACGCCACGAGGAGCTGTGGCAGGTCCTCGGGGCCCAGGTCGACCCGACCGGCACCAGCTTCTCGGTCTGGGCGCCGAACGCCCAGGAGGTCCAGGTCGTCGGCGACTTCAACCACTGGGACGGCGCCGCCACTCCCCTGGCCCCGATCGGCGAGTCCGGGATCTGGCACGCCAAGGTGGCGGGGGCCGAGGGCGGGGACCGCTACAAGTTCCGCATCCGCGGGGCCGACGACGTCTGGCGCGACAAGGCCGACCCGATGGCCTTCCACACCCAGGTCCCGCCCGAGACGGCCTCGGTGGTCTTCCGCTCCCGTCACGAGTGGCAGGACCAGGAGTGGATGGAGTCCCGGACCGCCCGCCGGCCGGTCGAGGAGCCGATGGCGGTCTACGAGCTCCACCTGGCCTCCTGGCGCCGGCACCCCGACGGGCGTCTCTACACCTGGGAGGAGATCGCGGACAGCCTGGTCCCCTACGTCCAAGACCTCGGCTTCACCCACGTCGAGCTGATGCCGGTGATGGAGCACCCCTTCGGCGGCTCCTGGGGCTACCAGGTCACCTCCTACTTCGCGCCCACCTCCCGCTTCGGCGACCCGGACGGCTTCCGGCTCCTCGTCGACCGGCTGCACCAGGCGGGCATCGGGGTGATCGTCGACTGGGTTCCGGCCCACTTCCCCAAGGACGAGTTCGCCCTCGCCCGCTTCGACGGCACCCCCCTCTACGAGGACCCCAACCCGTCCCGCGGGGAGCACCCGGACTGGGGCACCTACGTCTTCAACTTCGGCCGGCGCGAGGTCCGCAACTTCCTGGTGGCCAACGCGCTCTACTGGCTCGAGGAGTTCCACGTGGACGCCCTGCGCGTCGACGCGGTGGCCTCGATGCTCTATCTCGACTACTCCCGCGAGCCCGGGCAGTGGAGCCCCAACGTGCACGGCGGGCGCGAGAACCTCGAGGCCGTCAACTTCCTCCAGGAGATGAACGCGACCGTCTACAAGCGGGTGCCGGGCGCCTTCACCATCGCCGAGGAATCGACCTCGTGGCCCGGCGTCACCCGGCCCACCTCCGCCGACGGGCTCGGCTTCGGCTTCAAGTGGAACATGGGGTGGATGCACGACTCCCTGGCCTACGTGCAGCGCGACCCGATCTACCGCGGCCACCACCACGGCGAGCTGACCTTCCCCCTGGTCTACGCCTGGTCGGAGAACTACGTGCTGCCGATCAGCCACGACGAGGTGGTGCACGGCAAGGGCTCGCTGCTGCGCAAGATGCCGGGCGACCGGTGGCGCCAGCTGGCCAACCTGCGGGCCTACCTGGCCTACATGTGGGCCCACCCCGGCAAGCAGCTGCTCTTCATGGGCACCGAGTTCGCCCAGGAGGCGGAGTGGGCGGAGGCGCGCGAGCTCGACTGGTGGCTCCTGGAGCACCCCGAGCACCGCGGGGTCAGCGACCTGGTGCGCGCGATGAACCAGGTCTACCGCGACTCCCCCGCCCTCTACGCCCAGGACAACGACCCGCACGGCTTCGCCTGGCTGGAGTCGCACGACGCCGGGGGCAACGTCTTCGCCTTCGTGCGCCGTGCCCCCGACGCACCCGACCTGGTCTGCGTCACCAACTTCGCGGCGATCCCCCACGAGGGCTACCGGCTGGGGCTCCCCTCCGCCGGGGTGTGGCGGGAGGTCCTCAACACCGACGCGGAGATCTACAGCGGCTCCGGGGTGGGCAACCTGGGGGCCGTCAAGGCGGTCGACGAGCCCTGGCACGAGCAACCCGCCAGCGCCGTCCTCACCCTCCCCCCGCTGGCCACCCTGTGGCTGCGCCCCGAGTCCGAGTGACGCGGTCCGGCCACCCCCGATGACCGGTCGCCACGGCACCGAGGGGCCGGCACGGCGAGAGCGGTCACGCGGGCGCGGCTAGGGTGACGCACGTGAGCCCCGAACCCGCTGTGGAGACCGTGAGCGAGGGGGTGGCCCGGGTCTCCTGGCCCGCCGGGCTCGCCGCCGGAGACTTCCGCGCCGCGGTGACCCAGATCAGCCTCGTGGTGGAGCGGGCGCTGACCCGGCACGGCCGGGTGGAGGCGTGGGTGGCTCCCGACGACGTCCTGAGCCAGCGCCTGGCCACCTGGGCGGGCATGCACCGCGAGGGTGTGATGCGCGGCGTCCCCGGCGAGACGGGCGAGTCCGGGGACCGCATCGTCTACGCCCGGCTGGCCACCGACGCGCCCCTCAAGGAGCCGGCCGGCTTCCGCGCCCTGCTCAACTCGTTCCTGCCGCGCAAGCGGGCGATCAGCCAGATGCTGCTGCGCGACGAGGCGGGTCGGGTGCTGATGTGCCGCCTGACCTACAAGGTGGACTGGGACCTTCCCGGCGGTGTGGTCGAGGTCGGCGAGTCGCCCCAGCTGGCCGTCGCCCGCGAGGTCGAGGAGGAGCTCGGGCTGACGGTGCCCCCGGGCCGCCTGCTGCTCACCGACTGGCTCCCGTCCTGGGGCGGCTGGGACGACGCGCTCTGCCTGGTCTTCGACGGCGGGACGGTGGCGGCGTCCGTCCTCGACACGGTGGTCCGCGAGGAGCGCGAGATCGCCGGGGTCCAGTTCTGCACCCCGGACGAGGTGCGCCGTCACGCCGCCGACTTCACCGCCCGGCGCGTCGAGTCGGCGCTGGCTGCGCTCGACGGCGGGCCGGGCTACACCGAGTCCGGTCGCTGAGGCACCCTCAGAAGAGCGCGGACGCCAGGTTCTGGCGGCCCTTGAGGACCCGCGGGTCGTCGTTGCCGACGGCGGCGAAGAGCCCGAGCAGGTGGTCGCGGGCCCGGTCACGCTCCGCGCCGGAGGTGCGGCGCACCAGGTCGACGAGGCGGGCGAAGGCGTCCTCGACGTGGCCGCCCAGCATGTCCAGGTCGGCCACGAGGGTCTGTGCGTCCACGTCGTCCGGGGCCTCGGCCGCCGCCGCCCGGGCGGTGACGAGGTCGACGTCGCGGGTCCGGCGCAGGACCTGGGCCATGGCCAGGCCCGCCGCCGCCTCGGCGTCGGCGGGGTTGGCGTCCACCAGCTTCTGGTACTCCGCGACGGCGCGGTCGATGTCGCCCTCACCCAGGGCGTCCTGGGCGGCGGCGTAGCGGGGGTCGACCTCGACGCCCTCCTCGGCGGCCGCGCTGTGCCGGGGCTGGTGCCGGCCGGTGATGCCCTGCACGGTGAGCTGCTGGGCGACCTGGGTCAGGGCCGTGCGCAGCTCGTCGAGCGGGACCACGTCCTGCAGGAGCGGCATCGGCCGGCCGTCGACCACCGCCACCACCAGCGGGATCGACGGGATCTGCATCGCCTGGGCGATCTCGGGGACCGCGTCGACGTCGACGAGGCCCACGAGGAAGCGGCCCTCGAGCTCGTCGGAGAGGGTGCGCAGGTCGTCGGCGAGCTGGCCGCTCTCGGGCATCCTGGTCCGCGAGTAGAAGACCAGCAGCACCGGCGCCGTCATGGACGCCTCCAGCACCCCCTGGAAGTTCGCCTGGTCCACCTCCACGGCGTAGGCGGAGGTGCCGCCTGCCTGGGCCGCACCCCCGGGCGCGGCGCCGGCGGGCCCGGCGGGAGGTGCGGGGCGCTTGAGCGCCGACAGGTCGATGGCCCCGGGACGAGAGAACGGCTGCTGCGTCATGCCCCCATTGTCGCGGACGGGCCGCGGGCCGCGCAGCGGGGTGGGTCCTTTTCGGACTCCCGCGTCCGGATCCCGGCCCGCGGCGCCTCAGGCGAGACCGAGCTCGGCGGCCTCCTCCCAGAGCTCGTCACGCACCGACGGGTGGGCCGCCTGGGTGATCAGGTTGCGGGCCTGCTCGCGCTGGTCGTGGCCGAAGACCTCCGCGACTCCCTGCTCGGTGACCACCGCGCTCATCTGGAACGAGGTCAGCGGCTCCTCGACCATGGCGACGATGGTCGACAGCTCGGCCTTGGGGTGCCAGGACCGCAGCGCGATCAGGGCCTGTCCGCCGACGCTGTGCAGCGCCCCGACGATGAAGTCGGTCTGGCCCCCGAAGCCGGAGTGGATCCGGGCGTTGATCCGCGAGGCGTTGGCCTGGCCGAACAGGTCGACCTGGAGGGCGGTGTTGACGCTGGTCATCGCGTGGTTGCGGGCGATCCGCGCGGGGTCGTTGGTCGTCTCGGTGCGCAGCATCTCGATCCGGGGGTTGCCGTCGACCCACTCCAGCAGCTCCTCGGAGCCGAAGAGGAACGAGGAGCGGATCGGCACGGAGGTGTCCAGCGCCCCGGCCCGCTCCAGGGCCAGCACGCTGTCGGAGAACATCTCGGTCCAGATCTTCAGGCCGGTGCGCCCGGCGAGGCCGTGCATGGTGGCGTCCGGAACGGCGCCGATGCCCGCCTGCATGGTCGAGCCGTCGCCCACCCGCTCGGCCACCAGGGAGCCGATCAGGGCCGCCGTCTCGTCGACCGGCAGGCCCGCCGCCGTGGGCAGGGCGCCGTCGGCGGTCACCATCAGGTCGATCTGGTCCACCGGGACCAGGGCGTCGGCGTGGGTCCAGGGCATCTCGGAGTTGACCTGGGCGATCACCTTGCCACCGTGGGCACGAGCCGCCTCGATCGCGGCCGGCAGCACGTTGACCTCCACCCCGAGGGAGACGAAGCCGTCGCGCGGCTCGGTGGTGTGCAGCACGACGAGGTCCGGCACCATCAGGCTGTGGAAGAGGGTGGGGACCAGGGAGAGACGCGACGGCACGTAGCGCAGGCGGGGGCTGCGTCGCTGACCGGGACCCACGAACGACGTCTCGAGCATCACCCCCTCACGGTCCGGTAGGCCCGGCTGGCCGTTGAGCGCCCAGAGGCGGTAGCGGTCGAGCCCGGCGTCGACGAGGCCCAGCAGATGCCAGGGGGTCGCGTGGTTGCCGGTCACCACGACACGGGGGTTCTCGGGCAGGGAGGCGAGGAGGTCCTTGAGGGTCACCCGAGCATTCCATCAGGTCTGGACCTGCACTTCCCAGCGACCCACGCACGATGGTAGAAACACCGCACCCGCCTGCTGCCGCAAGACGGGTCATGCCGCACCCGCACGACCGGCTTCTGCTGCCGTGCGTCGGACTTCCTGGAGGGGATGTCGTGATCGACATCGGCTTTGACTTCACCTCTCGACACGTCCTGGTCACCGGCGGCTCCCGTGGTCTCGGCCTGACGGTCGCCCGTGCCTTCCTGGCCGCCGGCGCCCGGGTGTCGGTGACCGGCTGCAAGATCCTGCCGTCGCTCTACGACGCCGACCTGAGCCGCTTCGAGTACCACCAGCTCCGGCTGACCAGCAGCGACGCCATCGACTCCTTCGTCGACCGCATCGGCGCCATCGACGTCCTGGTCAACGCCGCCGGCGCCCGGCTCGACAACACCCTGGAGGCTCACGAGCGCGAGTTCATGGCCCACTCCGCCCGGCTCGGCTTCGTCGGCCCCCTGCGGCTCACCCACCAGCTCCGCCAGCGTCTGTACTCCTCCCCCCTGGGGGGATCGGTGGTCCACACCAGTGCCACCCAGCGCTGGCTGGAGCTGACCCAGACCCCGGCCGACGCGCAGGCCGAGCTGGAGGCCCACACCGAGCGCACGGGCCGGGCCTGGTCCCGCCTGGGGGCGCGCGTCAACACCGTGCTCTGCTCGTCGCGCGTGAGCGTGCCCAGCCAGTCGCGTCACCCCGTGGCGGCGGCCACGGCCCACGAGGGGTCCCTGCTCACCCGCCGCAAGGTGGCGGCCTCGACGGCCACCGCGGAACAGGTGGCGACGGTCGCGCTCTTCCTGGCCAGCAGCGGCGGCCGGTCGATCACCGGGCAGACCCTCCAGGTTGACGCCCACCACTGAGACGGCCCACCTCGCCCGGCCGGGCTCTCAGTTGATGACCTTCGGCCCGCGCAGACCGGATCGCTGGACCACCCGCTGGATGGCGTGGTCGCGCTCGTTGGGCCGGCCGACGAAGCGGATGTCGCGCAGTCCCTGCTCCTGGGCCGCGGACTCGAAGCAGAAGTGCCCGTAGCCGAGGAGGCGTCCCACGAACGGCTTGCTCACCGTGATGTCGAGGATCCGGGAGAGCGGCATCGTGGCGTGCTGGCGGGAGAGCACACCGTGCACCCGGAAGACCCGCATGTTGGTGATCACGAACCGGTCCATGTGCTCACCCAGGGCCAGCCACACCGCGTGCAGGGCGACGGCCGCGGCCACCAGCATCGGCAGCCACGCCAGGTCGACGCGGACGAACGGCGTGGTCGCCAGCAGGGCCCCCGCCGCTAGCCCCTCCAGCGCGGCGCGCACGTAGGCAGTCCAGTGGTGGCGGACCTCGTCGACGACCACCTCGCCCTCGTCGCGCAGGAGGTACTGGCCGATGTCGGGGTCGGTGAGGAAGCCCATCACGGCCGTCCCGGGAGCCGACCCCCGAGGCGCCGGTCCATCACAGGGCGCCGAAGAAGTCGATGATCGCCTCGAAGAGCGAGACGAGCAGCTGCCAGACCGTGGTCGCGGTGGCCTCCGCGGCCCGGGCCAGGCCGCTCGGGTCGGTGAACATCCAGAACCCGAGGAAGACCACGAGCAGGACGAGGAACGTCTTCTTGGGGTTCATCTCCGGGACTCCGTCCGGTTCAGGTCACAGATCGACCCATTGGTACCAGTCGCAGGACCTGGGAGCGGGGAGGCGCGCGGCCCGATCTCGCGCTCTCGCCGCCGACTCCCCCACCAGTCGCCGGCCGCGACTACAGAGCGGCGAGCAGCCGGTCGCCGGCGGCGTACGGATCGAGCCGCCCGGCCGCCACGTCGTCGGCGAGGGCGTCGAGCGAGGCGTGCCCGTGCAGGCCGGCCCAGCGGCCGCGCAGGGCGGCGACCGCGATCGCCTCCACCTCGCGGCGGGCGCGGCGACGGCGCCTGTCCTCGCGCGCCCCGGAGGACCGCGACCAGGCCAGGTGGGCCTCGAGCTGCTCCACGACCTCGGGGATCCCCTCCCCCGCGCGGGCGACGGTGCGGACGATCGGCGGGCGCCAGTCGCCCTCGGCGCGCTGGGTCATCGCGAGCATGGCGCGCAGGTCACGGGCGACCTGGCCGGCGCCGTCGCGGTCCGCCTTGTTGACGACGTAGAGGTCGCCGATCTCCAGGATGCCGGCCTTGGCGGCCTGGATGCCGTCGCCCATCCCGGGGGCCAGCAGCACCACCGTGGTGTCGGCGAGCCCAGCCACCTCGACCTCGCTCTGACCGACGCCCACCGTCTCCACGAGCACCACGTCGAAGCCGGCGGCGTCCAGCACCCGCACGGCCTGGGGGGTCGCCCAGGAGAGTCCGCCGAGGTGACCTCGTGACGCCATCGACCGGATGAAGACGCCGGGGTCGGTCGCGTGGTCCTGCATCCGCACCCGGTCGCCGAGCAGAGCTCCCCCGGAGAACGGGGAGGAGGGGTCGACCGCCAGGACCCCCACCCGGCGCCCGGCCCGGCGCAGCTGCCCGACCAGGGCGCTGGTCGAGGTCGACTTCCCCACCCCTGGCGACCCGGTGAGGCCGACGACGTGGGCCCGGCCGGCGTGCGGCGCGAGCGCGGCCATGGCCTCGCGGAGCAGTGGCGACTCGTCCTCGACCAGCGAGATGAGCCGGGCCACCGCCCTCGGGTCCCCCGCGCGCGCGCCGGAGACGAGAGCGGGGACCGACGCCGTGCGGCGTCGGTCCCCGTTCGTCGGTGTCACGCCTGCGGCACCCGGATGATCAGCGCGTCACCCTGACCGCCACCGCCGCAGAGCGCGGCCGCACCGAGGCCACCGCCGCGACGCTTGAGCTCGAGGGCGAGGTGGAGCACGATCCGGGCACCGGACATGCCGACCGGGTGACCCAGGGCGATGGCGCCGCCGTTGACGTTGACCTTGTCCTCGTCGACGCCGAGCTCGCGGGCCGACGAGATGCCGACCGCGGCGAAGGCCTCGTTGATCTCGAACAGGTCGATGTCCTGGACCGAGACGCCCTCCTTCTCCGCGGCCTTGACGATCGCGGCGGCGGGCTGCAGCTGCAGCGTCGAGTCGGGGCCGGCGACCTGGCCGGAGGCGCCGATCTCGGCGAGCCAGGTCAGGCCCAGCTCCTCGGCCTTGGCCTTGCTCATCACCACGACGGCGCAGGCCCCGTCGGAGATCTGCGAGGCGGAACCAGCGGTGATGGTGCCGTCCTTGGAGAACGCCGGACGCAGGGCACCGAGCGACTCGGCGGTGGTCTCGGCGCGCACACCCTCGTCGGTGTCGACGGTCACCTCGCCGCGGCGCGACTTGACGACGACGGGCACGATCTCGTCGTCGAAGACGCCGTCCTTCTGGGCGACGGCTGCCAGCTTGTGGCTGCGGGCGGCGAAGGTGTCCTGCTCCTCGCGGGTGAGGTTGGCCGAGGCGGCGTTGCACTCCTCGGTGAGCAGGCCCATGGCCTGGCTGGTGAACTGGTCGAAGAGGGCGTCGTAGGCCATCGAGTCGACGAGCGGGGTGTCGCCGTACTTGAAGCCCTCGCGGGACTTCAGGAGCAGGTGCGGGGCCTGGGTCATCGACTCCATGCCGCCGGCCACCACGATCTCGTGCTCGCCCGCGCGGATCAGCTGGTCGGCCAGCGCGATCGCGTTGATGCCCGAGAGGCAGACCTTGTTGATGGTGAGCGCGGGGACGCTCATCGGCACCCCGCCCTTGACCGCGGCCTGGCGCGCGCTGATCTGGCCGGTCCCGGCCTGGATGACGTGGCCCATGATCACGTACTCGACCTGGTCGCCGGTGACACCGGCCCGCTCGAGGGCGCCCTTGATCGCGACACCGCCCAGCTCGGCCGCGGACTGGTCCTTGAGACCACCGAGGAGGCGTCCGATGGGGGTGCGTGCCCCGGCGACGATGACGGAAGTGTGGCTCGACATGCTGGGAAGCCTCCTGTGCTGGCGGGTGAAGTCGTGGCGAGCCTAACCCCACCACCGGCCACCCCCACGGGTGTCCCTGATGTGGACCTCCCGGCCCTGCCCCCACGGCGACAGGTGAACATAGGCCTCATGAGCGCACCCCTGGAGATCCCCGACCACCTGTTCACCGCCATCGACCACGTGGGCATCGCCGTCCCCGACCTGGACGAGGCGATCGCCTTCTACCGCGACACCTTCGGCATGCGGGTGACCCACGAGGAGACCAACGAGGAGCAGGGCGTCCGCGAGGCCATGGTCGCGGTCGGCGACTCCGGCTCGGCCATCCAGCTCCTGGCCCCCCTGGACGAGACCTCGACGATCGCGAAGTTCCTCGCGCGCTCCGGGCCGGGGCTCCAGCAGCTCGCCTACCGCGTCACCGACGTGGAGGCGGTCAGCGAGATCCTGCGCAGCCGCGGCGTCCGCCTCCTCTACGACGCACCCCGGCGCGGCACGGCCGGCTCCCGGATCAACTTCGTGCACCCCAAGGACGCCGGCGGGGTCCTCGTCGAGCTGGTGGAGCCCGCAGGCGACGGCCACTGAGCGCCTCACCGGAGCCGGACGGGACGATCGGCACACTGCTTCTGTGCGCTCCGCCGTGGTCGGCCGGCGCCCGGACGGCCTAGCGTAGGTATGACGTGGCCCACAAAGGGTTACAGCACGGTTACCGGCGGGTAATCTTCCGCCCACCACTCCCCGCGTGACCCCAGTTCTAGGAGACCAGACAAGTGCAGAACATCCTCGATGCCATCCTCGCCGGTGACACGGCGCCGGAGGACTTCGCCAACCTCGAGCTGCCCGAGTCCTACCGTGCCGCGACGGTGCACAAGGACGAGGTCGACATGTTCGAGGGCGTGGCCACCCGGGACAAGGACCCGCGCAAGTCGCTCCACGTGGAGGACGTCGCCATGCCCGAGCTCGGCCCGGGCGAGGCGCTGGTCGCGGTGATGGCCAGCGCCATCAACTACAACACCGTGTGGACCTCGATCTTCGAGCCCGTCTCCACCTTCGGCTTCCTGGAGCGCTACGGCCGTCTCAGCCCGCTGACCAAGCGCCACGACCTGCCCTACCACGTGGTGGGCTCGGACCTCTCCGGCGTCGTCCTGAAGACCGGGCCGGGCGTGACCAAGTGGAAGCCGGGCACCGAGGTCGTCGCGCACTGCCTCTCGGTCGAGCTCGAGGGCCCCGAGGGCCACGACGACACGATGATGGACCCCGAGCAGCGCATCTGGGGCTTCGAGACCAACTTCGGGGGCCTCGCCCACGTCGCCCTGGTCAAGGCCAACCAGCTCATGCCGAAGCCGGCGCACCTCACCTGGGAGGAGGCCGCCTCCCCCGGGCTCGTCAACTCCACCGCCTACCGCCAGCTGGTCTCCAAGAACGGCGGCGCCATGAAGCAGGGCGACAACGTCCTGGTCTGGGGCGCCTCGGGCGGTCTCGGCGGCTTCGCCACCCAGTACGCCCTCAACGGCGGCGCCACCCCGATCTGCGTGGTATCCAACGAGGAGAAGGCCAAGATCGCCCGCTCCATGGGAGCCGAGCTGATCATCAACCGCTCCGAGGAGAACTACCAGTTCTGGAAGGACGAGCACACCCAGGACCCGAAGGAGTGGAAGCGGTTCGGCGCCAAGATCCGTGAGCTCACCGGCGGCGAGGACATCGACATCGTCTTCGAGCACCCCGGCCGCGAGACCTTCGGCGCCTCGGTCTACGTGACCCGCAAGGGCGGCACCATCACCACCTGCGCCTCCACCACGGGCTACATGCACGAGTACGACAACCGCTACCTGTGGATGAACCTCAAGCGGATCGTCTCCTCGCACTTCGCCAACTACCGCGAGTCGTGGGAGGCCAACCGGCTGATCGCCAGGGGCAAGATCCACCCGACCGTCTCCAAGACCTACACCCTCGACGAGGTCGGTCAGGCGTCGCTCGACGTCCACCGCAACGCCCACCAGGGCAAGGTCGGCGTCCTGTGCCTCGCGCCCCAGGAGGGCATGGGCGTGCGCGACGAGGAGATGCGCGCCGAGCACATCACCGCCATCAACCGGTTCCGCGGCGTCTGAGCCCACCTCCCCCACGGCGGGACGCGCACCCCGGTTCGCGAGCGACTTCTCACACCGAGATGTCCCGCGAGCCGGGGTGTTTCCTGTTGGGCCGATCCGTCACACTGGGGGTCAGCACCGAGCACGCACCGACCCCAGAAAGGGTGCCCCGCACATGAGCCGCGACGAGGGCCTGTCCATCTTCGACCAGGACGACTCCACAGATCCCTCCGACGACGCGCCCACCCAGCGCATCGACGTCGTGCCCGGGACACCCGCGTCGGCGACTCCCGCGGCCGAACGCACCCAGGTGCAACCGGCGGTGCCCACCGCTGCGGCTCCGGCTCCGGCCCGGCCGAGTCCCACCACGAGCGCCACGAGCATCCCGGGCGGCACGGCGCTGCCGACGCTCCCGACGCTCCCGATGGTGCGTCGTGGCGGCTACGACAAGGAGGCGGTCGACCAGGCGCTGAAGCGCCTGCTCGCCGAGCGGTCGGCGGCAGCCACGGCCCGCACCGCCGCCGAGCAGCGGGTCCGGACGCTCGAGGAGGAGATGGAGCAGCTGCGCCGCTCCCTGGCCGAGGCGGAGAACCCGACCTACGCCGGCCTGGGGGGCCGTGCCGCGTCCATGCTCAAGCTGGCCGAGGACGAGGCTGCCGACGTCCGCGCGGCTGCCGAGCGCGACGCCCAGGACATCCGCGACCAGGCGCACCGCGACGGACGCGCCATCAAGGCCGAGGCGGCCCGCGAGGCCGAGGACATGCGCATCGTCCAGCTCAAGGAGCTGGAGGAGAGCCGCACCCGGATCCTGGCCGACGCCGAGCAGGAGCGGTCCCTGGCCCGCAGCGAGGCCGAGGACCTCCGCGCCTCCGCGCAGCGCGAGGCCGAGCAGCTCCGGCTGGCGGCCCAGCAGGAGACCAACGACCTGCGCACCACCGCCAAGCGCGAGGCCGAGCAGGCCCGCGCCGCCGCCGACCGGGAGGTGCAGGAGGCCCGGCGCACCCTGGCGGTGGAGAAGGAGCGCCTTGCCCGGGAGGCCACCGAGCACCACTCCAACGCCACCGCGGAGACGGCCCGCCTGGTCAAGGAGGCCGAGGAGCGCGCCACCGCCGCCGAGAAGCGGGCCCGCGAGGCCATCGCCCAGGCGACCAGCCAGCGTCAGCAGGCCCAGACCGAGGCCGACGCGATGCTCGCGAGGGCCCGGCGGGAGGCCCAGCAGATCGTCACCTCCGCCAAGACCCAGGCCGAGTCGATCGCGGCGAGCGGACACGCCGAGGCGGAGCGCGAGCTGGCCGCCATCAAGGCCGAGGTCGACCGGATGTCCAAGCGCCGCGACGCGATCACCGCCCAGCTGGGCGCCCTGCGCGACGTGGTGGCGGGCTTCGCCTCCGACGAGTAGTCCTGACCGGGTCCTGGCGGGGCGCCGGGTCCTGGCGGGGCACCGGCTCCTAGCGGGGCGCCGGGTCGAGGCCGAGGAAGCGCGAGAGCACCTCGAAGAAGACCTCGGGCCGCTCGGAGTGGACCCAGTGCCCGGCGTTCTTCACCGTCACCCGCCGCGCCCGGGGGAAGAGGCGCTCCATCGCGTCCGCGTGCTCGTCGCGGACGTAGTGGGAGTCCGCGCCGGCCACCCAGAGCACGGGCCCGTCGTAGGGCGGCAGGTCGGCGGCGGCCGCCTCCGGCCACCCCCCGATCACGTCGAGCCGGCGCCCGAGCAGGTCGAGGTTGAGCTGCCAGCGCCACCCGTCGCCGTCCCGGCGCAGGTTCTGCAGCAGGAAGCTGCGCACCGCAGGGTCGGGGACGGCGGGGGCCAGCAGGTCGTCCGCCTCGTCACGCCGGCCGAGGCCGTCGAGGTCGATCGCCAGCATCGCCTCGACGAAGCCGGCGAACTCCCCCACCCGCTGGTAGACGACGGGGGCGATGTCGACCACGCAGAGGCGCTCGACCCGCTCGGGATGACGCAACGCCGCCAGCATCGCGACCTTCCCGCCCATGGAGTGCCCGACCAGGGCGGCCGGAGCGGCGGGGTCGAGGAGCCCGGCGACCCGGTCGGCGTCGGCGACCAGGTCGACGTCGGGGGTCCAGGGAGACCGGCCGTGGTTGGGCAGGTCGACCAGGGTGACCCGGCGTCCGGCCGCGGCGGTCCGCTTGCCGATCCCGGTCCAGTTGCGTCCCTGGCCGAAGAGGCCGTGGCAGAAGACCACGGGTGCACCGCTGTCGCCGAGGTCGAGAGTGTGCAGGTCGTCGGGGCCCCCCGCGGGGGTCTGCGGCGCCACGCTCAGAAGTCGAAGCCGTCGAACAGGTCGCCGATGCCCTCGCCGATGCCGCCCAGCATGTCGCCGACCCCCTCGCCGAGGGCGCCGAGGCCATCGCCCAGCCCGTCGAGGCCGCCGCTGAACATCATGCCCATGAACATCCACTGCATGGGCCCGAAGCCGCCGTAGTAGCCCATCGCGTAGGGCTGGTAGGCCCGGCCCCCCTGCCAGTACGGGACCCGCTGGGTGCCGACCATCACCTTGCGCACGTCCGGCTCGGCCCCGGCGCGGACGCGCTCGGCGTCCAGGGCGCAGGCCGGGACCTCACGGGGGGCGCCACCGGGGGGCGTCCAGGAGACGTCACCGACGGAGAGCCCGTGGCGCGGGTCGAAGAAGCAGGGCGGACGGCGCGTGGGCAGCGGCTCACCGGCGACCCGGGCCCGGACGCACGCCATCGCGTAGCGACCGTCCTCGAGGATCTGGGTGACGTTCTTGACCTGGTCGGGCGCGGTCAGCCTCTCGGTGGCGGCCTTGGCCGACTCGTAGTCGTCCAGGGCCCGCTGGTAGTCGGCGCGGGCTCCGGCGTCGAGCTCCCGGCCGCTCATGTCCAGGTCGAGCTCCTGAAGCTCCACGCCCAGGGCGGTGACGTCCTCGTCGACCAGCTGCCGGACCGGGGCGAGCTCGGCCGCGGCCTTCTGCTCCTGGCGACGGCGCGAGGCACGGGAGCCGACCACGACAGCTCCGACGGCGGCCGCGACGATCAGCAGGACGAGGAGGAGATCCATGACTCCAGCCTACGCGGGCGACGGAAGGACGTGGGGTCCTCGACCGGTGCCGGCCGGGCCCTGCTCACGGGGTCCGGCCCGTCCCCCGATCGGGCCGGCTCCCCTGAGCGTGCCCCCACCCTCTCCCGCGCCGGGGCCGGTGCGCATCCGTAGTCCTACGTAATCGCCGCGCGGATAGCGATAAGATCCCGGAGATGCTGACACCGTGCGTGGGCAGGGAGGAGACCCGGGCAGCCCTGGAGGGCGCCCTGGCGTCCTCACGC
This sequence comes from Nocardioides sp. Z40_12, assembly GCF_058215795.1. Lineage (NCBI taxonomy): Bacteria > Bacillati > Actinomycetota > Actinomycetes > Propionibacteriales > Nocardioidaceae > Nocardioides > Nocardioides sp. Z40_12. The sequence continues at coordinate 27,962 of NZ_JBZAJA010000001.1, forward strand.
TGGGTCAGCCTCGTGGGCCCTCCGGGATGCGGCAAGACGCTCCTGGTGCGTCACCTGATGCACGGCCGGCGAGACGTCGCCTGGGTCAACGCCGCAGGTCTGCGCCGCACCGAGGACGTGCTCGTCGCCTGCCTGCGCGTGCTGGACGCGGAGTCCGCCCCCGGGGACAGCCTCGAGGGAGCGCTGCGTCGCGCGGTGGACGGCACCGACACGGTCCTGGTCGTCGACGGGCTCGAGGGCGGTCACGAGGAGCTGGGCGCCTGCCTCCAGCAGCTGGTCGAGACGACCAGCTGCGTACGCCTCGCGGTGACCGCGCGCGGCATGTCCGGACAGCCGCTGGAGCACGTGCTGCGCCTGGGGCCCCTCCCGGTGCCGGGCCCGCGGGACCCGCTGGCCGGACCGGCCTTCGAGCTGTTGTGCACCCGGATCGCCTCGGCCGGCGGCCGCACCCAGGACCTGGTCGGGCACGAGCCTGCGGTACGCCGCCTGCTCCGGGCGACGGGCGGTCTTCCGCTGATCATCGAGCAGACGGCCGTCCAGATCGCCCTGCTCGGCGTCACCAACGCGACCCCCGCCGCCTCCCTGGCCACCGCGGTGCAGGGCTCCTACGACCTGCTCGACCCGGCTCGGCAGCGGTGCTTCCGGCGGCTCTCGCTGATGCAGTTCCCGGTCTCGATCGAGGTGCTGGGCGCGATCACCGGGACGGACCGCGCGGAGGCGGCCTCGCTGGCCGCCGGGCTGGCCCGGGCCAGCCTGGTGGAGGTCCTGCCCGACGGCCGGTTCGACATGCTCTCCCCCATCCGGCACCACGGCGCCCGGCTGGCCGACGAGCACGGGGACGGGCCCGAGTCCCTGCGGGCCCTGATGGCCTGGGCGGACCGGGTGGCCCCCGACCACACCAACTTCGGCGCCGGGGACGCGCCCTGGTTGCCCGACCTCCCGGCGATGCGCGCCGCCATCTCGGCGGCTGCCGCGGACGCCGAGACCCGCGACCTCGGCTACCAGCTCGCCAACCGCGTCTTCTCCTCCCTCTACACCGCGATGCGGGCCCGGGAGGCCGTCGAGATCCTGGAGGGGGTGCTGGTCAGCGGCGACGGGCCTGGAGCCATCGGCGCCCAGGTCGCCCGTCGGGCGGGCATCGCGGCCTCCGAGGTCCGGGGCACCTACGAGGGACTCTGGCTGCTCGACCGCGCCGACGAGCACGCCCGGGCCGCCGCCGAGCCCTCGCTGGAGCTCGCGCGCACCGCCTCGATCCGGGCCGAGATGCACCTGGACGCCGGAGACTTCACGCGCGCCGAGGCCGAGGCCCGCCGCGCCATGGAGCTGGACACCACGGGGCGGCTGATCGGCAGGCAGGCGACCCGGACCCTCGTCGACGTCCTGGTCTCGCGGGGCGAGCTGGCCGCGGCCACGCTCCTGGCCGGCGAGATCATCCCGACCCACGACGGCAACGACGAGCCGTGGATCAGCCTCTCGGCCCGCACCCTGCTGGGTCGGGTGGCCCTGGAGCAGGGACGGCTCGCCGAGGCCGAGGCGGCCGCCCGCACGGTGGTCGCGGCGTCCCGGGAGCTGGCCGAGGACCGGGTCCGGCTGCTGGCCGAGACCCTGCTGCGCCAGGTCGATCCCGACGCCCCGGTCACCACCACCGACCGGGAGAGCCTGCCCTGGGCGGTGCGGCTCCCGGTGCTCGTCCAGGACGCCCGGGACCTGCTGGAGGCCGGGGACGCGGCCCACGCCGCGGGACTCGCCGCCGACGTCGTGGTCCTGGCCGACAGCAGCCTGCTGGGTCGTGACGCGGTGGAGGCCAGGCTCATCCTGGCCCACGCGCTGCTCGCCGACGGGGACACGTGCCAGAGCACCCACACCCTGCTGGCCGGGCTCGAGCGCACCGTGACGATGCCGATGCCGCTGCGAGCCGCCGACGTGCTGGACGCCCTGGGCGCGATCGCCGCGCCCGCGGACCACCGCGACGCCCGGCACCTGGCGGCCGCGGCGACCGAGCTGCGGCGGCCCCGCCATGCGGTCCCCTGGGGCTTCACGGCGAAGTGCCGCACCGTCCCCGGACGGTCCGCGCCGACGGGGTGGATCGAGGACGGGCACCTGAGCACGACGGGGCTGGGCGAGGTCAGCGCCCTGATGACCGCGCTGGTGCAGCCGGGCGCGGCCCCCGAGGGGCCCTCCCCCCTCGGGCAGCTGACGCCGGCGGAGCGGGAGGTGGCCGACCGGGTCGCCCACGGCCTGACCAGCCGCCGGATCGCGGAGGAGCTCTTCGTCTCCCCCAGGACGGTGGACACCCACCTGACGAACATCTACCGCAAGCTCGGGATCAACACCCGGGCCCGGCTCGCCGCGATGGTGGCCGACACCCGCTGAACGGGCCGCGGCCACCACCGCGGGGTGCGACTAGGAGTAGTCGTGGAAGCCGCGCTTGGTCTTGCGGCCCAGGCGCCCCTCCGCGACGACCTGCTCGAGCAGCGCGGCGGGGGCGAAGCCGGCGTGCTTGAACTCGGCGTGGAGCTCCTTCTGGATCGCCAGCGAGACGTCGTTGCCGACCACGTCGAGCAGCTCGAAGGGACCCATCGGGAAGCCCGCCTGCTCCTTGACCGCGGTGTCGATGGTCGCCATCTCGGCCTGGTTGCTCTCGAGCATCTTCACCGCGTCGTTGAGGTACGGGAAGAGCAGGGCGTTGACGATGAAGCCGGCCCGGTCACCGCAGGAGACCGCGACCTTGCCGACCTCGGCGCAGAGCGCGCGGACCGTCTCGTCGACGGCCGGGTCGGTGAGCTCGGTGGTGACCACCTCGACCAGCTTCATCACCGGGGCGGGGTTGAAGAAGTGCATCCCGATGACCCACTCCGGACGCGCCGTGGCGGCCGCGCACTGCGAGATGGGCAGCGAGGAGGTGGTGGTGGCCAGGATCGCGCCCGGCTTGCAGATGCGGTCCAGGTCGGCGAAGAGCTCGGTCTTGACCGCCAGGTCCTCCGCGATCGCCTCGACCACCAGGTCGACGTCGGCGAGCGCCTCGCGCTCGGTCGCGCCGGTGAGCCGGCCGAGCACCTCGGCCTTGGTCGCCTCGTCGAGCTTGCCGCGCGCGATCGCCTTGTCCAGCGACTTGGTGATCAGGGCCACGACGCCGTCGAGCTTCTCCTGGCTGCGGCCGACGTAGACCACCGGGTAGCCGCTCTTGGCGAAGACCTCGACGATGCCCGAGGCCATCGTGCCGGTGCCGACCACCCCGACCGTGCGGATCTCGTGCCGCAGCTGCGGCTGCGCGGCGGCGCCGGTGCCGTCCTGGGAGTCGACCGTGCCGGCGCCCGCGGCGACCAGGCTCTCCAGCAGCTCAGCGGGCCGGTGCAGCTCGTCCTGGGTCTCGGCGTACATCGCGGCGAGCTGGTCGCGCACGCTCTCCGGGCCGAGCTCCTCGACGGTGCTGAGGGGGCCCTGGGGGTAGCCGCAGCCGAAGCGCATGGCGGCGTCGATGTCGGCGCGCGAGGCGTAGCCCTCGGCGTACATCCGGAGCGCGTGGTTGAGGTAGGGCAGGACCAGCGTGCTGCTGATCTGCTCGTGGGAGGCGGCTGTCTCAGTCATGGCGGCATGATGACACGCAGCTACTGGCCGGTAGCGCAGGCTCAGCTCGTGAACGAGCACGAGTCGCACCATTCGTCCGATAAACGGACGGGCTTGCAGATCCTGTGCTCGCGACCCGCGCGCGCCGGTCGCCGCGCACGGGCGGGTAGATTGCTCGTCCGTGAGACTCGTCGTTGCCACCTGCCAGGTCGACTACGCCGGACGGCTGACCGCCCACCTGCCGATGGCCACCCGCGTCCTGATGCTCAAGTCGGACGGGTCGGTGCTCGTGCACAGCGACGGGGGCTCCTACAAGCCGCTGAACTGGATGTCGCCTCCCTGCACGGTGCGCGAGGGCACCACGGAGGTGGACGGGGCCGACCTCGCGGAGTGGACGGTCACCGGCAAGAACGGCGACACCCTGCGCATCCTCATCGAGGAGGTCCACCACGACTCCCGGCACGAGCTCGGGATCGACCCCGGCCTGCGCAAGGACGGGGTGGAGAAGCACCTCCAGGAGCTGCTGGCCGAGCACCCCGCCACCCTCGCCGAGGGCCTCACCCTGGTCCGCCGGGAGTTCCCGACCGCCATCGGCCCGGTCGACCTGATGTGCCGCGACGCCGACGGCCTCAGCGTCGCGGTGGAGATCAAGCGGCGCGGCGACATCGACGGGGTGGAGCAGCTCACCCGTTACCTGGAGCTGCTCAACCGCGACCCCCTGCTCAGCGCCAAGGGGCGGGTCCGCGGCATCTTCGCGGCGCAGGAGATCAAGCCCCAGGCCCGGGTGCTGGCCGGCGACCGCGGGATCGCCTGCGCGGTCGTCGACTACGACGCCCTGCGCGGGATGGACGACTCCGAGCACCGCCTCTTCTGACGGGACCGGGAAGCCCGGCCCGGGCGGCCTAGGCGGCCTTGGACTTCTTGCCGCCCTTGCCGGACTTGACCTTGGCCGGCACGTCCCCGACCTTCACCAGCCTCCGCTTGTGGACGGTGTAGCCGTCGGGAAGCGTCCCTTCCTTGAGCATGCGCAGGGGGCATCGACCGCAGCGGTCCTTGGACTCGCAGCACTTCTTCTTGGGCAGGCGAGCCACGGACTCGTCGGCCCGCTTCCCCTTGCTCTTCCCCATGTCCAGCACCGTAGCAGAAAATGAGGGTTGCCTAACCTCACCTGCGCGACCCGTCTCGGGTCGCGCAGGTGAGGCCGGCGCGTCAGTCCAGGTCGTTGGCCCGGCGGATGACGTCGACCAGGCCGTCCATGATCTCGGTGAGGCCGAAGTCCTTGGGCGTGTAGACGGCCGCCACCCCCTGGGCCCGCAGGGCCTTGGCGTCGGAGTCGGGGATGATCCCCCCGACGATCACCGGGAGGTCCTCCAGCCCGGCCTCGCGCAGACCCGCGAGGACCGCCGGCACCAGCTCCATGTGGGAGCCGGAGAGGATCGAGAGGCCGACGCAGTGCACGTCCTCGGCCACGGCCGCAGCGACGATCTGCTCCGGGGTGAGTCGGATCCCCTGGTAGATCACCTCGAACCCGGCGTCGCGGGCCCGGACGGCGACCTGCTCGGCGCCGTTGCTGTGCCCGTCGAGCCCCGGCTTGCCGACCAGCAGGCGCAGGCGCCCACCGAGCGCCTCGCCGGTGGCCCGGACCCGGTCGCGGACGGCGCTCAGCTCGCTGCCCGTCTCGGCGACCCCCACGGCCCCCTGGACCCCGGTGGGTGCGCGGAACTCGCCGAAGACCTCGCGCAGCGTCCCGGCCCACTCGCCCGTGGTGGCACCCGCGCGGGCGGCGGCCAGCGTGGCCTCCATCAGGTTCTTGTCGGTCTTGGCGTCGGCGGCCAGCCGCTCCAGGGCCGCGGCCACCTCGGCCTCGTCGCGCTGGGCCTTCCAGGCACGCACGCTCTCCCTGGCCGCCTCCTCGGCCGCGGGGTCGGCGGTCTGGATCGCCCCGTCGAGGTCCGCGGTCAGCGGCGACGGCTCGGTCGTCTCGAACCTGTTGACGCCGACGATGACCTCCTCGCCGGCCTCGATGCGCGCCCGGCGGGCCGCGTGGGCCGAGACCAGCTCCGACTTCATGTAGCCGGACTCCACCGCGGCGATGGCGCCGCCCATGGCCTGGACACGGTCCATCTCGGCGCGCGCGCCGGCGACCAGGTCGGCGACCTTGGCCTCGATGACGCGGCTGCCCTCGAAGATGTCCTCGTACTCCAGCAGGTCGGACTCGAAGGCGAGGACCTGCTGCAGGCGCAGCGACCACTGCTGGTCCCACGGCCTCGGCAGTCCGAGTGCCTCGTTCCAGGCGGGCAGCTGCACGGCCCGGGCCCGGGCGTTCTTGGACAGCGTGACGCCGAGCATCTCCAGCACGATGCGCTGCACGTTGTTCTCCGGCTGCGCCTCGGTCAGGCCGAGGGAGTTGACCTGGACGCCGTAGCGGAAGCGCCGCATCTTCGGGTCCTGGACGCCGTAGCGCTCCTTGGTGATCTCGTCCCACAGCTGCACGAAGGCGCGCATCTTGCAGGTCTCCTCGACGAAGCGGACGCCCGCGTTGACGAAGAAGGAGATCCGACCCACGACCTTCTCGAAGTCCTCCTCGGAGACCTGGCCGGCGGCCTGGACCGAGTCGAGGACGGCGATCGCGGTGCACAGGGCGTAGGCCAGCTCCTGCGCCGGGGTGGCCCCGGCCTCCTGCAGGTGGTAGCTGCAGATGTTGATCGGGTTCCACTTGGGGATGGTGTTGACCGTGTAGGCGATCATGTCGGCGGTGAGCCTCATGGAGTGCTCGGGGCCGAAGACGTAGGTCCCCCGGGAGAGGTACTCCTTGATGATGTCGTTCTGCGTGGTGCCGGCCAGCTGGGCAGCCACCTCGGTCGGCTCCAGGCCGGGGTTCTGCTCCTCCGCGACGACCTGGTACATCGCCAGCAGCCACATCGCGGTGGCGTTGATCGTCATCGAGGTGTTCATCTCGGTGAGCGGGATGTCCTCGAACAGGCGCCGCATCTCGCCCAGGTGGGGCACCGGCACCCCGACCTTGCCGACCTCTCCCCTGCTGAGCGGGGAGTCGGGGTCGTAGCCGGTCTGGGTCGGCAGGTCGAAGGCGACCGACAGACCGGTCTGTCCCTTGGCGAGGTTGTTGCGGTAGAGCGCGTTGGACGCGGCGGCGGTCGAGTGGCCGGCGTAGGTGCGCATCACCCAGGGACGATCCTTGGCATGCAGGGGCTCAGTCATAGCCCTGATGCTAAGGCCCGCGCCGCGGGGCGGCGCGAGGTCTCGCTGTGGGAAACAGCACTCAGGCCGTGGCGGGGCGGCGCTCCACCTCGAGCACCCGGACCAGGCCCGAGAGATGCAGCATCCGGCGCACCGCGGGACCACAACCACGCAGGGTGAGGTGGTGCCCCTCCCGCAGGGCCTGCCGGGTCGCCACCGCGAGCAGTCGCAGCGCCGTGACGTCGACGGCACTCACGTCGGTCAGGTCGACCACCACGTCGGCCTCACGGTGACGCTCGAGGTGGGCGTAGACCGCGTTGCGCACCTCCAGGGTGCTGCGCACGTCGAAGTCCCCCCGGAGGAGAAGTATCGGTCCGTCGGCGACGATCTCCATGCCTGCCCCGCCCTTTCCGGCACCCGCCCGCCGGTCGTTGGAGACGTCCCCCGACGCCTCCACCTGGTCCGGCACCCCACCCCGATGTGGGGTGCGCTCGACCTCTAGACGTGTTATCTACCTCACATGGTTGGGCGACAGCCACATCATTACCTGGGCGTGGCGACCGACTGTCCGCTAAGCGGACAGCGTCCCGTCGACCCTTCGGTAATGTGACAGAAGAGGTAAAAGGGGCGGCTGAGGTCGCGAACGGCGCGCCGGCCTGCCGTCCCGCTCGCCGGGCTAGGCTCCCGGGCATGGTCAACCTCACCCGCATCTACACCCGCACCGGCGACGCCGGCACCACCCGCCTCGGCGACATGAGCGAGACGTCGAAGACCGATCTCCGGCTCGCCGCCTACGCCGACGTCGACGAGGCCAACGCGGCCATCGGCGTGGCCCTTGCCACCGGCGGGCTGAGCGAGGAGGTGAGCCGGGTCCTGACCCGGATCCAGAACGACCTCTTCGACGTGGGCGCCGACTTCTGCACCCCGGTGGTCCCCGACCCCCAGTACCCGCCGCTGCGCATCGAGCAGGACTACGTCGACCGGCTCGAGGGCTGGTGCGACGAGTTCAACGAGACCCTGCCCAACCTGCGCTCCTTCATCCTCAACGGCGGCACCCCCGGCGCCGCCCACCTCCACGTCGCCCGCACCGTGGTGCGCCGGGCGGAGCGCTCCGCCTGGGCGGCCTGGGCCGAGCACGAGGAGACGATGAACGTGCTGGCCATCAAGTACCTCAACCGGCTCTCCGACCTGCTCTTCATCCTGGCGCGGCACGCCAACGCCGCGCAGGGCGACGTGCTGTGGGTGCCGGGCGGCGAACGGGACTGAGCGCCCCGGGAGGCTCGACGGCCGCGCCCGGTCGGCGCGGTCGTCGGCGTCCGGGTCAGCGGATCGGGCGCAGGTCCCAGTTGGTTCCGGGCGGTCCGGCCTCGAGCCAGGCCTGGAGACCGGTGAGCGAGGAGCGGCTCATGGCCAGCTCCACCGTCCCCTCCGGGGTGTCGCAGGAGACCACCACGTGGTCGGCGTAGAGGGAGAGCTGCTCCGGCCCCTCTGCGGCGCGCTGGCCGGCGTAGGCCATCTTCTCGCGCTCCCAGACGTGGGCGGGACGGGGTGAGAGGGAGAAGATCCGGAACCACTCCAGGGAGTCCCCGGTGTACCTGCCCAGGCCCAGCACCCAGCCCCTACCGGGGCGGTCGGTGTGGGCGCGATGGCTCAGCTCGAACGTCCCGCCGTGACGCGACAACGCCCGGCGCCGAACGATCAGCGCAACGCCGTAGCAGAGCACCAGGATCAGGAGCACGCCGACTACGTCGAGCGCCACGAGCCAGGTCGGCATCCCACCTCCTCACGGAATCGGCCCCCGGAAATGCAGCAGGGTGAGCCCACGGCCACCCGTGTGCTCACCCTACTGGTGTGGTTCTGCGCGTCGTCAGGAAGCCCGCTCGACCGCGCGGATCCGCGCCTCGGCGCGGCGCAGGGCCTCGGCGGCCTCCGCGTCGTCCTCGCCGGCCTGCCTGGCCCGGTCGTACTCCGCCCGGGCCTTCTCGAGGTCGATCTCGTGCGACATCTCCGCACGCTCCGAGAGGATCGAGACCCGGTTGTCGGCGACCGAGAGGAACCCGGCGTCCACCGCGGCCACCCAGGTCTCACCCTCCGCGGTCTGCACGTCCACGACCCCCTCGATGATCACCGAGAGCATGGGAGCGTGCCGGGGCAGGATGCCCACGTCACCCTCCGTGGTGCGCGCGATGACCATCTTCGCCTGCCCCGACCACACGAGGCGGTCGGCGGCGACGAGCTCCACCTGGAGCAAAGAGTCGGACGCCATCACAGGGACTTCTGGATCTCGGCCCACTTGGCCTCGACGTCGTCGAGACCGCCGCACATGAAGAACGCCTGCTCGGCCACGTGGTCGTACTCACCGTCGGCGATCTTGTTGAACGCCTCGATGGTGTCCTTGACCGGGACGGTCGACCCCTCGATGCCGGTGAACTGCTTGGCCACGTAGGTGTTCTGCGACAGGAACCGCTGGATGCGACGGGCCCGGGAGACGATGACCTTGTCCTCCTCGGAGAGCTCGTCGACACCGAGGATCGCGATGATGTCCTGGAGCTCCTTGTTGCGCTGCAGGATCTGCTTGATCCGGACGGCGCAGTCGTAGTGCTCCTTGCCGATGTACTGTGGGTCGAGGATCCGCGAGGTCGACGTCAGCGGGTCCACCGCCGGGTAGATGCCCAGCGACGCGATCTCGCGGGACAGCTCGGTGGTGGCGTCCAGGTGGGCGAAGGTGGTCGCCGGGGCCGGGTCGGTGTAGTCGTCGGCCGGCACGTAGATCGCCTGCATCGAGGTGATCGAGTGACCACGCGTCGAGGTGATCCGCTCCTGGAGCTGACCCATCTCGTCGGCCAGGTTGGGCTGGTAGCCCACGGCCGACGGCATCCGGCCCAGCAGGGTGGAGACCTCCGAGCCGGCCTGGGTGAACCGGAAGATGTTGTCGATGAAGAGCAGCACGTCCTGCTGCTGCACGTCGCGGAAGTACTCCGCCATCGTCAGCGCGGCCAGCGCGACCCGCAGGCGGGTGCCCGGCGGCTCGTCCATCTGGCCGAAGACGAGGGCGGTCTGGCCGATGACGCCGGCCTCCTCCATCTCGACGATGAGGTCGTTGCCCTCACGGGTGCGCTCGCCGACACCGGCGAACACCGACACACCACCGTGGTCCTTGGCGACACGGGCGATCATCTCCTGGATGAGCACCGTCTTGCCGACGCCGGCACCACCGAACAGGCCGATCTTGCCGCCCAGCACGTAGGGGGTGAGCAGGTCGATGACCTTGATGCCCGTCTCGAACATCTGGGTCTTGGACTCCAGCTGGTCGAAGGCCGGGGCCTTGCGGTGGATCCCCCAGCGCTCCTTGACCTCCAGGGTCTCCCCCTCGGCGAGGTTGAGGCAGTCACCGGTGGTGTTGAACACCTTGCCGAGGGTCACGTCGCCCACGGGCACCGTGATCGGGCCGCCGGTGTCGCGCACCTGGGAGCCGCGGACCAGGCCGTCGGTGGGCTTCATCGAGATGGCGCGCACCATGCCGTGGCCGATGTGCATCGCGACCTCGAGGGTGATGGTCTGGGTCTCGCCGGCGAGGGTCAGATCGACCTTGAGGGCGTTGTAGACCGCCGGCATCGCGTCGGTGGGGAACTCGATGTCGACGACCGGGCCGATGACGCGCGTGATCCGTCCGACACCGCCGGCGGCGCCGGAAGACCGGGTCTCTTCAACAGTGGCAGTCATGTCTCTCTTCTCCGCATTCACTCTTGGCCGGCGTTAGCGTCGGCAAGGGCGTTGACGCCACCGACGATCTCGCTGATTTCCTGGGTAATGCCAGCCTGGCGGGCCTGGTTGGCGATTCGCTTGTACTTCTTGATGAGCTCGTCGGCGTTGTCGGTGGCCGACTTCATCGCCTTCTGTCGGGCAGCCAGCTCGGAGGCGGCGGCCTGCAGCAGGGCGAAGAAGATCCGGCTCTGGACGTAGCGCGGCAGGAGGGCGTCGAGGACCTCCTGCGCGGACGGCTCGAACTCGTAGAGCGGCAGGAGCTCACCCGTCTCCGGGGCCTCGGTGCCCTCGACGACCTCCAGCGGCAGCAGGCGCACGGCCTGCGGCTCCTGGGTGAGCATCGAGCGGAACCGCGTGAAGACCACGTGGACCTCGTCGACCCCGGCGGGGGTGTTCTGGCCACCCTCCTTGTCCTCGTCGTCGTTGAGGAAGGCGGAGATCAGGGTCGCGCCGATGTCGGCGGCCACGTCGTAGGTCGGCTGGTCGGAGAACCCGGTCCACGCCTGCACGACCTTGCGCTGGCGGAACCTGTAGTAGCCCTCGGCCTTGCGTCCGGTGACGTAGAGGTCGACCTCCTTGCCCTCCTCGCGCAGCTTCTCGACGAGGCGCTCGGCCTCGCGCAGCACGTTGGAGGCGTAGGCCCCGGCCAGGCCGCGGTCGCTGGTCACGACCAGGACCGCGGCACGGGCCGCGTTCGCCGGCTCGGTGGTCAGCGGGTGGTCGACGTTGGAGAACGTCGCCACCGCCGACACCGCCCGGGTCAGCTCGCGGGCGTACGGCGCTGCCGCCTGGGCCCGCTGCTGCGCCTTGATGATCCGCGACGCGGCAATGAGCTCCATGGCACGCGTGATCTTCTTCATCGACTCCGTCGACTTGATCCGCGCGCGGTACTCACGTACCGAGAGAGCCATGCCTCAGCCCCGCTTCTGCTTGACGATCTGCTCCTGCTCGACGTCCTCGTCCTCGAGAGCGACGTGCTGCTCCTTGCCCGCCTTGATCGACTGGCCGTCCGAGGTCTCGAACTGGTCGAGGAAGGAGTCGTAGGCGTCCGACAGCTGCGACTCGGTCGAGTCCTCGAACTTCTGGGTCTCCCGGATGCCGGCGAGGATGCCCTCGTGCGAGCGGCGCAGGTAGTCGAGGAACTCGGTCTCGAAGCGGAGCACGTCCTCGGTGGGCACCTTGTCCAGGCGGCCCGAGGTACCGATCCACAGGGAGACGGTCATTTCCTCCAGCGGGTACGGCGAGTACTGGGGCTGCTTGAGCAGGGCCATCAGGCGCTGCCCGCGGTCCAGCTGCTGACGCGAGGCGGCGTCGAGGTCGGAGGCGAACATCGCGAAGGCCTCCATCGCGCGGAACTGCGCGAGGTCGACCTTGAGCGAGCCGGTGACGGCCTTCATCGCCTTGGTCATCGCTGAGCCGCCGACGCGCGACACCGAGACACCCACGTCGATGGCGGGGCGCTGGTTGGCGGCGAAGAGGTCCGACTGCAAGAAGATCTGGCCGTCGGTGATCGAGATGACGTTGGTCGGGATGAACGCCGAGACGTCGTTGGCCTTCGTCTCGATGATCGGCAGGCCGGTCATCGAGCCCTTGCCCATCTCGTCGGAGAGCTTGGCGCAGCGCTCGAGCAGCCGGCTGTGCAGGTAGAACACGTCGCCCGGGTAGGCCTCACGGCCCGGCGGACGGCGCAGCAGCAGCGACACGGCGCGGTAGGCCTCGGCCTGCTTGGTCAGGTCGTCGAAGACGATCAGGACGTGCTTGCCGTCGTACATCCAGTGCTGGCCGATGGCCGAGCCGGTGTACGGGGCGAGGTACTTGAAGCCCGCGCTGTCGGAGGCCGGGGAGGCCACGATGGTGGTGTACTCGAGCGCACCGGCCTCCTCGAGGGCGCCGCGCACGGAGGCGATGGTCGAGCCCTTCTGACCGATCGCGACGTAGATGCAGCGCACCTGCTTGTCCGGGTCGCCGGACTCCCAGTTCTGCTTCTGGTTGATGATCGTGTCGATCGCGATCGTCGTCTTGCCGGTCGCCCGGTCGCCGATGATCAGCTGACGCTGGCCGCGGCCGATCGGGGTCATCGCGTCGATGGCCTTGATGCCGGTCGCGAGCGGCTCGTGGACCGACTTGCGCTGCATCACGTCGGGCGCCTGGAGCTCGAGCGCACGACGCTCGTGCGACTCGATCTCGCCGAGGCCGTCGATCGGCTTGCCGAGCGGGTCGACGACGCGGCCGAGGTAGCCCTCGCCGACGGGGACCGAGAGGATCTCACCGGTGCGGCGGACCTGCTGGCCCTCCTCGATCTTGTCGTAGTCACCCAGGACCACGACACCGATCTCGCGGGTGTCGAGGTTGAGCGCGATGCCCAGCGTCCCGTCCTCGAACTCGAGCAGCTCGTTGGCCATGACGGAGGGCAGGCCGCTCACGCGGGCGATACCGTCCGCGGCCTCGGCCACGCTGCCGACCTCTTCGCGGCTGGCTGTCTCGGGCGTGTAGTCCGACACGAAGCGCTGCAGAGCGTCCCGGATCTCGTCCGGACGGATCGAAAGCTCCGTCATTTCCTCATCCTTACTTTCGTGTGCTCGAAGTTCTTGAGTGGGTGGACCCTGGTGGTCCGGCTCAGCCGGCAAGCGCGCGACGGGCGTCGTCGAGCTTGCTGGCCACCGTGCCGTCGATGACGTCGTCACCGATCTCGACACGGATCCCGCCGATGACCTCGGGGTCGACGACGACGTTCAGTTGGATCTCACGGTCGTACTGGCGGCGAAGCGCGGCCGCCAGCCTGTCCTCGTCGGCCTGGGAGAGCGGCTTGGCCACCCGCACCGTCGCGACCCGCTGGTTGTGGATCGAGGCCGCGAGGTGGCGGTAGGCCTCCAGGGCCATCGCCACGGTGCGGTGGGTGCCGGCCAGGGCCTGGTCCACCAGGCTGAGCGTCGCCCGGAGCGCCTTGCCACTCAGCAGGCCGCGCAGCAGCTCGCGCTTGTCCGAGATCGACCGGGCGGGGTCGGCCAGGGCGCTGCGCAGGTCGGGGTTGACGTTGAGCACCTCGCCGAAGGCGAAGAGCTCGTCGGCCAGCCGGGCGGAGTCCGACCCGGCCGACTTCACCGTGGAGGTGACTCCGAGCTCCTCCAGCACCAGGGCCAGGTCGCGGGGCTGGGTCCAACGCTGCGACACAGCCTGCTCCACGACGCTGAGGGCGCCGGCGGAGATCTTGTTCCCGAAGAGCTGCCGCACGAGGCCGGCCTTCGCCGCGGAGTCGACCGAGACGTCGGTCGTGACGCGGCGCAGGCCGGGCTCGCTCCGCAGCACCTCGGCCACCGAGAACAGGTCGTGACCGACCTCGGCAGCGTCGGCCCCACCGGCCAGGGCGGCGTCGGCCACCCGGGACAGTGCGGCGTACGCCTCGGCGGAAGCACCACGGAAGGACATCAGTTGGCGCCTTCCAGCTCGGCGAGGAAACGGTCGACGACACGCTGCTGGCGCGCCTCGTCGTCCAGGCTCTCACCGACGATCCGACCGGCGAGCCCCGTTGCCAGGACCCCGACCTCAGCCCGCAGCGAGGTGACCGCCTGCTGGCGCTCGGCCTCGATCTGGGTCTTGCCGTGCTCGACGATGCGGGTGGCCTCGGCCTGGGCCTGGTCCCGCATCTCCGCGACGATGGCAGCACCCTGCTCACGCGCCTCCTCACGGATGCGCGCGGCCTCGTGCCGGGCGTCGGCCAGCTGCTTCTCCAGCTCGGCGAGCTTGGCGTCGGCCTCGGCCTGCTTGTTCTCCGCCGCGGCGAGGCCGCCCTCGATGGCGGCGGTGCGCTCGGCGTACGCCTCCTCGAAGGCCGGCATGACGAACTTCTTCACGAGCACCACGAGGGCGATGAAGAAGACGGCCGCGAGGACGATCTCGATCGGGTGCGGGATGAGGGGGTTGAGCTCCCCACCCGCCGCCCGGATGACCTCAGTCTGCATGGGCAGGTCCTTTAGTTCGGATCAGGTCGGATGTCGGCCAGGCCTACGTCAGCTGAGGACGAAGGCGAGGGCGATACCGATGATGGCGAGCGCCTCGGCCAGGGCGAATCCCAGGATGGCGATCGGCTGGAGACGACCCTGCGCCTCGGGCTGGCGGGCCACACCGTTGATGTACGCGGCGAAGATCAGGCCGACGGCGAGGCCGGGGCCGATCGTCGCGACGCCGTAACCGAGCATGTTGAGAGAGCCACCCACGGCTTCTTCCTTTCGTAGTTCCCAGTGTTGGGAGTGTGTTGGTGTTCGGTTGGTTCTGCCAGGTCGGACAGCGCCCGACCGAGTCTGGGGATCAGTGCTCGTCGGCGAGGGCGCCGGCGATGTACATCGACGTCAGCAGGACGAAGACGTAGGCCTGGAGGAACATGACCAGCATCTCGAGGACGCAGATGACCATGAACATCACGAAGGAGAGGGCGCCCGCGGCGATGTAGACGCCACCCATCTCGGCGATGAGGTACTCGCCGCCGAGGGCGAAGAGGAGGAGCAGGATGTGGCCGGCGAACATGTTGGCGAACAGACGCAGGGCCAGCGTCACCGGGCGCACGAGGATGTTGGAGAAGAACTCCAGCGGGATCAGGAGCAGCAGGACCGGGCCCTTCATGCCGCTCGGGACCGTCTGCAGCTTCAGGTAGCTGCCGAAGCCGTGCTTCTTGATGCCCACGTAGTTGTAGACGACCCAGGCGATGATCGCCAGGGTGTAGGCGATGCCGGCGCGCGACATGGTCGGGAACTGGATCAGCGGGAAGAGCCCGAAGTAGTTGTTGACCAGGATGAAGAAGAACATCGAGACCAGCAGCGGCACGAACCGCATGAAGTCGTGGCTGCCGATGTTGTCGCGGGCCAGGCTGTTGCGGACCAGGCCGTAGCCGAGCTCCCCGACGTACTGGAGCTTGCCGGGCACCACGGCGCGCTTGCGCGAGGCGTAGTAGAAGAACGCGAAGACCACGATGACCGACAGCGCCAGCTGGAGCATCGGCTTCGTGACACCCAGGTACATGGTCTCGCCCAGGAACTCGAACGTCGGTGCGTTCTCCTGGTTGTAGCCCACCGGGGGGAGGTTGAAGTCGCCCGGACCCGGGGGGACGAACCCCTCGGTCCGCATCGCGCTCATCGCGATTGCACTCACGCTGTCTCCTGTGTCTGCCGCACTGCTGATTTCAGTTCGAGTTGTCGTCGCGAGCCGGTGGTGCTGCGAATGTCTTCCAGGTCATGTAGAGACCCAGGGCCGCGCCCAGCACGATGCCGAGGCCCACCATGAAGCTGGTGCCCCACCACTGGTCGAGGCCCCACCCGACGAGTCCGTAGACCAGCACGCCGGTGAGCACGTAGCTGAACGCTCGCCAGGGATCCTGGCTGGGCTGTCCATCCGAGTCTTCGGCGTGACCCTGGGGAGTGTTCTGTCGAGCCATCGCGATCCGGACAATAGCAGCCGTCGAGGGTCATCTCGCACCCGCCTCCGTGCGCTCGGACGTGCGCGTCTCGGGCAGGTCGTAGATCAGCACGCGGGAGCGCGCACTGATCCAGATCTGGGCGCACACCCAGGTGAGCGTCACCACGACCACCCCGGCGACCAGCCACTCGGGGTGCAGGGTGTCCCCCAGCGCGCCGGAGCGGTGGAAGGAGAGCAGGACGGCCCCCAGCACGGTGATCTGGAGCCCGTAGGTCAGCAGGGCCACCAGCAGGGAGGCGCTGGGCATCAGGTGAGCGACCACGTGGACCACGAAGGAGCCCGTCACCAGCACGGTCAGCACGGCGCCCGCCCCGGCCGCTGCTCCCAGGGCGCCGCTGCGGCCCCCGAGCAGCGCCGCCAGGGCGACGACCGCGAGACCGAGGCCGACGGCGACGAGAGCCGCCGCGAGCAGGACTGCGAGACCGGGGTCCCGGTGGTCCTGCTTCGTCTCGGTCGACATGTCGGCGGCCGTTCCTGTGGAGGGCGAGGGCATGCCCGCCAGGTGCCGCGGGCGCTCGTGAAAACTATCACAAGCCTCGGGCGGCTCCGAATCGGGCTCAGGACTCCTCGGACGGCGTCGCCGCCGGCTGGCTGGGGGCGTGCACGTTGGGGAGCAGGAAGGTCACCCCGAGGGTGAGGAGCGTGGCGACCACCAGCCCGACCACCACCGTGGGCCCGGTGTAGAGGCTGGTGACCACTCCCCCGAAGCCGATGAGAGCCGCCCAGGTCCACATGATGAAGACCGCGCGCCGCTGCGAGTGCCCGATCTCGAGGAGCCGGTGGTGCAGGTGCTGCTTGTCCGGGGCGAACGGCGAGCGGCCGGCGCGGGTGCGGCGCACCACGGCGAGCACCAGGTCGGCCATCGGCACCAGCAGCAGGGAGACCGGCAGCAGCAACGGGAGCATCACCACCCATCCCGCCGTGCTCCCCTCCCGGCCGAAGGAGATCTCCGAGCCCACGAACTGGCCGGTGAGGGTGAGCGCACTGGCCGAGAGCACCAGCCCGAGAAGCATCGAGCCGGAGTCGCCCATGAAGAGCCTGGCCGGATGGAAGTTGTGCGGCAGGAAGCCGAGGCAGGCCCCGGCCAGCGCCGCGCTGAGCAGGGCGCCGGTGGTGGCCAGGGTGACCCCGTTGAGGTCGGAGAGCTGGTAGCAGAAGAGGAAGAAGGCGCAGGCGCCGATCCCGACCACGCCCGAGGCCAGGCCGTCCAGCCCGTCGACGAAGTTGACGGCGTTGACCGTCGAGACCACCACCACGACGGTCAGCAGGGCTCCCTGGGTGGGGTCGAGAGCGAGCTGCCCTCCCCCGCTGTCGGGGAAGAAGTAGAACTTGACCTCGAAGAACACCAGCAGCCCCGCGGCCAGCACCTGGCCTCCGAGCTTGGTGAGCGCGTCGATGTCGAAGATGTCGTCGAGCACCCCCACCGCGCAGATCAGGGCGCCGGCGCCCAGCACCACAGCCACGTCGCGGAAGACGAACGGGTCGCTGCGCGAGAGGAACGGCAGCTCGCGCGCGACGACGAAGGCCGCGACCAGCCCGCCGAGCATCGCCAGGCCGCCCAGGTAGGGGATCGGCTCGTCGTGCACGTCGCGGTCGCGGACCGCCGCGACCGCGCCGGTGCGCAGCGCGATCTCGCGGGCGATGACCGTGAGCAGGTAGGTGCTGGCGGCGGCGACCAGGAAGACGAGGAGGTACTCGCGCATCAGTCCCCGCTCGGCCGGGTCTCGGCGCCGGTGTCCGTGGAGGCGTCGGTGCCGGGCTCCCCCGCCAGCGCCATGCCCAGGGGGGCCAGCACCGCGTCGAGCGCCTCGGCGTCCAGCGCCCCCCAACGCAGGACGACCGGGCGGGTGCCGGTGATGTCGAGGATGGTCGACGGCTCCCCGCCGGCCGAGGGTCCGCCGTCGACGAAGACCTCGACCCTGGCCCCCAGCATCCTCTCGGCCTCCTCGGCGTCGCGCGCGGGAGGGCGACCGGTCAGGTTGGCCGAGCTCACCGCCAGCGGCCCGGTGCGCTCGAGGACCGCCAGGGCCACGGCGTCGTCGGGCATCCGGACGGCGACGGTGCCGCGGGTCTCCCCCAGGTCCCACTGCAGCGAGGGCTGCTGGTGGCAGACCAGCGTCAACGCACCCGGCCAGAACGCCTCGACCAGGACGTGGGCGTAGTCGGGCACCCGGGTGGCCAGCGCCTCAAGCGTGGCCGGACTGCTCACCAGCACCGGTGGCGGCTTCTCACGGCCGCGGCCCTTCGCCTCGAGCAGCGCCCGGACGGCGCCGGCGTCGAAGGCGTCCGCGCCGATGCCGTAGACGGTGTCGGTCGGGATGACCACCAGCTCCCCGCGGCGCACCGCGAGGCTGGCGGCCTCGATGGCCTCGTCGCGCTCGGCTTCGGTGGAGGTCGGGAGTCGCATGGAGATCATCGTGCCAGTCGCGCCGTCACGTAGCGCGGGCGACCGGCCAGGTCCGGGTGGTCGCGCACCTCGGTCCACCGGTCGGCGGCCACGAAGACCTCCGGGGCGCTCTCCCCCTGCGCGTCGGCGTGCTCGGCGCCCAGCACGCCGCCGGGCCTGAGCAGCACCGCGGCCCGGCGCTCCAGCACCCGCATGGCGTCCAGGCCGTCGTCGCCGGAGAAGAGAGCGGCGTGGGGGTCGTGGTCGCGGGCCTCGACCGCGACGGACTCCCAGGCCTCCAGGGGGATGTACGGCGGGTTGCACACCACCACGTCGACGGCGCCGAGGAGGTCCTCGAACGCCTCGGCCATGTCGCCCTGTCGCAGGTCGACGCCGGTGCCCTCGAGGTTGCGGGCGGCCCACGCGTGCGCGGCCGGCTCGAGCTCGACCGCGTGCACCGCCGCTCCGGGCACCTCGTCGGCGATGGCGCGGGCGATCGCTCCCGAGCCGGTGCACAGGTCGACCACCACGGCGCCGCGCCCGGTCTCGTGCTGCACCTCCCGGGCGGCCTCCACCGCCCATCCGGCCAGCAGCTCGGTCTCCGGCCGGGGGACGAAGACGCCCGGCCCCACGGCGAGCTCCACGTAGCGGAAGCCGGCCGAGCCGGTCAGGTGCTGCAGCGGCTCGCGGGCCGCCCGCCGGGCCACGAGCTCCTCGAGCCGGGCCAGGGCGTCCGGCGGCACGTCGCCGACCAGCGGGAGCTGTCCGAGGGGGACGCCGAGGACGTGCGCGAGCAGCTCCTCGGCGTCGCGCTCGGGGCTGCTCGCCCCCGCGTGCCGGAGCCGCTCGGCGGCCTCCCGACGGGCGGACCTGGCCGGGACCGGGGCGCTCACGACTCGAGGGCGTCCAGCCGCGCGGCCAGGTCGGCGTCCAGGCAGCTGGCCAGCACCGGGCCCAGGTCGCCGTCGAGGACCTGGTCGAGGTTGTGGACCTTGTAGCCGGTGCGGTGGTCGCTGATCCGGTTCTCCGGGTAGTTGTAGGTCCGGATCCGCTCGGAGCGGTCGACCGTGCGCACCTGGCTGCGACGGGTCTCGCTGGCCTCGGCGGCGGCCTCCTCCTGGGCCGCGGCGAGCAGCCGGGCACGCAGGATCCGCATCGCCTGCTCCTTGTTCTGCAGCTGGGACTTCTCGTTCTGGCAGCTGACCACGATCCCGGTGGGCACGTGGGTGATGCGCACCGCGGAGTCGGTGGTGTTGACGCTCTGGCCGCCGGGACCCGAGCTGCGGAAGACGTCGATGCGCAGGTCGTTGTCGTCGACCACCACGTCGACCTGCTCGGCCTCGGGCATCACCAGCACGCCGGCCGCCGAGGTGTGGACGCGCCCCTGGGACTCCGTCACCGGCACCCGCTGGACCCGGTGCACCCCGGCCTCGAACTTCAGCATCCCGAAAGGGGCCTCCCCCGGCTCCGGCGTGCCCTTGGCCTTCACCGCGACCGTCACCGACTTGTAGCCGCCCAGGTCCGACTCGTTGGCGTCGAGCACCTCGGTGCGCCAGCCGCGCTGCTCGGCGAACCGGGTGTACATGCGCAGCAGGTCGGCGGCGAAGAGCGCGGACTCCTCCCCGCCCTCGCCCGACTTGACCTCGAGGATCGCGTCCTTGGCGTCCGAGGGGTCGCGCGGGACCAGCAGGCGGCGCAGCCGCTCCTCCGCGGCGGTCCTCCGCTCCGCGATCGCCTCGGCCTCCGCGGCGAACTCCGGGTCCTGGGCGAGGAGCTCGCCGGCCGCCTCGGCGTCCTCCCCGAGCTGCTTCCACTCCCGCCAGACCGCGATCACCGCGGAGAGCTCGGCGTAGCGCT
Organism: Nocardioides sp. Z40_12; assembly: GCF_058215795.1. Taxonomy (NCBI): domain Bacteria; kingdom Bacillati; phylum Actinomycetota; class Actinomycetes; order Propionibacteriales; family Nocardioidaceae; genus Nocardioides; species Nocardioides sp. Z40_12. Next base: position 48,201 of record NZ_JBZAJA010000001.1, read on the forward strand.
GGTTGAGCGTCTTGGCCAGCCGCTGGTCGGCGTGGGTCTCCGGAGCACCCAACCGGGTCTCCAGCTCTTCATGCTCCCGGACCAGACCTTCCACGGCCTCGAACAAGGCTCCTCCTCCACTCGCGACGGACGACGAAATCGCGAACGCCGGTCACCACACTCTGGTGGGGACCGGCGTCCGTGGAGCAGCTACTTCTTGGCAGCCTTGGCGTAGCGGGCCTCGAAGCGGGCGACGCGGCCGCCGGTGTCGAGGATCTTCTGCTTGCCGGTGTAGAACGGGTGGCACTGCGAGCAGACGTCGGCACGGATCTTGCCCGACGTGGCAGTGCTGCGGGTGGTGAACGCCGCGCCGCAGGTGCAGGTGACCTCGGTCTCGACGTACTCCGGGTGGATGTCCTTCTGCATGTCATCTTCCTCTCGAGGTCGCCGGGTCGTGCCGCCTGGTGCGAGCACGTGAACCGGAACCGACGCACAAGTGTGCCACCCGCGACAACGCAGGCGTGAATCAGGGCATTCCCGCCGCTGCGGACCGGTCCGGTCCGGGCGCGGTCAGCGGGCGCGGGTCAGCAGCGCCTGCACGCGGGAGGCGAGCTCGCGCGGGCTGAACGGCTTGGTGATGTAGTCGTCGGCACCGGAGTCGAATCCGGTCTCCACGTCGGACTCCTGCGCCCGGGCGGTCAGCAGGATCACCGGTAGGTCGGCCAGGGCGGGGTCGTTGCGGATCACCCGGACGGCGTCGAGCCCGGACATGCCGGGCATCATGACGTCGAGGACGGCCAGGTCCGGGCGCAGCCGCTGCACCTCGTCGACCGCCGAGGCGCCGTCGGCCACGGCGACCACGTCGTGGCCCAGGGTGGAGAGCTTGAACTCCACCAGCTCTCGGATGTCGACGTCATCGTCCGCGACAAGAATGCGTGCCATGGTGTTGGTGATCCTCCTGCTGGGTGTGCCCCACAGCGTAGGTGCTCGGCCGCTCAGCCGGGCGGAAACGGCCACGTGTGACCTACGACGCTCAACCTTCCTCAAAAAGAGGTAGTGACTGGGCCCCTCAGGAGCCGCCACCCGCACCGAGCTCGGCCCCGGCCTTCTGCACCCAGGTCAGCAGCTCGATGTTGCTCTGCGACTTCGCCAGGCGCTCCGCGAGCAGCTCGGCGCCCTGCTGGGCGCCCATCTCGGCCAGGGCACGTCGCAGCTTCCAGACGATGGCGAGCTCCTCGGCGCCCATCAGCTGCTCCTCCTGCCGGGTCCCGGACCGGACCGGGTCGATCGCCGGGAAGGCCCGCCGCTCGGCCAGCTCGCGGCTCAGCCGCAGCGTCATGTTGCTAGTGCCCTGGAACTCCTCGAAGATCTCCTCGTCGGTCCGCGAGCCGTTCTCCACCACCGCGGTGGCCAGGATCGTCAGCGAGCCCCCGTCCTCGATGTTGCGGGCGGCACCGAAGAACCGCTTGGCCGGGTGGAGCGCGGCCGCGTCCACCCCGCCGGGCAGGGTCCGGCCACCGGCCGGCGCCGTCGCGTTGTAGGCACGACCGAGCCGGGTCAGCGAGTCGAGCAGGACGATCACGTCGTGCCCGAGCTCGACGAGCCGCTTCGCGCGCTCGATCGCCAGCTCGGCCAGGATGGTGTGGTCGGTCGCGGGGTGGTCGAAGGTGGAGGCGATCACCTCGCCCTTGACCTCGCGCCGGAAGTCGGTGACCTCCTCCGGGCGCTCGTCGACCAGCACGACCATCAGGTGGCACTCGGGGTTGTTGGCGCTGATCGAGCCCGCGATCGCCCGCAGCACCCGGGTCCGGCCCGCCTCGGGCGGGGCGACGATCAGGCCGCGCTGCCCCTTCCCGATCGGCGCCGCGAGATCGATCGTGCGGCCCACCAGGTTGTCGGGGCCGGTCTCGAGCCGGAGCCGGTCGGCGGGGTGCACGGGCGTCAGCGCGTCGAACTCGGGGCGCTCCCGCGACGCCTCCGGGTCGGTCCCGTTGACGGAGTCGACGCGGACCATCGGGTTGAACTTCTCCCGGCGCTCGCCCTCGCGCGGCTGCCGGACCTGGCCGACGATGGCGTCGCCCCGTCGCAGGCCGTACTTGCGCACCATCGAGAGCGACAGGTAGACGTCGTCGGTGCCGGGCAGGTAGCCGCTGGTCCGCACGAAGGCGTAGTTCTCCAGGACGTCGAGGATGCCCGCGGCCGGGACCAGGACGTCGTCCTCCAGGATCGTGGTGTCCGGCTCGTTGCGGCTCCCCCGCGCCACCGGCTGGCGCTCCCGGCCGCGGCGTCGGCGGTTGCGCCGGCCACCGGGCTCGTCGTCGCCGAGGTCGCGCTCCTCGCGCGACTCCGCCTCGTCGTGGTCGTGGCGGGGGCGCCGCTCCTGCTTGGCCTGCTGGCCGCCCGAGCGGTCGCGGCCGTCCTGCTTCTCGCCGCCGGCCTTACGCCCGTCCTGCTTGCCGTCCTGCTTGCCGTCCTGCTTGCCGTCCTGCTTGCCGTCCTGCTTGCTGCGGCCCTGCTGACCGTCCTGCTTGGCGCCGTCCTGCTTGCCGCCGTCCTGCTTGGCGTCCTGCTGGCCGTCCTGCTTGGCGCCGTCCTGCTTGCCGCCGTCCTGCTTGGCGTCCTGCTTGGCGTCCTGCTTGGCGTCCTGCTTGGCGTCCTGCTGGCCGTCCTGCTTGCCGCGGCCCTGCTGGCCCTCCTTGCCGCCCTGGGCGGAGCGGTCCGCCGTGGCACGCTCCGGCTGCTCGCCGGCCGGCTGACGGCTGCGGGTGCGCTCGCGGCGCGTCACGGTGATCGTGGGCTCGCCGCCCGAGGACTGCGTGGCGTCGTCCGCCTGAGCCTCCCGACCGGCGCGGGTGGGCTCCGCGCGGGTGGGCTCCTCACGGGTGGGCTCCTCACGGGGCGGCTCGACCCGGGCCTTCGCCCCGCGGGTGGACTCCTCACGGGCCGGCACGTCGCCGGCCGGCTGGGTTCGTGACCCCGCCTGCTTCGCGGCGCCGTCGCCCTGACGGCCCTTGATCGCCTCGATCAGCTGGGCCTTGCGCATGCCGCCGGCCCCGGCGACACCGAGCTGCTGAGCCATCGCCTTGAGGTCTGCCAGCAGCATGGCGTTGAGCCCGCCGGCGCGCTTGCGAGGGGCGTCGTTGGCGGGCTGGGTCGCCGGGCTGGTCGGGTCCGGGGTTTCGCTCACGTGAGGTCCTGCCGTCTCAGTGCCGCGCGGCCAACACCGCCGGCTTGGGGGGCTCCTCACCCGTGCTGGACGTGGACCCAAAGGTTCACGGCGAGCCAGGTGGAGGAGAACTGCACCGGGGCGATGGACCACCACGATCGGTGCGTACGCCGAGTGGCGCAGGCCTCACGTTAGCACCGGACTCAGTCCGCGAGCACGAGGGCGCCGTCGGAGGAGATCTCCAGGTGGTGCGCCGCCCACCCCGCCGGCGCCCGGCCGAGGAGGTCGGGCACCGAGGCGCGGTCGGTCAACGCCAGGACCGTCGGCCCGGCACCCGAGACGACCGCCGGCACCCCGGTCTCGCGCAGGCTGCGCACCAGCGCCAGCGTCCCCGGCATCGCGGGCTCGCGATGGTCCTGGTGCAGGCGGTCCTGGGTGGCCACCAGCAGGCTCTCGGGGCGGCCCGAGAGCGCGGCCACCAGGAGCGCGGCCCGGCCGGCGTTCTCGGCGGCGTCGGCGTGGCTGACCGTGGCCGGGAGAAGGCCCCGGGCCTCCGACGTGGAGACAGGCTGCGGGGGGACGAAGGCGACCGTGGTGAGCCGCGGGTCGACGGCCGCCCGGACGGAGAACCACGCGTCGCGGTCGCGTCCGGAGATGGTGAACCCGCCGTACAGTGCCGGCGCCACGTTGTCGGGGTGTCCCTCGATGTCGGCGGCGAGGGAGAAGAGCGTCTCGTCGTCGAGGAGCAGCGCACCGCCTGCGACCAGCGCCCGGGCCAGCACCAGCCCGGCGACGATCGCGGCGGAGGAGGAGCCGAGGCCCCGGGCGTGCGGGATCACGTTGCGGCAGCACAGTTCCAGCCCCGGCGGCGCGGCCTCCATGGCGGCGAAGCCCACCCGCATCGCCCGGACCACGAGGTGGCTCTCGTCGCGCGGCACCCCGGCGCTGCCCTCCCCCTCGACCTCGACCCGCAGGCCCTCGTCGACCACCCGGGCGGTCAGCTCGTCACGCAGCGACAGGGCGAGCCCGAGGGTGTCGAAGCCCGGGCCGAGGTTGGCCGAGGTCGCGGGCACCGTGACCCGCACGGGCCCCGGGACGAAGGTCGCCACCGCTCAGGCCAGCCCGGCCGCCGAGGCGGCCGCCAGCACGTCGGCGTCGACCACCGTGTCGACGACCGGGCCGAGGCCCTCCAGGGCGGTGTCGGTGTCCTTGAGACCGTGACCGGTCACCGTCACCACCACCGTCTGGCCGGCGTAGGACTCACCCTGCTCCAGCTCCTGGAGCATCCCGGCCACGCCGACCGCCGAGGCGGGCTCGACGAAGACGCCGTCGCGGCGCGCGAGCTCGCGCTGGGCGCTGAGGATCTGCTCGTCGCTCAGCGAGGCGAAGCGGCCGCCCGACTCCTCCGCGGCGGCCACCGCCAGCTTCCAGGAGGCGGGGTTCCCGATCCGGATGGCGGTCGCCCGGGTCTCCGGGAAGGGGAACGGCCGGCCGGTCACCAGAGGCGCCGCCCCCTCCGCCTGGAAGGCGCGCATCACGGGCTTCTTGGTGGTGCGGCCGAGCTCGGCGTACTGGCGGTAGCCGAGCCAGTAGGCGGAGATGTTGCCCGCGTTGCCCACCGGCAGCAGGTGCACGTCGGGGGCGTCCCCCAGCCGGTCGACGACCTCGAAGGCGGCGGTCTTCTGCCCCTCCAGCCGCACCGGGTTGACCGAGTTGACCAGGGCGACGGGGTACTGCTCGGCGAGTCCGCGCGAGATCGTGAGGCAGTCGTCGAAGTTGCCGCGCACCATGATGACCTGGGCGCCGTGCATGATCGCCTGCGCCATCTTCCCGGCCGAGATCTTGCCCTCGGGGACCAGGACCAGCGGCTTGAGGCCGGCCTTGGCGGCATAGGCGGCCATCGAGGCCGAGGTGTTGCCGGTGGAGGCGCAGACGACAGCCTCCGCGCCCTCGTGCTTGGCCACGGAGATGGCGGTGGTCATGCCGCGGTCCTTGAAGGAGCCGGTGGGGTTGTCACCCTCGACCTTGAGCCAGACCTGGCCGCCGGTGAGCCCGGAGAGCCACTGCGAGTCGACCAGCGCGGTCCCGCCCTCGCCCAGGGTGACGGCCGGCGTCCCCTCCGGGATGTCGAGCAGGTCCCGGTACTCCTCGATCACGCCTCGCCACTGATGGGCACTCACTCAGCTTCCCCTTCCACCCGCATCACCGAGGTGACCTCACGAACGACCGACATCTGGCTGAGCTGGTCCACGGTCGCGGCCAGCTGGGCGTCCGTGGCCTGGTGCGAGACGACGACCAGCTGGGCGTCTGCGCCCCGGCCCTCCTGCCGCACGGTCTGGATCGACACCCCGTGCTCGGCGAAGGCGTGCGCGACGTCGGCGAGCACGCCGGCGCGGTCCTCGACGTCGATCGCGACGTGGTAGCGGGTGCGGGTCTCCCCCATCGGCCGCACCACGCGCGCGGCGTAGGCGGACTCCCCGGCGCCGTTGGCGCCGGCCAGCCGGTGGCGGCCCACCGTCACCAGGTCGCCGAGCACCGCCGAGGCGGTCGGCGAGCCGCCCGCCCCAGGACCGTAGAACATGAGCTGACCGGCGGCCTCGCACTCCACGAAGACCGCGTTGTAGGCCTCGCGCACGCTGGCCAGCGGGTGGGAGCGCGGGATCATCGCGGGGTGCACCCGCACCGCGACCTCGTCGTCGACGAGCTCGGCGATCGCCAGCAGCTTGACCACCGCGCCCATGTCGCGGGCGGAGGCGACGTCGGCGGCGGTGACCTCGGAGATCCCCTCGCGGTGCACGTCGGCCGCGGTCACCCGGGTGTGGAAGGCCAGGCTCGCCAGGATGGCCGCCTTGGCGGCCGCGTCGAAGCCCTCGACGTCGGCGGTCGGGTCCGCCTCGGCGTAGCCCAGGTCCTGGGCCTCCTCGAGCGCCTCGGCGAAGCCGGCCCCGGAGGTGTCCATCTTGTCGAGGATGAAGTTGGTGGTGCCGTTGACGATGCCCAGCACACGGGTGACCCGGTCGCCGGCCAGCGACTCGCGCAGCGGACGGACGATCGGGATCGCGGCGGCCACCGCGGCCTCGTAGTAGAGGTCGCGCCCCGCCTTGCCCGCGGCCTCGAAGAGGGTCGGACCGTCCTCGGCGAGCAGCGCCTTGTTGGCCGTCACCACCGAGGCACCGTTCTCGAGGGCGCGCAGGATCAGCGACCGGGCGGGCTCGATCCCGCCGATCACCTCCACCACGACGTCGATGTCGCCGCGGCTGACCAGGCCCTCGGCGTCATCGGTCAGCAGCCCCTCGGGCGGCTCCACGTCGCGGGGTGCGTCGAGGCGCCGCACCGCGATCCCGACCAGCTCGACGCGGGCACCGACCCGCGCCTGGAGGTCGTCGGCCTGCTCGATCAGCAGCCGGGCCACCTGGGCACCCACCGAGCCGTAGCCCAGCAGTGCCACCTTCAGCCGCTTGTCGCTCATGCCCCACCCACGTCGGTTGCCAACAGATCGTCCTCAGTCTCACGTCGTACGACGACGCGGGAGGCGCCGTCTCGGACCGCGACCACTGGGGGTCGCAGGGCATGGTTGTAGTTGGAGGCCAGGGAGCGGCAGTAGGCGCCGGTCGCCGGGACCGCCAGCAGGTCGCCGGGGGCCACGTCGGCGGGCAGGAACTCGTCCTTGACCACGACGTCCCCGGCCTCGCAGTGCTTGCCCACCACCCGGGAGAGCCGGCCCGGGGCCGCGGAGTCGCGGCCGGCCAGCGTGCAGGAGTAGTCGGCGTCGTAGAGCGCGGTGCGGATGTTGTCGCTCATCCCCCCGTCGACGCTGACGTAGGTGCGCCGGGCACCGCCGTCGAGGGCGACGTCCTTGACCGTGCCGACCGTGTAGAGGGTGCACATGGCCGGCCCGACGATCGCGCGGCCGGGCTCGATCGAGAGGCGCGGGACCCCGATCCCGAGGGCGCGGCACTCGTGGGCCACGATCTCGAGCAGCTCCCGGGCCAGCCGCGAGGGCTCGGCCGGGTCGTCCTGCGTGGTGTAGGCGATGCCGAAGCCGCCGCCCAGGTCCATCTCGGGCATGGTCACCCCGAGCTCCTCGGCCACCCGCGCGTGCAGCGCCAGGACCCGGCGGGCCGCGACCTCGAAGCCGGAGGAGTCGAAGATCTGGCTGCCGATGTGGGAGTGCAGCCCCAGCAGCGCCAGACCGGGGGCGGCCTGGACCCGGCGGACCGCCTCGAGCGCGTCGCCGGAGGTGATCGAGAAGCCGAACTTCTGGTCCTCGTGGGCGGTCGCGATGTACTCGTGGGTGTGGGCCTCCACCCCGGCGGTCACCCGGACCATCACCGGCACCGGGCGGGAGGCCTCGGCGCTCAGCGCGGTCAGCCGGTCGACCTCGTCGAAGGAGTCGATGATGATCCGGCCGACCCCGAGCTCGATCGCCCGCGCCAACTCGGCCGACGTCTTGTTGTTGCCGTGGTAGCCCACCCTGGCCATGTCGAATCCGGCCCGCTCGGCGACCAGCAGCTCGCCGGCGCTGCACACATCGAGGTTCAGGCCCTCCGCGGCGACCCAGCGCGCCACCGCGGTGCTCAGGAACGCCTTGCCGGCGTAGAAGACGTCGAAGCCTTCGAACGCCTCGCGGAAGGCCCGGGCCCGGGCCCGGAAGTCGGCCTCGTCCAGCACGTAGGCCGGGGTTCCGTGCTCGGCCGCCAGCTCGTCCATCCGGACGCCGCCCACCTCCAGCACGCCGTCGACCTTGCGTGCGGTGCTCGACCACAGGTGGGGCACGAGGGCGTTGGGGTCCTCGGGCCGGCGCAGCCACGACGGGCCGCGCATGGCACCCGACGCGTGGGCCCACCCCGCCTCGTGGGTGGTGCTCACATCCGCTCCGGTGCCGAGACCCCGAGCATCCCCAGGCCGTTGGCCAGCACCGTCCGGGTGGCCGAGACCAGCACCAGCCGGGCGGTGTTGAGGTCGGTCACCGGCTCGTCGCCCTGGGGCAGCATCCGGCACTCGCGGGCGTCGTACCACTTGTTGAAGACCGAGGTGGTGTCCTCCAGGTAGCGGGCGACACGGTGCGGCTCGCGCAGCTCGGCGGCGCTGGCCACCACCCGGGGGAACTCGGCGAGGGCGCGCAGCAGCCGGCCCTCGAGCTCGTGGGAGAGCAGCGCCGGGTCGAAGCCGGTGGACAGGTCCTCGGGGACAGCCATGCCCAGGTCGGCGGCGTTCTCCATCATCCGGCAGGTCCGGGCGTGCCCGTACTGGACGTAGTAGACGGGGTTGTCGTTGGACGCCCGGGTGATCTCGGCGACGTCGAGGGTGAGCGGGCTGTCGGCCGGGTAGCGCGCCAGCGAGTAGCGCAGGGCGTCGACGCCGATCTCGTCGACCAGCTCGGTGAGCGTCACCATGGTGCCGGCCCGCTTGGAGAGGCGCAGCTCCTCGCCGTTGCGCAGGATCTTGACCAGCTGGCCGATCATCACGTCCAGCGTCTGCTCGGGGTCGTCGCCGACGCAGGCGGCCATCGCCCTGAGCCGGTTGACGTAGCCGTGGTGGTCGGCGCCCAGCAGGTAGAGGCAGCGGTCGAACCCGCGCGCCCGCTTGTTGAGGTAGTAGGCGGTGTCCGAGGCGAAGTAGGTGAGCTCCCCGTCGGACTTGATGAGCACCCGGTCCTTGTCGTCGCCGAAGTCGGTGGTCCGCATCCACAGCGCGCCGCCCTCCTCGTAGACGTGCCCCAGGCCCTTGAGCCGGGCCAACGTCTGGGGCACCTCGCCACCGTCGTGCAGGGAGAGCTCGGAGAACCACACGTCGAAGTGCGTGTTGATCGCGTCGAGCTGCTCCTGCTGCTCCTTGAGCTGCAGCTCGTAGCCCTTGGTACGGACGGCGGCCAGCCGCTCGTCGGCGGGCAGGTCGAAGATCCCGGGGCTGGCCTCGCCCACCCGCCGGGCGAGGTCCTGGATGTAGGCGCCGGCGTAGCCGTCCTGGGGGGTCGGCTCGCCGAGCGCCGCGGCGATGATCGAGGCCGCGAAGTGGTTCATCTGGACACCGCGGTCGTTGATGTAGAACTCGCGGGTGACCTCCGCCCCGGCCGCGGCGAGCACCCGGGCGATCGCGTCGCCCAGCACCGCCCAGCGGGTGTGGCCGAGGTGGAGGGGCCCGGTGGGGTTGGCCGAGATGAACTCGACGTTGATCTTGCGGCCGGCCAGCGTCCGGCTGCCGCCGTAGGCCTCGCCTGCGGCGACGACGTCGGCCGCGACCTGGCCCTGGGCGCCGGCCTCGACGGTGATGTTGAGGAAACCGGGGCCTGCCACCTCGACGCCCGCCACGCCCTCGGCAGTGCGCAGGCGCTCGGCGAGCAGCTCACCGAAGGGCCGAGGGGCGGTGCCGGCCTTCTTGGCCAGCTGGAGGGCCACGTTGGTGGAGTAGTCGCCGTGTCCCTTCTGGCGGGGACGCTCCACAGTGACCGTGGCCGGGAGGCCGTCAGGCAGCGTTACCGCGCCGTCGGTCACCAGGGACTCGAGGGCGGTCAGGATCGTGGTGGAGAGCTGGTCGGGGGTCACCCTTCAAGCGTATCCGCGGGTGTCGGTTTCCGCTGCGGCAGGTTGGGAAGGTAGTCTCCCCTCTCGCGTCGTCGTTGACGCACTGCCTCCGTAGCTCAGGGGATAGAGCACTGGTTTCCGGTACCAGGTGCCGCAGGTTCGAATCCTGCCGGAGGCACACACGCAGAGCCCCGACCGCACGCGGCCGGGGCTCTCGTCATGTCGGCGTCGGTCGCCGACGCCGGTCAGCAGCGGCGCAGCGTCGCGTCCCGGCGGGCCTCGGCCCCCCAGCGCCGCGCGGTCGCCACGTCGGGGAAGACCACGCTGGCCGAGCCGGCGAACCCGACCCGACCCGGCACCACGCAGGTGGTGATCGACCGGGACCGGACCTGGGCGACGGCCTGGGCGAGGCGGAAGAGCTCGACCGGGGAGGCATCGGTGTCGGTGTGCTCGAGCACCGTCATCACCCCCCGCTCCAGGAAGCCGGGGCGGTCCTTGGCCGCGACGATCCTGGCGTGGATCCCGCGCAGGGTGCGCTGCTGGTTGGCCGAGCGCCCGAAGTCGCCGTCGGGCAGCCCCTTGCGGATGCGGCTGAAGGCCATCGCGTCGTAGCCCCCGAGCCGGATCCGCCCGCGGGCGAACCCCTCCCGCTTCAGGTCCGGGTCGGCGAAGCGGCGGGGGTTGTCCACGGTGATCCCCCCGATGTCGTCGACCATGTCCTCGAAGAACGGGAAGCGAGTGACCATCACGTAGTCGGCCTCGATGCCGGTCAGCCCGCGCATGGTGGCCGCCATCAGCTGCGGGCCGCCGTAGACGAGCCCGGCGTTGATCCGGGTGCGGCCGTGCCCGGGGACGTCGACCCACGCGTCCCGGGGCACCCCGATGGCGGTCGCGGCCCCGGTGCGCGCGTTGAGCCCCACCAGCTGGATCGCGTCGGCGCGGCTGCGGGTCATCGACTGGCCGGGCCGCGCGTCCGAGCCCAGGGCCAGGATCCAGACCACGTCGGGGGTCAGGTCGACGCCCTGGGTGCGGCGGACCTCGACCAGGCTCACCTCGGTGGGCGCGACCGAGGAGTCGGGCACCACCAGTCCCAGCACCGCCAGGGCGACGCCGAGGCCCAGGACGCGCAGCGCACCGGCGCAGCGGCGCAGCGGACGGGAGGCTCTCATCGCTTCCCCCTGGAGAGGTCGTAGGCAAAGATGCGCCACCGGTCGCGCCCCTGCCCGCCCACGGGTGTCAGGGCCAGCCGGCCGCGCACCGAGACCTTCTTGGCGACCTCGCCCGAGGTGTGCAGGTCGAGCGTGAGCCGGGCGGTGACGCCGGCCGGGCGGCCGCCGGGGGCGAGCACGACGTAGCGGACCGCGCGCTTGGTGACCCGCACCCCGTCGATCCGCTCCGAGATGCCCGCCAGCGACGTCATCCCTGCGTCGCGCCGGGCGCGCCGGGCCGCACCCGGTGTGAAGCCCTCCCAGGCTCCGGTGATCTCCCGGGGGAAGGTGCCGCCGACGAACGCCGCGTCGAGCCAGCCGTCGACCACCTCAGCCACCTGGTCGACCAGCCTCTGACGGGCCGGGCGCGGCAGCCGCCCCACGACCTGTCCGAGGAGGTGCTTGGTCGGCACGGGGACGCTCTCGGCCGACCGCGAGGCGGTCGGCGGAGCGGGCGAGGCCCCGGCGCCGGGCGCGTCCGGCTCGCCCGTGCAGGCGGTCAGGCCGAGCAGCAGCGCGAGCGGCACAGCGGCACGGCGGGGCAGGGAACGGGCGGGCACGGCAGCCTTCTCCAGGTCGGGGACGAGTACGGCGTACCGACCAGCCTGCCGCAAGAGGACCCATGCCCTGCATTTGTCGGGCGGGGGGTCTAGCCTTGACGGCGACTCACCCATAACCGCGCGCTTACCCGGAAGAGGCGAACCAAGCCGTGCCGCAGTCCCCCACCTCTGACCAGTCCTCCAACTCCTCGACGGACGCCGACTTCGGCGCCAACGAGTGGCTGGTCCAGGAGATGTACGAGCAGTACCGGAAGGACCCGGCCAGCGTCGGGTCCGCCTGGGCCGACTACTTCAAGGAGCACTCGGGGGCCGACGGCACGAACGCCTCGGCACCGCGGGTGGAGCAGGCTGCCGCCAAGCCGGCTGCGGCACAGCAGTCCGCCCCCCAGGCAGCGCCCTCGGGCCAGCAGGCACAGCAGACGCAGCAGCCGGTCAAGCAGGCGAGCACACCCACCCCGAAGGCGAAGCCGCGCCCCGCCGCGGCGGCGGCCGAGCCCGCGACCGGCACCGACCGGCCGGTGGCCAAGGATGCCCGTCCGGCCGCGCCCGCCGAGGTCAAGGACGAGCCCAGCTACACCGTGCTGCGCGGCGCGCCCGCGCGCACTGCCCAGAACATGGACGCCTCGCTCACCGTCCCGACCGCGACCTCGGTCCGCTCGGTCCCGGTCAAGCTGCTGTGGGACAACCGCACGGTCATCAACAACCACCTCGCCCGCGCCCGCGGCGGCAAGGTCTCCTTCACCCACATCATCGGCTACGCCATGGTCCAGGCGGTCAAGGCGATGCCGGAGATGAACGTCGGCTTCGACGTCGTCGACGGCAAGCCCAACCTGATCACCCCGGCGCACATCAACCTCGGCCTGGCGATCGACGTGCCCAAGAAGGACGGCAGCCGCCAGCTCCTGGTGCCCTCCATCAAGGGTGCCGAGACGATGGACTTCGCCGGCTTCTGGACCGCCTACGAGGAGGTCGTGCGCAAGGCCCGCGACGGCAAGCTCGGCGTCGCGGACTTCCAGGGGACGACCATCTCCCTGACCAACCCCGGCGGCATCGGCACCAGCCACTCGGTCCCGCGGCTGATGAAGGGCCAGGGCGCCATCATCGGCGTGGGCGCCATGGAGTACCCGCCGGAGTGGCAGGGCGCCTCCGCCGAGGCGATCGCGCGCAACGCCATCAGCAAGGTGATGACCCTCACCTCCACCTACGACCACCGGGTGATCCAGGGGGCACAGTCGGGCGAGTTCCTCAAGCGCCTGCACGCCCTCCTGCTCGGCGAGGGCGGCTTCTACGACGACATCTTCCGCTCGCTGCGGATCCCCTACGAGCCGATCCGGTGGGCCGCGGACATCGCGACCAACCACGACGAGGACATCAGCAAGCAGGCCCGGATCCTGGAGCTGATCCACGCCTACCGGGTGCGGGGCCACATGATGGCCGACACCGACCCGCTGGAGTACCGCCAGCGCTCGCACCCCGACCTGGAGATCGAGTCGCACGGGCTGACCCTGTGGGACCTCGACCGCGAGTTCGCGACCGGGTCCTTCGGCGGCGAGGGCCGGCGCTTCATGAAGCTGCGCGACATCCTGGGGATCCTGCGCGACTCCTACTGCCGCACCATCGGCATCGAGTACATGCACATCATGGACCCGGAGCAGCGCGCCTGGATCCAGCAGCGCGTCGAGCAGCCGCACACCAAGACGCCCCGCGAGGAGCAGCTGCGCATCCTGCTCAAGCTCAACCAGGCCGAGGCGTTCGAGACCTTCCTGCAGACCAAGTTCGTGGGCCAGAAGCGCTTCTCCCTCGAGGGCGGCGAGACCACGATCCCGCTGGTCGACGAGATCTGCGAGGCGGCCGCCGAGGCCTCCCTCAGCGAGGTCGCCATCGGGATGGCCCACCGCGGGCGGCTCAACCTGCTGGCCAACATCGTCGGCAAGAGCTACTCCCAGATCTTCCGCGAGTTCGAGGGCAACATCGACCCGCGCACCGTCCAGGGATCCGGCGACGTGAAGTACCACCTCGGCGCGGAGGGCGAGTTCGTCTCCGGGCGCGGCGACACCATCAAGGTCTCGGTCGCGGCCAACCCCTCGCACCTCGAGGCGGTCGACCCCGTCCTGGAGGGCATCGCGCGGGCCAAGCAGGACGTCCTGGACCGCGGCGCCGAGTACCCCGTGCTCCCGCTGCTGGTGCACGGCGATGCCGCCTTCGCCGGCCAGGGCGTGGTGGCCGAGACGCTCAACCTCTCCCAGCTGCGCGGCTACCGCACCGGCGGCACCATCCACGTCGTGGTCAACAACCAGGTGGGGTTCACCACCTCGCCCGGCTCGTCGCGCTCCTCCCTCTACGCCACCGACGTGGCCCGGATGGTCCAGGCCCCGATCTTCCACGTCAACGGCGACGACCCCGAGGCCTGCATCCGGGTGGCGCGGCTCGCCTTCGAGTACCGCCAGGCGTTCAACAAGGACGTCGTGATCGACCTGGTCTGCTACCGCCGGCGCGGTCACAACGAGGGCGACGACCCGTCGTACACCCAGCCGCTGATGTACGACCTCATCGAGCAGAAGCGCTCGGTGCGCAAGCTCTACACCGAGTCCCTGATCGGCCGGGGCGACATCACCCTGGAGGAGGCCGAGCAGGTCCTGCGCGACTACCAGCAGCAGCTGGAGCGGGTCTTCACCGAGGTGCGCGAGGCGACCGCCCAGCCGTCGGAGTGGACCACCGTGCCCGACTACCCGGAGAAGTCCGCCGGAACCCGCGGGACCGCCATCTCCTCGGAGGTCCTCAAGCGCATCTCGGACGCCTACATCACCCCGCCGGAGGGCTTCACGGTCCACCCCAAGGTGATGCCGCAGCTGCAGCGGCGGGCCGCCGCGATCACCGACGGCCCCATCGACTGGGGCACCGGCGAGATCCTCGCCTTCGGCTCGCTGCTCATGGAGGGCCGCCCGGTCCGCCTGGCCGGCCAGGACTCGCGCCGAGGCACCTTCGTCCAGCGGTTCGCGACCATCATCGACCGCAAGAACGCCGACGAGTGGACGCCGCTGACCAACCTCAGCGAGGACCAGGCGAAGTTCTACGTCTACGACTCGCTGCTCTCCGAGTACGCCGCCCTCGGCTTCGAGTACGGCTACTCGGTGGCCCGCCCGGACGCCCTGGTGCTGTGGGAGGCCCAGTTCGGCGACTTCGTCAACGGTGCCCAGACGGTGATCGACGAGTTCATCTCCGCGGGTGAGACCAAGTGGCGCCAGCAGTCCGGCGTCGTCCTGCTCCTCCCCCACGGCTACGAGGGTCAGGGACCGGACCACTCCTCGGCCCGCATCGAGCGCTTCCTGACCATGTGCGCCGAGGACGCGATGGTGGTGGCCCAGCCCTCCACCCCCGCCTCCCACTTCCACCTGCTGCGCAGCCACTCCCTGGGCGAGGAGCACCGGCCGCTGGTCGTCTTCACCCCGAAGTCGATGCTCAAGCGCAAGGAGGCCGCCTCCCAGCCGAGCGACTTCACCGAGGGGACGTCCTTCCGGCCCTTCATCGGCGACGACGAGGCCGACGCCTCGCAGGTCGAGACGCTCCTGCTCTGCTCGGGCCGGATCACCTGGGACCTGGTCGTGGAGCGGCGCAAGCGCGAGGACGGCGCCAAGTTCGCCATCGGCCGGGTGGAGCAGCTCTACCCCCGCCCGACCGAGGAGATCAAGGCCGAGATCGCCAGGTACCCCCACCTCAAGACGGTGCGGTGGGTGCAGGACGAGCCGCGCAACATGGGCCCCTGGCCGCACTACGCGCTCAACGTCTGGGAGGAGCTCGGCATCAAGGTGGAGCCGGTCACCCGCCCCGCCTCCGCCTCGCCGTCGGTCGGCACCCTCAAGCGGCACACGGAGGAGCAGAAGAACCTGCTCGGCCAGGCGTTCGCCTCCCCGACTGCGCCCGCCAACGACTACTGAGCCGATGTACTTCACCGATCGGGGCATCGAGGAGCTGGAGCGACGCCGGGGTGACGAGGAGGTCACCCTGGCGTGGCTCGCCGACCGGTTGCAGCAGTTCACCGACATCCACCCCGAGTTCGAGACGGCGGTGGAGCGGTTCGCCACCTGGCTGGCCCGCGAGGACGACCCCGAGGACTGAGGAGGAGCCCGGCCGATGGCCTTCCCGTCTCCGCCCTGGCACCTGAGGGGCCACCTGTGGGGCTCGCTCTTCCGTGCCCGGCCGCCGGGCGAGCCGGCCGGGCTCTTCGCCGTGGCCTTCGTGGAGTACCGGCCCGGGGGCACCCTCGACTACTCCGAGCTGCTGGTGGCGCGCCGGGCCGACGAGGGTGGTCTGGCGCTGCGGGTCCGCGACCTGTGGGTGGACTCCGAGGTCTCGCGCGAAGGAGGTCGCGCCCTGTGGGACCTGCCCAAGGAGCTGGCGACCTTCAGCCACTCGCGCGGTGGCCTCGGCCCGCTCGACCGGACCTTCTGGGCCGCCGCGCAGGGCCGGGCCCCACTGGCCACGGCGGAGTTCCTCGACACCTCGGCCCTCTCGCTGCGCGGGCCGCTGCGGGGCCGCACCAGCCAACCGGCGCTCACCGCGAGCACCCGCTCGGCCACCATCAGGGGGTCCGCGCGCGCGATCCCCTGCCTGGCCCACTGGTCCTTCGACGCTCGGGGCCCGCTCGGCTGGCTGGCCGAGCGGCCGCCACTGCTGTCGTGGCGGCTCCGCGACTTCGCCGTCACCTTCGAGTGAGCGGCCCGCCGGTCCGCCGACGGTCCTCGTACGCAGCCGGGCTCAGATGACGCCCATCGCCAGCATCGCGTCCGCGACCTGGCAGAAGCCGGAGATGTTCGCCCCGGCCACGTAGTCGCCGGGCACGCCGTACTCGTCGGCGGTCTCGACGCACTGCAGGTGGATGCCGGCCATGATGTCGGCCAGCCGCTCCTCGGTGTGCTCGAAGGTCCAGCGGTCGCGCGAGGCGTTCTGCTGCATCTCCAGGGCACTGGTGGCCACTCCCCCGGCGTTCGCGGCCTTGCCGGGGGCGAAGAGCACCCCGGCGGAGCGCAGCAGGTCCAGCGCCGCGGGCGTGGTCGGCATGTTGGCACCCTCGGCCACCACCTGCACGCCGTGGCGCACCAGGGTCCTGGCGCCCTCCTCGGGGAGCTCGTTCTGGGTGGCGCACGGCAGCGCCACGTCGCACGGGACGTCCCAGATGGACCCGTCGGCCACGTGGTGCACCTTCGGCCCGCGCAGCTCGGCGTACTCACTGACCCGGCCCCGGCGCCCCTCCTTGATCTCCCGGAGCAGCGGGACGTCGATGCCGGCCTCGTCCACCACGTAGCCGCCGGAGTCCGAGACCGCCACCACGGTGCCGCCGAGCTGGTGGACCTTCTGGACCGCGTAGATCGCCACGTTGCCGGAGCCCGAGACGACCACGCGCTTGCCGTCGAAGGAGGAGCCGCGGGCGCGCAGCATCTCGTCGACGAAGAAGACCGTGCCGTAGCCGGTCGCCTCGGTCCGCGCCTTGGAGCCGCCCCAGGTGATGCCCTTGCCGGTGAGCACTCCCGACTCGTAGCGGTTGGTGATCCGCTTGTACTGACCGAAGAGGTAGCCGATCTCGCGGCCGCCCACCCCGGTGTCACCGGCCGGGACGTCGGTGTACTCGCCCAGGTGCCGGTAGAGCTCGGTCATGAAGGACTGGCAGAAGCGCATCACCTCACCCTCGGAGCGGCCCTTGGGGTCGAAGTCCGAGCCGCCCTTGCCGCCGCCGATCGGCATGCCGGTGAGCGCGTTCTTGAAGACCTGCTCGAAGCCCAGGAACTTCACGATGCCCAGGTAGACACTGGGGTGGAAGCGAAGCCCGCCCTTGTAGGGCCCGAGCGCGGAGTTGAACTCGACCCGGAACCCGCGGTTGGTCCGGACCGTGCCCTGGTCGTCGACCCAGGGCACCCGGAAGATGATCTGGCGCTCAGGCTCGCAGATGCGCTCGATGATCGAGGCCTCGACGTACTCGGGTCGCTTCACCACGACCGGGCTCAGGCTCTCCAGGACCTCGTGCACGGCCTGGTGGAACTCGAGCTCTCCCTGGTTGCGGTGCAGGACCTCGGCATAGACGGGCTGAAGTGCGGGGTGGAGGGTGCTCACGGGGGTTCCTCTGTTCACGGGTCGGCTGCAGAGCGCAGCCCTGTCGGGCGTCGGCCTCAGGCCGGGGGATGTCTCGGCGCCGCGCGGAGGGTCAGGTCCGGGATCGTCGCGTCGGCGGGCAGGTCCAGCACGTGGCGGATCGACTCCGCCACCGATTCGGCGCTCAGGAACGCGGACGGATCGTACTTGCGTCCCTCCTGCCGATGCACCAGCTCCTGCATGGGGGTGGCGGTGCGGCTCGGGTAGACCGAGGTCACCCGCACCCCGTGGGGGGCCTCCTCGGCGCGGACCGCGTCGGCGAACGCCCGCAGTCCTGCCTTGGAGGCCGCGTAGGCCGCCCAGTGCGGGTTGACCGACTGCACGGCCGTGGAGTTGACCAGGACGATGGTGCCTCGGGCGGCACGCAGCGCGGGCAGGACCGCGCGGGTCAGGCGCGCGGGGGCGTTCAGGTTGACCTGGAGCTGCTCCTGCCAGGCGTCGGCGTTGAGCGTGGCCACGGGGCCGAGGTGGACGACGCCCGCGCAGTGCACCAGGGAGTCGAGCGACTCCATCTCGGCCAGCACGGAGCCCGCCGTCGCCACCGCTTCGGGCCGGGCCAGGTCGACGACGTGGCAAGCGTGCCCGGGCAGCGCGGCCTGCATCTCGTCGGCGCGCCGGTGGGTGCGGGCCAGCATCACCAGGCGGTCGCCCCGCGCCGCCAGCAGGCGCGCCAGCGCCAGGCCGATGCCGGACCCGGCCCCGGTGAGCAGGTGTGTGCGCGGCGCGGTCATCGCGTGAGCACCACCTTGCCGAAGACCTCGCCCCTGCTCAGCGCCGCGAACGCGTCGTGCGCCTTCTCCATCGGCATCGTCCGGTCGACCAGCGGCCGGGTGCCGGTGGCGTCGAGCATCGCCACCAGCGAGGCCAGCTCGGCGCGGTTCCCCATGGTGGAGCCGATCACCTGCAGCTGGAGGAAGAAGATCCGGGTGAGCTCGGAGTCGTCGAGCTGGGGTCCGCTGGTGGTGCCGCTGATCACGATCTTGCCGCCGGGACGCAGCGCGCGCACCGAGTGCGACCACGTCGCGCGTCCCACGGTCTCCATCACCGCGTCGACCTTGTGCGGCAGCCGCGCGCCGGACTCGAAGACCTCGTGGGCCCCGATCTCGAGCGCGCGCGCCCTCTTGGCCTCGTCGCGGGAGGTGACCAGCACCCGGAGCCCACCGGCCCGGGCGAGGGTGATCAGCGCGGTGGCGACGCCGCCGCCGGCGCCCTGGACGAGCACGGAGTCCCCGGCCTTGAGCCCGCCCTGGGTGAAGAGCATGCGGTAGGCGGTCAGCCAGGCGGTGGGGAGGCAGGCGGCCTCCTCGAAGGAGAGCGAGGCGGGCTTGGGCACCACGTTGCGGCGCGGCACGACCACCTTGTCGGCGAACGTGCCCTGGTGCCGCTCGGAGAGCAGGGAGCGGCGCGGGTCGAGGGTCTCGTCACCGCTCCAGTCGGGGTCGCTGACCACCGCGTGGACGACGACCTCGTTGCCGTCCTCGTCGTGGCCGGCGGCGTCGCAGCCCAGGATCATCGGGAGGGCCTCCGCGCGCAGGCCCACTCCCTGCAGGGACCACAGGTCGTGGTGGTTGAGGGAGGCCGCCCTGACCGTGACGGTCGTCCAGCCCTCGGGCGCGACGGGGTCGGGACGCTCCCCCACCACGAGTCCGGCCAGCGGATCGGCCGCGTCACGAGGCGCGAAGGAGTCGGCATACACGGCGAACATGCCACGAGGCTATCCCTCACCCCCGCCCGGGCCCTCGCCAGCCCGAGCGACGGACCCCGCCCCGCCGGGTGGGGCGGGGTCGAGGCTCAGCGCCGGGCGACTCCGTCGCGGCGGGCGGCAGCGGCCACCGCGGCCGAGACGGCCGGCCCCACCCGAGGGTCGAAGGGCGACGGGATCACGAAGTCGGCGGCGAGGTCGTCGCCGACCAGCCCCGCCAGCGCCTCGGCGGCGGCCAGCTTCATGCCCTCGGTGATCGCTGTGGCGTGCACGTCGAAGGCGCCCCGGAAGATGCCGGGGAAGGCGAGCACGTTGTTGATCTGGTTGGGGAAGTCCGAGCGGCCGGTGGCCACGACCCTCGCGTGCCGGTGGGCGACCTCCGGGTGGACCTCGGGGTGCGGGTTGGCGAGACCGAAGATGATGGCGTCGTCGGCCATGGTGGCCACCACCTCCTCGGGCACGGTGCCGCCGGAGACACCGATGTAGACGTCGGCTCCGCGCATCACCTCCGCGAGGGTGCCGCTGCGCCCGACACGGTCGGCGGTGTCGCGGGCCAACGCCGCCTTGACCGGGGTCAGGTCGGCACGCTGGGAGTTGAGCACGCCCTGCCGGTCCACGATGGCCAGGTCCTCCAGGCCGGCCTCCAGCAGGATCCGGGCGACCGCGACGCCAGCCGCGCCGGCGCCCGAGATCACCACCCGGGTCTTGGCGGGGGTCCGGCCGGTGAGGCGGAGCGCGTTGGTCAGCGCGGCCAGCGCCACCACCGCCGTGCCGTGCTGGTCGTCGTGGAACACCGGGATGTCCAGGAGCTCCTTGAGACGGTCCTCGATCTCGAAGCAGCGGGGGGCCGAGATGTCCTCGAGGTTGATCCCGCCGAAGCTCGGCGCGAGCCGGGCCACGGTCTCGATGATCTCCTCCACGTCGGTGGTCGCCAGCGCGATCGGCACCGCGTCGACGCCGCCGAACTGCTTGAACAGGACCGCCTTGCCCTCCATCACGGGCATCGCCGCGCCGGGGCCGATGTCGCCGAGTCCGAGGACCGCGGTGCCGTCGGTGACGACGGCCACGGTGTTGGGGACCCAGGTGTAGTGCTGGGTCATGGTGGGATCCTCGGCGATCGCCTCGCAGACGCGAGCCACCCCGGGGGTGTAGGCCAGGGCGAGCGCGTCGGGGCCGTCGAGCTCGACGGTCGAGACCGTCTCCAGCTTGCCGCCTACGTGGAGGTCGAACACCGGATCGCCGAGGAACGGGTGGGCCGGATCGGGTGTGTCAACCATGGCGCCGATTCTTCCACGGACCCTCCGGGCATCGATGACCGTGTCCGCCAGGTCCCTCCCGGACGGCCTCACACGCCGCTCAGGCCTGGCCCTGGCGAGGCCGGCGCCACCAGCGGGGACGGGGCCAGGCCCGGGCCAGCACCACGGCGTGCACGGCGGCGTCGGCCACCGGCCCCCGGTGGCGGGAGTCGACGCCGACGGCGGGGTCCTCGCTGAGCAGCCACCACCCGGGAGAGCCGTCGCGCAGGGAGCGGCGCGAGTGCGCCCGCTTCACCACCAGGGTGCCGTCGGCGAGCGTGGCCAGCACCAGGTCGCCCGGCCGCGGCACGACGCCGTACCTGACCACGAGCCGGTCGCCCGGTCGCAGCAGGGGAAGCATCGAGGCGCCACGCACCCGGGCCAGGCCGACCGCATGACCCCGTCCCGACGGGGTACCACCCCACTGACCGGCACCGCTCACGCGAGTAGTGTCGCAGTCAACCATCACGACTGCTGCACCACTGAGCACGACCGAGAGGAACGTTTGATGTTCTCCCGCTTCATCGCCCCCACCGTCGATGCCTCGGCGCACTGCGACCTGCCCTGCGGCGTCTACGACCCGGCACAGGCTCGCATCGAGGCCGAGTCGATCAAGCAGATCATCGCCAAGGTCGCCGACAACGCCGACCCGGACTTCCGCACCCGCGCCATCCTGATCAAGGAGCAGCGCTCCGAGCTGGTCAAGCACCACCTGTGGGTGCTGTGGACCGACTACTTCAAGCCCCCGCACTTCGAGAAGTACCCGCAGCTGCACAGCCTCATCAACGAGGCGACCAAGCTGGCCGGCGCGTCCGGCACCAAGGGCGAGCTCGACGCGGACAAGGCGGACCAGCTGCTGTCCAAGATCGACGAGATCGCGGACATCTTCTGGGAGACCAAGAAGGCCTGACCCGGTTCAGACCACTTGTGGGGCGGCTCGTCCTCCGGACGGGCCGCCCCACTAAGGTCTGTGCAGGTTCGACGATCGAGGACGGTATTACGACGATGAGTGACAGCAGTGCCGCTCGCAAGGCCGATGTCGAGCTCAGGCTGCCCGCCGACGGCGCCTTCGCCTCCGTGCTGCGCACCACCACCGCCGGGCTCGCCGCCCGGCTCGACTTCACCCTCGACGACATCGAGGATCTCCGGATCGCGGTGGGCGAGGCCAGCGCGATGGTGCTGCCGGAGGCCGACGAAGCCTCGGACCTGACCTGCCGGTTCTACCTCGAGCCGCACTCGATGGCGATCGAGCTCTCGGTCCAGTGCGACAACCCCCCGGAGTCGGACACCGACTCCTTCGCCTGGCAGGTGCTCAGCACCCTGGCCGGCGAGACCAAGATCCTCACCCAGGACGACCTGCTCACCGTGCGGCTCTCGATGGCCTCGAGCATAGGCGAGGCCGACATCTGAGATGGCCGTGGAGATCGGGGACTCCGACGCGGTGCAGCCGACAGCTCTCGAGCTGACGCGTCGACGCAGCGCGGAGCTCTTCGTCCAGCTGCGCGCCGCCGAGCCGGCCTCGGCGCTCGCCGTCGTCTCCCGCGACGAGCTGGTCCACCTGCACCTGGCCCTCGTCGAGCACTGCGCACGCCGCTTCCGCAACCGGGGCGAGCCCTTCGAGGACCTCGTCCAGGTCGGCACCATCGGGTTGCTCAAGGCGATCGACCGGTTCGAGACAGACCGCGGCGTGGAGTTCTCCACCTATGCCACCCCCACCATCATCGGCGAGATCAAGCGGCACTTCCGGGACAAGGGATGGGCCATCCGGGTGCCGCGGCGGCTGCAGGAGCTGCGGATGCAGATCGCCTCCACCACCGGCGAGCTCAGCCAGTCCCTCGGCCGCTCCCCCACGCCCCGCGAGCTGGCCGAGGCGATCGGCTGCTCCGTCGAGGAGATCGTGGAGGGGATCGAGTCCTCCAACGCCTACGCGACGCTCTCGCTCGACGCGGGCGACGACCACGACGAGGGGCCCTCGATCCTCGACGCCCTGGGCGTCGACGACACCAACCTGGAGCACGTCGAGATCCGCGAGTCGATCAAGCCCTTGCTGGAGGGCCTGGGAGCCCGGGAGAAGAAGATCCTCCTGCTCCGCTTCTTCAAGAACATGACCCAGTCCCAGATCGCCACCGAGATCGGGGTCTCCCAGATGCACGTCTCGCGCCTGCTCAGCCGGACCCTGGACCAGCTGCGCGCCTCGCTCGAGTCGGACTGACGCAGTTCCTCGGGCCCTCGTCGGGTCCTCGTCAGACCCGGCGCTCGGCGTCCTGCTCGGCGTCGGGGTCCAGGGCGCGGAGGCTGGCGGGGTGGAACGTCCCGGCGAGCACGGCGAGCGCCACCACGGCCAGCGCTGCGGCGAGCACCGGGTTCCCGGCGAACCAGCTCCACGCCACCCCCAGCTGGATGAGCTGGGCGAGCACCAGGGGGCTGCGTCCCCAGGTCTCGCGACGCCAGGTGCCCCGGGCGCAGGCCAGCAGCCCGACGCCGTACCCGGCGAAGAAGACGGTGGTGGTCAGCCCCATGACCAGGCGACCGGTGTCCAGGGAGAGCAGCTCAAGCACGGCGAGCGCCAGCATCACCACGGCCTCGAGGCCGACGAGCAGCAGGGCGAGCACGAGCGGGAGTGGCGGTGGAAGGAAGTTCTTCACCCTGTTCACTGTAGTTGTGACCGATGTGACGTCGGCAAAGGGTTGTGCGACGGCAGATCTCTTGCGAGTCTTGGAGGCGCGCTTGCCACGGCGTTCCTTGCCGTGCAGCCCCGAGCCCTTTTGCCCCCCGCGACTTGAAGACTCTCGATTCGTCGCAACCCCCGAACCCAAGGAATGAGGAACCCTCAGCCATGGATTGGCGCCACCGCTCTGCCTGCCTCGACGAGGACCCCGAGCTGTTCTTCCCGATCGGCAACACGGGCCCGGCGATCCTCCAGATCGAGGAGGCCAAGCAGGTGTGCCGGCGGTGCGAGGTCCGCGAGCAGTGCCTGGCGTGGGCGCTCGAGGCCGGCCAGGACCACGGCGTCTGGGGCGGCCTCAGCGAGGACGAGCGACGCGCCCTCAAGCGGCGCAACGCCCGCGCCCGCGTGCGCACCGCCTGAGCGACCGCCCGCGCCCGGGGCTCACCCGGCCGGGAACACGTCGACCGGGACGTCGACGACCACCCGGGTCCCGCGGTCCCGCCCGGGGCCGATCGTGAGCTGTCCCCCCAGCTCGGATTCCACCAGGGTGCGCACGATCGAGAGCCCCAGGTTGGTGGAGAAGTCCAGGTCGAAGCCCGGGGGCAGGCCCCGGCCGTCGTCGGAGACCACCAGGTGCAACCGCCCCACGCCGGCGCGGGCCTCCACCGCGATGACCCCCTCGGCGGCGTCGTCCTCGCCGTAGCCGTGCTCGACCGCGTTCTGGAGCACCTCGGTGAGCACCATCGCCAACGGCGTCGCCACCTCCGAGGCCAGAGCGCCGAAGGACCCCCGGCGCTCCACCCGCACCCGCTCGCCGGCCACGCTCACGTCGGTCACCATCCGCCCCAGCCGGTCCGCGATCTCGTCGAAGTCGACGCTCTCCTCCACCGCCTGGCTCAGCGTCTCGTGGACGATGGCGATCGAGCCGACCCGGCGTACCGCCTCCTCGAGCGCGGAGCGGGCCTCGGGCTGCTCGATCCGGCGGGCCTGCAGGCGCAGCAGGGCCGCGACCGTCTGCAGGTTGTTCTTCACCCGGTGGTGGATCTCGCGGATGGTGGCGTCCTTGGTGACCAGCTCGCGCTCGCGGCGGCGCAGGTCGGTGACGTCGCGCAGCAGGACCAACGCGCCGATGTGCTCCCCGCGCGGGCGTAGCGGCACCGCGCGCACCACCACCGACACGTGGTCGGTGACGAGCTCGGTGTCCCGGTGGGCCCGCCCTCCCAGGACCGCGCTGATGATCTCCTCGTCCGGCCGGCGGCGCGGCGGCACCAGGCTGCGGGTGAGGTCGGCCAGCACCACGCCGGCGAGGTCGCCGGTCAGGCCGAGCCGCCGGTAGACCGACAACGCGTTGGGGCTGGCGTAGGTCACCCGGCCGGAGGCGTCGACCCGGAGGAACCCGTCCCCGACGCGCGGGGCGTCCACGTCGTCGCTGCGCTGGCCGGTGTGCGGGAAGTGGCCCCGCGCGATCATCTGGGTCAGGTCCGAGGCGGTCTCCAGGTAGGCCAGCTCCAGCCGGCTCGGGGTCCTGACCCCGAGCAGGTTGGTGTTGCGGGCGATCACCGCGATCACCCGCTCGGCGCGGCGCACCGGGATCGTCTCGACCCGCACCGGGACGTCGTCGCGCCACTCCGGGTCGCCCTCGCGGACCAGCCGCCCCTGCTCCAGGGCCATGTCCAGCATCCGCCGCCGCCCGGCCGGGACGAAGGTGCCGACGACGTCGTCGACCAGCGCCGTGGGTCCGGTGGTGGGCCGAATCTGCCCGCCGGCCCAGAACCCCCGGCCCTCCCGGTCGGGCAGCCAGAGCACCAGGTCGGCGAAGGAGAGGTCGGCGATGATCTGCCAGTCGGCCATCAGCAGCGAGAGCCAGGTGACGTCGTCGGCGTCGAGGTCGGTGTGGGCGCGCACCAGTTCGGTCAGCGAAGGCACCGAGTCAGCCTAGGCCCCCGGGCGGGCCAGGCGCGCCGTGCCCGGACATCGGACGGGCACCGGACGGGCTGGCAGGATGGAGCCATGTCGAGGGGGTACTGGCGCGAGGTGGTTGCGGACGGGCTGAGCGTGCCGACCGACCGCCCGTTGGACGACCTGACCGCGGAGCTCACCACGATGCTGGGCTCCCCCGACCCCGAGCAGCGCGACGGCATCGCCTACCCGGCGCTGACCACGTGGCTGGCCCGCGGGGTCTACGACGACCTGCTCGCCGGGCTCGGCGACGGCATGGCCACCGGCCTGGAGGTCGGGCTGGGCGAGGCCGGGACCGACTCGGTCTTCCGCCGCAGCTGGTCGGTCCGGGTGCTCGCCCGCATCCTGGACCGGGACAGCACGGAGAGGCTCCTGACCGCCGACCAGGTGCTGCGCTGGGGCGACCGGCTGGCGACCTGGCTGGTCCGCGAGCGCGACCTGCGCGGCTGGGTCCCCGGCAAGGGGTGGGCGCGGGCGGTCGCCCACGGGGCCGACGCCCTCGGCTCCCTGGCGGGCTCGCCGCACCTGGGCTCCCTGGAGCAGACCGTCCTGCTGGACGTCGTCGCCGACCGGCTGGTGGAGACCCGCGAGCTGATGGCCGACGGGGCCCCGGACCGCCTGGCCCGGGCCACCCTGACGATCCTGCGCCGCGACCTGGTCCCCGCGCAGGTGATCGAGCCCTGGATCACCCGGATCGCCGTGCACGCCTCCCCGCACGGCGTCGGCCGCGGGACCGGTCCCGACGAGGACCCGCTCGTCCGCTCCGCCACGTGCCAGGCGTTCCTCCGGGCGCTGCACCTCCAGCTCCTGCTCGCCCCCGACCCGCCCCCCGGCCGGTCCGACCTCCTGCTGGTCGTGGTGGACGCGCTGCGCAGCACCAACGCCGAGCACCTGCTCTGAGCCGCCCATCCGGATCCCGCGGGCTACCGGGGGGCGACCACGCCGGGCCCTACGTGTGAGTAACCTCGGTCACATGACCAACGAAGAGATCTCCGGGCACGCAGGCGAGCTGGCCGTGGCCGCAGCCCGGGCCCACGGCGTCGAGACGATGTTCACCCTCTCCGGGGCACACGTGTTCCCGATGTACGACGGCGCCGTCAAGGCCGATCCGCCGATGCGGCTGCTCGACGTGCGCCACGAGCAGACCGCGGCGTTCGCGGCCGAGGCGACCGGCAAGCTGACCCGGACCCCCGGCCTGGCGGTGCTCACCGCCGGCCCTGGCGTGACCAACGGGATCAGCGCGATCGCCCAGGCTCAGTTCGCCGGGTCGCCCATGGTCGTGGTCGGGGGCCGTGCGCCCGCCAACCGCTGGGGCACCGGAAGCCTCCAGGAGCTCGACCAGCCGCCGATCATCGCGCCGGTCGCCAAGCTCGCGCGCACCCTGCCCACCGCCGGCGACGTGCTGGGCGGGATGGACGAGGCGTTCCGGGTGGCCGGCAGCTCGCACCGCGGCCCGGTCTTCGTCGACGTGCCGATGGACGAGTTCTTCAACAGCGCCTCGGGCCCGCTGCCGACCGGCGCCGCGAGCGCCGCGGTCGAGCCCGACCCGGACGCCGTGCAGCGGATCGCGCGGCTGCTCGCCGAGGCCTCCCGGCCGGTGCTGGTGCTGGGCACCGACGTCTGGGCCGACCGGGCCGAGGAGGCGGCCCTGCGCCTCGTCGAGTCCGCCGGGATCCCGACGCTGACCAACGGCATGGGCCGCGGCCTGGTGCCCGGCGGCCACCCCCTGCTGGTCACGAAGGCGCGGGGCCAGGCGCTCGGCAACGCCGACGTCGTCGTGGTCGTCGGGACCCCGCTGGACTTCCGGCTCGGGTACGGCGTCTTCGGCGGCAAGGACGGCGCCCCCGCCGCCCGGGTGGTGCACGTCGCCGACTCCCCCGGGCAGCTCTCCGGGCACGCGGACCTCGCCGACTCCGTCAGCGGCGACCTGACGCTGGTGCTCGACGGCCTCGCCGCCGGGCTCGAGCGCTCCTCCCGCCGCCCGGACTGGTCCTCGTGGGTCTCCGACCTGCAGTCCACGGTGGCCGCCACCGCGGAGCGCGACCGGGTGCTGCTCACCGCCGAGGCCGACCCGATCCACCCGGCGCGCATCTACGGCGAGCTGGTGCCCCGGCTGGCAGACGACTCCGTGGTGATCGGGGACGGCGGGGACTTCGTCAGCTTCGCCGGCAAGTTCGTGGAGCCCAAGCGCCCGGGCGGGTGGCTGGACCCGGGTCCCTACGGCTGCCTCGGTGCCGGCCTCGGTGCCGCGATCGGCGCGCGCCTCGCGCGCCCCTCGGCCCAGGTGACGCTGCTGCTCGGCGACGGCGCCGCCGGCTTCTCGCTGATGGACGTCGACACCCTGGTGCGCCACAACCTGCCGGTGGTGATGGTGATGGGCAACAACTCCGCGTGGGGTCTGGAGAAGGGGCCCATGCAGATGCTCTACGGCTACGACGTGGTGGCCGACCTGGGGCACCGCACCGCCTACGACGGCGTGGTCAAGGCCCTGGGCGGCGCCGGCGAGACGGTGACCGACCCGAAGGAGATCGGGCCGGCCCTGGACCGCGCCTACGCCTCCGGGGTGCCCTACCTGGTCAACGTCATCACCGACGTGGACGCGGCCTACCCGCGAAACACGTTCGGCATCTGAGGCGACCGCGGTGCAGGTGAGGCTCGCCCGCCCGGCTCGGCCATGCGGGAGCTGGGCGGGGGCGAGGAGGGCGAGTTCCGATGCTCGCCGTCGACCGGGCCGCACGCGGCCGGGGCGTGGGCGGGGGGCTCGTGCGGGTGTGCGAGCGGCAGGCTCGCGCGCACGGCGCCACGGCCATGGTGCTCTCCTCCCTGAGCGAGATGACGGCTGCCCACCGCCTCTACCACCGGCTCGGCTACCGTCGGGCCCCGGACCGGGACTGGGCGCCGGCCCCCGGTATCGACCTGATCGCCTTCACCAAGGAGCTCCCATGACCGAGGCCCCAGCGACGACCCTGCGGTTCACCGTGACCGAGGACGACACCGCGGCCGCCGTCGGCAGCGGGACCCTGCCTGTCCTCGGCACCCCGCGGCTGCTGGCCTGGTTCGAGGCGGCCACCTGCGCCGCTCTGGAGGCCGGACTCGCCGCGGGCTCGACCAGCGTCGGCACCCGGGTCCAGGTGGAGCACCTCGCGCCCAGCCCGGTGGGCCAGGAGGTCGAGGTGGTCGCCACCGGCGTCTACGCCGACGGGCGACTGCACCGCTTCGCGGTCTCCGCCCGCCACGTGGCCCAGGGGCGGCCCGGGAAGCTCGTGGGTTCCGGGGAGGTGACCCGGGCGGTGGTGGACGGCGACCGCTTCATGGCCCGGATTTCGCCGCCGGGGTGAGGTTTGAGAGACTGACACTCGGCCCTTCGCTGTTCGCAGGGTCGACCCGACCGCAGGAGGACACCATGGGCAAGACCGGCCGCAAGCGCCGCGCTCGCAAGAAGAAGGGCGCGAACCACGGCAAGCGCCCCAACGCCTGAGCGCACCAGCTCCCTCCACGCCTGGCGTGGAAGACATCGAACCCCCAGCCACCGGCCGGGGGTTCGCTGCTTCCCGGGGGCGCCGGGCGCTGCCCGGGCTGCCGGGCGAGGAGGGCCTCAGCCCTCGCTGAGACGGACCTGGACCTCGCGGATCTGGCTCAGGACCCGCGCGCGGAGCGCGGAGGGGGCCTGCTCGCGGCAGGAGCGCGCCACCACGGTCTTCACGGTGCGCTGGAGGTCGTAGCGGCTCAGACAGGGGCCGCACTCGTCGAGGTGCTGCTGCACCGCGGCGCAGTCGGCGTCGTCGAGCTCGTTGTCGAGGAAGTAGACGATCCGCTCGAGGTAGTCGGCGCAGTCCTCGCCGTGCTCGTGGCTCATGAGTCCTTCCCCTTCCCCGTCTTGCCCGCAGACAACAGGTCGTTCTCGGCGACGTAGTCGGCGAGCATGTCGCGAAGCTGGCGGCGTCCCCGGTGCAGACGCGACATCACCGTCCCGATCGGCGTCCCCATGATCTCGGCGATCTCCTTGTAGGGGAACCCCTCGACGTCGGCCAGGTAGACCGCCATCCGGAACTCCTCGGGGAGCCGCTGCAGGGCGACCTTCACCTGGGAGTCGGGGAGACGCTCCAGCGCCTCGGTCTCCGCGGACTTCAGCCCGCCCGAGGTGTGGGACTCGGCGCGCGCGAGCTGCCAGTCCTCCACGTCCTCGGCCATGGACTGCTGCGGCTGCCGCTGCTTCTTGCGGTAGGTGTTGATGAAGGTGTTGGTCAGGATCCGGTAGAGCCACGCCTTGAGGTTGGTCCCCGGCTTGAACTGGTGGAAGGAGGCGAACGCCTTCGCGTAGGTCTCCTGCACCAGGTCCTCGGCGTCGGCGGGGTTGCGCGTCATCCGCATGGCGGCCGAGTAGAGCTGGTCCAGGTGCTGCAGAGCGTCGCGCTCGAAGCGCGCGGAACGCTGCGCGTCGGTCTCTTCGGTGAGGGAGTCGTTCATCGGGTCCCACACTAGCGGGACGTCTGACTCCGGGACTGTTGCGAGCACGTCGTCGTCAACATCGCGTCACCCGCCTCCATTCCCGGCGACCTCGCGCACGATCCAGCCCAGGGTCGCCTCCACGACGATGTCGAGCGCCTCCTCGCCGGTCACCGGCCCGCGGGCCGGCACCTTGAAGGAGTGGTCCCCACCCGGGACGACGCACAGGTCGACGCTGTCGGGGAACTCCTCGGGCCGGCCGAAGGAGTCCCGCTCCCCCTGGACGACCAGGGTGGGCAGGCCGGCACCCAGCAGCTCGTCGAGCCGGGAGCGCTCCGGCCGACCCGGCGGGTGGAGCGGGAAGGAGAGCGCGAGCACCCCGGAGGCGCCGAGCCGGCGGGCGGTCCGGGCGGCGGAGCGGGCGCCGGCCGAGCGGCCCCCGACCACCAGCGGGGTGCGCACCCGAAGCCGGTCCGACGCGGCCTGCAGGGCGGTGTCCAGCGTCGGGGGCGGACCCGCGATCCGACGGCCCGCGCGCCGCCACGGCTGCTCCAGCAGCACCACGGTCACGCCGGCCGGGGGCAGGGCCGCGGCCAGCGCCTGGAGGTCGGGCGCCTCGATCCCGCCGCCCGCCCCGTGGCTGAGCAGCAGCGTGGCCAGCGGCCGGCGCGAGCGGTGGGTGACCAGCCGTGCCTCGCCCGCGGGGGTGTCGACGAGCCGTTCGACGGCGCTCATCGCGTCTGCCTCGAGACGATCTCGTCGACCACGTCGGGGCCGATCTCCTCCAGGGGCAGCGGCTCCACCAGCTCGGGGCCGTTGTTGCGCACGTTGCTGACCAGCGTCGGGACCGGGTAGGCCTCGAGCCGGCCCGGGGCGGCGGGAGTGAGCAGCGCCAGCCGGTCGGCGCCCTCCAGGGTCGGGTCCAGCCAGTCGGCCCACCGCCCCCGGTCGACCATCAGGGGCATCCGGTCGTGGATGTGGCCCAGGTCGTCCTCGGCCTGGGTGGTCAGCACGGTGCAGGTCCACCGGAAGCGGTCCGGGTCGTCGTCGGCCCGGTCCGGGTCGCGCCAGATCTCGTAGAGGCCGGCCATCGCCAGCAGCCCGTGGTCGCGGGGCCGGATGAAGAAGGGCTGCTTGGCGGGCCGGCCCGCCTTGGTCAGCCGCGACGTCGGGTACCACTCGTAGTAGCCGTCGGCCGGCAGCAGGCAGCGGCGGGCCGCGAAGGCCTTGCGGAAGGCCGGCTTCTCGGTGACGGTCTCGACCCGGGCGTTGATCATCCGGCTGCCGATCGCGGGGTCCTTGGCCCAGGACGGCACCAGGCCCCAGGTGAGCACCCGCAGCTGCCGCTCGACCGGCGTCGTCCCCCCGGACCCGGAGGGCCGGGGCGGACGCTCCAGCACCGCGTACACCTCCTTGGTGGGCGCGACGTTGTAGTCCGCGGGGAGGGGGGCCCGGACCTGGGGCGAGACCACCTCGAACTCCTCCACCAGGTCCTCGGGGCGTCGGCTCGAGGCGTAGCGACCGCACATGTCCCCCACCCTAGAGGCGGACCCCGGACCAGGACCGCCACTAGGGTGACCTCGTGACCTCCGCACCAGCCCTCGAGCAGGATCCCTGGCCGGCGCCCCGCGCGCGCGGGCCGGTCGACGTGACGGTGTCGCTGCCGGGCAGCAAGTCGCTCACCAACCGGGCGCTCGTGCTCGCCGCGCTCGCCGACGGGCCCAGCGTGATCAGGCGGGCGCTGTCCTCGCGCGACACCATGCTGATGGCCGGCGCCCTGCGCGCTCTCGGGACCGGCATCGACTCCTCGGGCCCGGACTGGGTCGTCACCCCCGCGACCCTGCGGGGCGGGGGCCACGTCGACTGCGGCCTGGCCGGCACGGTCATGCGGTTCGTGCCGCCGGTCGCGGCGCTGGCCGCCGGCCCGACGACCTTCGACGGCGACCCGCACATGAGGTCGCGCCCGGTCGGGGAAGTGATCGGCGCGCTGCGCGGGCTGGGCGTCGAGCTCGACGACGGGGGTCGCGGCTCGCTGCCCTTCTCCGTGCAGGGCACCGGGCGGGTCCGCGGCGGGCGGGTGCTGCTCGACGCGTCGGGCTCCTCCCAGTTCGTCTCCGCACTCCTGCTCGCCGGAGCCCGCTACGACCAGGGCGTCGACGTGGTCCACCAGG
The DNA here is from genome assembly GCF_058215795.1 of Nocardioides sp. Z40_12. Classification (NCBI taxonomy): domain Bacteria; kingdom Bacillati; phylum Actinomycetota; class Actinomycetes; order Propionibacteriales; family Nocardioidaceae; genus Nocardioides; species Nocardioides sp. Z40_12. The sequence continues at coordinate 80,023 of NZ_JBZAJA010000001.1, forward strand.
GCAAGCCCGTGCCGTCCCTGCCCCACATCGAGATGACCCTCGACATGCTGCGCCGCCACGGCGTGCAGGTCGACGACAGCGACGCCGACCGCTGGGCGGTCGCCCCGGGACCGATCCGCGCGGTCGACCACACCATCGAGCCCGACCTCTCCAACGCCGCACCGTTCCTGGCCCTGGCGGCCGTCTCGGGCGGCCGGGTGGTGGTCCGGGACTGGCCCCGGGAGACCACCCAGGCAGGTGACGCGCTCCGGGAGGTCCTGGCGCTGATGGGCTGCCGCGTCGCCTGGACCGACGAGGGCCTGGAGGTCGTGGGCCCCGAGAGCCTCTCGGGCGTCGACCTGGACCTGCACGACGTCGGCGAGCTGGCGCCGGCGGTCGCGGCGCTCTGCGCCCTGGCCGACTCGCCGTCCCACCTGCGCGGCATCGCCCACATCCGCGGCCACGAGACCGACCGCATCGCCGCCCTGGCCACCGAGCTGACCGGCCTGGGCGCCCGGGTCACCGAGCGCGAGGACGGGCTCTCCCTGGAGCCGGCGCCGCTGCACGGCGGGGTCTTCCACACCTATGCCGACCACCGGATGGCCCACGCCGGGGTGATCCTCGGGGCGGCGGTCGACGGCGTGCTGGTGGAGGACGTGGCCACCACCAGCAAGACGTTCCCGGACTTCGCCGCGTTCTGGGCGTCCCAGTGGTGACCCCCCTGCCGATCCCTGTGCGGAGCCCCCTGGGCGTCCCCGTGCCGTCAGCCGTACGAGGGACGACCAGGTGAGCAACCGGCGCTACGACGAGACCGACCACGAGCACTACGAGCGTCCGCGGCGCCGGACCCGCCCGCGGACCAAGGAGCGCCCCACCTACGACGACGCCGTGGACGCGGTGGTGATCACCGTCGACCGGGGCCGCTTCACCCTGCTGATCGACGGCCGGGTGGTCACCGCGATGAAGTCCCGGCCGCTGGGGCGCAAGGGCGTGGTGGTCGGCGACCGGGTCCGCGTCGTGGGAGACGTCTCCGGGCGCGACGGCTCCCTGGCGCGCATCGTGGAGGTCACCCCCCGCACCACCACCCTGCGCCGCACCGCCGACGACGACGACCCCGTCGAGCGGGTCATCGTGAGCAACGCCGACCAACTGGTGGTGGTCGCCGCGCTGGCCGATCCCGAGCCGCGGCCCCGGCTGATCGACCGCGCCCTCGTCGCGGCGTACGACGCCGGCATGAGCCCGCTGCTCTGCCTGACCAAGGCCGACCTGGCCGACCCCGAGGTGCTGCTCTCCACCTACCGCTCGCTGGGGGTGCCGTGGGTGGTCACCTCGCGCGGCGACGACCTGACGCAGGTGCGCGAGCGGCTCCGGGGGCGGACCAGCGTCCTGGTGGGCCACAGCGGGGTCGGCAAGTCCACGCTGGTCAACGCCCTGGTCCCGGAGGCGCACCGCGAGGTCGGCCACGTCAACGCCGTCACCGGGCGGGGCCGGCACACCTCCACCTCGGCCTACCTGCTGCCGCTCCCCCACGGCGACGGCTGGATCATCGACACCCCCGGCATCCGCTCCTTCGGCCTGGCCCACGTCGACCCGGCCCGCCTGATCGAGGCGTTCCCGGACCTCGAGGAGATGACCGAGGGCTGCCCCCGTGGCTGCAGCCACGGCTCGGGCGAGCCCGAGTGCGGGCTGGACGAGGCGATGCGCACCGGGGAGGCCGACCCGGAGCGGGTCGACTCCTTCCGCAGGCTGCTCGCGGCCCGCGAGGGCAGTCTCGGGGAGTGAGCCGCGCGGCGCCGGAGCCGAGGGGGAATAGCCTGTCCCCATGCCCATCCACGGACACGGCTCCCCCGACTACACCGACGACCTCCGGCTGGCCCACCTGCTGGCCGACGACGCGGACTCCCTGACGGTCGCGCGCTTCAAGTCGCTGGACCTGCACGTGATGAGCAAGCCGGACCTCACGCCGGTCACCGACGCCGACCGCGGCGTCGAGGAGGGGATCCGTCGCACGCTCTCGCGGGTGCGCTCGCGCGACGCGGTGCTGGGCGAGGAGCAGGGCTCCACCGGCCACAGCCAGCGACGCTGGGTGGTCGACCCCATCGACGGCACCAAGAACTTCGTCCGCGGCGTGCCGGTGTGGGCCACCCTCATCGCCCTGGTGGTGGACGAGGAGGTCGTGCTGGGCGTGGTCTCCGCCCCGCAGCTCTCCCGCCGCTGGTGGGCCTCGAAGGGCGCCGGCGCCTGGACCGGCCGGTCGCTGCTCAAGGCGACCAGGTGCGAGGTCTCCGACGTACGCCGGCTCGAGGACGCCTCGCTCTCCTACAGCTCACTGTCGGGCTGGGAGGACCGCGACCGGCTCGACGACTTCCTCGCCCTCTCCCGGCGCTGCTGGCGCACCCGTGCCTACGGTGACTTCTGGTCCTACATGCTGCTCGCCGAGGGGGCGGTCGACCTCGCCGCGGAGCCCGAGCTGGAGCTCTACGACATGGCGGCGCTCGACATCATCGTCCGGGAGGCGGGCGGGCGGTTCACCTCCCTCGCCGGTGAGGACGGCCCGTTCGGCGGCAACGCCCTGGCCTCCAACGGCCACCTGCACGAGGCGGCGCTCGCCTTCCTGGGCGCCTCCCCGGACGACGAGAGCGACCCGGACGCACGGCGTCCGGGGCCGGGGTCGGTGCACGAGCTGCGCCGGCGTCCCCAGCCCTGATCCGCGCCGCAGACCTGTTCAGCGACCCCCCGGACCACTACCCTGGGCGGCCAACAGTCCGCCGCCAGGCCGCCACGGAGGTCACGATGCGCATCAACGAGGTTCTCAAGGGCAAGTCGATCCAGGAGGTCATCACCGTCTCCCCGGACGCGACCGTCCGTGAGCTGCTCGGGCTGCTGGCCGAGCACAACGTGGGCGCCCTCGTGGTGAGCCGCGACGGCGGTTCCCTGGACGGCATCGTCAGCGAGCGGGACGTGGTCCGCCGCCTCCACCAGGACGCCGGCGCGCTCGAGCAGCCCGTCGGGTCGCTGATGACCACCGACGTGCACACCTGCGACGGCAGCCACTCGGTCGACGACCTGATGGCCGTGATGACCGAGCGACGCATCCGCCACGTGCCCGTCCTCGACGGCGGACGACTGGTCGGCATCATCAGCATCGGGGACGTGGTGAAGAATCGGATCGAAGAGCTGGAGTTCGAGAGAGACCAGCTCGACAGCTACGTCCAACAGAGCTGAGCGACCGCTCGGCCGTCACCGTCGGCCCAGGGCCGACAGGAGAGGCAAGGCACATCCATGGAGAAGCCCGAGGTCGACCCGCACATGGGCGACGCACCCGCCGACCTGGAGGTCACCGACCTGGTGGTCGGTGACGGCCCCGAGGCCGCCTCCGGCAACACGGTCTCGGTCCACTACGTCGGGGTCGCCCACTCCACCGGCGAGGAGTTCGACGCCTCCTACAACCGAGGCACCCCCCTGCAGTTCCGGCTCGGCATCGGCCAGGTCATCTCCGGGTGGGACCAGGGCGTCCAGGGGATGAAGGTCGGCGGGCGCCGCCGCCTGGTCATCCCGCCGCACCTGGGCTACGGCGACCGGGGCGCCCCGGGAGCCATCGCTCCCGGCGAGACGCTCATCTTCGTGGTGGACCTCCTCGAGGTCCGCTGAGCCGACGCGGCACCGCGCCGGCGTCTCACCAGGGCAGGTCGTCCGTCACGTCTCCCGTGGCGACCCGGACGGCCTGCCCTGGGCCGTCTCCTGGGCCGTCTCCTGGGCCGCCCCCGGGACCGTCGTGGGCGACGACGGTCACCACGTCGCCGACCACCAGCTGGCGACCCCGGCGCACCTCGACCTCGCCGTTGACCCGGACGTGGCCCCCGGCCAGCAGCGGCTTGGCCTCGGAGCCGTGGTCGACCAGGTTGGCGTGCTTGAGGAACTGGCCCAGCCTGATCGACTCGTCGCGGATCGGCACGTCCATCGGCTGGTCGGTCATGGTCACATCGTCCCAGACCACGCGGGTCAGTGACCCAGCAGCACGCTCGCGGTGTGGATCAGCACGCCCACCAGGCCGCCGACCAGCGTGCCGTTGATGCGGATGAACTGCAGGTCGCGTCCCACGTGGAGCTCGATCCGCCGCGCCGCCTCCTTGCCGTCCCACCGCTCGATGGTGTGGGTGATCACCGCGGTGATCTCGGCGCCGTAGCGCCCGACGGCGAAGACCACCAGGTCGGCGGCACCGCGGTCCAGCCGCTCGCGCAGCCCGGCGTCGCTCTGCAGGCGCGCGGAGAACGCCGTCAGCTCGGCCAGGGCGCGCTCGCGCACGGCCCCCTGCGGGTCGTCGAGCGAGCCGAGGAAGGCCCGGCGCAGCGACTTCCACAGCGAGACGGCGGTCGCGCTGACCTGGGGGTGGTCCAGGAGACGGTTCTTCAGGCGCTCGGCGCGCTCCTGGGTGGCGGCGTCGGTGAGCAGGTCCTGCGCCAGCTGGGAGAGCATCGAGTCGAGCGCGCCCCGGGCGTGGTGCTGCGGGTCGTCGCGGATGTCCTCCAGCCAGCGGACCGCCTCGGTGTGCACCCGGTGGGTGACGGCCTCGTTGAGCCGCGGCGGCGTCCACCAGGGGGCCCGCTCGGCCAGCACCTCGGTGAAGGTCTCCGGGTTGCGCACCAGCCAGCGGTGCAGCTCCTCGATGACCAGGTCGACGAGCCCACGGTGGGTACCGTCCTGGACCACCTCGGCCAGCAGCGCGCCGACCAGCGGGGCGGCGGGCTCGTCACGGAACCGCGGGACGAGCACCTCGGTGACCATGTCGGCCACGTGCTCGTCGGTCACCTTGGCGAGGCCGATCGCCGTGACGTCGGCCGCCTCGTCGACCACCCGGCGGGCGTTGGCCGGGTCGCCCAGCCACTCCCCCATCCGCCGCGAGACGTCCGCGTGCGCGACCCGCTCCCGGATGATCTCCTCCTGGAGGAAGTTCTCCCCGACGAACTCCTCCAGGCTCCGGCCGAGCTCGTCCTTGCGCCGGGGGATCAGCGCGGTGTGCGGCACCGGGATGCCGAGGGGGTGCTTGAAGAGGGCGGTGACCGCGAACCAGTCGGCGATCGCCCCGACCATCGAGGCCTCCGCGCCGGCGTTGACGAAGCCCAGGAACCCGTCCTGGCCGAGCGTCGCCAGGTAGACCACTGCGGCCGCGACCAGCAGCGAGACCGCGACCGTGCGCATCCGCCGCAGACCCCGCCGCCGTTGCTCGTCGGCCTCGGGTGCGGGGGTGAGGATCGTCAGGGGTCGGGACGGGCCAGGTTCCTGTGCTGTCTCGTTCATCGCACCCATCCTCTCCTGTGCGTGCCACAATGCCGCCCATGCCCCACACCGTCATCACCTTCGGCACATTCGACGTGTTCCACGTCGGGCACCTCCGGGTGCTGGAGCGCGCGGCCGCGTTGGGCGACCGCCTGGTGGTCGGGGTCTCCGCGGACGCCCTCAACGAGCGCAAGAAGGGCCGGGTGCCGGTCTTCAGCCAGGCCGAGCGGCTGGCCATCGTCTCCGCGCTCCGGGTCGTCGACGAGGTCTTCGTCGAGGAGAGCCTGGAGCTCAAGCGCGACTACGTGCTCGAGCACTCGGCCGACGTCCTGGTGATGGGCGACGACTGGGCGGGCAGGTTCGACGACCTCGGCGACATCTGCAAGGTCGTCTACCTCCCCCGGACGCCGGCCATCTCGACGACCGCCATCATCGAGCACATCGCCGACCTGTAGGGCTCGGCCGCTCCACCAGGGGTCCACACGTAGCCTGTGTGCAGCACTCACACCCACGAGGGGACCCCTTGCGACGAACCGCCGCCGCCCTCACGGCTGCCCTGGCACTCCTGCTGACAGGGTCCCTGGCGACTCCTGTCCTCGCCGACCCGCAGCCGCCCGGCACGGTCCCGTCCGGGTCGTCGGAGCCCAGGTCGTCGGAGCCCGGGTCGCCGGAGCCGGTCTCGCCGGAGCTGGCGGCCGCCCAGGCAGCACTGGGCGGCGACGGGCCCACCCCCGTGCCGGGCACTCCCGACGCGGAGCCGGCAACGGAGCCGGCAGCGGAGCCGGAGGCCACCATGGCGCTGCGGGACCTCTACCTCGCCCGCCCGGGGATGGGTCGGGAGGAGCGCCGGGCCGCCGACGCACTCCTCGCCCGGCCGACCACCCCCCACAAGGACTCCTACGCCTCCTACGACCCGGCGGCGGCCACCACCCAGCAGTGCGCGGCACGGGTCTGCGTGACCTACGTCACCACCACCCCGGACCGGGCCACCGAGCAGTGGGCGGCCCAGACCCTCGCCACCTTCGAGGAGGCCTGGAGCCGGCAGGTCGACGAGATGGGCTTCCGCGCTCCCGCCCCGGACGGCACCGCGGGGGGCGACGCCCGCTTCGACGTCTACCTGGCCAACATCTCCGCCCAGGGCCTCTACGGCTACTGCGTCCCCGAGGAGCGGGTCCCCGGCCAGCCGGGTCGCGCCCAGTCCTACTGCGTCCTGGACAACGACATGGCCGGCTTCTCCGCCAACCCCGCCAGCAGCCTCGCGGTGACGGCCGTCCACGAGTTCTTCCACGCCATCCAGTTCAACATCGACGTGCGCGAGGACCAGTGGTGGATGGAGGCGTCGGCCACCTGGATCGAGGAGCAGCTCGCCGACGAGATCAACGACAACCGGCAGTTCCTCCGGTCCGGCCAGCTCGGCCGCCCCAGGACGCCGCTCGACTCCTTCACCTCGGACCTGGCGATGTACGGCAACTGGATCTTCGTCCAGCACCTGAGCCAGACCCAGGGCCCCGACGTGGTGCGCCGGGTGTGGGAGCGCCTCGACGCCTCGGTGGGGGCCCCGGACGAGTACGCCGTCCAGGGCATCCGGAACCACCTCTCCTCCCGCGGGGTCAGGTGGGGCAGGTTCTACGCCCGCTTCGTGGAGGCCAACCTGCGACCCCGGCGTCACTACGAGGAGGGGCGCGCCTACCGCGCGGCCCCGCTGGCCGCCAAGGTGCGGATGACTCCTGGACGGAGCACCCGGCGGCTCACCGCCAAGGTCCCCCACCTCGCCGCCCACACCGTCGGGATCCGGGCCGGGTCCGGCCTCGCCCCGCGCCGCCGCCTCCGGGTGGAGGTGACAGCCCGGCGGGGCGCTCCCGCGGCCCCGGTGGCCCGGCTCCTGGTCTTCGGCAAGGACGGCACCACCCGCAGGCTCGACGTCAAGCTGGGCCGCTCCGGGTCGGGCGCCCGGACCGTCAGCCTGAACCGGGGTCGGGTGCACCGGGTGGTGCTGGTGCTCGCCAACGCCTCGACCAGGTTCCGCAGGTGCGGGACCTCGGGCCCGTGGTCGTGCGGCGGCCGGCCGGTCGACGACGACCAGCGGTTCCGGGTGGTCACCCGCGTCGTGCGCTAGCGTCCGGGGCCGCCGACATCCCCCAAAGGTGCGATTCTCGTCCCGTGTGAGCGGGGTTACAGTCGAGAGATGGACCGGACGGTGACGTCCCAGGCGTCCTCGGGCGAGGGCCCCCACCACGGCCCTCCCGAGCCGCTCGCCAGCACTCTCTGCGGTCTGGTGGGTGCCAGCCCCGAGGCCATCCTGGTGGTCGTCAGCGGCCTGGTCCTCCAAGCCAGCCCCCGGGCCGCGGAGCTGCTGGGGGCCGACCCGGTCGGTCACCCGTTGAGCCGCGTCCTCGACGCGCCGGCGGCCGGCACGGCCGGTCCGCCCGTGCGGTTCGCCGCCGCGGCGGCCCGCGGGCTGGACGGCCGGGAGCTTCTCCTCGACGTCACCACCGCCACGCTGGGACCGCAGGCCCGGGCGCCGGTCGCGGTCTTCCTGCGCGACGCCCGCGAGCGTCTGGACGGCGAGCTCCTCGCGGCGCAGCTGCGCGCCGCGGAGGTGCGCCGGGTGCAGGCGCTGGAGCTCAACGACACGGTGGTGCAGTCCCTCACCGTGCTCGGGCAGGTCCTGGAGTCGGGAGACACCGGCCGCGCCCTGCGCCTGCTCGACCACACCCTGGCCTCGGCGCGCCACCTGATCGACGACTGGCTGACCACGGTGGACGGCACGCCCCCGTCCGGCGGCCTGGTGCGCTCGACCCCCTCCCACCCCGGCGCCGTGCCGCAGCCGGTCCCCTCCGAGGCGCCGATCCCCGCCCCCGTCCGGGCCCGGGTGCTGGTGGTCGACGACGACCGGGACCTGCGCGAGCTGGTGGCGCTCCAGCTCGCCGCCTGCGGCGACCTGGAGGTCGTCGGCCAGGCCGGGGACGGCCGGGAGGGGGTGCGCCTGGCCGCGGCCCTGACGCCCGACGTGGTGCTGCTCGACATCGCGATGCCCGTGATGGACGGGCTGCAGGCCCTCCCGCTGATCCTGCGTGCCTCGCCGGGGACCAGGGTGGTCATGGTCTCCGCCTTCGCCGAGGAGGCGCTGGGCGCCGACGCGCTCGAGCTCGGCGCCGCGCGCTACGTCGAGAAGGGGCTGGGCATGCACCTGGCCGACGTGGTGCGGGCGGTCCTGGCCGAGTGACCGGGACCGCCCGCGTGCTCGTCAGGCCACCGGGGTGCCGAACCGCTGCCAGACCCGGTGCTTGGCCATCAGGGCGCTGAGCTCGGTGAGGGCCTCCGGCCCGCTGCCAGCGCCGACCACGCCGGCGGCGCCGGAGACGCCCGCCTCGTCGAGCAGCTCCACGCCGCGTCCCCAGGCGCCGATCGCCTTGGAGTGGCGGAAGCACTCCTGGACCATCATCACCGCGCGCGGGTCAGCGGTGAGGGCGGGGGCGCCCGCCTTCTCGTCGCGCACCGCCATGGCGTCCGGGGCCGGGGCCGGCTTGCTGGCCACCAGGAGGGCGTCGACCTCGACCGAGCGCCCGGTCGCCAGGGAGCGCTGCATCGGCAGCCCGCCGATCATCCCCCCGTGGGGGCCGATCAGGAAGGCCACCATGCCGGCCTCGTGGATGGCGGTCCGCACCGCCGCCACGTCGTCGAGGTCGTCCTCGTCCCCGACCAGGACACCGATGATCCGGCCGTCCGGGGGCCACTCCCCGCCGACCTGGGACAGCGCCGGGCTCGGCTCTGCCGGCGCGAGCTCCTCCGTCGGGTCGGGGGCGGGGAGGCCGAGGGCGGTGGCGACCTCCTGGCACAGGACCGGGTCGATGTTGGCCAGGCACTGGAGCTGGCGCTCCTTGATCGTCTGCTCGTAGCACTTGCCCAGCTCGAAGGCGTAGGCCCGGACGATGTGCTCCTTCTCCACCGGGCTCATCGACTGCCAGAAGAGGCGCACCTGGCTGTAGTGGTCGTCGAACGTCGCCGGGTTGGCCCTGGTCTTGACCGAGGCCGCCACGGTCACCGCGGCGTCGACGAAGGCGCGCTTGTCCTCTTCGCTGAGGTCGGCACCCGCGTGGAACGGGCAGCCGCCGTCGAGCGAGTTGGGCTTGTACGGCGCCACCCCGGCGTGCACGGCGTGCTGGTGGAACCCGTCGCGCAGCATGTCGTTGACCGGGGCGTGGGTCCGGTTGATGGGGATCTGGTTGAAGTTCGGCCCGCCGAGCCGCGAGAGCTGGGTGTCGATGTAGGAGAAGAGCCGCGTCTGGAGCAGCGGGTCGTCGGTGAAGTCGATGCCGGGCACCACGTGGCCCACGTGGTAGGCCACCTGCTCGACCTCGGCGAAGAAGTTGGTGGGGTTCGCGTTGAGGGTGAGCCGGCCGATGGGCTGCACCGGGGCCAGCTCCTCCGGCACGATCTTGGTCGGGTCGAGCAGGTCGATGTCGCCGAACATCTGGTCCGGCTCGTCCGGGAAGACCTGCACGCCCAGCTCCCACTCCGGGAAGGCACCGGCCTCGATCGCGTCGTAGAGGTCGCGACGGTGGAAGTCGGGGTCGATCCCGTTGATCATCTGCGCCTCCTCCCAGGTCAGGGAGTGCACGCCGAGCTTGGGCTTCCAGTGGAACTTGACCAGCGAGGTCTCCCCCTCGGCGTTGACCAGGCGGAAGGTGTGGACGCCGAAGCCCTCCATCATCCGGTAGGAGCGCGGGATGCCCCGGTCGGACATGTTCCACATGGCGTGGTGCTGGGCCTCGGTGTGCAGCGAGACGAAGTCCCAGAAGGTGTCGTGCGCGCTCTGGGCCTGGGGGATCTCGCGGTCCGGGTGCGGCTTGGCCGCGTGGATGATGTCGGGGAACTTGATGCCGTCCTGGATGAAGAAGACCGGCATGTTGTTGGCCACGAGGTCCCAGACACCCTCCTCGGTGTAGAACTTCGTCGCGAAGCCCCGAGTGTCACGGACGGTGTCGGAGGAGCCCCTGGAGCCCAGGACGGTGGAGAACCGGGTGAAGACCGGCGTCCGGCGCCCCTTGGCGAAGAGACCGGCCATCGAGATGCTCTCGGCGGTGCCGTAGCCCTCGAAGACGCCGTGCGCGGCGGCGCCGCGGGCGTGGACGACCCGCTCGGGGATGCGCTCGTGGTCGAAGTGGGTGATCTTCTCCCGCAGGTGGTGGTCCTGCAGCAGCGTCGGGCCGCGCTCCCCGGCCTTCAGGGAGTGGTCGGTGTCGCGGAGCCGGGTGCCGGTCGAGGTGGTCAGCCAGGCACCCGCCTGGGCACGGTCACCCTTCTCGCCGACCGCGCGGCCGGTCGCCGTGCCGACCCGCGGATCGCGCTGGTCCGGCTTGGGCGGCAACGGCTCCCGGGGGGTGGTGGGCTCACCCAAGGAGGGCGGCTCCGGGGCCGGGACGCCGGGGACGACAGGGTCGTGCTTGCTCATGAGCAGGGTTCCTTCCGAGGTGGGTCAGACGACGTCCCGTACCCACTCGGGGGGAGTCATGCACGAGCGTCGCCGGCGTCCTCCTCCGAGACCACCCGCGCCACCTCGCGACGCAGCACCTTGCCCATCGGGTTGGTCGGCAGCTCGTCGACGAAGACGACACGACGCGGCACCTTGTAGGCGGTGAGGCCGGCCCGGGCGTGCTCCCGCACCGCCTCGGGCTGCACCGAGACCCCCTCGACCTGGACCACCACGGCGACCACCTCCTCGCCGCCGTCGGGCTGGGCCATCCCCACCACCGCCGCGTCGACCACCCCTCCGTGGGTGCGGATCACCGCCTCCACCTCGGACGGGTAGACGTTGAAGCCCCCGGTGATGATGATCTCCTTGACCCGGTCGACCACCGTCAGGAAGCCGTCGGGATCCATGGTCACCACGTCGCCGGTGCGGAACCACCCGTCGTGGAACGCCTCCGCGGTCTCCTCGGGCAGGCCCCGGTAGCCGGAGAAGACCTGGGGTCCCCGGACCAGCAGCTCCCCGCTCTCCCCCAGCGGCACCTCGCGGTCGAGGTCGTCGCGGTCCACGATCCGCACCTCGGTGTCGGGGAAGGGCACGCCGATGGACCCGGGACGTCGCGCCGGCGTCATCGGGTTGCCCACGATCACCGGCGAGGTCTCGGTCAGGCCGTACCCCTCGACCAGCAGGCCGTCGGTCGCCTCCTCCCACCGCTCGATCAGGTCGGCGGTCAACGGCATCGCGCCGGAGAGGCTGTAGCGGATGCCGCGCAGCGAGATCCCCCGCCGCTGCGCCTCGGCGAGGATCCGCGCGTACAGCGGGGGGACCGCCGGCAGGAAGTCGGGCACCCGGCGCCGGATCGCGTCCATCACCAGGTCGTTGTCCGGCTTGGGCAGCAGCACCAGCCGCGCCGCGAGGCTGATCCCGAGCAGCATGCTGACGGTGACGCCGTAGGCGTGGAAGAGCGGCAGCGGTACCAGGAACGTCTCCTGCCCCGGCACGAGCCCGGGCACCCAGGCCCGGCCCTGGGTGACGTTGGCGACCAGGTTGCGGTGGCGCAGCTCCACGCCCTTGGGCACGCCGGTGGTCCCGGAGGTGTAGAGCAGCAGCGCCACGTCGTCGACCCCGGGTCGCGGGTGGGCCGGGTCGATAGGGTCGCAGTCGCGCAGCGTCGCCCACGGCAGCGCGCCGGGGGCGGGTCCGGTCAGCTGCTCCCGCGAGGCGCGCGCCTTCGCGACGGGCAGGCGCAGGGCGATCCGCTTCAGTGCCGGCAGCTCGGTGGTGAGGTCCACCGCGACGACCTGCTCGAGGGCGCAGCCGCCCCGCAGCTCGGCGACGACCGGCGCCACCTTGTCCCAGACCACGGCGACCTTGGCGCCGTGGTCGACGAAGGCCGGGCGCAGCTCGGCGGCGGTGTAGAGCGGGTTGTGCTCCACCACCGTCGCCCCCACCCGCAGCACGGCGAAGAACGTGACCACGTTCTGCGGGCAGTTGGGCATCACCAGGGCCACGGAGTCCCCCGCGCCCACCCCGAGCCGGCGCAACCCCTCGGCCACCCGCTCGACCTGGTCGCCGAGCTGGGCGTAGGTGGTGGCACGCCCCAGGAAGTCGAGGGCGTCGCGGTCGCCGAACCGCTTCACCGACTCCTCGAGCAGGCCGAGCGCGGTGGTGTCGCCGTACTCCAGGTGCAGCGGCACCCCCGGCCCGTAGGCCTCCGCCCATCGCGGTTGCGTGCTCATCGACCTGACCTCTCTGCGGCCGTCGGGCGCGGCGCTCGGCTCAAAACTACGCCCGCACCGGTGTCCGTGGGGGCGCAGGGCTCCGGGCGGCGGTGGTGCCCGGCTCTGCCGCACTAGTCTCGGGGGATGAGCGGACGTGGACGCGTGGTGCTGTCGCTGGGCGGCGGGGGCGCGCGGGGATATGCCCACATCGGGGTCATCCAGGTGCTCGAGGAGCAGGGCTACGAGGTGGTCGGCGTCGCCGGCACCTCGATGGGCGCCCTGGTGGGCGGGCTGCACGTCGCGGGAAGGCTGAACGACTACACCGACTGGGTCAGCGGCCTCACCCAGCGCGACGTGCTCCGCCTGCTCGACCCGTCGCTGCGGGCCCCGGGGATGATCCGCGGCGAGCGCATCATGTCGCGGGTCGGGGAGCTCCTGGACGGCGCCCGCATCGAGGACCTGCCGGTGCCGTTCACCGCGGTCGCCACCGACCTGCTGGCCCAGCGCGAGGTGTGGTTCCAGCAGGGCCTGGTCGAGGTGGCCATCCGGGCCTCGATCGCGCTGCCGAGCTTCATCACCCCGGTGATGCTCAACGGGCGGCTGCTGGCGGACGGCGGGATGATGAGCCCCGTCCCGGTCACCCCCCTCGCCGGGATCCCGGCCGACCTGCGGGTCGCGGTCACCCTCGCGGGGGCGGACTCGCACGCGCCCGTGCAGGAGTCGGCGGTGCCGCGGCCCGCCGGCGAGTGGCAGGAGCGGGTACGCCGCAGCGCCGCCCAGGTCCTGGACCTCGAGGCGAGCCGACGGGTCGCCCGCTGGTTCTCCTCCCGCAGGTCCGAGGAGCCCTCCGACCCCGCCGAGGGCGAGGACCCCGGGGACGACACCGCCGGGGCCGACTCGCCCTACGGCGACCTGCCGCCCGACCTGGGCGTCCTGCGGGTGATGGAGCTCTCGATCAGCGCGCTCCAGGAGGTGGTGACGCGCTACCAGGTCGCGGGGCACCCCCCGGACCTGATGATCGCGGTGCCGAGGAACTCCTGCCGCACCCTGGACTTCCACCGGGCCGGCGAGATGATCGAGCTCGGCCGCGAGGTGACCACCGCGGCGCTCGCCGGGCTGGACCGGCCGGCGGACCACTGACCCCGGCGTCGGCCTCGGGCGAACGCTCTCGCCGGGTCGGTCAGCGCAGGTTCTGGGATAGGCGGGCGACCGCCCAGAAGAGCGGGAAGGGCATCTCGGCGCTGAGCTGCTCGACCTCGTCCTCGTCGAGCCGGCGGAACTCGTCGGCCAGCCGGACGGCGTCGCTGTGACCGTGCAGGCCCAGCGGGTCGACCAGGCGACGGAGGGCGTCCAGCAGGGGGGCCGGCACCGACCGGTGCAGCTCCCGGCGGCCGGGGTCCGCGATGGCGTCCCAGGCCTTGAGGACCGCCCGTACCGGCAGCTCGTGCCGCTCGCGCCGGCGCGGGCCGGCGGCCCGGGTCCGGCTCGGGGTGGCGGTCAGCTCGATGGTCACGCGGACGACGGTAGGTCTCGGGACCGCCGCCCCGCCGGGAAAGCCCCGAAGTGCCGGCCGTCGGTCCAGACCACGGCCGTGGGCGGCGCCGCCGCCGACTCACCGCCCGGCGAGCGGCTCGCCGTCGGTGATCGTGTGGATCGAGGAGAGCTGGGTCTCGGTGTCCTTGGTGACCAGCAGCAGCGTCTCCATGTGCGGCTCCAGGCCGGTGACCTTGTCCAGCGGCACCCCGATGACCAGCTGGAAGCCGAGTCCCTTCCACGCCTGCACCGCCCGGCCGGCGAACTCCGAGTCGGCCTTGACGAAGCCCTCGTCCAGCAGCACCGGGGCGAACCGGGGACGGGACCTGAGCTCGTCGCCGAGCCGGAAGCGGAGGGCGGAGCCGACGATGAAGGCGACCAGCTCCTGGCTCTCGCCCCCGCTCTTCTCCCCCAGCGTCCGGTAGGTCGACTTGAGCTCGCCGGTCAGCCGGTCGTAGCGCTCGGCGCTGATCTCCACGTGCCGGCGTACGTCGAGCAGCCTGTCGCGGTCCGCCCCGTCCGGGCCGGACTCGGTGGGCCGCAGCTGGGCCATGAAGCGGCTCAGCTCGGCGAAGCGCGCCTCCATCGCCTCCTCGTCGAGGTCCTTGGCCGAGCCCCGGGACAGGTGGCGAAGGTCGCGCAGGAACCCCTGCACGTGGGCCGGCGTCAGTCGGCGGAGCCGGATCCGGAGCCGGTCCTTCTCGGCGCCGAACTCCAGCCGCCGCAGGATCGCGTTGATCGGCTCCAGCCGGTCCTCGATCTCCTCCACCGAGGAGGACATCGCGCCTGCCAGCGGGACCAGGTCCTGGCCGCTCCACTCGGTGAGGCGGCGGCGCCACTCGGCCCGCCGCTTCGCCAGGCCGGTGGCCTCGATCTCGGCGAGGATCCGGGTGTAGTCGGCGCAGGAGTCGGGGCCGACGCCCAGGTTGGGGTCCTCCCACTGCAGCTGGTAGGCCCGGAAGATCGCCGTCAGCTCGCGGTCGGTGTGCTCGACCTCCACCTGGGCACTGGTGACCGCGGCGTGCAGCCGGGCCTGGAGTCGGCCGGTGTTGTCGTGGAAGCGCGCGAGGTCGCCGGCGTCCTCCGGCGCACAGGCGGCGGCGAACTCCTCGTCGAGCCGGCTCGCCTGCTCCGCGTCCAGCACGACCCGGCCGCCGCGCCCCATCCGCTCCAGCTCGTCGTTGACCTGGTCCTCCGCCTCGACCATCTCCGCGTGGGCGGCGTCCAACCCGCTGCGGCGCTCCTCCAGCTGGTAGCGGTGCCGGCGGGCCTCCTCCAGCGCCGTCTCCAGCTGCTCGATCTGCCCTTCCAGCACGGTGAGCCGGTCGTCGGTGCCCAGGATGGCGGCGCGGCGCTGTCCGAGCTCCTCGATCCGCCGGTCGCACGAGGGCACGTCGAGGTCGTCGAAGCCGTGGCTGCGGATCGCCTCGTGCGCGGCGCGGCGCAGGTCGAGCAGCCGGGTCTCCTGCTCCACACCCGCGAGCCGGGCGTCGAGCTCGTCCAGCGAGACCTCGAGGGAGGCCAGCTCCTGGTCGATCTCGGCCAGGGAGTCCCCGTTGCTGAAGCCGATGATGCTGCGCTGGTCGCCGCGGCCGTGCGAGCCCCGACGACCCGAGCGCGTCTGCCCGGCCAGGGTGACCCGCAGGCCGTCCCCGGACAGGTCCCGGGCGTCCTCGACGCACAGCGCGTTGCGCGAGGGATGCGCGACGTGCCGGGCGACCCAGCCCCGGAAGGGCGAGTCCTGGAGGAGGAGCTTGCCCGCCACCCGGTCGGCGTCCGGGACGCCGGTCTCCTCGAGGTCGAGCTCGGCGCCCTCGAAGGTCAGCCGGCCCCGCAGCGACAGCGAGTCGATCGCGGCGGAGAAGTCGTCGAGGCGCTCCAGCGGGACCAGCATCATCCGCGCGGAGCTGCCCAGCACCGTCTCGATCGCCGTGCGCCACCGTGCCTCCTCCGGCGCCACGTCGATGAGCTCGGCCACGAAGGGGAGCTCGTCGGGGCGCAGGCCGCTCGCCCGCGCCACCTCGTGCCGGATCGCGTGCAGGTGGGCGGGGACCCGGCCCGCCCGGCCCTCCAGCGAGGCGCGCTCCTCCCCCAGCGTCTTGCGCCGGGCCAGCAGCGGGTAGCGGGCCGCCATCACCTGGTCGCGCTCGGCGACGAGTGCGGCGAGCTCGGCGGGGTGCTCGGCCAGCCAGCGCTCGGCCCGGTCGACGAGCGCGTGGTAGCCCTCCCGGGAGCCCAGCGGGCCCGCCTGGTCGTCGTCGGCGTCCAGCTCCAGCAGCGCCCGCGTCCGCTGGAGCAGGGCCTCGCGACGGGCGGAGCGCTCCGCCCGCAGCGCCACCTCCCGCTCGATGTCCGCGGCCAGGCGCTCCAGGGTCGACCCGCCGGCCTCCCGGTGCTCCTCCCTGGCCGCGTCCAGGTCGGCGGCCAGCGAGGCGACCGCACGGCCGCTGGTCTTGAGCTCGTCGGCGACCCGGGCACGCTCGCGCCGGTTCTGCTGCACGGCCGCCTCGAGCAGCCGGGCGTGGGTACGGAGCATCCAGAGCCGCACGGGGGTGTCGCCCTGAGCGGTGACGCCGAACGCGTCCAGCTCCCGGGCCCGCGCCACCGCGGCACTGCGCCGGGCGGAGAGCTCCACGATGGGCGCGAGCAGTTGCTGCTTGCGCTCCTCGGTCTGCATGGCGAGGTAGGCCGACTCGAGGTCGTCGAAGTGCTCGACGGCGCGGTCGGCCGCCGCGAAGGTCGCGGGCCGCTCCAGCACCATCTCCTTGTAGAGCTCGTCGACGCTGCGCACCTGGTTGCCGGCCTGGATGCGGGCCAGCAGCCGCAGCGCCTTGGCGCCGTCCCCGTTGGCGCCGATGCCGAGGCGGGCGTGCAGGGTCGCCGCGAACTCGGCGTAGGTGCGGTGCACCCGGGCCCCCGGGTGCACCTTCTTGATCGTGTTGGCGTGGAAGCGGTCCGGGACCGCGGCCTCCAGGGTGGCCAGGTCGAGCGCCGAGTCGAGGGTGACCAGCTGCATCGAGACCTCGCTCGACCGGGTGGCCCGCCGGGGCACGTAGTAGGTGCGCAGCACCGTGAACCGACGCTGCTCGTCGTTGACGAAAGTCGCCGAGACCGCGCCCCAGGTGTCGCTGCCGCGCCCACGCAGGAGCCGCTCGGTGGGGCGGCCGGTGCGGGGGTCGTCGACGATGTCGACGGCGCCGCGCAGGTAGGAGAGCAGGTTGCGCTGGCCCAGGCTCCGCGCCCGGCCCGCCGTGGCGTCGTTGGAGGCCCCGTTGAACTTCGTGTCCGAGGGCATCATCAACGCCGTGTAGGCATCCAGGACGGTGCTCTTCCCGACCCCGGAGGCACCGGAGATCATCGTGGTGTCGCCCCGCAGGTCGACCTCGACCCGGCCGGAGAAGCCGCCCCAGTTGACCAGCTGGAGCGTCTCGGCGCGCCACTGCTCGGTGTCGTCGGACGGCGTGGCCACGGTCTCGCGGTCGAAGAGCCCGTCGCTGACCGCGCCTTCCTCGTCCAGGTCGTCGTCCGGGCTCGCCTCCCGGACCAGCTCCTCGAGCTCTCCGTCGAGCTGGTCGAGGTCGGTGTCGTGGGTCATGCGCGAAGCTCCTCGTCGTCGCCGTCCGGGGTGGCGCCCGCGACCTGCTCGGCGAAGAGCGGGTCATCACCCGGCGCGGCCGGGTCGTTGGTCTGCTGGAGGCTGACCAGCAGCTCCTGGAGCCGCTCCAGGGGCAGCAGCGACTCGATGGCCTCGCTGATCTCGAAGCGGTGGTCGGTCGGGGCCCCGATCAGCAGCCCGGCCTTGTTGATGCTGCTCACCGCGTTGCGGGCCCGCTTGTCGTCGCCCGAGACGTCGGTGGCGTGGGGCGGGCGGAAGCCGGCGACGTAGTCGACGACGTCGTCGCGGTCCACGAAGACGCGGTCCTCGCCGGCGGCGGTGGCGACCCGGTAGCGGTCGCGCAGGTGGACCAGCACCACGGTCTCCTCGCGGGACCAGGCCACGTCGTGCAGGAGCGTCGGGAAGCGGTGGCCCGTCTCGGGGACCGCCTGCCGCTTCCAGGCCACCTCGCGCACCGGGTCGACCTGGAGCTCCAGGAAGAGGTCGTTGAGCCGGGAGCGGATGACCCGCTCCCGGCGGGTCAGAGCCTGCCAGGCCTGGGGGTGGGTGCGGGCGCTGATGAAGCGCTGCTTGAGCAGCGCCACCAGGGCCCGGCGCTCGGCGAGCTCCAGCTCGCCCTCGTCGCCCTCGAAGAGCGAGACGGAGGCGGTGTCGTGCAGCAGGTCCTCGGACGGCTCGGTGGGCAGCTCGGGTGTCGTCATCGTGCGTCCTCCTGGGGCAGGTCGGGGTCGGGCAGGGGGACCCGGGGCACCCGGAAGGTCCGTTGGGAGCCGTCGGGACGCACGGCGCGGTAGGTCTCGGTGCCGGCGCCGGCACCCAGGCCCCGGTCGGTCGCCAGGTGGAGCAGGCCGAGGATCTCCACCGGCCGGCGCAGCGAGGGCTCCAGGGAGTCGAAGAGGGCACCCAGCGAGGCCGCCGGATCCAGGTCGGTCAGCGCCTGGTCGAGCCGGTCGCGCAACGCGGCCAGCGAGGGACCGCCCAGCGCCATCAGTTCCGGGTAGGAAGGTCCTTGCGAGGCCGCCGGGGCGAGGTCGGCCAGGCGGGCCGGGACGACGTCGTCGGCTGGGTCGTGGAAGCGCTCGCGCAGGTGCTCCACCTCGACCCGGCCGGGGAGCAGGTCGGTGGTGACCTGGGCGCGTGGTCCGGTGGTGGCCATCCAGGTCATCAGCTCGGACTCGATCTGGCGCAGTGTCTGCTCCAGCTCACGGTCCCGGGTGGCGTCGTGGGAGACGATGTACTCCTTGAGCGTGGAGGTCACCCGCGAGCGCTGGGAGAGCACGCGGTCCAGTCCCTCCCGGATCAGCCGCACGGTGCCCCGCAGCTCGGCCCGCTCGCCGTCGGCGAGCAGCCGGTCCGAGAGCGGGTGCTCCAGCAGCGCGCCGAGGTCGGCGCGGAGCTGCTCGACCATCGTGTCGTCACGCAGCAGCGCGAAGGCGCCCTCGAAGGCGCGCCCCTCCGGCGTGGCGGTCATCAGGGCGTCCGCGCGGGCCAGGTAGTCGTCGATCACCTCGCCCGCGGGCCGCGCCTCGGAGCGGAAGGAGGCGAGGATCTCCGCCCGGATCTGGGCGAAGCGCTCCTCGACCCGGGCGAAGTCGCTGGGCAGCGCCGAGATCAGCGACTGCAGCTCGGTGAACCCCTCCAGCATGTAGTCGGGCGTCGGAGGCTCCATCTCGGCGCCGTCGACCAGCCGGTCCCGCTCGGCGCTGAGCCGGGCGATCTCGGCGTTGAGGATGGTCACCCGCGCCGTCCGGTCGGGGTTGGCCTCGCTGTTGAACCGGCGCACGGTGCTGATCAGCGTCGCGATCCGGTGCTCGCTCAGCGTGGCCCGGTCCCGGGACAGCGCCTTGACCAGCTCCAGGGCCTGCTGGGCGTGCGAGGTGAGGACGTAGACCTCCCGCCCCCCGTCGTCCAGGGTGCGCACCAGCCACTGCCCGCGCATCCACCGCAGGCAGACCTCGCGCCCGCTGCCCGCCGGCACGTCGGGCTCGCCGGCCGACCGGAGCTGGCTGAGGTGGTCCTCGACCTGCGCGTGGAGGCGGGCCGTGGGGACGGGGCGGTTGTCGCGGCCGAAGGCCGACCTGAAGACCGCGATCACCACCGGCGCCTGGCGCTGGTGCAGCAGGGTCAGCGTGGGCTGCCTGAAGGCACCCCGGACGCGAGCCAGCTCGCTGGCCACCTCGCTCATCGGGCTCCTGCTCTGCTCGTCGGTGCGGTCGTGTCGGCACGCGGTCCGTCGCCCATGACGACAGGTGCGGCGAGACAGCATCCCACCGACCGGCCACGGACCGGGCTTGCGGGGTATCCCGCACCGCACCTGCGGATCTATGCTCGGCTTCATGCCGCAGATGAGGATCCGCGAGGCCGCCTCCTACCTCGGGGTCAGCGACGACACGGTGCGTCGCTGGGTCGATCGCGGCCTGCTCGGCGAGTCCGTCGACCAGGCCGGGCGCAAGGTGGTCGACGGCTACGAGGTGGCGCAGGTGGCGCGCCAGCAGGCGAGACCCCCCGGGGCGCCCGGCCAGACGATCAGCTCGGCGCGCAACCGGTTCGTCGGGCTGGTCACCGACATCCTGGTCGACGAGGTGATGGCCCAGGTGGAGCTCCAGTGCGGGCCCTTCCGGGTGGTCTCCTTGATGAGCAGCGAGTCGGTGCGCGAGCTGGGCCTCGAGCTCGGCTCCGCCGCCGTGGCCGTGATCAAGTCCACCACCGTGATCGTCGAGACGACGGCCTCGGGGTCGTGAGGCCGGCGACGCCCCGCCGCCTGCCCGCCCGGCTGGCCGTCCTGCTGCTCCTCGGCCCGGTGGCGGCGGCCGGCCACGGCTGCGCCCCCGGCCCCGACGCGGGACCCACCCTCGTCGTCCACGCGGCCGCCTCGCTGGCCGGCCCCTTCGAGGAGCTCGCCCGGTCCCTCGAGGCGGAGCACGACGACCTCGAGGTCCGGCTCAACCTGGCCGGCTCCTCCGACCTGGTCTCCCAGGTCCTCCAGGGTGCCCCCGCCGACGTGGTGGCCACCGCCGACGAGGCCACCATGGCGACGCTGGCCACCGAGGGGCTCCTGGAGGGCTCCCCCCGCCTGTTCGCCGCCAACTCCCTGCGCATCGTGGTCCCCGCCGGCAACCCGGCGGGGGTCACCTCGTTCCCCGACCTCGCCGCCCCCGGGCTCGACCTGGTGGTCTGCGCCCCGCAGGTGCCGTGCGGCGCCGCCGCCGGGCGCGCCGCGGCGGCAGCCGGGGTGAGGCTCGCCCCGGTCAGCGAGGAGCAGTCGGTGACCGACGTGCTGGCCAAGGTCGCCTCGGGCGAGGCGGACGCCGGGCTGGTCTACCTCACCGACGCGCTCCGGGCCGGCGACGAGGTCGAGACGGTGCGGTTCGCCGAGTCGGTCGCGTCCCGCACGGTCTACCCGATCGCCGTGGTGGCCGACAGCCCCCGGCGGGCGCTGGCCGAGGAGTTCCTCGACCTGGTCACCGGGCCGGCCGGCCGGCGCATCCTCGCCGCGGCGGGCTTCGCCCGGGCGCCCGGCGATGGGTGAGCGGGAACGGGCCGGGCTGCCCCGGTGGATCTACCTCCCCGCTGCGGTGGGTGCCTGCTTCGTGCTCCTGCCCCTGGTCGCGGTGGTGCTGCGGACCCCGTGGTCGGACTTCGCCGGCCTGATCACCTCCACGGCCTCCCGCGAGGCGCTCTGGCTGAGCCTGCGCACCTCCGCGGCCAGCACCCTGCTGTGCGTGCTGCTGGGCGCCCCGATGGCCATGGTGCTGGCCCGCACCCGGTTCCGCGGGCAGGGCGTGCTCCGCTCGCTGGTGCTGCTCCCGCTCGTCCTGCCTCCGGTGGTCGGCGGCATCGCCCTCCTCTACACCTTCGGCCGCCGCGGGCTGCTGGGCGAGACCTTCGAGGTGCTCGGCCTCCAGATCGCCTTCTCCACCACGGCGGTGGTGATCGCCCAGACCTTCGTCGCCCTCCCCTTCCTGGTCGTCAGCCTCGAGGGCGCCCTGCGCACGGCCGGCGAGCGCTACGAGGTCGTGGCCGCCTCCCTGGGTGCGGGTCCGACCACGGTCCTGCGCCGGGTCACCCTGCCGCTGGTGCTGCCCGGTCTCCTCTCCGGCGCCGTGCTCGCCTTCGCCCGTTCCCTGGGTGAGTTCGGCGCGACGATCACCTTCGCCGGGAGCCTGCAGGGGGTCACCCGGACCCTGCCCCTGGAGATCTACCTGCGGCGCGAGACCGACGCCGAGGGCGCGGTGGCGCTCGCCCTGGTGCTGGTGGTGGTGGCGGTGCTGGTGATCGGCCTGGCCCGGCCGGGGCGGGGCAACCTGTGAGCCTGGTCTACTCGGCCCGGGTGGCCGGCCGCGGGGTGGAGGTCGCCTTCGAGGTCGCCGAGGGCGAGACCGTGGCCCTGATGGGGCCCAACGGGGCGGGCAAGTCGACCGTCCTGGAGGTGACGGCCGGCCTGCTGCGGCCCGACCGGGGCCAGGTGGTCCTGGACGAGCGGGTGCTCACCCGCTGCGGACTCCCCCACCCGGCGCAGGTGGCGCCGCACCAGCGCCGCGTCGCCCTGATGGCTCAGGAGCCGCTGCTGTTCCCCTTCCTCACCGCCCTGGACAACGTCGCGTTCGGCCCCCGCGCCGCCGGTCTCGGCCGCCGTCCGGCCCGGGCCCTGGCACGGCGCTGGCTGCGCGAGGTCGGGCTGGAGGACCTGGCCCCCCGTCGGCCGTCCCAGCTCTCGGGAGGTCAGGCGCAGCGGGTCGCCCTGGCCCGCGCGCTCGCGGCCGACCCCCGCCTGCTGCTGCTCGACGAGCCGCTGTCGGCGCTCGACGTGGAGGTGGCCGCGGCCCTGCGCCAGACGCTGCGCCGGGTGCTGGCCGACCGCACGGTCGTGCTGGTCACCCACGACCTCCTCGACACCCTGCTGCTGGCCGACCGGGTGCTGGTCCTCGACGAGGGCGCCCTGGTCGAGGAAGGCACGAGCACCGAGGTGCTGTCCCGCCCGCGCAGCACCTTCGCCGCGAGCGTGGCCGGGCTCAACATGGTCCGCGGCACCTGGCGCCGCGGGGCCGCCCACTCCCCCGACGGGCTCCGGGTCGAGGGTGAGACCACCGCGCCACCCCCGGCCGAGGGCGACCCGGTGGTCGCCGTGTTCCCACCGAGCGCCGTCTCGGTCTTCCCCCGGGCGCCGGGAGGCAGCCCGCGCAACGTGTTCGAGGTGACGATCGAGGAGCTCGAGCCACGCGGCGGTCAGATCCGGGTGCGGGGCGGCCGGCTGGCGGCCGACGTGACCGTGCGCGCCGTCGCGGAGCTCGGCCTCGTCCCCGGCGCGCGGGTGGTCTTCGTGGTGAAGGCCACCGAGGTCGCGGTCTACGGCACCTGACTGGTCTCGCCGCCCCCGCCGTGACGATCACGCGCGGCCGTGGCCCACTCACCCCCGTGCTGGCATGGTGGACGGTGATGGCTGAGGAAGACGAGAAGAAGACCGGCGGGCTGGACATCGACTGGCTCCGTACCGTCGGTGCCGCCCTGGCGGCCGTGACCAGCGCCGTGCTGCTCTCCACCCTGGGTGCGGCCGGCACGATCATCGGGGCCGCGCTGGGCAGCGTGGCGGCCACCGTCGGCACCGCCCTCTACACCCAGGGACTGGCCAAGAGCCGGGAGACGGTCCAGCGGGTCGGCGCGCTCAAGGTGGGCGCGGCCCAGGAGGAGGTGCGCCGGGCGAAGGGGAAGCAGTCCGACCCGGACGCCGTGCGCGACCACCTGAGCTCCGCCCAGGAACGGCTCTCCGAGGCCCGGACCGAGCTCGAGGACGACCCGCGGCCGACGCTGGGAGAACGGCTCTCGGCCCTGCCCTGGAAGAGGATCCTGGTGACGGCCGCCGCAGTCTTCGCGCTGGCCCTGGTCGCCATCACCGCCTTCGAGCTGGCCACCGGCCGCAGCGTCGGCTCCCGCACCGGTGGCGGTGGGGACGACCGCGGCACCACGATCGGCAACATCACCGAGGGCGGCTCCCAGGACTCCGACGACTCCGACCGTGATGGGCGCGACAGCCGGGACGACGAGCCCACAGGCTCCCCCTCACCCTCGCCCTCGCCCTCGCCCTCGCCCACCGAGGAGAGCTCCCCGAGCGGGACCCCCGAGCCCACTGCGTCCCCCACCGAGACGCCCACCTCGCCCGAGGCACCGGCCACCACCCCGGCCCAGTCGCCCTCGGAGCCCCTGGGGAACGCGCCGACGCCCGCCCCGACGCCGGAGGCCACCACCCCCGCCGACCCGGGCACCGGCTAGTCCCCGGCACTCCGACGCGGGGCGAAGTCGTGGAGCCCGAGCGCCTTGGAGACGGCAACCCCGGCCTCCAGCCCACGCACGCTGTTGCCTCGCTCGTCGAGCCGCGGGCTCCACGCGGCGAACCCCAGACGCCCGGGGGCCACGGCCAGCAGCCCCCCGGAGACCCCCGACTTGGCCGGCATCCCGGCCTGGTGGATCCACCGGCCGCTCCCGTCGTACATCCCGCAGGTGGACATCACGCTGAGCACCTCGGTGGCCACCGACTCGGGCAGCACCCGCTCCGGGCCGCCCGGCACCAGGCCCCACCCGGCCAGGGTGGCACCCATGGTGGCGAGGTCGGCGACGGTGACCGTGACCGCGCAGAGCCGCGCCAACGCCTCCACCGCGTCCTCGACCGGGCACTCCAGCGTCCCGCCGGAGCGCATCAGGTAGCCCAGCGCCCGGTTCCGGTCGGCATGGTCCAGCTCGGTGCGCACCACCTCCTCGTCGACCTCGAGGGGCCGGCCCGCCGCCCGCGAGCAGACGTCCAGGACCCGCGCGACCCGCTCCCCCACCCCGTCCCCCGCAACCAGGGAGGCGGCCATCAGGGCCCCCGCGTTGACCATCGGGTTGGGCGGGCGGCCGGTCTCCTGCTCCAGCACCAGGGCGTCGAAGGGCTCGCCGGTGGGCTCCACCCCGATCGAGTCGTGCACCCGCTCCCCGTGGTCGGCCAGGGCCACGGCATAGAGGAAGGGCTTGACCACCGACTGGATGGGGAAGCCGACGTCGGCCTGCTCGGTGACCGCGAGCTCGCCCTCGACCGTCCGCACCGCCAGGCCGAGGCTCCGGGCGGCCTCCTCGCCGACGCTTGGGTCGCCCACCTCGCCGGAGGTGTCGCTGAGCAGCCTCTCCCGCTCGGCACGGAGAAGCCCTGCGAGGTCCTGGTCGGTCGCGGCCCGGCGGTCTGCGGTCATGACCCGCGAGTGCCCGTCGCGCCTCCGGCCCAAACCGGCCCGGCTCCGGGCGGGAGGTGACACAGTGGGCGCGGCCGGCCGCCACAGGGGCCTCGCCGGCCCACGAGCGGAGGGTTTGGCGTGCGTCGAGCGTCCGAGCGCCGGGGACGCCGGTTCGGCCGGCTACGACGGTGGTCCACGCGGGCGGGCATCGGACTGCTCGCCCTGACGGTGGCGCTGGGCTGCTTCTACGCGACGCTGCCCAAGGGGCCGCGTGACCCGATGGAGTTCGAGAGTCCCGTCGGGGTGACCCGCCCGCTGGCCACGGGCTCGGAGTACGCCGTGGTGGCGGGCACCCCGTGGGCCGCGCAGGTGATGCGCGACGTGCTCGAGGGCGGCGGCAACGCCGCCGACGCCGCGGTCGCGGGGCTGCTGGCGCTCAACGTCACCTTCGGGGAGGCCGCCGCCTTCCCCGGGGTGGCACCGCTGCTGCACCGCGAGGCCGGGACCGGCCGGGTCTCCAGCTATGTCGGGGCCGGCACCGCCCCCGCCGCCGCGACCCTGGAGCGGTTCCGCGCCCGGGGCTGGGAGGAGGTGCCCGAGATGGACGTGTGGGCCCAGCTCCTGCCCGCCTCCCCCGACGTGCTGGTGGCGCTGCTCGCCGAGCACGGCACCATGAGCTTCGGGGAGCTGGCGGCGCCCGCCGTCGACCTGGCCCGGGCCGGGTTCCCGGTCCACGAGGTGATGGCCGCCAACCTCGACTTCTCGTTGGTGGAGCGGATCGGGTTCCAGTTCCTGCTGCCGTACAACGCGGAGGTCTACACCCGCCGGGAGTGGTGGCGACCGATCCATGTCGGGGACAGGTTCACCAGGCCCGACCTGGCGGACAGCCTCGAGGCGCTGGCCGCCGCCGAGCAGCGCGCCCTGGCCGCCGGAGGCGACCGCCGCGACGGGTTGCAGGCCGTCCGCGACCACTTCTACGAGGGCCCGCTGGCCGAGGCGATCCTCGAGCTGCACGAGGACGAGGAGGGTCTCTTCACCGCCGAGGACCTGGCGGGCTACCGCGGCGGGTGGGAGGAGCCGGTGCAGGCCGAGTTCCGCGGGCACCGGATCAGCACCAACCGCACCTGGAGCCAGGGCATCGTCGTCCCGATGGTGCTCAAGATCCTCGAGGAGGTCGACCTGGAGGCGATGGGCTGGGGCTCGGAGGAGTACGTCCACACCGTGCTCCAGGCGATCGACCTCGCCATGGCCGACCGGGAGGAGCTCGTGGCCGACGAGTCGTTCGCCGACGTGCCGGTCGCGGAGCTGGTCTCCGCCGAGCACGCCGCCCGGCGCCGCGCCGAGATCGGTGAGACCGCCTACGACGGCACCCCGGCCCCGGGCCGGGCCGCCACCGCGACGCGGCCGCACACCCCCGCCCCCCTGCTGGGCAAGGACACCTCGCACCTGGCCGTCGTCGACGCCGAGGGCGGCTCGGTCACCTTGACCCCCAGCGACTTCCCGCTGACCCCGATGGTGCCCGGCACCGGACTCACCCTCGGCAACCGGATGACCCAGTTCAGCCTGGACCCGGCCGACGTCAACCGGCTCGAGCCGGGCAAGCGGCCCCGGATCACCCCGCACGCGGTGATGGTCGACGAGGCCGACGGCGGCCGGATCTCACTGGGCACGCCGGGCGGCGACGTCCAGGCCCAGACCAACGTGCAGGTGCTGCTCAACGTCCTGGTCTTCGGGATGGACCTCCAGGAGGCGGTCCAGGCACCCCGCTTCCGGTCGCTCAACTTCCCCAGCTCGTTCGTCCCCCACGTCACCGAGCCCGCGACCATCGAGCTGGAGGGCGAGCTCTACGACGAGCTCCACGCAGGGCTCGAGGCCCGCGGCTACACCGTCCGCGAGGTGGCGCGCTGGGACCACGTGATGGGCGGGGTCGGCATCGTGCGGCGCCTGCCGGACGGCAGGGTCCAGGCCGGTGCCGACCCGCACGAGAGCACCACCGCTCTCACCCGCTGACCTCCCCCCGCCGCGGCGAGGAGCGGGTCAGACGGAGGAGTCCGCCAGCTCGGCGTCCGCAGGCTGGTGGGGACCGGTCTCGACCACCGGGTCGGGTCGTCGCACGAAGAACGCACCGGCCACCGCGAGCAGCGAGATGGCGGCACCCCACAGCAGGGCGGAGTGGATGCCGTCGGCCAGCGCGGAGACCTCGGCGGCACCCCCGTCCACCCGCTCGGCGGTGGTGCGCGTCATCACCGTGATGAAGAGCGCGGTCCCGGCAGCACCCGCGACCTGCTGCAGCGTGCTGACGATGGCGCTGCCGTGCGAGTAGAGCGCCCGCGGCAGGGAGCCGAGCGCGGCGGTGAGCAGCGGGGAGAACATGAAGGCGAGCCCGATGTTGAGGAGCACGTGCCACCCGATGACCGCCGCCACCGAGGTGTCGGCGTCGAGGGTGGTCATGCCCCACAGCGCGGCGCTGGCGACCGCGGCACCCGGCGGCACCAGCGGACGGGCGCCGTAGCGGTCGAAGAGTCCCCCCACGACCAGGCCGAGCGCGCCCAGCGTGAGACCACCCGGGAGGAGCATCAGGCCGGTGTCGAGCGGCGAGAGCCCCTGCACGCTCTGCAGGTAGATCGGCAGCAGGATCAGCGTCCCGAAGAGCGCCATCATGCTCACCGCCACCAGCGCGCTGGCGAGGGCGAACGCCGGGGTGAGGAACACGCGCAGGTCGAGCAGGGCGGCGTCGCCGAGCCTGACCTGGCGGACCCCGAAGGCGACCAGGGCCAGGACACCCACGGTGAGCGGGATCCAGATCGGCATCAGCGGATCTCCCTCGGCTGCCTCGCCGATGCTGCTGAGCCCGAAGACCAGCCCGCTGAAGCCCAACGCCGACAGCACCACGGAGGGGACGTCGAGGGGCACCCGCTGCGGCTCGGTGACGTTGCGGATCCACAGGCCGCCGAAGACGGTGGCGGCCAGGGCGATCGGCAGCACCAGCCAGAACATCCAGCGCCAGCTCAGCTGGTCGAGCACCACGCCGCCGATGGTGGGGCCGACGGCCGGGGCGACGGCGATGACGATCGAGATCAGGCCCATCGTCCGGCCCCGGCGCGCGACCGGGACGACGTTGAGGACGGTGGTGAAGAGCAGCGGCATCATCAGGGCGGTGCCGACGGCCTGCACGACGCGCCCGGCCACCAGGACCGGGAAGACCGGGGCGCTGGCGGCCACCAGGGTGCCGAGCAGGAAGCTGCACATCGCCATCAAGAAGACGGTGCGCAGGGAGAGACGGGTCATCAGGTAGCCGGTCACCGGGATCACCACGGCCATCGTGAGCATGAACGCGGTGGTCAGCCACTGCGCCGTCGCGGCGCCCACCTCGAACTCCACCATCAGCTTGGGCAGCGCGACGCTCATGATGGTCTCGTTGAGGATCACCACGAAGGCGGCCGCCACGAGCAGGGCGATGAGGCGGCCGACACGTGGGGACTCCGTCGGTGCGGTGGTCACGGGCGGGGTGGTCGAAGTCAAGAGGGGCTCTTCCGTGAAGGCGTCGGCCACCCGGCGGGTGTGGCCGGGACGAGAACGTCCTCCCGCCCCGTCTTTGTTCCTGGCGCGCGAGCATGACCCCGCTCACGTCCGCACGACAGCGGGCCGTCGGTGCCCCTATCGTCTCGCCATGCGACGCACGGGGGTGGGGGCGGTCACGGCGGGGCTCTGCCTCGCTCTCGCGGGATGCGCCACGGGGGGTTCCGAGGAGGAGCCGCGCGCGGCCTCCAGCCCCCAGCCGGCGACCGGCGCAGCCGACGCCTCTCCGGGGCCGGCCACGGCGTCACGGTCCCCGAGGCCTCCCGACGCCGGTACGCCGAGCACCCCCGCGCCGTCCGCGTCCGGCGACGCGGTCGCGGCGCCCGCCTTCGGGAAGCGCTTCAGCTACCCCGACGGTCTCACCGTCCGGATCGGTCGCCCTCGGCCTTTCAACCCGTCGGCATGGGTGGAGCCTCGCCGGGGCGACCCGATGCGTTTCCCCGTGCTGCTCCACAACGGGAGCGACGAGGAGTTCAACCCCAGCCAGCTCCACGTGCGGCTGCGCTCGACGTTCGCCGAGGCCGGGCAGATCTTCGACTACGAGCAGGGCGTCATCGCCCGACCGGAGCGCCGCCTGCCTCCCGGGAAGACGGTCCGCTTCGCCGTGGGCTACTGGGTGACCGACCGCGACGACCTGGTCGTCGAGGTGGCGCCCGGTTTCGAGTACGCCAGCACCACGGTTCGCTGACTCCGGGACGCCGGAGGTCGTGGGGCCTCGGCCCGTGCGGCCATGTGTCGGGCAGGTAACAGGGCACGGGCGGGCGCCGGGACACCGGAGTCGGCCGGCCTGCACCCCGGGGGCTCCGGTGGCCGGCGATCCGCACCGGAGTTGGGTAAGTCGACCCCCAGGACTGGGCATAGCGGACGTCAGGTCTTGCCACACCCGCCCGAAAGCCCCGGCGATCGGGACCGTCTTGGCGGTGACACGGACTTAACCGGAGGTTCTTCCCAGCGACACCCCGCCACGACCGCCCGGCCACACCATGGAAGGACGCGCTCGGGCCGCGTAACCACATGAAGTCATCGGGGGATCGCGCCGCAGGGTGCGCCCTCCAGGCATACCCGGGGGCAGACATGAACGACCTACTCAGCCGGCTCGACCTCCACGGCCTCGACGTCTCGACCCTGCGCGCGGCGTTCCCGCTCGCCGTCGCGGGCGTCATCGTCTGGGCCCTGTGGCTGTACCGCTGCATCCTGTCGGCCCGTGCCGAGCCCGTGGTCAACGACTTCTCGACCACCACCTCGGTCGTCGTCCCCTCCTACCACGAGGACCCGGACATCCTGATGCAGTGCGTCGCCAACTGGCGCTCCCAGGACCCGACCGAGATCATCATCGTCCTCGACGTCGCCGACACCGAGGCCTACGCGCGGCTGCGACGCCTCGAGGACCCGGTCATCCGTCCCGTCCTCTTCAAGCACGCCGGCAAGCGCTCGGCCCTGGGGGTCGGCATCCGGATGGCGACCTCCGAGCTGCTGCTACTCACCGACTCCGACACCCGGTGGGAGCCCGGACTCCTCGAGAACGTCCAGCGCCCGTTCCAGGACCCCGAGGTGGGCGGGGTGAGCACGCAGCAGAACGTCTTCCAGCGACGGACCAGCGTCTGGCGGCGGATCGCCGACTGGATGGTCAACCTCCGCTACTACAACTACGTCCCGGCGATGGGTGCCGCCGGCGCGGTCGCCTGCATCTCCGGCCGGACGGCGGCCTACCGGCGCAGCGTCGTCCTGCCGGTCCTGGAGAACCTGGAGAACGAGTACTTCCTCGGCCGCCGGTGCATCGCGGGCGACGACGGCCGGCTCACCTGGCTGGTGCTCTCCTCGGGCTACAAGACCGTCCACCAGTCCTCGGCCAAGGCACTGTCCATGTTCCCCGACACCTTCCGGGCCTTCGTCAAGCAGCGGGTCCGCTGGAGCCGCAACTCCTATCGCTGCTACCTCACGGCCGTGTACAAGGGATGGTTGTGGAAGGTCCCGTTCGTCACCAAGGTCACCGTGCTGCAGATCCTGCTCACCCCGGTGACGATGGGGATCACCCTCGGCTACCTGTTCCTGAGCCGGCTCGAGCTGACCGCCACCAGCGCCGCGCTCGCGGCGACCTGGCTCCTGGTGGGCCGAGGCATCCGCGGCTTCTCGCACCTGCGCCGCCACCCCCAGGAGATCCTCCTGCTGCCACTGCTGACGCTGGTCGTGATCCTGGTCGCCCTTCCGATCAAGCTCTACGCCTTCCTGACGATGAACAAGCAGGGCTGGCTGACGCGCACCGCCGACTCCGTCGGCGGCGAG
The DNA here is from genome assembly GCF_058215795.1 of Nocardioides sp. Z40_12. Classification (NCBI taxonomy): domain Bacteria; kingdom Bacillati; phylum Actinomycetota; class Actinomycetes; order Propionibacteriales; family Nocardioidaceae; genus Nocardioides; species Nocardioides sp. Z40_12. The sequence goes on from NZ_JBZAJA010000001.1 coordinate 110,683, forward strand.
GGCCAGACCGCGGCGACTCTCACCGAGACGGAGCCGGCGAACGAGAGGCGCGGCCCCGCGCCGCTCGGGCCGCGGGTCCCGGTGCAGAGCCGCCCCCGAGGGACCGAGCTCGCGGGGGACGTCCGATGAGCCGCCCTCTCTCCCACGGCACCGCACGGGCCGCGCGGGCAGTCGTGGCGGCGCTGGCCGGCCCCGTGATCCTGGTCGGCCTGGGAGCGGGCGCACCGGCTCACGCCGAGGAGGAGTCGTCCCTCTCCGAGGGACGCCCCTACCCCGGCGACCCGGAGAAGGAGTCGGCACTGGTCGCCGCCGAGGACGCACGCCTGGTGGAGGTACGCACCGTCGGTGTCCTGGCCAGCTGGAACGAGCAGCCGATGAAGAGCCCTTACCGGTTGGCCACCGGCTCGGCGTACACCCTCGTCCTCACCGAGCGCACCGAGCCCTACACGACCGAGGACCTGCTGCTGCTGGCCCCTCAGACGTTCGTGCGCCGGCCGGACGGCGCCTTCCTGCTCTCGGAGAACATCGTGGTCGAGGCCGGCGCCACCCTCAACCTGGCGGACCCCGGAGGGCTCAAGCTGCTGATGGCCAGCGACGCCGACGGCTTCGTCTCGATCATCAACGACGGCGGCCGGCTCAACATCGCCGGCACCGAGGGGGCACCCGCGATCGTCACCAGCTTCGACCGCGAGGAGGAGACGACCGACCCGCTGACCGACGACGGTCGCGCCTACATCCGCTCGATCGGCGGACAGGTCTCGGTCTCCGACGCCCAGCTGCGGGCGCTCGGCTTCTGGAGCGGTCGCACCGGCGGGCTCTCGCTCACCGGCACCGACCGGCCCAACAGCGGGTCGCTGGACCGGCTGGCCGACTCGCTCGAGGTCGGCCAGGTGCCGAGGAACGCGCCCGTGGTGAAGGGGAACAAGAACTCCGCGCTCAGCGAGGTGCTGCCGGCCGGTGACCTCCCCGTCCCCGTGGTCGACGTGGACGCCCCGCGCTACAGCTTCGTCTCGGCCGCCCTGAACCGCACGTCGGTGACCCACAGCGCGTTCGGCCTCTTCGTCTCGGGGGCCAACGGGCTCGACGTCCGCGACAGCACCTTCGACGACAACCTGGTCTCCGGCCTGGTGCTGCACCGCTACGTCGTGAACGCCGTCGTGGAGGGCACCTCGACCAGCGGCAACGGCCAGGACGGGATGGTGCTGGCCCGCGCCACCACCGGGATCGTCGTCTCCGAGGCCCGGGCCGAGGAGAACGCCCACAACGGCGTCACCATCTCCGGTCGCCCCCTCGCCGAAGGGCCGAGCGCGACCGGCACCAGCGTCGGCAGCTACGGCAACAACACGATCTCCAACAGCGTGGCGAGCGGGAACGGCCGGTACGGCGTCGAGGTGATCGGCGGCACCAGGGTGCGGGTGCTGGCCAACGAGGTCCACGGCAACGGGGTGGGCATCGTGGTGCGGGACGCGGCACGCGAGGTGTCGGTGATCGGCAACACCGTCGCGGCCTCCGACACCCAGGGGATCGCGGTCCGCGACGGGGTCCGGGGCGGGGTCGTCTCCGGGAACATGGTCAGCGGCGGCGAGACGAGCCTCTACCTGCGTGACTCCGAGGCGGAGGTGGACCACAACACGATGACCGGCGCCTCGAGCCACGCGGTCAGCGTCGTCGGGTGGGCGGGCGGGACCGTGGTGGACGCCAACACGCTCAGCGGGCGTGGGCCCAGCGCGATCGAGACGAACCGCGCCGAGGAGCTCGACCGCGCCGGGTGGGACAACGACACGAGCGGCTGGCGCGACACGACGCCGTTCCTGGTGACCCTCAAGCGCTACCTCCAGCCGCTGACCCTGATGTGGCTGGTGCTGGGGGCGCTGCTCCTCTTCACCGCGCTGCGGGGAGCCCGGGCGCGACGCGAGAAGCGGCACCCCTACGACGACAAGCGACCGCTCTACGACCCCTCGGCGGTGGTGCGGGCCGACCGGATCCCCGAGAGGGCCGGCCGATGAGCGTGCCCTGGTGGCCCGGACGCGCCGCCGACGTGGCCGGCGGCGCGCTGCTCGGCGTGCTGCTCACGGTCCTGGTCGCGCTGGTGTGGCCCGATGACGAGGCCGGGCACGAGGCCGGACCGGCGGAGGTCCCGACCGTGACCGTGCCGGCGGCACCGACGCTCGGTCCGGTCGCCACCGACGGGCCCGGCGACGACGAGACCGGGACCCCCGCCGCGGTGGAGCCGTCGGACGAGGACGACGACGGAGACGACGACGAGGGCGAGGGCGAGGACGACACCGAGCCCTCGGAGGCGCCGGTGCTTCCCGGCGCGCCGCCGGCCGGGACCGGCCCGTTGCCCGACACCACCCGGGTGACCTGTCCAGGACCGACGACGACCGTGGACTCGGCCGACGCGCTCGCCGCGGCGCTGGACGAGGCGGAGCCCGGCGACAGCATCGCGCTGGAGGACGGGACCTACGCCGGGGAGTTCGTCACCACCGCCTCAGGCACCGAGGACGACCCGATCTGGCTCTGCGGCTCGCAGGGCGCGGTGCTCGACGGTGGCGACGTGGAGGGCGGCTACACCCTCCACCTCGACGGCGCGACCCACTGGAGGCTGGTCGGGTTCACCGTCTCGGGCGGGCAGAAGGGCGTGATGGCCGACGGCACGGTCGGGTCGGTGATCCAGGGCCTCACCGTCACCGGGACCGGCGACGAGGCCGTCCACCTGAGGTCGCACAGCACCGACAACGTGGTGCTCGACAACACCATCAGCGACACGGGGCTGCGCAACGACAAGTACGGCGAGGGCGTCTACATCGGCTCGGCGGTGAGCAACTGGTGCACCTACACCGACTGCCAGGCCGATCGCAGCGACCGCAACGTCGTGGATGGCAACACGATCTCCGAGACCACCTCCGAGGCCGTCGACCTCAAGGAGGGCACCACCGGCGGGGTGGTCTCGAACAACACCTTCGACGGCTCCGGCCTGACCGGGGCCGACTCGTGGATCGACGTCAAGGGCAACAACTACCTGATCAAGGACAACACCGGCACCCAGGCCACCGAGGACGGCTACCAGACCCACCAGATCCTCGACGGCTGGGGCGACCACAACGTCTTCACCGGCAACCACGCAGACGTCCGCGGCCCCGGCCACGCGATCGCCTCGTGGCCGGAGGAGTCCAACGTCGTGCGCTGCGACAACACCTTCACCGACGCCGGCGAGGGGCTCAGCAACATCCCGTGCACCTGACACCCCAGGGGGAACCACCATGAGCATCACCCAGCAACGCCCGCGTCTCACCGTCCTCGGCACCGGCTACCTCGGCGCCACCCACGCCATCTGCATGGCCGTCCTGGGCTACGACGTCCTGGGGGTCGACACCGACCGCGCCAAGGTCGAGGCCCTCGCCTCGGGCAGGGTGCCGTTCTTCGAGCCCGGCCTCCCGGAGATGCTCCGCAAGGCCCTGGACTCGGGCCACCTGTCGTTCACCACCGACCTGGCCGAGGCCGGCGAGTTCGGCGACGTCCACTTCATCTGCGTCGGCACGCCGCAGATGAAGGGCTCCGACGCCGCCGACCTCAGCCACGTCGAGGGTGTCGCCCGCAACCTCGCGCCCCACCTGCGGCGCCGCTGCCTGGTGGTCGGGAAGTCGACGGTGCCGGTCGGCACCGCGGCGCGCCTGACCACGATCCTGCAGCACAACGCCCCGGCCGGGGCCGAGGTCGAGCTCGCCTGGAACCCCGAGTTCCTCCGCGAGGGCTACGCCGTGGAGGACACCCTCCACCCGGACCGGCTCGTCTTCGGGGTCGCCTCGCCCTGGGCCAGGGAGCGCCTGGAGGAGGTCTTCGCGCCGCTGCTCGACGAGGGGGTGCCGGTCGTCGCCACCGACCTGGCGACCGCCGAGCTGGTGAAGGTCGCAGCCAACTCCTTCCTGGCGACGAAGATCTCCTACATCAACGCGATGGCCGAGGTCTGCGAGGCGACCGGGGCCGACGTCCAAGACCTGGCCCGTTCGCTCTCCTTCGACTCCCGTATCGGCGGTCGCTTCCTCCAGCCCGGCCTGGGCTTCGGGGGCGGGTGCCTGCCCAAGGACATCCGCGCCTTCGTCCACCGCGCCGAGGAGCTCGGAGTCGGCCGGTCGGTGGCCTTCCTGCGCCAGGTGGACGCCATCAACAAGCGCCGCCGCGAGCGGACGGTCGACCTGGTCCGGGACGAGGCGGGCGGGCGGCTCGAGGGCGTCCGGGTCTGCTGCCTGGGTGCGGCGTTCAAGCCGAACTCCGACGACGTGCGCGACGCTCCGGCGCTCGACGTGGCCCGCATGCTCCAGCAGGAGGGGGCGATCGTGACCGTCTACGACCCGGAGGCGATGGAGAACGCCCGGCGGGCCTACCCGGACCTCCGCTACGCCCACGGAGTGCTCGAGGCGGCCGACGGGGCGGCTGTCGTGGTGCTGCTCACCGAGTGGCAGGTGTTCCGCGAGATCGACCCCGAGGTGCTCGCCACGGTGGTCGCGGACCGCGCGGTGGTCGACGGCCGGCACGCGCTGGACGCCCCGGCCTGGCGGGCGGCGGGCTGGACCTACCGTGCCCTCGGCCGGGCGAGCTGAACCGGCGGGCCCGGCATGAGCACGGACAGCCCGAGGGGATGTCGGGGCGGGCTGTCCGCCGCCGGTCCGGCCGGACTGCTGGTCCTGGTGATCACTCTGGTCGGCGCCTGCCGTGACGACCAGACGGAGCCCGGGGCTCTCGGGGGCAGTCCGGCCGGGCCCTCCTCCGCGCCGCCCACGGGCGGAGCGTCCGACACGCCCCCGCCTGAGCCCGACCCCGCCTGCGAGCCGGGGCCCGACCGGGAGGTCGAACCCGTCCCCGACGTGGTGGTGCCGGAGGTCGAGGTGCCGCCCGTGGTGGACTCCGACGGCACGGTGCTCGCCCCCGGTCTCGTCATCCCCGGCCAGGTCGTCGAGGGAGGCTGCGTGGTCCGTCACCGGGCGCCGGGGGGCTGTCTGGGGGCGGTGGAGGTGACGGCCGCCACCATCCCACCCGCGGTCATCCCGGCCACCGAGGTGGGTGACCGGGTCTATCCCGCGGTCACCGTCCCGGGCGCGACCGTGCCGGGAGCCCGTGCGGAGCAGGTGTGCCGGGTCGCCCGCGACGGTGCCCTGGTCGGCGTCACCCGGGCCGGCGTCGTCCGGGAGGGCTTCTCCCGCGACGGCGCCGCTCGGCCCGGCGACGACCTGGTCGAGACCGTGCGCCTGGAGCCGGTGCGGGTGCCGGACGTCGACGTCGATCCGGAGCGGCTGGAGTCCCGGCCCCTCGCCGGGAGCGGAGGGCTCAGCGTGCTCGAGGGCCGTGGCTCCACCTCGTACGTCGCCTCCTCGGGCGTGCTCTTCGCCAGCGACTCCGCGACCCTGAGACCGGCCGCCAGGGACGCGCTGCGTGCCGTCGTCCAGCGGATCCGCTCGGCCGGGGCGGCCGGTGAGGTCCTCGTCGAGGGGCACACCGACGACCGCGGCGACGAGGCCTACGGGATGCGCCTGTCCCGGGCACGGGCCCGCAGCGTCGCCGACTGGCTGGTGCGCGACGGGGGCCTGGACCCCGACGCGGTCCGCACCAGGGGCTACGGGGAGACCCGTCCGGCCTATCCCAACGACAGCGACGCGAACCGGGCCAGGAACCGGCGGGTGGTGATCACGGTCCCCCGGTAGCGATTGCTCCATTCCTCGTGTGGGCGGCCCGACCCGGACCTACGATCGACCTTCCGGATATGCCGTCCTGCCCCGAGGATCCCCGATGGACTTCTCCGCGCACCCCCACCTCCGTGTCCTCACCCTCTCCGTCGCCCTCTCCTGCGGCCTCGTCGGCGTCGCCGCGGGTTCCGGCGGCGCCTCGCAGGAGGAACGGGAGACCGTGGTCCTGGACGAGGGGTTCGACTCCCCCGCGGCCGCTCGCCTCTTCCGGGGCCGCGCGGGCGACTGGCGGGTGGACGAGGGACGTTACGTCCTCACCAGGCCCCGCGCACGAGCTCGCACCGCCTCGCCCCGCACCGCCCTCCGGCTCCTGCGCACCCCCGTCGCCGGCACGCAGTGGCGGCTCGAGGCCACCCTCCGGGCACGCGGCCCGGAGTACTCGGTCGTCTTCGACCACCGGGGCGGGCGGCACTACTCCTACCTCCGCGTGGACCGGCGGCGCGCCCGGTCGGGGGTCTTCGTGATCCGCGACGGGGAGGAGCGCCGGCTCTCCGGTCTCGACGCCCGGGTCCCGGTCAACCGCCCACACGTGGTGACGCTGGAGCGGACGGCCGACGACCTGAAGGTCTACCTGGAACGCCCTGGCCGCGGTCGCAGGCTCGCCACGCGCCTGGAGCTCGCGAGCAGCGCCGACGGACGGGTCGGCCTCGCCAGCCGGCGCTCGGGGCTCGCGCTGGACCAGCTGCGGATCACCGCCCCGGTCCGGCCGACCCCGGTTCCCACGGCCACGCCCTCGCCTTCCCCGTCGGCGTCCCCCTCCCTCTCAGCGTCACCGTCAAGATCACCCGCACCGTCGGTGTCCCCCTCGCTCTCCCCCTCGCCGCCGCTGTCCCCCTCCCTGTCCCCCTCCCCGTCGCTGTCCCCGTCGGCGTCGCTGTCCCCGTCGGCGTCGCTGTCCCCGTCGCCGTCCGGCGCCCCCACGGGCGCGCCGCCTGACCCCCCGCCCACCCCGTCCGCCACGCCCACGCACACGGTCCCCGCCCCGGGAGGGCGCGCCGTGGGGGTCTCGACCTCCGCGGAGCTCAGCGCGGCCCTGGCCGACGCCCGGCCGGGCGACGTCATCACCGTGGCCGACGGCACGTACACCTCCAAGGGGCTCAAGGCGCCGCTGGTGATCGGCGGCAAGCAGTACGTCGGCACCTTCGTCGCCTCGGTGCCCGGCACGGCCGACGCGCCGATCGTGCTGCAGGGCTCGCGCGGGGCCGTGATCGACGGCAAGCCGGGAGCGGTCGGCACCGGCACGCAGTACGGCCTCTACCTAGCCGGTGCCGACCACTGGCGGGTCCGCGGGATCACGGTGACCAACGTGTCCAAGGGCGTGGTGCTCGACCGGTCCAGCCACGTGGTCCTCGAGGGACTCGAGGTGCACGAGACGGGCCAGGAGGGCGTCCACCTGCGCTCCTTCTCCTCCGACAACGTGGTGCGCGACAACGTGGTCCGCCGCACCGGCCGGAAGAACGAGACCTACGGGGAGGGCATCTACGTAGGCAGCGCCAACTCCAACTGGGGCACCTACAGCGATGGTCGCCCGGACGCCTCGGACCGCAACCTGCTCCTCGGCAACGTGATCAGCGAGACCGGTGCCGAGAGCATGGACATCAAGGAAGGCACCACCGGCGGGACCATCCGCGGGAACTGGTTCGAGGGCGCCGGGATGACCGGGAGCTGGGCCGACTCCTGGATCGACATGAAGGGCAACGGCTGGCTCGTCGAGGGCAACCACGGCGTCAACGCCCTGCTCGACGGGTTCCAGGTGCACACCGCGCTGGCCGGCTGGGGCAACGACAACGTCTTCGCGGACAACCGGGCCGAGGTCAACGCCGACGGGTACGGGTTCTCGGTGCAGAAGGGTGCCACCGGGAACCGGATCTCCTGCACCAGCAACGTCGTGACCGGTGCGGCCGCCGGGCTCAGCAACGTAGCCTGCACCGGATGAGGATCACGGTCGTCGAGGGCGACATCACCGCCCAGGAGGTCGACGCGGTCGTCAACGCCGCCAACCGGGCCATGCGCGGGGGCGGCGGGGTCGACGGCGCCATCCACGCCGCCGGCGGCCCGGAGGTCCTCGAGGAGTGCCGTCGCCGGTTCCCCCGCGGCCTGGCCACAGGTGACGCCGGCTGGACGACCGCGGGGCTCATGCCGGCGCGCTGGGTCATCCACGTGGTCGGCCCGAACTACCGCGCCGGGGAGCGGGACCGCACCCTGCTGACCTCGTGCTACACCCGGGCCCTGGAGGTCGCTGACGAGCTGGGCGCCCGGACCGTGGCGTTCCCGCTGATCAGCGCGGGGGTCTACGGGTGGCCGAAGGACGACGCGATCGCCGCGGCCCTCGAGGTCTTCCGCTCCGCCCGGACCCAGGTCGAGGAGGCCAGGATGGTGGCGTTCGGCACGAAGACGTTCGACCAGATCACGGAGGCACTGGGCTCCGGCTGAGACCGGCATCCGCCGCCGCAGGCGAGCTTCAGAGATGAACAGCAGCCGAACTCCTCGACGCCGACTTCGTTGACGCATCGACATCTGTCAATATATGGCGGTGCGTCACCCCACTCCCCCCGCCTCCCCCCGACCGCTGCCGGTGGTGTGCGGATGAGCGACCTCATCGGCGAGACCTCCGCCGGGCGTCCCCAGGACCCACTGCTGCAGCGTCTCTCGACCCTGGACCGGTTCCTGCCCGTCTGGATCGGCGTCGCGATGGCCGTCGGCCTGCTGCTGGGCCGCACGGTCGGGGGCCTCGACGACGCCCTGGCCGCGGTCGAGATCGGCTCGGTCTCGCTGCCCATCGCGATCGGCCTGCTGATCATGATGTACCCGGTGCTCGCGAAGGTCCGCTACGACGAGCTCGGTCACGTGACCCGCGACGTCCGGCTGCTCGGCACCTCGATCCTGCTCAACTGGGTGCTCGGGCCCGCGCTCATGTTCGCGCTGGCCTGGCTGCTCCTGCCCGACCTGCCGGAGTACCGGACCGGCCTCATCATCGTGGGTCTGGCCCGCTGCATCGCGATGGTGCTGATCTGGAACGACCTGGCCTGCGGCGACCGGGAGGCGGCCGCCATCCTGGTGGCCATCAACGCGGTCTTCCAGATCGTGGCGTTCGCCTTCCTCGGGTACTTCTACCTCCAGGTCCTGCCCGGGTGGCTCGGGCTGGAGCAGGCCGCGCTGGACGTCTCGGTGTGGAGCATCGCGAAGTCCGTCCTGGTCTTCCTCGGCATCCCGCTGCTGGCCGGCTTCCTGACCCGCACGCTCGGCGAACGAGCGAAGGGCAGGCAGTGGTACGAGTCGAGGTTCCTGCCCGCGATCGGGCCCGCCGCCCTCTACGGCCTGCTCTTCACCATCGTGCTGCTCTTCGCCCTCCAGGGCGACAGCATCACCCACCAGCCTCTCGACGTCGCCCGCATCGCGGTGCCGCTGCTGGCGTACTTCGCGCTGATGTGGGGCGGCTCCATGCTGCTGTCGAAGCTGCTCGGGTTCGACTACCAGCGTGCCACCGCCGTCTCGATGACGGCCGCGGGCAACAACTTCGAGCTGGCGATCGCCGTGGCCATCGGCGTCTTCGGGGTCACCTCCGGGCAGGCGCTCGCCGGGGTGGTCGGCCCGCTGATCGAGGTCCCGGCCCTGGTCGGCCTGGTCTACGTCAGCCTCTGGGCCCGCAGGTTCTTCCCCGAGCGCACCGTCCGCCCGACCACCCCCGCAGGAGACCCTCGATGACCGACACCACCGCCGTCCCGCCCCAGGTCGTCTTCGCCTGCGTCCGCAACGGCGGCCGCTCGGTGATCGCCCGGGTCCTCACCCACTACTACGCCCGAGGCCGGGTCGTCGCGCTCTCCGCCGGGACCCAGCCCGGAGAGCACATCCACCCCGAGGTCGCCGCCGCACTGGAGAGCCTCGGGCTGGACGTCTCCGGTGAGCGGCCGACCCTGCTGACCCGGGAGACGGTGGCGGCCAGCACCCTGGCGATCACCCTCGGCTGCGGCGAGGAGTGCCCCTTCGTGCCGGGGGTGCGGTACGTCGACTGGCCGGTCGCCGACCCTGGCGGTCAGGACGAGGCGACCGTCCGCGGGATCGTCGCGGACCTCGATCGACGGGTCCGGGAGCTGCTGGTCGAGCTCGTCCCCGATCTCGAGCTTCCGGCCTCGGTGCTGGCGGGCGAGGTCACCGAGGGACGATGACCAGCTCCGCGACGAGTCCGCCCTCCAGGACCACGTGGTGGTCCAGCTCGGCGACCCCGCCCGGGAAGTCCCGGCTGCGGGAGCTCGACGTGCCGCTGCCCGACGTCCAGGAGATCCTGCACTCGCCAGGCCCCCTCAGAACCGTCAGGCGGTGGACCGGGGGCGGCGACGCACCCCCCGGCGGATCGTCGACCCGGGCTTCGAGGCCAGCAGCGGGTCGAACTCCTCGGTGATCTCGGTCAGTCGCGACTCGTCGACGAAGACGGCCCCGTCGCGCACCTCCTGGACCAGGTCGCGACCGAGCACGGCGCCGGCGGTGCCCATCCCGCCGTACATGGTGGCGTTGATGCCGAAGAGGTGCTCGGTACTGTTGCCGGCCAGGAAGAGACCGGGGATGTGGGTGGTGACCCGCGGCCGGAAGGGGCCGAGGTTCTTCAGCAGCGGGGCGATCCCGTAGCAGTTGCCGTCGGTGGTGAGGGTGAAGCGCTCCTGGGTGATCGGGGTGGAGGCCTCGCAGAAGACGAGGCGCTCGCGGATGTCGGGGATCATCAGCTCGGCGGTGTCCAGCACCCGCTGGGTGAGCTCCTCCTTGAGCGCCAGGTAGCGCTCGTCGCGCCCGTAGCTCCCGCCGTCCGCGGGGCCGGTCTCGACGTTCCAGAACGCGTACTCCTTCGGCGCCCAGCTCACCAGCTCGAGCGTGGAGTAGCCGGGGGGCGCGGAGTGGGTCCCCTCCGGGTCCTTGGCGGTGGGGCAGCTGATGCCGACCGGCATCTTCTCGGGGCAGCGACCGGCGGCCACCTCGCGGTAGTAGCCGTCGACGTCGTTGGTCGGCCACACCCAGGCCAGCGGCGGGGTGTCGCGCTCGCGCAGGTCGACGTCGAGGGCGACGTAGACGGCGAACATCGGCAGCGTCATCTCGAGGTTGCGCACCCGCCGGCGCAGGCGCCGGGTGAGGTGCTCGTCGCCGACCAGCTCGGCCCAGGTCTTCTTGAAGTCGGCGGCGGAGACGACGGCCTCGGCGCGGATCTCCTCGCCGCCACGCACTCGCACGCCGACGGCGCGCCCGTCCTCGATCAGGATCCGCTCGACCCGGGTCTTGGTGCGGACCTTGCCCCCGTGGGTCTGGATCACGTCGGTGAGGTGGGCGCCGGTCATCTGGCCGCCACCTCGGGGGTAGTAGGCGCCCGCCTGGAGGTAGTGGTCGAGGAACCCGGCGTGGAAGGCGGCCGGCGTGCGGTGCGGCGGCCAGGTGTAGTCGCCGTTCTCGGCCAGGATCACCGCCTGCGCGTCGGCGCTGAGCCCGCACGCCTTCATCAGGGTGGTGATCGGCCGCACCCCCCAGCGCAGCAGCGCGAGCGGGCGCTTGAATCGCCGGTCGTTGGTGGCGATGCCCCGCATGATGCCCACGCACCGGCGCAGTCCGGCCTCCTCGTCGGGGAAGGCGTCGATCAGGCGCTCCAGGTAGGTGTCCCACCCGGTCGGCGTCTGGAAGGTCGTGCCCGGGACCATGATCTGGCAGTGGCCCTCGGGGCGCTGCCGCAGCCACTTGATCCGCTCGGTGAGCGCCAGGCCCGAGAGCGTGGTCTGCATCCGGCCGCCCGGGCCGCACTCGCCGACGTAGTGGGTGCCGACGTCGAACTCGAACTTGTTGCCCGCCCGGCGGAAGACCTGGGTGCTGCCGCCCACCACCTGGTTGGCCTCGAGCACCAGCACCCGCTTGCCGTTGGCGGCGAGGTAAGCCGCGGTGGTCAGCCCACCCGGGCCCGCGCCGACGACCACGACGTCCCAGGTCTCGGGAGCGGCGTCGGGGCTCGGGCTGGCGGGCGTCGCGGTCTGCGTCATGGGGTCACTTTCGAGCGGAGTGTTCTGGAGTCGGGCTCCAGTTAACTCGCTCCGGGGCCCCTCCGCCAAGAGCCCGGGGGCCCTTCGCCAAGATCGCAGGCCGTCAGCCGGACGGCGGCTCCACGATGAGCCCCTCGAGGAGCACCAGGCCGGCCTCGATCACCGCGGCCTCGACCCGGGCAGGCTCGACCGCCAGCGCGTCGCGGCGCAGCGCCAGGGCGGCGACACCGTTCCACGACCCGAAGAGGAAGTAGGACATCAGCTCGGGATCCACCTGCCGGATCGCCCCGGCCTCCACGGCGTCGCGGATGCTCTGCTCGAACTCGCGGCGCAGCTGGCTGAAGCGGTCGACCACCTCCTCCTCGATGGCCGTCCGCGGGCCCCGCTCCCCCGTCGCGGTGAGGTACTTGACCACCGCCGGGTGATCCAGCAGCAGCCGCAGGTAGGCCGACCCGACCCCCGCGAAGCGCTCCAGGGGTGGCGCCTGCACTGCGTACGCCGCCCGCAGCGCGTCGGTCGCCACAGCCAGCACCCGCTCGGTGACGGCGGCCAGCAGCGCGTCCTTGGTGCCGAAGTGCACGTAGACCGAAGCCGGCGAGATCCCCGCCTCCGCTGCGACGTCCTCGATCCGGATCTCCTCCGGGGCGCGCCGCGACAGCAGCAGCTCCGCCGCGTCCAGGAGCCGCGCCCGGGTGCGCTCGCGCCGGCGCGACCCGCGCGCGGCCGCGTCGGCGGCCGGATCCGCGGCGTCCTCGCTGTCGCTCACGCCCACACCCTAGAGAGTCGCGAGCGGCTGACGCTGGCGTCCCTGCGCGTCGAAGTTGTCCGGGTCCAGCCAGCGCTGGTGCCGGGCTCGGATCTGCGGCCACTCGGAGTCGAGGATGGCGTACCAGTCGGTGTCCCGGTTGCGATCCTTGGTCACCATGTGCTGCCGGAAGCGCCCCTCGTAGGTGAACCCGAGGCGGAGCGCCGCCCGCCCCGACGGCTCGTTGAGGCTGTCGCACTTCCACTCCACCCGCCGGTAGCCCAGCTCGTCGAAGGCGTAGCCGAGCAGCAGGTGGATCGCCTCGGTGGCGGCGGTGGTCCGCTGCAGGGCCCGCCCGAGCAGGACCCCCGAGATCTCCACGACGCCGGCGCCGGGGGCACAGGGGAAGAACGAGGCGAACCCGGCGGCCGAGCCCCCGGACGGGACGAAGGCGTAGGTGGCGGTGTCGTCCCGGTGCGCCACCAACGGCGCGACCACCTCGTCGAAGGCGGCGCGGGACGTCGGCCGCGGCGTGGGTCGGTAGGTCCACAGCGCCTCGTCCTCGCGGCCGCACAACGCGGCGACGAGCGCCTCGGAGTGGCTCGCGGCGAGCGGCTCGATGCTGACGTAGCGGCCGGTGCGGGTCACCCGCTCCGGGGCCCGGCGGGGCGACCATCCCGCGACCGGCTCGCCCACGGCTTGACCATGTGTGTTGATCTCCACGGCCGGACCGTACTAGGAGCGGGTGCCAGAAGTCGGCGTCGGCACTCAGGCCAGCGAGAGGAAGAGCTTCTCCATCTTCTTCACGTCCAGGCTGTCCGCGTCGTCCCCGTTGGCCATGCACTGCCGCAGACCGCTGGCAACGACGGCGAAGCCCGCCCGGTCGAGGGCCTTCGAGACCGCGGCGAGCTGCGTGACGACGTCCTCGCACTCGCGCCCCTCCTCGAGCATCCGCAGGACGCCGTCGAGCTGGCCACGGGCGCGCTTGATGCGGTTGATGACCGGGGCCATCTCGGTGGGGTCGAGCTCCATCAGTGTCTCCTGAGGTAGGTCCGCGAGCATGGTGGGACGGGACATGACGACGCGTGAAGCATACCCCCCTCGGTATTGCAGGATGGCACCCCCGGCCCGCCGGGGCCGAGTTTGTCAAATACCCCCTGGGGTGTCTATCGTCGAGAAGGAACACATACCCCCGCCCGTATCGAGAACCTCCTAGCGGCGTTGCACACGAAGAAGGCAGTCATGAGCCAGAACACCCCGGAGATCGACGTCGACCAGCTCGCCCGGGCCGCCGAGCACCGGGCCACGGTGATCGACGTCCGCGAGCCCGGCGAGTACGCGGCCGGCGGCACCGCTGCCTGGGCCCGCTCGGGGCTCCCTGTGGAGACCGGCACCCCCGGCCTGTCCTGAGCTCCCCCAACCGCCCCGCAGCACTGGAGACACCATGACCGACGACCTGACCATCCTGGCGATCGAGACCCCCTCGCTCGGCGACCGCAGCTACCTCGTCCACGACGGCCACGTCGCCTTCGTGATCGACCCCCAGCGCGACATCGACCGCGTCCTGGACCTCCTCGAGCAGCACCAGGTGCGGCTGAGCGACGTCTTCGAGACGCACCTCCACAACGACTACGTCACCGGCGGCCTCGCCCTGGCCCGGCACACCGGCGCGGCGTACCACGTCAACGGCGAGGACCAGGTGTCGTTCGAGCGCACCCCGATCGCCGACGGCGACACGGTGGCGATCGGCGAGCGGATGGAGGTCCGGGCGATCGCCACGCCCGGCCACACCTTCACCCACCTCTCCTACGCCCTCGCCACCGCTGGCCCCGACGGCGACGAGCCGTACGCGGTCTTCACCGGCGGCTCGCTGCTCTACGGGGCCACCGGCCGGCCCGACCTGCTCGGCGAGGAGCACACCGACACCCTGGTCCGCCACCAGCACGCCTCGGCCCACAGGCTCGCCGAGGAGCTGCCCGACGCCGCGGAGGTCTACCCGACTCACGGCTTCGGCTCCTTCTGCTCCGCCACCCAGTCGGAGGCCACCGACTCCACCCTCGGGCAGGAGAAGCAGACCAACCCGGTGCTCACCCAGGACGAGGAGACCTACGTCCGGGAGCTCCTCGACGGGCTCGCCGCCTGGCCCACCTACTACGCCCACATGGGCCCGGCCAACGCCGCCGGCCCCGAGGCCCCCGACCTCTCCCCCGTCGCCGAGGCCGACGCCGAGGAGCTGGGTCGCCGGATCGAGGCCGGCGAGTGGGTGGTCGACCTGCGCACCCGGATCGCGTTCGCCGCCGGCCACGCCCCGGGCACCCTCAACTTCGGCCTCGACGGCGCGTTCGCGACCTACCTGGGGTGGCTGATCGAGTGGGGCACCCCGGTGACCCTGCTCGGGGAGACCGCCGACGACGTCGCCACGGCCCAGCGCGAGCTGGTCCGCATCGGGATCGACCGCCCCGCGGCCCAGGCCACCGGTGGCCCCGAGGAGTGGGCCGCCGGGGAGCTGGCCTCGTTCCCGACCGCCTCGTTCGCCGACCTCGCCGCCGTGCGGCACCACCGCGAGGTGGTCGTCCTCGACGTCCGTCGGGCCGACGAGCACCGGGCCTCGGCCATCGAGGGGGCGATCAACATCGCCATCCACGAGCTGCCCCGCCGGGTCGCCGAGGTGCCGGCCGGTGAGGTGTGGGTGCACTGCGCCGCCGGCTACCGCGCCGCTATCGCCGCGTCGTTCCTCGACGCCGCGGGCCGCCGTACCGTCGCCGTCGACGACGCCTTCGACAACGCCGCGAGCTCTGGGCTGCGCCTGGTCGCCCCGGGCGACGAGGACCGGGACGACGACGGGTCGCACGCCTGACATGACGCTCGTCCTCGCCGTCGCCGCCGGTGCCCTCATCGGCCTCTCGCTGGGGGCTCTGGGCGGCGGCGGATCCATCCTCGCCGTCCCGGTGCTGGTCTACCTGCTCGACCAGTCGGCCACCCAGGCGACCACCGGCTCGCTGGTGGTGGTGGGCGTGACCTCGCTGCTCGGGGCGCTGACCGCGCACCGCGCCGGCAACGTCCTGCTCGGCCGCGGCGTGGTGTTCGGCACCGTGGCCGTCGGCGGGGCGGTCCTCGGGGCGAGAGCCGCCGCCCACGTGGCCGACGACGTCCTGCTCGCCGCCTTCGGGGCACTGATGCTGCTCGTCGGGGGCCTGATGGCCTGGCGCCGGCTCCACCACTCCCGGCAGGGCGACGCGACCGGCACCCGGCCGGCCCTGGACGACCCGATCATCACCTTCAGCCCGACCTTCGCCTGCAACTGCCCCCGCGCGCTCAAGGTGGTGCTCACCGCCACCGTCGTGGGCCTGCTCACCGGCTTCCTGGGCGTGGGAGGCGGCTTCCTCGTCGTGCCCGCCCTGCTGCTCGCGCTCGCCTTGCCGATCAGGTACGCCGCCGGCACGTCGCTGGTGGTCATCACCCTCACCAGCGCCACCGCGCTGGTGGCACGGGCCGGAGCCGGCGTCGCCCCAGACTGGCCGGTCGTGCTGACCCTCACCGCCGCCTCGGCCGTGGCCGGTGTCCTGGGCGCCCGCCTCGCCGACCGCATGGAGACCGGTCGACTGCAGGGGGCCTTCACGGTCCTCGTACTGGCCGTGGCCGTCTACACCTCGGTCCGCGCGCTGCCCGCCCTGCTCTGACACGGCTCCGGCCGCCTCCCGCTCACCCCCGAGCCCTTCCCACAGTTCGACCACACCTCACAAGGAGAACCCCATGTGCCGTCCCACCACCTGCCGCACCTGCCAGAAGACCACCTGGGCCGGCTGCGGCCAGCACGTCGCCCAGGTGAAGGCCGCCGTCCCCGCAGGGCAGTGGTGCCCCGGGCACCCCGAGGAGGAGCGCCAGGGCGGCTGGCTCAGCCGTCTCCTCGGGCGCTGAACGCTGACGCCGTGACCGCCCCCGCGGTCACGGCGTCAGCAGCACCTTGATGGCCTCGCGCTGGTCCATGGCCCGGTAGCCGTCGGCCGCCTTCTCCAGCGGCAGGGTGAGGTCGAAGACCTTGCCCGGGTCGATCTCGCGGTCCCAGATGAGCCGGATCAGCTCCGGTAGGTACCGCCGCACCGGTGCCGGCCCACCGTGGAGGTGGACGCCGGCCATGAAGAGCTCGTCGCCCGGGATGGCGACGTCGTGGGAGACCCCCACGAAGCCCACGTGCCCGCCGGGCCGGGTCGAGCCGATCGCCTGCATCATGGCCTCCTGCGTGCCGACCGCCTCGACGACCGAGTGGGCACCGAGCCCTCCGGTGAGCTCCTTGATGCGCTCCACCCCTTCCTCGCCACGCTGCTCGACCACGTCGGTGGCGCCGAACTCCCGGGCCAGCGCCTGCCGGTCCGCGTGGCGGCTGAACGCGATGATGCGCTCGGCACCCAGCTGCCTGGCGGCCAGGACGGCGAGCAGGCCGACCGCCCCGTCACCCACCACCGCGACGGTCTTGCCAGGCCCGGCCGCCGCGGCCGTGGCAGCGAACCAGCCGGTGCCGAGCACGTCCGAGGCCGCCATCAGCGACGGGATCAGCTCCGGGTCGGGCGCCCCCGGAGTGGCGACGAGCGTGCCGTCCGCGAGCGGGATGCGGGCCAGCTCGGACTGCGTGCCGATCATGCCCATCGGCACCCGCCGTACGCAGTAGGCCTGGTAGCCGGACCGGCAGATCTCGCAGGTGTTGTCCGAGGCCCAGAACGAGCCGACGACGAAGTCGCCGACCTTGACGGTGTGGACGTCGGAGCCGACCTCCTCGACGGTGCCGATGTACTCGTGGCCCATCACCTGGTGGTCGACCGGCTCCGCGCCCCGGTAGGGCCACAGGTCGCTGCCGCAGATGCAGGTGGCGGCGAGGCGGAGGATCGCGTCGGTGGGCTCGATGATCCTCGGATCCTGGCGATGCTCCACCCGCACCTCGCCCGGACCCTGCATGACTACCTGGCGCATCGCGTGCACTCCTCTGCCTCGGCCCCCGGGGTCTCGCGGTGGCGACGGCGCCGCCCTCTCCAGTGAACGCCCGCGCGCCCGGATCTGTCGATCCTGGCGACGTGTCACCCTGCCTCCAGTCGGCAGCAACCTTTCGTTCCGTTGCCGAGTCTCACTCCACGCCCGGCAAGACCCGCCACACCTCCAGGAGCACATCCCATGCGTATCCCCTCCCACGCCGTGATCGGTGTGGCCGCCGCCCTGTCCGTCGCGACACTCGGCGTCGGGCCCGCCCAGGGCGTGAGCCGCGCCAGCGCCCCGGACCAGACGTGCGACGGCATGGTGGCCACGATCATCGTTCCGCCCTCGTCGGGTCCCGCCTCGTGGGTGGTCGGGACGCCCGGCGACGATGTGATCGTCGGGACCGAGGGCGGAGACCTGATCGACGGGGCAGGTGGCGACGACACCATCTGCGGCCTCGACCGCGCCGACCAGATCCGCGGCGGCCCGGGCAACGACCGGCTCTTCGGCGGCGGCGACCTCTGGAACGACGACTACTGGGGCGACGTGATCCAGCCCGGCCCCGGCGACGACTACGTCGACCTGGAGTCGGAGGTCGGCCCCGCCGGCCTCGACCCGTCCGAGTGGGTCTACTCCGACAAGGTCTCCTACGCCGACGCCCCCGGGCCGGTCACCGTCGACCTGGGGGCACTCACCGCCACGGGGGACGGCCACGACACGTTCGCCCCGACCCCGGCTGACAAGTACACCGGGATCATCGCCTCGCCCCACGACGACGTGCTCCTCGGAGGGCCCGCGCACGACCAGATCCTGGGCGGCGGTGGGGACGACGTGATCACCGGCGGTCCCGGCGACGACGAGCTGGACGGCGATGCCGCCGGCGACCCCCCGATGAGCCAGGAGGCGCCCGCGCCGGTGCCGGGCGACGACGTGATCAGCGGCGGTCCCGGCGACGATGTGGTCTCGGGGGGTCACGGCACCGACCAGATCAGCGGCGACGAGGGCGACGACTTCGTGGTCGGTCAGCGCGACTCGGTCGACTCCTTCCTCCTCGGCGGCCCGGGCGACGACCTGCTCGCCACCCTCGCCGGCACGGTGGCGCGAGGCGGGTCCGGCGACGACGTGTTCCGGGTGGAGATCGAGCGGGACCGGCCGGGCCGGCCGACGCGCACCCTCGCCGGAGGCCAAGGCAGGGACCGGGTGGACTTCCACACCTACGGCGGTCCTCAACGCCCCTACGGCATGGTGATCCACGTGCCGAAGCGCCGGGTCACCCAGCACGGCCGTGTTCTGGCGAGGCTCACGGGGGTCGAGAAGTTCCTGCTCACCGGCAACACCGCGCCGGGGCGGGCCACGTTCCGCGGGGGACCCAAGCCCGAGCTGTTCCGGGTGTACGCCTACGGGTTCCCGGTACGTGCCTTCGGAGGCGGCGGCAACGACGTCCTCGTCGGCGGCAACCGCAACGACCTCCTCCACGGCGGCCCCGGCCGGGACCGGCTCGACGGAAAGAGGGGCAGCGACCGTTGCCTGGCCGGGGAGCGGCTCACGTCGTGCGAGCGGCGTCGCTGAGTGCGAGGGGCCGGTGGTGTGGGGCCGTGACTTCCAGCCGCCCATGGGCTCCTACTTCGGGATCGCCGTCGCGCCGGGCGACCCGCGCTCGGGTCGCCCGCAAGATCACGACTGGACCCGACCGTTGACTGGCCTGCTCTGGCGCCTGCTTCTCCTGGGGCTCCTCGGAGTGTGGACGGTGGCAGCCCTGGCGTATGGCGTCTTCCTGACCGAGCTCCCGGAGTCGGGCACCCAGGAGATCTGCCAGGTCAGGCAACAGGCCTTCGTCGTCGAGGCGTGGGAGCAGGCCGAGCGCGACGCCGGGTGGTGGCAGTTCCCCAGCGCCTGCAACCACGAGTACAGCCTGGTCCCGAGCTGGTGGGCGCTGGCGCTCTTGCTCCCCACCCTGGCATCGGCGCACGTCGTGAGGACGCTGCTACGCGGAGGGAGGAGGTCCGACACGGAGGCACGCGGCTGAGATGCGAACCAGGGAGCGGCTGACGTCATGGTCCTGCCGAGCGTGACGGCGCGACTCCGCGCTGTTCACGCTGTTCAAGGGGGAACTTCCAGGGAAGCGCCAGAAAAGCAACAGGGCCTGATCTGCGTTTCCGCAGACCAGGCCCTGTTCTTTGTAGCGGGGCACTGTTTGATCCCGCGCACCTTGGCTTGTTAGGTGGTCTCATCGACGCTCACTTCCCTGGCCGTGCCCCACATCGCACCCTGCACCGGAGGCTCACGCCCCGTGCCGCTGACACAATCGGTTCGACAATCAGAGTGCCGTCGACGTGACCCTGTGCAATGCCTCAACGGTAGCGGCGTAACGCCACGGCCGGCCCGGCGACCTCCTCTGTCGCTACGTTGCCCGCATGTGGTTCCGCGAGGTCGAGGTTCCGGACGAGCTGGTCGAGGCAGCAACGGAGGGCAAGCTCCTGCTCCTCGATAAGGCCTGGGAACGACACACATCCTTCCAGTGACGCCACAGCGCCACAGTTCAGATGTCACATATCCGTGAAGCAGCAGTCCCGGGGACGTCAGCGGCGCACCTTCACCTTCACGATCTTGCGCTTGGCGACGTGCCCGGACCTGTCCTTGGCGTCGAGCCGAACGAACATGGTGCCCGGGGCGGGCTTGCGCTCCGGCTTCCACTGCCACCCCTGCATTCCCCGACTCAGATCGAGCTTCTTGTGCCCCTTCCCCGAAAGCCCCAAGGGGGTGAAGGCGGCGTGCTTCATCGCGGCACTCCATGCCCTCTCCTTCGACTTCACCGGGACCCATCCCCTGGCCTTGATCTCGGCGAACCACCCGTCGTCGGTCTTCAACACCGCCCTCAGCTGCACGGTCATGGCACCGGACTGCCGCTCGAGCACGTCGCCGAAGATACGAGCCTTCCTCGGCGTGGTCTTGCGGGGGGACGCCACCCGGATCACCGGGATGTCGGTGTCGGCCAGGATCGTCATCGGGTGATGCGCCCACTCAGCGATCGGCGTCTGCGAGTCCTCGTAGGACAGGTAGGCCGACGTGGGGGTGAAGACCCCCGGGGTCGTGTAGTAGATCCAACGCGCAAAATGCGTGTTGCCGTACCCGTTGTACCCGTCGATCGCGCTCCCGTCCCCACGCTTGATGACCCACGGCTGCCACTCCTTCGCGTAGCCCGGATCGAGTTGCTTGCGGAGCACCGCCCAGGTCTCCCCGACGTACCCGGTGTAGTCGTCCAAGGTCGGGTCCAGCTTGGCGTAGTCGCGCTTGAACGACCATGGGGATTCGGCCGGTACCGTCAACCCCCACGGGTTCGCCGGGTCCACGGCAGCCGGGGCGGCCGGGGCGGTGAGCGCACCGGCGGCTAGGGCTCCGGTCAGAGCGGTGGCGAGCGCGGCGAGAGGAAGACTCACGTGTTCTCCGTTCACGAGGCGCCGGAGCGCGGGAGGAGCACCATCTCTGGGATGGCGCTCCACGGGTGGTGCCCGGACGCTAGCGGCCCCGTCGGCGTACTGACCGATGAACCGACGAACACGACACGGCTGCAAGTTGGCGCGGGCATGGCGTCGGTGACGGTGCCGCAACGACGGCCCGGCCAGTGGCCTGCCGACGCGCGCCCGTCAAGCAGGCCGGTCGTCAAGGAGCCACGGCGGTGCAGAGAATTCTTCCCACCCGGGATCCGCAGCAAGGGGAGTTGGGTCTGGGACGGACACACCAGTAGGAGCCAGCGCGGGGCCAGCGGTCTGCCGCCCGCCAGGTCTTGATGGTGTGCATGAGGGCAATGCCCTCGGCCAGGGTGGCCCTGACCTTCTGCTGGGTGCCCCGACCGACCGAAGATGCCGAACGGGTCGGGCTGAGCCAGCGGCAGAACCGGGCCCGGCTGGACCCAGCCGGCCGCGGTCTTGGTGAACGTCAGGCGCTTGCCGTGGACGATGATCTTCTGGCCGATGGGGACCTGAGTGAGGACCGGTGTTTCACCAACTCCTCCCCCGCCGTCTGGCCGGCACTTCGCCGGCTCACCCGGGCAAGGCCCGGCGGCCCGTGCAACACCTCACGGTGGGTGCCGACGGGGCCAGGATGATGTGCGTCACCTGCCCGGGCCGGCTGGCAGCAGTGCGCTTGTGTGCGAGGAGCAGGAGTCAGTCCCCCGCGTGAATCTTGTCCGCGGTGCCGCAGACCCGGCGTAACCCGAGCTCGTCATCCTCCCGGGACGTACAAGGCCTCCCGGGGGACTGCCTTCCCCGTGGCGGTGTCGACGACACGGATGCCGTTGCCCTCGTCGACCATCTGCAGGTCCGAGCCGACGGGAAGGTTCCAGATGCCGATGAGGGCAGGTTCGATCTCGCAGACCCGGTTGAAGTCGACGATGGTCAGGTTGTCGGCGTCGTGGAGGTACTCGCTGGTGTCGATGGAGCTGAAGATGCGCCACCCGTTGTCTGCCCGGGCCTGGGAGTCCTCGCGGACCATCCACCGCACCCGCCCGGCGCCGGACAGGACGTTCTTCGACACCAGGCACGCGCCCGCGTTGGGGATGAACTGCGTCGTCTCGGACATGCTTCGGTCTCCCGGGGGGTCGCTGCCGCGGCTTTGTGGCGGATCCGCTGACAGGGATCAGGGTGCCTGGTTGGCCGGCGCGGGCAGTGGGACCCCTCGTTCGATCAGGAGCGCCTCGGCCCTCTCGACGAGCTCCCCGCGCCGCGCGTACCACTTGCGCAGGTTCACCAGGACCGGTCGGCCGCCCTGCCCGGGGGCGAGCAGGTCGATGTCGGGCCGGGACAGGAGGACGTCGTAGAACGGGCGCAGTGTCGCGTCGTTGAACTTGTACTTGCCCGCGATGGTCTCCAACGGGGTCCCGAAGTTCGGGTAGATGTCGTTCACGTCCGCTCCCATGTTCAGCATCCGCTCCAGCAGGGCCGGTTCGGTCTCGAAGTCGTGGCTGTTGGCGCCGAGGAGCACGTGCAGCGGGTGGAACCTGTGCACGTTCACGTCGTCGTCGAGCAGCCTGTTCGCGATCGCCACCCGGGCCTGCGGGTCCGTGTTGCCCAGCGCCCGGGTGAGGAGCGTGCCGCCGGTGTACTCGAAGTGGACGAACGACGGGTCGTAGACCTCCTCGAACTGCTCCAGGGTCCCCTTCGTCAGCGCTGCGTACAGCGCGGCCGTGTCGCGGGGGCGGCCGCCGTCGTTCGCTGTTTCCCTTCCCATGAGCTGACCCTATCTACCTCGGGGGATCGCTTCGTCGATCCCAGATCTGTTTCGGCCCGGATGGGCCACCTCGTAGAGCTCCGGGTCCCGGTAGCGCTCCAAGAAGACACTCTTGGGAATCTCTCCGCGCAGGTACTCCTCCCGCAGCGTGCGGTACTCCTGCCCGCGGACGTGGCCCATGTCCCAGACGCCGGCACGGGGTTGGCCCGGCTTCCAGTCGATCTTCACGAAGTCGTCGTCCTTGTCCTGGACCCACACCTCCCCGGACTCGTCTTGGGCGTTGCGCCACACCTGCTCGACCTGTCCCTTTCCGTAAGCGGGCCGGCTGTTGGCGTACGGGAGCCTGTTGCCGTCCTCGTCGTATCCGTAGGACCCGGGCTCCCCGCTGCGGGGGAGCTTCCCGGTGACCCGGGCCCGCGACGTCCGCACCTTCAAGTACCTGGCCAGCACATCGCGGGCGGCGGCGACGCTGTCGACCGCTGCCGGCAGGGACTCCACGTCGGAGACGTCCCACAAGGAGGAGACAGCGTCGACGACCTTCTGGGCGTACGACATCACCTTCTGGGCGAAGTCGGCTGCTGCGCCCGGGCCGTCGAGAAGCGCGGTGGCGGCGTCCTTGAGCAGCTCGAACGTGTTCAGCTCCACTACCAGGTCCTGCATGAGGAGCCCGACGGCGTTACGGGTCAGCTCGACCTTTTGGGCGTAGGTGTGGCAGGCGTCGGCCAGGTTTCGGCACGCGTCGGCGAGCACCGGGGCTGTCTGTGCGACCTCGAGGACGGACACCACCGGCGACGCAGACCGACGAGGTGTCGCGGCGGACGAGTTTGCCTTCGGCCTTGCGACGCTTGAGTGTCGATTTCGACGCCATTCCGGGAAGGCCCTTGGCCTCCGCCATGGTGACGAGTGCGGTGGGGTCCACGCCCTCTGGGACATTGACCGTGACCTGGGTGGTCGTGCGGGTCAGGCTCGCCTGGAGTGACTTCACCTCGTCACGCACCATGGTCTCCAGCACCAGACCTCGCTCGTCCATGAAGACGGCGATGCGCTTGATGTTGCCCAGGTCGTCGTGGCGCGGTCGTGCTTGCCGCGCCACAGCTCGCTGTAGTACTCGGCGTGCCACGGGTCGGCCATGGCGCGGAAGTCGGTCCCGGCCAGCTTGGCCTGCTTGGTAGCGACGCGACCCTCGGCGCCGGGGACGGGGAGGTCGGTGCCGTTCTCGATGGCGGAGATGGCTGCTGCGATCCAGCGGTCGGTGGCCTCCTCGGTGGTGAAGGTGTAGGTCCGGCGCTTGGTGGCGCCGCGGTGGATCGGGAGGCTGGCGGTCCAGCCGACGTCGGTCTGCTTCTTGGACCCGGTCAGCTTGCGGCTCATGCTGCGCCGCCCTTGCGGACCAAGCCCTTGAGGAGGGCGATGGTGTTGGCGCGCTCGTCGGCGAGCGCGTGGGCAGCGGCGAGCTTCTCCTCGAGTCGGATGACCTGCTCGCGCAGGGCCTTGGTCTCCTTGGACTCGCGGCGAGCGGCGAGCTCGTTCTCGACCTGCTGGATCTGGGAAGGGTCGTGGACGCCAGAGGCGACGAGGTCGCTGACCGGGACGCGCCAGGTTTTGCGCCCGGTCTCATCCTGCACGGCGTTGGGCCAACGGCCCTGGCCGGAGTCGTTCCAGGTCTTGATGGTCTTGAGGTCGCGGCCGGTGAGGTCGGCGATCTCGCTGAGGGTCAGGGTGGTGTCGGGGCTGTAGGTGGCCGGTGTGTCGCCGGGCGTCGTGGGGGTCATGTGGGCGGACCGTCCGTAACCCCCCAGACCCCGACAATCCCGCCCACTGATCGGGCTCAACCTTGCTCGCGAGGTCACACCAAACTCCCCCGCTCGCCCCGTGTCGCCCCTGATCGGCGAAGGGAGACAGGGCACCACATGCGTGGACCGAACGTGGGGCGCACCTGGTGCGTCCGGGTCCACGGGGGGGGTGTGACGCGCACAATGAAGCCGACAATCGGCCGAAAAAAGAGCGCCTTGAGCCACTACATATGGCCCGAAATGCACCTGGCCCCCACATGATGTGGGGGCCAAGGTGCGAATCTTTCGATTCCTTTGTAGCGGGGGCAGGATTTGAACCTGCGACCTCTGGGTTATGAGCCCAGCGAGCTACCGAGCTGCTCCACCCCGCGTCGGTGAACAGAACAGTACGTGATGCGCGGGGTGGAGCCAAATCCGGGGTCAGTTCCCCGTTTCGTAGAGCTCGGCCGCCTCCTCCACGAGCGCCTGCGCCTCGTCCAGGGCCTCGGCCCACGCGACGGTGTCGCCCTCGCGCTGGGCCGCGTTGGCCTCCTCGAACTTCGACGCCGCCTGGTCGAGCAGGCGGCGCACCTGCTGGCTGACCGAACCGCCTTCGTCCGGAGGCGTCTCCCCCTCCTCCGGGGTCTCCTCGGTCTCGGGGGGCGGCCCCGCGGACTCGGCGTCCTCGACCCCGAGCACGTCGGCGATGGCCCCACGCAGGGTGGTGTCGATGCCGACCTGCCCGCCGTAGGAGACGAGCACGAAGCTCAGGATCGGATAGGCGGACTCCGAGGTGTCACGCGCCGCGTAGAGCGGCTGCACGTACATCAGCCCGTCGCCGACCGGCATCGTCAGCAGGTTGCCGTAGCGCGGGTTGATCCCACCCTGGTCGAAGGAGAAGAGCTCGTCTCGCACCTCTTCGTCCGAGGCGATCTCGTTGGCCACCTGGGTGGGGCCGTTCGTCCGTTCGTCGGCGAGCTCGAGCGCCTGGATCTTGCCGTAGTCGTCGCTGGTGGCATCGGAGTTGACCGAGACGAACGCCGCCAGGTTGCTCTTGCCCCGCGGCACGTAGACCGAGGAGAGCGACCAGACCTGGTCGTCGGTGTCGCTGGTCTCCGACTCGTCGGCGACCTCCTCGCCGGCGGCACGCTGCGGGTTGAGGAAGAACCGGTACGGCGGCTGCAGGTTGCCGTCGGAGTTCGGGTCCTCCGGGACCTCCCAGCGGTTGTTCTCCGCGTACCAGTCCTTCGGGTCGGTCACGTGGTAGCGGGCCAGCTGGTAGCGCTGCGCCTTGAAGAGGTCCTCCGGGTAGCGCAGGTGCGCCCGCAGCGACTCGGGGATCTCCTCCTTGTCCTGCACCACGTCGGGGAAGACGCCGCGCCAGGCCTTCAGGATGGGGTCCTCCTCGTCCCACTCGTAGAGCTTGATGGTGCCGTCGTAGGCGTCCACGGTGGCCTTGACCGCGTTGCGCGCGTAGTTGATCTCGTCGGTCGGCAGGGTCTGGAAGCCGGGCGCCTGCTGCAGCGAGTCGTCGGTCATGTCCTCGAAGGACTCCCGCTGCGCCATCGGGTACTGGTCGGTGACCGTGTAGCCGTCGAGGATCCACTGGATCCGGCCGTCCACCACGGCGGGGTAGGGGTCGGCGTCGACGGTGAGCCACGGCGCGACCTTCTCCACCATGGTGCGCGGGTTGCGGTCGTAGAGGATCTTGCTGTTCTCGTTGACCCGCGAGGAGAGCAGGATGTTGGGCTCCCCGTACTTCACGGCGTAGAGCACCTGGTTGAACAGGCCCCCGACCGGAACCCCGCCCTTGCCCTCGTAGGTGGTGGTCTGGCTGGTGTCGTCCTCGCCGCGCGGCAGGTCGAGCTCGAGGTCGCGACCGTCGGAGTTGCCGACGATCGAGTACGACGGGCTCGACTCGCCGAAGTAGACGCGCTGCTCGTAGCCCTCGGCCTCGATCTCGGTCAGGGCGCTCTGGTTGTCCTCCTGGCCCTCGGCCCACTGGATGCCCGAGGCCTGGTTGCGGTTGTCCCCCGGGCGCTGGTTGGCGTAGGCCGCGATCATCCCGGTGCCGTGGGTGTAGACGGTGTGCAGGTTGGACCAGTTGCGGGCCGAGTCGGCCAGCCCCTCCTGGTCGAGCTCGCGGACGCCGAGCACCACGGCCCGCTCCTCGCCGTCGAGCAGGTAGCGGTCGACGTCGAGCACGTCGGCCACCGAGTAGTAGGCCCGGACCTGCTGCTGCTGCTCGAAGGTCGGCCGGACCAGCTGCGGGTCGACCAGCGGCACCGACGAGGTCTCCTCGTCCAGGGTCGCCAGCTCGGCCTCCAGGTCGGGGTTGGAGGTGTAGCGGTTCACCTCGACGTCGTCGATGTCGTAGGCGGCGCGGGTGGCGGCGATGTTCTTCTCGATGTACGGCGCCTCGCGGTCGGCCTCGCTCGGGGAGACCTGGAACCGCTGCACCGCGCCCGGCCAGACCAGACCCAGCAGGATCGCCGAGAGGGCCAGCAGGGCCACCCCCACGGACGGCAGCACCCAGGTGCGCCGCCAGATGTTGAGGAAGAAGAGCAGGGCGCAGATGGCCGCGATCCACAGCAGGATGTTCTTGGCCGGCAGCACCGCGTTCTCGTCGGTGAAGCCCATGCCGGTGAAGAGGTTGCCGTCGCGGTTGAGCAGGTCGAAGCGGTCCAGCCAGTAGTCGACGCCCTTGGCGAGGACGAAGAGGCCCAGCAGCGCCGAGAACTGGGCCTGGGCGGCCGGGCTGAGCCGGTCTCGGCTGACCTGGAGCCTGATCCCGCCGTACAGGTAGTGCACGACCGCCGCGGCCAGCAGGCCGAGGATCGCCAGGGCCATCACGTAGTCGACCACGAAGTGCCACCAGGGCAGGTCGAAGACGTAGAAGCCCACGTCACGGTTGAAGAACGGGTCCTCCTCGCCGAAGGAGACGCCGTTTCGCCACAGCGCGTACTGGCGCCACTGACCGGCCGCCGAGGCACCGGCGAAGAGGCCGACCACCACCGCGACCGCCGCGAGCAGCCACCCCTTCACCGGGGTCACCGCCTCGCGGTAGCGGTCCAGGCTGTCCTGCTCCATCGAGGCCGGGCGGAAGACCGGCCGGAAGCGGTAGGCGAGGTACATGTTGAGCGCGACCACGCCGCCCATCACCAGGCCGAAGGCCACGAAGAGCGCCACCCGGGTCCAGAGCAGCGTGCTGAAGACGCCGTCGAAGCCGAAGGAGCCGAACCACAGACGCTCGGTCCAGAAGGCCGAGAACGCCGTGAGCGCGAGGAACAGCACCAGCAGGATCGCAGCGGTGATCACCAACGCCCGTGATCGCTTCGGTGCAGCCGAAGGCTGCGCCGGAGGTCGCGCCGACTGGCCGAACATTCCACTCACTGGATCTCCTCTTCCTCGAACGTGCTGGCAAGCAGGGCGATGAGTCCCGGGACCAGGTCGGTCCCCGGGACGACCGCCTGCGGGTCGTCGTGGGCGCGCAGTCGCATCGCGCAGTAGCTGGAACCGCTGCGGGTGACGCCGGCGACCAGGCGCACCTCCTGGCGCAGCGGGTGGTGACGGGCGAACTCGCCGGCCTCGACCGGGTCCTCGGGGATCTGCTCGTCGAGCCCGGGCGGGAGCACGAGGCGCTCCAGGACCACCGCGGCCCCGTCGACCGTCTCGGGCCAGGCGATCTCCTCGAGCAGCTGCTCCAGCGGCTGGTCGCTGCGACCGGGCTCCTGCTCCACCGGGGTCAGGGACCCTTCGGCGGAGGCTTCGTCCAGCCCCATCGCCCGGGCCAGCTCGGGCTCGTTGGCCACGATGCGGGCGGTCTCCACGAGCGCGTAGAGCCGGGCCGGCTGGTCCCACCCCTGGTCGGCCACGTGGGACTCGATCTCCAGCACGGCGGTGGCCAGCGCCGGGTCGGGCACGGTCGACTGCTCGGTCACTGAGAGCTCCTCTCACAGGTGGGCAGGTCGGCATCAGGGTCCTCGACCCAGGCCTCGATCGCCTCCAGGGCCGAGTGGACCGAGTCGGCGCGGACCAGCCGCATGTCGCCGGCCTCGGCGCCGAGGGCCTCGTCGCAGTTGTCCGGCGGGACGAGGAAGAGCTTGGCCCCCACCTCGCGCGCCGCCGCGATCTTCTGGGCGATGCCCCCGATCGGACCGACGCTGCCCTCGGAGTCGACCGTGCCGGTGCCGGCCACGACCTCTCCCCCGGTCAGCGAACCCGGAGTGAGCGTGTCATAGACGGACAAGGCGAACAGCAGGCCGGCGCTGGGCCCGCCGATGTTGGAGTCGACCTCGACCGAGACGTCGAACGGGAACGAGTAGCCCGGCCCCGGGGTGATGCCCACCCGCTTGTCCCCGTCGACCATCGTCGGCGTCACGCTCACCGTGCGCCGCTCTCCGTCGCGCTCGACCACGAACTCCAGCGGCTCGCCGGCCTCGGCGGCGTCCACCGCCTCCACCACGTCCTGCGGCGAGGTGATCTTGCGGCCGCCCACCTCGAGCAGCACGTCGCGGACCTCGAGCTTGCCGTCCGCGGGCAGGTCGTCGCTGACGTCGAAGACCTCGACCACCTCCCCGACCTCCTGGCCGAGCTCGCGCAGCGCCACCGCGATGGCGGTGTCCTGGGAGGAGACCATCTGCACCGCACCCTGGCGCTCGGACTCCTCCGGGGTGGTGTCGGGCGAGTAGACGGCGTCGTAGGGCAGCACGGAGGCGTCGTCGTCGAACCACGCCTCGACCACCTCGAAGAGGTTGACGTTGGCCCGGGGGCGCGACACGTAGACGGTGGTCAGCCGCAGCTCGCCGTCGTCGCGGTAGGCCTTCTCACCCGAGACCTGGACAAGCTCCTCGCCGTCGTCCTCGCCGAGCACGTCGACGGTGATCCCCGGCTCGTAGGTGACGAAGGGCAGCGGGGTGAACAGGGCGGCGGCCCACAGGGCCAGGAGCAACGGCACGGCGAGGACGCCCGCCAAGGTCCGTTGACTCATGGCGCCACCCTCTCAAACCGGGGCAACTACGAGACTCTTCGGGTGGGCTCCGGCGATGACTGGCCCTTGCGGGCCTGCCGGACGGCGATCCCGGTGCTCCGGTCGCGCTCGCGGCCAGCCGGCGTCGCCGGGGTGGGCCGCTCGCGGGAGAGCTCGCGCGCGAGCCGCCGCAGCGCCACCTCGCGGTCCACCTCGCCGCGCCCCTCGCGGCCGAGCCACCCGACCCAGAGCATGGCCAGGCACGTCACCAGCAGGGACGGCGCGAGCCACCAGAGGATCTCCACCCCGCCAGCCTAGGCAGTGAGCAGGGCGGGTGGGGCCAGGCACGCCGCTCAGGTTGTGCCGACCCACTCCTCGTCGCCGTCGTCGAAGCGCTGGTGCTTCCACACCGGCACCTCGTTCTTGAGGGTGTCGATGAGCGCGCGGGAGGCGCGGAACGCCTCGTCGCGGTGGACCGCGGCGGTGGCCACCACCACGGCCACGTCCCCGATCTCCAGGGTCCCGACGCGGTGCACGGCCGCCACGGCCAGCACGTCGTGCTCCGCGGCCACCCGCTCGGCCACCTCGCGGAGCCGCCCGAGCGCGCTCGGGTGGGCGGAGTAGTCGAGGCGTCGGACGCCCTTGCCGCCGTCGTGGTCGCGCACCCGTCCGACGAAGAGCGTCAGCCCGCCGGCCGCCGGGTCGTCGAGGGCGGCCAGCACCTCCGCAACGTCCAGCGGGGACTCACGCAGGTCGACCAGGCGCACGGGGGCGGCAGCACTCACCCGCTCACTCTAGGACGATGCCCGCCTCCGCCGCCCGGACGAGGGCGCTGGCGCACCACCCGGCTGGGCGGGCCGAGTAGCCTCGGAGCATGAACGACACTCCAGGCCGACCCGGCGACGGCGACGAGAACCCGTTCAAGGGCACGCCTTTCGAGCAGCTCTTCGGCGCCCTCGGCGGCAGCCTCGGCAACCTCGGCGGCGGCCCTGGCGGTGCCGGCGGCGCCCAGATGCCCGACCTGTCCGCCCTGATGAGCCAGCTCCAGGGCCTCATGCAGCCCTACGACGGCCCCATCAACTGGGACTACGCCATCGACACGGCGCGCAAGACCGTCGCCCGGGCCCCCGACCCGTCCCCCACCCAGCAGCAGAAGGACGCCGTCGCCGACGCCCTCCGGCTCGCCGACCACTGGCTCGACCAGACCACCGACTTCCCGTCGGGCGTCACCACCGCGACGGCCTGGAGCCGTGCGGAGTGGATCGTGGAGACCACCCCGGTGTGGAAGCAGCTGGTCGAGCCGATCGCGGGCTCCGCCGTCGAGGCCCTCGGGCAGGCCCTGCCCGAGGAGGCCAGGGCCATGGCCGGGCCGCTGCTGGGCATGCTGAGCAAGGCCACCGGCGCCATGGTGGCGACCCAGGTCGGCCAGGGCATCGGCGCCCTGGCCGGCGAGGTGTGGGGCGCCACCGACGTGGGGATCCCGCTGGCCACGCCGGGCCGCGCCGCCCTGCTGCCGGCCAACCTGACCACCTTCGCCGAGGGGCTCGGCCTCGAGCACGACGACGTGCTCCTCTACGTCGCGCTCCGCGAGGCCGCCCACCACCGGCTCTTCGCCCACGTCCCGTGGCTCTCCGAGCACCTGATCGGGGCCATCACCGACTTCGCCCGGGGCATCGAGATCGACACCTCCGGGATCGAGGAGCAGCTCCGCGGGATGAACATCAGCGACCCCGCGTCGCTGCAGCAGGCCTTCGAGGGTGGTCTCTTCGACCTCTCCAGCTCGCCCCGGCAGAAGGCCGCGCTGGAGCGCCTCGAGGTGACCCTCGCCCTGGTGGAGGGCTGGGTCGACGAGGTCGTCGGCCAGGCCACGGCCGACCGCATGCCGGCGGCCGCCCAGCTGCAGGAGGCCGTACGCCGGCGCCGCGCGACTGGCGGTCCGGCGGAGCAGACCTTCGCCTCGCTGGTCGGGCTCGAGCTGCGGCCCCGGCGACTGCGCGACGCCTCCACCCTGTGGGGCTCGCTGCGCACCCGCCAGGGCACCGAGGGCCGCGACGGCGTGTGGATGCACCCGCACCTGCTGCCCACCGCGGCAGACCTCGACGACCCGCTGGGCTTCCGCGAGGGCGCGGTGCCCGCCGCCGAGATCTCCGAGGAGGACTTCGAGGCCGGGCTGCGCGACCTGCTCGACGGCCCCGGCGAGGGACCCGACGACGGCCCTGCTGACGCGGAGCCGGGCGAGCCGACCCAGGGGTGAGCCTGCACGCCGACGCGGTGCGCACCCTCGAGGGGTGGACGCCGGAGCCGGGCCGGCAGGAGGAGTTGCGCCGCGGCTACCTCGCGCACCTGGCCGACCACCCCGACGGGCTGGCGCGGGAGTGCTTCCCCGCCCACCTGACCGCCGGGGTGCTGGTGCTCTCCGCCGACCTGGACCGCGTCCTGCTCAACCTGCACCGCAAGGCCCGGCGGTGGTTCGCCTTCGGCGGCCACTGCGAGCCCGGTGACCGGACGCTGCACGGGGCCGCCCTGCGCGAGGGGCTGGAGGAGTCCGGGCTGCCCGGGCTGAGGATCGACCCGCGGCCGGTCCACCTCGACGAGCACACGGTCGGCTTCTGCGACCCCCGCGGCGACGTGCGGCACCTCGACGTCCGGTTCACCGCGCTCGCTCCCGCCGGCGCCGCGCACGCCACCAGCCAGGAGTCGCTGGACGTGCGCTGGTGGCCGGTCGACCGGCTCCCCGACGACCTCGAGGACGAGATGCGCGTCCTGGTCTCCTGCTCCCGCGCCCGGTGGGCGGAGCAGGCTCAGTCGACCAGTCCCTCGCTCCCCGGCGGGTCGACCTCGGCGGCGGCCGACCAGCCGAGCAGGTAGCCCCGGGCCCGCTCGGTGCGCGGGTAGCGGTTGACCCAGGCCCAGAAGTTGTCGTCGTGGCCCGGCTCCAGCAGGTGGGCCAGCTCGTGGACGAGCACGTAGTCGGTCACCCAGGTGGGCATCCCCTGCAGCCGGACCGAGAGCCGGATGGATCGGTCCCCGGGGCTGCACGAGCCCCAGCGGGAGCGCTGGTTGCCCACCCAGCGCACCGAGACCGGCTGAGCCAGGCCGCCGAAGTACTCGTCGTTGAGCTGGGTGGCCCGTACCAGCAGCTGCTCGTCCGAGGGCCGTTTCCTGGCCTCCGAGCGCTCGAGGCGGGCGACCATGTCCTCGACCCAGCGCGCCTCGTCCCGCTTGCTCATCGAGTCGGGGATCAGCACGACGATCCGGTCGCCCTCCCGGTAGGCCGACACGGTCCGGCGGCGCCGCCTGCTGCGACGCACCTCGACCGCCCCATCGGTGTCCATGGCGGCACGCTACTGGTTCGCCCAGGTCAGCAGGCGCTCCTTGGGCCACGTGTTGACGATCCGGTCCGGGTCGATGCCGGCCGCCTCGGCGCGCTCGCAGCCGTGGTCGAGGAAGTCCAGCTGGCCCGGGGCGTGGGCGTCGCTGTCGATGGAGAAGAGGCACCCGAGATCGCGAGCGAGCTCGAGGAGAGCCGTCGGGGGATCGCGGCGCTCCGGCCGGCTGTTGATCTCGACCGCGACCCCGTGCTCCGCGCAGGCCTCGAAGACCGCGCGGGGGTCGAACCGGCTCGGGGGCCGCACCCCGCGGCTGCCGGTCACCAGGCGCCCGGTGCAGTGACCGAGCACGTTGACCCGCGGGTGCGCGATGGCGGCCACCATCCGCCGTGTCATCGCCTCGGGCTCCATCCGCAGCTTGGAGTGGACACTGGCGACCCGGACGTCGAGCCGGGCCAGCATCTCCTCGCTCTGGTCCAGGGACCCGTCGTCGAGGATGTCGACCTCGATGCCCTTGAGCAGGGTGAAGCCGGTCCCGGCGAGGTGCTCGTTGACCGCGTCGACCACCTCGAGCTGGCGGGTCAGCCGCTCGGCGGAGAGCCCGTGGGCGACCTTGAGCCGCGGCGAGTGGTCGGTGAGCACCAGGTACTCGTGCCCCAGCTCGATCGCGGTGAAGGCCATCTCCTCGATCGGGGAACCCCCGTCGGACCAGTCGGAGTGGGAGTGGAGGTCGCCACGGAGCGCGTCCCGCAGCTCGCGCCCTCCCGGCACGAGCGGCCCGGCGCTCTCCTCCAGGGCCTGCAGCCGGGCCGGCCGGGTGCCGCGGGCGGCTTCCTCGACGACCTTCGCGGTGCTGGCGCCGATGCCCGGCAGCGAGGTGAGGGTGCCCGCGCTCAGGTGCTGGGTGAGCTCGTCCTCGCTCAGCCGGAGCAGGGCCGCCGCCGCGGAGCGGTAGGCCTTGACCTTGTAGGTGTCCTCGCGAGCCCGCTCCAGCAGGAAGGCGATCCGGCGCAGCGCGGCGACCGGCCCGCCGTCGTACTCGTGCTGGCTCACCGTTTCTCCTCCACAGGCCTCATGGCCTCGTCCTGGCTGGTCAGCCCGGGGCCGCGGCGGCCCGCCGGGCGTGTCCTGCACAGGATCGTCCCAGGGCGAGGGCCGGTTCTCCACCGTTATCCACGGGTTTCCACAGGTTCTTCCACAAGATGTCCTCAGGCGCGGAGCACCAGTCTGGGCGAAGTGGTTGACCGCTGCCCCCAGCGCTCCTAGCGTGAGCCCCAGTTGAGGCTCCCGGCCCACCCACGGGGACGTTCGCAAGGGGAAGGCACGCGTTCACGTGGCGGGCCGGGGGCCTCTTCCCTGTGTCGGGGAGGCCCCGTCAGCGGCGCAACCGGATCGTCCGGTCCCGCACCGCGTCCTCGGTCGTGCTGATCAGGGAGGCGCGCACCTTGACCGGCTTGCGGGAGACAGCCTTCTTGCCGGCCTTGTTGAGCCTCAGGACGACGGCCCGGCTACGGCCCGGCTTCACCCGGTAGCGCGTGGCGGCACTGAGGGGCTTCGCCTTCTTCTGGTGCCGCAGCACCGCAGTGCCGCGGCACGGACCGTCGGCGGACTTCGGGCAGGACACGGGCACCCGCACCTTGTTCTTCCGCACCCGCAGCGGCTTCTTGCCCGCCGCCACCTTGCCGACCGCCTCCGCCGGCGCCGGCGGCGCCGGCGGGGTGCCTGGGGGCTGGGTGCCGGGCGGCTGGGCACCGGGCTCCTCGAAGACCGAGCCGGTCCCCACGTCCACGTTGGTGGTCTGGAGGTCGGAGGGGTGCACCCGCACGAGGGAGTTGTTGCCGGAGTCGGTGAACCAGAGGTAGCCCTGCTGGTCGAAGGTGAGGTGGTTGCCCACGTACTCCCCGACCTTCGTGATCGCACCCTTGCCCTGGGCGTCGAGGTGTCCGATGCCCTTCCCGACCCCGCGGTTGGCGAACCACATGGCACCGTCCGGGCCCTGGACCAGTCCGGCCGGACCGGTGCGGGAGCCGGTCTCGAAGATCGTCGTCTGGCCGGTCGCCTGGTCGATCCAGCCGACCTGGCCGTAGGCGGGGCTCGTCAACCAGCTGGACGAGTAGCGGGAGAACCACATCGAGCCCACGGGGCCGGCGGCCAGCGAGCGAGTGTCCATGGCGTTCGGGGGCAGCGGGTAGGTCATGCCGCCGCTCGCGTCGGCGTTGAGCAGGATGAGCTTGTCGCTCCCGTCC
Organism: Nocardioides sp. Z40_12; assembly: GCF_058215795.1. Lineage (NCBI taxonomy): Bacteria > Bacillati > Actinomycetota > Actinomycetes > Propionibacteriales > Nocardioidaceae > Nocardioides > Nocardioides sp. Z40_12. The sequence continues at coordinate 145,684 of NZ_JBZAJA010000001.1, forward strand.
TCGCACCACATCCCACCGTCGTGGGCCCGGGCGAGCAACCCGTCGCAGGGCGGGGCGTTCTCCGCCCAGACCGAGCCTCGGTCCGGCAGGATGCGCGCCACCCCGTTCTCGTCGTAGCTCATGGTGATCCACGGGACGCCGTCCGGGCCCATCTCGACGTCCTTGCCGTAGGGGTAGGGGCCGAGCGAGTAGGCGGTCGCGTTCTGCAGGTCGGGGTGGAGCCGCAGTGCCTGCCACCCGGAGTCGTAGACCACCCAGACCGAGCCGTCCGCAGCGACCGTCAGGTCCTGGACCCGCCCCTCCCCGGTGGTCGTCTCGCCGAGACCGAACTCGGTGACCACGCCCGCCGGGGTGATCCGGCCGATCTTGTTGACGGCCTCCATCTCGAACCACATGTCACCGTTGGGAGCGGTGACGATCTTGTCCAGCCCGGCCGCGCTGGTGTTCACGCCGAACGCCGTGTACATCCCGGAGCGCTCCGCGACCAGCCCCGAGGAGTCGGCCTCCAGCGCGAAGGTCTCCCCCGGCCTCGGAGCCGGCGTGCGCTCGCCCGCGACGCTCGGCGAGCCCGTCAGCACCACGCCGAAGGTGCCCACGAGCACGCTCGCCAGTGCGATGGCCGCCGTCCGGACCGTGCGGATCTGTCCCAATGGAATCTTCCCCCGTGTGTGCCCTCAGACGCCACGGAAGCGCGGCGACCTCTTCTCCTGGGCGGCCCGGATCCCCTCGTGCAGGTCGGCGGTCGCCATGGTGACCGGCTGTGCCAGGGCCTCCCAGTTCAGGGCACTCTGCCGGTCGGCATGGCCCCCGTCAAGGAGCGCCAGCTTGGTCAGCCGGGTGGCGATCGGCGCCGCGGCCGCGACCTGCGCAGCCGTCTCGAGCACGGTCTCCAGGAACCCGTCCTGCTCGATCACCCGGGAGACCAGACCGAGCCGCAGGGCCTCGTCGTCCTTGACCAGGCGGCCGGTCAGGAAGAGGTCGCGGGCCGCCGCGAGCCCCACCACCTCGGGCAGGAGGAACGTGCCGGCCATCCCCGGGTGCAGCCCGAGCTTGGTGAACGGCACCCCCATCCGGGCCCCGGCGGCCGCGTAGCGGATGTCGCAGGCCAGGGCGAGGCAGAGACCGGCGCCGATCGCAGGCCCGTTGATCGCGGCGATCGTCGGCACCTCCAGCGAGCGGATCGTGAGCCAGGCGCGATAGAAGGGGAGCATCCGGTCGCGCAGCCGGTCGACGCTCGCGTCGGGCTCGCTGGCGAGCCAGTCCAGGTTGCCACCGGAGCTGAAGGCGCTCCCCTCCCCTGTGACCACCACGACCCGCACCGAGCGGTCGGCGGCCAGCTCCTCGATCGTGGAGACCCAGGAGGCGGTCATCTCGTCCGACATCGCGTTGCGCTGGGTGGGGTTGTCCAGGGTCAGCAGCACCACCCCCTCGGACGGCCGGGAGACGGCGAGGTGCGGCAGGCGCCCGGGGTCGGTGGCGGCAGTGTCGGAGGTCACGTCAGGCATGGGGGCAGGGTACGCAGAGTGCGACGGTTCCACGCTCCACGGTGTGCCGTTCACGCCTGAGCCCACGCGTGGCGTAGGGTTTCGAACGGTCCGGGGCCATACGTCCCCAGACCCCGGCGGGCTTCCCCGAACCCCCCGTCGCGACGACCCGAAGATTTCTTATAGGCAAGGAGGCCGTCATGGCGGAGACCTGGAGCGGTGAGTTCTACTGCGTCAAGTGCAAGGAGAAGCGCGAGGCGGAGGGCGAGGTCAAGGTCAACGACAAGGGCACCCGGATGGCGAAGGCCGTCTGCCCTGAGTGTGGCACCAACCTCAACCGCATCCTCGGCAAGGCGTGATCGACGCCCCCCTGCGGTGAAACGAACGGCGTCGCCCCTCGGGGCGGCGCCGTTCGTGCGTCCCGGGCCGGCCGGGTGCGTCCCTGGCCGGCCGGGTGCGTCCCTGTGGAGGGGTGACGCCGCCCGGGCGCCGGAGGTGTCACGCTCGGCCCATGACCCGGCCCGACCTCGAGAGGCCCTACCGGCTACGGCGGGGCGTGCCGGTGCTGCCTCGCGCCCAGGGCATGGTCCAGGTCGGGCTGGATCCCGACCGCCGGGTGCTGCTGCCCCGCTCGCCGGCCGTCGAGCAGCTGCTCTCCGAGCTGGTCCGGGGTGCCGGGGAGCCGGCCGACCCACGGCTGCGGCCGGTGCTGACCCGTCTGCTCTCCCACGGCCTGGTCGTCGACGAGCCCGAGCGGGCGCACCGCCTCCGGTCGCGGGCCGAGGCGCGGATCCGGCTGCTGGGTCCGGCCCGCTGGTGTGCCGACCTCGCCGCGCTCCTGGCCGCCCACGGCCTGGTCCAGGTCAGCGTCCGCGAGCCCGGTGACCCGGTGGCCGCCGTCGGCCCGCCGGCCGACCTCACCGTGCTGCTCAGCGCCGGCGAGCCGTCGCGCGACCTCGTCGACGCCCTGGCCTACGACGGCGACGCCCTGCTCCTGGTCGCGGCCGTCGACGCCCGGATCCGGGTGGGCCCGTTCGTGCTGCCGGGCTCGACCGCCTGCCTGCGCTGCGTGGACGCCCACCTGGCCGTCATCGACCCGGCGCGTCCCGCGCCGCCCGATCCACTCCTGCTCGGCCCGGTCGAGCCCTCGCCGCTGCTGCTGCGCCACGCGCTCCTGCGCACGGTGGCCGACGCGGCGGCCTGGGCCGAGGGGCGGCTCCCCCGCGGCTGCTCCGCGACCACCTGGGTCGACGAGGACCTGGTCGAGGAGCACCAGGAGTGGGCCCGGCATCCGCACTGCGGGTGCAGCTGGGGAGATCTCCTGACTCCGGGCTGACGCCGTGGCGAGACCGGCCCCCGGGGCCGACCGGGCTGGGCCCGAGCCCGCTGGGACGCACTGACCCCCGGCCGGGACGAGTCTCGGCCGGGGGTCAGTCCTCAGAGCGCGCGAGCAAGGGCCAGGCGGGCCTGCTTGGCCGCGCGCTCCGCCTTGCGGCTCATCCGCCGCGCCACGGCCACCCGGTGGCCGCGCCGCATCTCGTGCGCCTCTCCCAGGCGCGCGGACAAGCGTGCGCGCACCAGCTCTTCGTTCATCAGGTCCATGTCAGTGGTTCCGTTCTTGAGGATGTCGTCGATGCTCATCGAGGATGTGTCTGCTCCGTGCCTGGTGGCAGTGCTCAGGCGGCCACGCCGTCGTCCTGGTTCTTCCGGGGTCGGCCGCGAGGCCTCTTGCGCGGGATGACCACGCCTTGGAGGAAGAGCTCCCCTCCCCAGACGCCCCACGGCTCTCGTCGCTCCAGGGCACCCTCGAGGCAGGTCAGGCGGGCCGGGCAGCCCTGGCACAGGCTCTTGGCGTGCTCCACCTCGGTGGGCGACTCCGCGAACCAGAGCTCCGGGTTCGAGGTCCGGCACGGGGCCTGGGCCGGGCCGCTCGGGTGGTCGAGAACGCTGATGGTCATGTGCTGTCACCTCCTTCGCTGCTGACCTGGTCGGGTGATGGACGGGAGAGCGGGTCCGCGAGAAACAGAAAGGCCGCGGATCCCGGGTGGGGATCCGCGGCCTGGAGATGCCGGCTGTCGAGTGACTCAACAGATCGGTGGTCTCCAGGCGGTGATCCCCGGGATGGCACGCACGACGGCGTTCGCCACGACGGCGTCGATCGCCCACGTGGTGCCGCCGAGGAACTGGCGATCACGAACGTCGACACCGGTGCCGCAGGAAGCGGCCACGGAGGCGTGGGCGGGCATGCCGAAGGACGGCGCGTGGGCCGTCATCGTGCGAATGTTCTTGTCCATGCGGTCCACCTCCTTCAGTGCCTCGGGGCGCCGACCCGGCCAGGGTCGTGAGCGCGTCTTCTGGGTACGACGAGTAAACTTAGCCGCCGCCCCGCGTAATGGGCAATCGATTTAATGGGTCTTTCCCGAGATTTATCCGCGCGGCAACTCGCACCCACGCAGGCCCAGGAACGCTCCCGAGGAGCTCAGGAGAGCAGGGCCCGCAGCTCGGCGCCGTAGGCCTCGATCTTCTTGGCCCCGACCCCGGCGATGGCGAGGAGCTCGGCGTCGTTGGCGGGGCGCTTCTCGGCGATGAGCTGGAGGGTGGCGTCGGTGAAGACGACGTAGGCCGGGACCTCGTCCTCGCTGGCACGCCCGCGGCGCCACTCGCGCAGTGCCTCGAAGAGCTCCTCGTCGTAGGAGGCGGGACAGTCCCCGCAGCGCCCGACCTTCTTCTCCGCCGCGTTGGAGAGCGGGCGTCCGCACTCGCGACAGTGCAGCGCCTTGCGGGGCTTGCGCGACTTCGGGCTCGCGCCCGCGGCTGCACCCTCGGCGCCCGCGTCGGGACCCACCACCTTGTCGAGGAACCGCGAGCGACGGCGGCTGGCACGCCCGCCGGGATTGCGTGCCTGCGCCCAGCTGAGGAAGAGCTCGCGCCGGGCGCGGGTCACCCCCACGTAGAGCAGGCGGCGCTCCTCCTCCACCTCGGCGGGCGACTGGGCGTAGACGATCGGCAGCGTGCCCTCGACCAGGCCCACCAGGAAGACGACGTCCCACTCCAGGCCCTTGGCGGTGTGCAGGGTGGCGATCGTGACCCCCTCGGCGACCGGGGCGTGCTGCTCGCTGGCCCTGCGGTCGAGGTCGTCGACGAAGGCACCGAGGTCGGGACCTTGCTGGCCGGCGAACTCCACGGCCTGGTCGACCAGCGCCTGGAGGGACTCCCAACGGTCGCGGGTCTGGCCCCGGGCGGTCGGCGCCTCGGCGGACCACCCCATCCCCGACAGGGTGGCCCGGACCACCTCCACCATGTCGCCGGGCTCAGACGCCCCGGCGCGAGCCGTGCCGCGCAGCAGCGTGACGGCCTGACGCACCTCGGCCCGGTCGAAGAACCGCGCCGCGCCCCGGACCACGTAGGGCACGCCCCTGGCCGCCAGGGCGTCCTCGAAGGCCTCGGACTGGGCGTTGATCCGCATCAATACCGCCACCTCGCTGGCCGGCGTCCCCGAGGCGAGGACCCGGGAGATCGACTCGGCGACCGCGGACGCCTCGGCGACCTCGTCGGGGTGGGACGAGCACGCGACGGCCGGCCCGGCGGGTCGCTGCGCGAGCAGGTCGACCCCCTTGCTGGGCGTGCCGGACAGGAGCGCGTTGGCCGCCGAGACGATCTGCGGGGTGGAGCGGTAGTTGCGGACCAGCTCCACCGAGGTGGTCTGGGGGAAGCGGGAGCCGAAGTCACGCAGGTAGTCGGCGTTGGCGCCGGCGAAGGAGTAGATGGTCTGGGCGGGGTCGCCGACGACGCAGAGCTCGTCGCGGCCACCGAGCCACAGGTCGAGCAGCGCGTACTGGAGGGGCGAGACGTCCTGGAACTCGTCGACCACGAACCACTTGTACTGGCGGCGCACCTGCGCGGCCACCCGCTCGTCCTCGGCGAGCATCCCGGCGGTCAGCAGCAGCACGTCCTCCATGTCCATCCGGCCGTGACCGCGCTTGACCTCCTCGTAGGCCTCGTAGACGTGGGCCACCACCTCGGGGGTCAGGTCGCCGACCTGCCGGCCCCTCCGCGGCGCGGTGCGGGGGTAGTCGTCGGCCGAGACGTTGCTGACCTTGGCCCACTCGATCTCGGAGGCGAGGTCGCGCAGCAGCGCCTGGTTGGGGCTCAGCCGCTGCCGGCGGGCCGCGGTCGCCAGCAGCCCGAGCTTGGACTCGATCAGGGCGGGCAGCTCGCGCCCGTGCACCCGGGGCCAGAAGAAGCGCAGCTGGCGCAGCGCCGCGGAGTGGAACGTCCGCGCCTGGATCCCGGCGGCGCCGAGGGTGCGCAGGCGGCCGCGCATCTCCCCCGCCGCCCGGGTGGTGAAGGTGACCGCGAGGACCTCGGTCGGCACGTAGGTGCCGGTGGCCACGCCGTAGGCCATCCGGTGGGTGATCGCCCGGGTCTTGCCGGTGCCGGCGCCCGCCAGCACCCGGACGGGGCCGCGCAGCGCCTCGGCGACGCTGCGCTGCTCGGGGTCCAGGGGAGCCAGCAGGTCCTCGGGGGTCGGCACGCGGGAACATCTCCTGGGGGACGGTGGATCGGACGGGCACGAGCCTAGACGCCCCCAGCGACAGCCCCGGCGTGCGCGTGCACAGGGCACTCCGGAGGCACAGGGCACTCCGGGGGAATCCGCGACGCCGCAGGTAGGTTGACCCGAGGCGGGGTCCCGACGACCCCGAGCACGCCGTACGGCGTCCCTCTCCTCCGACCGACAAGGAGCCCGTCCGATGGCTACTGGCAGCTTCACGATGTACAGCACCCCCTGGTGCGGCTACTGCCACCGCCTCAAGAGCCAGCTCGACCGCGAGGGCATCCCCTTCGAGATCGTCGACATCGAGCAGGTCCCGGACGCCGCGAAGATCGTCGAGGAGGCCAACAACGGCAACCAGACGGTCCCGACGCTGGTCTACTCCGACGGCACCGCGCAGACCAACCCGTCGCTGGCCCAGGTCAAGGCCAAGCTCGCCGAGCTCGGCTGAGCCCTACCAGCCCTCGGGCAGGGGCTCGCCGAACCACGCCTGGATCAGCGACGACGAGATCGAGACCGACCCCGGCACCCGGACCTCGCCGCTGCGCAGGCCGCGGCGCAGGTCCTCGCGGGTGAACCAGCGCGCCTCGGCGATCTCGGCCCCGTCGACGTCGATCCAGGTGCTCAGCGCGACCGCCCGGAAGCCGACCATCAGGCTCGCCGGCAGCGGCCAGGGCTGGCTGCCGAAGTAGGCGACCGGGCCGACCCGGACGCCCACCTCCTCCATGACCTCGCGGCGCACCGCGTCCTCCAGCGTCTCGCCCGGCTCGCAGAAGCCGGCCAGCGTCGACCACCGGCCCTGCGGCCAGGAGGCCTGACGGCCGAGCAGCAGCCGTTCGTCCGCGGCGCCGGCCTCCCCGTGGGTGACGGCCATGATCACCGCGGGGTCGGTGCGCGGGAACTGCGGGCGGTCGCAGCCGGTGCAGCGCAGCTCGTGGCCCGCCGAGCGCACCTCGAGGGGGCCGGCGCAACGGGGGCAGAACCGGGTGGCCCGGTGCCACTCGGCCAGGCCCACCGCGTGGAAGAGCCACGGCACCTCCTCCGGGGCGTCGCTGCCCTGGACCAGGCCACTGACCAGATCCCGGGCGCTGACCCAGCCCTCCTCCTCCGGCCGGGGCTCGGCCAGCAAGGCGAAGCGGGTCACCCCGTCGCGGCGGCCGAGCAGGATGCGCACGCCGTCGGGCGCATCCTCCGGCGCGAGCCACTCCAGGCCGCCCTGGGCCATCCGCACGCGGGCCCCACGCAGCACCAGGACCCGGGTGGTGGGCGTGCGCCAAGCCCGGTCGAGCCATTCCTCGTCGGTGCGGTGCAACGCCTCCCGGTTGTGGGCGCGGGCGGAGAGCGCGACGTGCGGGAGCTCACGGGAGGCCATCCCGCGAGGATAGTGCGGGGGTCGAGGACTGTCCCGGCGCCCGGTCCGGCCTCGCCATCCCCGCTCTCCTCCGGTCTCCCCCGCTCTCCCCGCTCTCCCCGCTCTCCCCCGGGCTCCTAGCGGACCGTGGTCGTGGCCAGGACCTCCTCGAGCCCCGCCCGGTCGAGCAGCTCGGGCGGCGCGACGGTCTCGCCGGTCCTGACGTAGTGGAAGACCGCGCGCACCTGGGAGGGGTCGAGCCCGTGGAGCTCGACCCACGCCTGCCGGTAGATGGAGAGCTGGAGGGGGTCGGCGGTCTGGGAGCGGTTGGTCTTCCAGTCGACCAGCAGGTAGGAGCCGTCCGGCTCCCGGAAGACGGCGTCGATCCGGCCGCGCACCACCTGACCGCCCAGCACCAGGGCGAAAGGGGCCTCGACGGCGTGGGGAGGCCGGTCCGCGAAGGGGCCCGACTCGAACCTGGCGATGATCTCGGCGAGGTCCTCCGCGTCGTCGATACCGGTGTCGAAGCGGCCCGGCAGGTCGTCCGGGTCCAGCAGCCCCTGCTGGCCGAACCGGGACTCGACCCAGGCGTGGAACCGGGTGCCGAACCTGGCGGAGGCCGAGGGCTGGCGAGGCATGGGGCGGGCGAGCTCGGCGGCGAAGAGCGCCGGGTCCTCCTGGAGGCGGGCCAGGGAGGTCGCGCTCAGGCTGGAGGGGAGCTCGACCTCGAGCACGTCGCTGCGCTCCCGCTCGGCCTCGGCGACCAGGCGGCCCATCTCCTCGTCCCACTGGGCGATCCGGTCCAGGACCAGCACGTCCTCGACCACCTCGTCGGGCACCCCGGCGATGATCCGGTCGGTGGCCTCCTGGACCCGGGTGGCCGCCTCCCGGCGGCGGTCCACCTCGGCGGTGTGGTGGGAGATCGGCCACGGCTGGTCGCCGCGCGCCACCAGGTAGGGGCTCGGCTGGTCCTTCGCGGGAGGCTCGGGCCACTCGGGGGCCGCACCGCCCCAGCCCGTGATCGCGTCCCGGGTGCGCAACAGGTAGCCGGAGGGGCCGCAGGCGCCCTTGAGCCGGGGGTGCCAGATCCAGCCGGAGACGAGGAGGCGGTGCCGGGCCCGGGTCCAGGCGACGTAGCCCAGGCGCAGCTCCTCCTCGGCTTCGTGCTTCTTGGCCGCGGCGGTGCGGGCCTTGATGTCCTCGGGGGTGTGGCCGGCGAGCACGGGCTGGTCCCGGGCGTCGCCGCGCAGCTCGCTGGGCAGCACGTGGGGGGCGCTCAGGTGGCTGGGCCTGGACTGGTTGGTGGGGAACTTCTTGTCGGTCACCCCGACCAGGAAGACCGTGTCCCACTCGAGCCCCTTGGCCCGGTGGACGGTGAGCAGCTTGACCGAGTCGGCCTCCGACGGGGTGGCCACGTCGAGCCCCTGTCCGTAGACGTCCTCGGCCTCGAGCCAGGCCATCAGCGCGGCGAGGGTGACCTTGCCGTCGACGGCCTGGAACTCCGCCACCGCCTGGATGAAGAGGTCGAGGTTGTCGCGCCGGGCGGCGGCCGCCGGGCTCACCGAGGAGGCCAACTCGACGTCGATCCCGGTCATGTCGATGATCCGGCGGACGAGGTCCAGGATCGGCTCCCCCGCGGCGGCCCGCAGCCGGCGCAGCTCGGCGGCGAGGAGGCCGAAGCGCTGTCGCGCCTGCGGGGAGTAGTCGAGGTCGCCCGGGTCCTCGAGCGCGTCGCCCAGCGCCGAGATCTCCGTCGGGTCCGCCCCCTCGGCGGCACTGGCCAGCTCCTCCTCGACCGAGGGCTCGCCGGCGTCGCGGGCTCGTGCCCCGCCGGCCAGCTCACGCGAGCGCCGACCCAGCAGGGCCAGGTCGCGGGGGCCCACCGCCCAGCGCGGACCGGCCAGCAGGGTCAGCAGCGAGGAGTTCGCGGTGGCGTCGGAGACCAGCGCCAGGGTGGCCACGACCTCGGCCACCTCGGGCAGCCGGAGCAGACCCTTCAGGCCCACGATCTCGACCGGGATCTCACGCGCGGTGAGGGCGTCGAAGACGTCGGCGGCGTGGGCGTTGCTGCGGGTCAGCACGCCGATCTCCCGCCAGGAGGGCTCGTCCATGGCCCGGTGACTGGCGAGGACCTCCTCGGCCAGCCAGGCCAGTTCCGCGTCGTAGGTCTCGTGCACCACCGCGACCACCTCACCGGGGTCGGCCTGCGGCTTGGCCTCGAGCGGGAGCAGCTCGGGTCGCGCGGCGTAGAGCTCCTCGGCCAGCACGTTGGCCGTCTCGAGGATCCGCGCGTCGGAGCGGCGGTTGACCGTGAGCGGGTAGGTCGCGGTGGTCCCCGACGACGCCGGGAAGTCCCGGCCGAACTCCAAGATGTTGGAGACCGAGGCGCCGCGCCAGCCGTAGATGGCCTGGTTGGGGTCGCCCACGGCCGTCACCGGGTGGCCGCGGCCCGAGTCGGGGTCGGGACCGGAGAAGAGGCGGCTGAGCATCAGCGCCTGCGCCACCGAGGTGTCCTGGTACTCGTCGAGGAGGACGACCTTGAAACGCGCCCGCTCCGCCACACCCACCTCGGGGCACTCGCGGGCCAGGCGGGCGGCCAGCGCGATCTGGTCGGAGAAGTCGATCAGGCCCAGGTGCTGCTTGAGGGCCCGGTAGCCCTCGACCAGGTCGAGCAGCTCCGCGCGCCGGTCGATCGCCAGGATCGCCTTCTCGTTGAGCTCGCGGTAGGTCTTGCGGTGCTCGGTCGCCATCCCCTCGGCGAAGAGCTCCCGCTCCCGCGCGTCGCGCTCGCGCACCTGCTCGGGGGTGACCAGGTGCTCGCTCATCTCCGCGTCCAGGGCCAGGAGCCACTGGACCACGTGGCTGGGCGAGTCGCTGAGGTGGACGACCGGGCCCCGGTGCCGTTGCACCGCTCGGGTGGCGAGCTGGTAGCGCGAGGCGTCGGCGATCAACCGGGAGTCGGGCTCGTGCCCGATGCGCAGGCCGTGCTCGGAGAGCAGGTTGGCGGCGTAGGCGTGGTAGGTGGCCACCGTGGGCTCCTCCACCTCCTCCTCGTCGGCCACCAGCGGCCGGCGCTCCGGGAGCAGCCCCGCCGTGCGGAGCGCCTCGCGGATCCGGCCGGCCAGCTCGGCGGTCGCCTTGGTGGTGAAGGTCAGGCCCAGGATCTCGTGCGGGGCCACCCGGCCGGTGGCCACCAGCCAGACGACCCGGGCCGCCATCACGGTGGTCTTGCCGGACCCGGCCCCGGCGATGACCACCGCGGGCTCCAGCTCGGCGGTGATCGCCGCGAACTGCTGGTCGCTGAAGGCGAAGTCGGCCTTCATCACCCGCCGCAGCTCCTCGGGCGTCGTGATCTGGATCATGAGAGCACCGATCCTGCGGTCTTGTCGGGACACAGCGCGGTGAACGGGCAGCGCTCGCAGTGCTTGCCGGGCCGGACCACCAGCTCCTCCGAGCGCACCAGCCGGGCGGCGTGGGCCAACTGGTGCTCCACCAGGGTGGCGCCCGTCGCGTCGGGCTCCTGCGGCTCCTGGGCCTGGACCTTGGGCAGGGTGGTCCCGTGGCGCAGCTGCACCAGCTCGGCGCCGCCCACCTCGGCCTGCTCGCCGCCGAGGAGGTGGTCGACGGCCCCGTGCCGGACGGCGAGCTGGTAGAGCCCGAGCTGGGCGTGCTCCTTGACCTCGTTGCCGGTGGGCGGGTACTTGCCGGTCTTGAGGTCGACCACGACCACCCGGCCGTCGTGGTCGAGCTCGATGCGGTCGGCGTAGCCGTGCAGCCGGATCGCCTCGCCGTCGGGCAGGGTCAGGTCGGCGGTGATCCGGGTCTCGGTGCCGAGCAGGGTGCGCGCGTCGGGGCGCGAGTGCCAGGCGACGAAGCGCTGGAGGGCCTCGGCGACCTGGGCCCGCTCCCGGGGCCCCGACCAGGGGGTGCGGAACTCCATCCTGTCCCAGACCTCGTCGACCAGCGCCATCAGGTCGTCGCCCGGTGAGAGCTCCCCGCGGGCGATCCGGTCGGCGAGGGTGTGGACGACCAGGCCGAAGCCCTGGCTCGCGGTCGAGGGCACCTCTCCCCCCGCCTCGCGGGCGAGGAACCACTGGGCGGGACAGCGGAGCAGCCCCTCCAGCGCGCTGGCCGAGAGGACCAGCGGTGCGTCGGCGGGCCGCAGCGGGACCGACGCCCGGCTGGGCGCCCGCAGCCCCCACCAGGTGGCCGGGTCGGCGGCCGGGGCCAGCGGCCGGCCGCGGACGTGGGTCGCCGCCAGGGCGGCGAGCCGGGTCGCGGCCGCCTGGCGCAGCGCCTCCGGCTCCGAGGGGTCGGCCAGGGTGCGGCGCAGCTCGGCGACCAGGCCGTTCATGGAGAGCGGCCGCGCCGGGCGCCCCACCCGGTGACCGACGTCGACCCCGAGCTCCCCGAGGAACCGCGAGGGCTGCTCGCCCTCGTCGTCGGGCGAGGCCACCGCGGTGACCACCAGGCGCTGCCGGGCGCGGGTGCAGGCGACGTAGAAGAGGCGGCGCTCCTCGGCCAGCATCGCCGAGGTGGTGACCGGCGGCAGCAGGCCCTCGCGGGAGATGCGGTCGGCTTGGAGCAACGAGTTGCGGCGGCGCAGGTCGGGCCAGCCGCGCTCCTGGACGTGGGCGACGACCACCAGCCGCCACTCCAGGCCCTTGGACCGGTGGGCGGTCAGCAGCCGCACGGAGGAGCCCCGCACTCCCCTGTCGGCCAGCGTGTCGGCCGGGATCTCCTGCGCGCCCAGGGTGGCCAGGAAGGAGCCGGCACTGGTGTGGCCCTTGCGCTCCTCGGTGGTGGCGGCGGTCTCGAAGAGCGCGCAGATCGCATCCAGGTCGCGGTGCGCGACCCGGGCCGCCTGACCGCCCTGCTCGGTGGCCGCGCGGAGCCGGCGACCCCAGGTCGTCCCCTCCCAGAGGATCCAGAGCACCTGCTCCACGGTCTCCCCCGACGCCAGGGCCGCGCGGGCCCGGGCGACCAGCCGGGCGAGCCGGGCCGCGGCGCGCAGCGGGTCGCTGCGCTCTGGCCCGCCGCCGGCCCCGCCGGCACCCGCCGGGCCGTCGAGGCCGGCGAGGAAGTCCGGCTCCAGCACGGCACGGCGGAGCAGCTCGCGGGAGGGTGCGGGGGTGGGGTGGGCCGCCCGGAGCGTGCGGGCCAACGAGCGCAGGGCCGTCGCGTCCAGACCGCACAGCGGCGAGGTGAGCAGGGCCTCGACCCGGTCGGGGCCGACGTGGGCCGGGTGGGCGGGGTCGTCGATCCCGGCGTCGACCACCACCCGCAGCGCCTCCAGCAGCGGCACCACAGCGGGCTCGCGCACCAGCGGGGTCTCGTCGCTGGCCACCTCCACCGGCACCCCGGCGGCGGAGAGCGAGCGCCGCAGGGCGGGGATGGAGGCGCGGCCGGACCTCACCAGCACCGCCATCTCGTCCCAGGGGACGCCGTCCTCCAGGTGGGCCCGGCGCAGCAGGTCGGCGATGTGCTCGGTCTCGGCCCGGGCGGTGTCGTAGGTCGTCACCTCGACGCGCCCGGGGCCGAGCGCGTGGGGCGCCGGGACCGGGGAGCGGAAGGCGGTGTAGATCTCCGACGGGATGGACCCGGTGGTGCTGATCTGGGAGGCGACGCGGCGCGAGGCGGTCAGCAGCCGGGAGCCGAAGCGCCGGGTGGTGCCGAGGGCCACCACGTCGGCCGGCCGGCCGTCGGCGCGGGGGAACTGGCGGGGGAAGTCGAGGATGCCCCGCACGTCGGCGCCCCGGAAGCCGTAGATGGACTGGTCGGGGTCTCCCACCACCACCAGGCGGCGGCCGTCGCCGGCCAGGGCGCGGAGCAGCGCGACCTGACTGGGATCGGTGTCCTGGTACTCGTCGACGAAGACGTGGGTGAACTGGGCCCGCAGCTCCTCGCGGTGGGCCTCGGCCTCGACCACCGCGCGGGCGATCAGGTCGGGGTAGTCGATGGCGGCCTGGTCGCCGAGGACGTCGAGGTACTGCTCCATGAAGAGCCCGGCGGCCACCAGCTCGGGGGCCCGCTCGTCGCGCCCGAGCGTCATCAGGTCGGCCGGGTCCAGGCCCCGCTCCCGGGCTCGGGCCAGGACCGCGTGCACCTCCTTGGCGAAGCCGCGGGTGCGGGCGGCGGCGGCCAGCGACTCGGGCCAGCGCACCGCCTCGGGGGTGTCGGCCAGCAGCTCGGCCAGGACGACGTCCTGCTCGGGGGCCGAGAGCAGCCGGAGGGGGGCGGCGTAGAGCTCGGCGGGGGCGAACCGGCGCACCAGGCCGTAGGCGAAGGAGTGGAAGGTCGAGCAGGGGGTGGCGGCGGTGGTGCGGCCCAGCCGCGCGGTGATCCGGTCGCGGAGCTGCTCGGCCGCCTTGCGGGAGAAGGTGAGCGCGAGCACGCCGTCGGGGTCGGCACCCGCCGCGACGCGGTCGACGACCGCCTCCACCAGCGTCGTCGTCTTGCCCGTCCCCGGGCCGGCGAGCACGAGGAGAGGACCCTCGCGGTGCGCCACCACCCGGCGCTGGTGCTCGTCGAGCTCCGGCACGGCCACGACCGGCCCGGGACGGACCAGGCGGTAGGTGGTGCGCGGCGGCGAGCTGCTCATGGCCTCAGCCAAGCAGCCGGCACCGACAGCACGACAGCGAGGGCGGCGGCCTCCACCGCCGCGACCGTTCCCGGCCGACGCGGGCGGTGCCCGCGCGGCTCAGCCCGCGGCACTCGCCCGGTCGTTGTAGACGCCCGCCCGCTCCTGGCCGCTGAGCGCGGCGATCGCGGCCATCACCTCGTCGGTGACCTCGCGTCGCCTTCGGCCGGCGGGCACGCCGGGGCGCGGGGTGAACACCATGGGCGGACCGAACCGCACGCCGACCCGCGCCAGCCGGGGGAAGCGGGCGCCGACGGGCTGGAGCCGTTCGGTGCCCCGGAGTCCGACCGGCACCACCGGGACCCCCGCGGTCAGGGCCAGGTGCCCGATCCCGGTCCGGCCGCGGTAGAGACGCCCGTCGCGGCTGCGGGTGCCCTCGGGATAGATGCCGAACGCCTCACCCCGCTCGAGCACCGAGAGCGCGAGATCGAGGCTGTCCAGGGCGGCGCGCGAGTCGTCGCGGTCGACCGGGAGCATGCCGAGGCCCTCGAACCACGCCCGGGTGAGGGCGCCGCGGACGCCGGAGCCCGAGAAGTACTCCGCCTTGGCCAGGAAGACCACGCGGCGGGGCACCACCACCGGGATCACCATCGAGTCGGCGAAGCTCAGGTGGTTGCTGGCCAGGATCACCCCGCCCGTCCTCGGCACGTGCTCGAGCCCCTCGACCCGGGGCCGCCACACCGCCCTCGCCACCGGGGGCACCACGTGGTGGAGAGGGTCCAGGAGCATGGGCACATCATGCCGGTCGGGGGCCGTACGGACACCGACGACCCCGCCGGCTGCAGCGCCGGCGGGGTCGCGGTCCCGCCTCGGGAGCGGGTCCAGGGACTCCGTGCGGTCAGTGGACCGGCACGGAGCAGACGGGTGTCAGGACTGCCGCGAGCGCCGTTCGGCGCCCTCGACGCGAGGCAGACCCTCGGTGTGGAGGGTCGGGCTCTTGGTCACGATCACGCACGGACTCCCTTCTCGCGGGGACGACGATGACGTCGCTGACACCCCCCTCAACGCGCCGCCGGGCAGAAGGTCACGGCCCGGGCAGCAGAAAATTCCCCGGAGGAGCGCCTCACCCCCGTCCCACGGCATGCGGGACGGGGGTGAGGAGCTGCGACGAGCGGGGCTCAGTAGGAGGGCTGGCTCGGGTCGATCTGGTTGACCCAGGCCACCACGCCGCCACCGACGTGGACGGCGTCGGCGAAGCCGGCGCCCTTGACGACGGCCAGCGCCTCCGCGGAGCGGACGCCCGACTTGCAGTGCAGGACGACCTGCTTGTCGGCGGGCAGCTGCTCCAGCGCCTTGCCGTTGAGGAACTCGCCCTTGGGGATCAGCACCGAGCCGGGGATCTTGTTGATCTCGTACTCGTTGGGCTCCCGCACGTCGATCAGGACGAAGTCGCGGCTGCCCTCCTCGCGCTCCTTGAGCATGGAGGCCAGCGTGCTGACCGAGATGGTGGAGCCGGCGGCCGCGTCGGCGGCCTCGTCGGAGACCGCACCGCAGAACGCGTCGTAGTCGATGAGCCCTTCGACGGTCGGGGAGTCGCCGCACAGCGCGCAGTTCGGGTCCTTGCGCACCTTGAGCTTGCGGTACTCCATCTCGAGGGCGTCGTAGATCATCAGCTTGCCCACCAGCGGGTCGCCGATGCCGGTGAGCAGCTTGATGGCCTCGTTGACCTGGATCGAGCCGATCGAGGCGCACAGCACGCCCAGCACGCCGCCCTCGGCGCACGAGGGGACCATCCCGGGCGGCGGCGGCTCCGGGTAGAGGCAGCGGTAGCACGGCGCGTCGTCGGCCATGGAGGGCGCGAAGACCGACGCCTGCCCGTCGAAGCGGTAGATCGAGCCCCACACGTAGGGGATCTTCAGGAAGTAGGCGGCGTCGTTGACCATGTAGCGGGTCGCGAAGTTGTCCGTCCCGTCGACGATCAGGTCGTAGCCGGCGAAGACGTCCATCACGTTGTCGTTGTCGAGCCGGCCCTCGTGGAGCACGACCTCGACCAGCGGGTTGACCTCCTTGACGGAGTCCCGCGCGGACTGCGCCTTGGGTCGCCCCACGTCGGACTGGCCGTGGATCACCTGGCGCTGGAGGTTGGACTCGTCCACCTCGTCGAACTCGGCGATGCCGAGGGTGCCGACGCCGGCGGCCGCGAGGTAGAGCAGCGCCGGGGAGCCGAGGCCACCGGCACCGATCACCAGCACCTTGGCGTTCTTGAGGCGCTTCTGCCCGGTCATGCCGACGTCGGGGATGATGAGGTGGCGGCTGTAGCGGCGCACCTCGTCGACGGTCAGCTCGGCGGCGGGCTCGACGAGCGCGGGGAACGACACGACATACTCCTGCGGATCACGGGGGGGGACGGACTCTCGGCTCAACGCCGGGCCCCTTCTCTGTGTTCCCATCGTCGGTTCCGGGCACCGACGGGGCACCCCGGTCCCGGCATCCGGACGCAGGGTACTGCTCAGTAGCCCCGGCGCGTAGACAGGTCGACACCCCGGCCGATCGGCGGTGGGCCCTGCGTGGGGGGATAGGCTGCGCCGCGTGAGACGGAGGAGCCGGTGAGCACTGACAGGTACGACACGGAGGGGCGCCCTCGGGGTGCTCGGATGCCCCGGCGCGAGCGACGGGCCCAGCTGCTGGACTCGGCGCTGGAGGTCTTCGTCGCCCACGGCTACCACGCCGCGGCCATGGACGACATCGCCGAGCGGGCCGGTGTCTCCAAGCCCGTGCTCTACCAGCACTTCCCCGGCAAGCTCGAGCTCTACATGGCGCTGCTCGACGACTCCTGCAACGCCATCACCGAGAAGATCCGCGAGGCCATGGCCTCCACCCAGGACAACAAGCAGCGCGTCGCGGACGCCATCGCCGCGTTCTACTCCTACGTCGCCAACGACACCGGGGCGTTCCGCCTGGTCTTCGAGTCCGACCTCACCAACGACGCCGCGGTGCGCGAGCGCGTCGAGCGGGTCACCGAGGACGCGGCCTCCAGCATCGCCCTGGTGATCCAGAAGGACACCGGCCTGCCGATGCGCGCCTGCATGCTGCTCGCGGTGGCGCTGGTGGGAATGGGACAGGTCAGCGCGAGGTTCTGGCTGGCTGACACCGCGAACGGCGACCAGAGCGACACCATCAGCCAGAAGGACGCAGCCGCGCTCGTCGCCGCCCTCGGGTGGCGCGGCATCAGCGGCTACCCGAAGGAACATTGAGGTCGCGCAGCAGCGCGACTCCCCCGACTCGAGAAGGAGGCCTCCATGGAGGTCAAGATCGGCATCCAGCACGCCCCGCGCGAGATCGTGGTCGACGTGGACCTCGCCCAGGACGAGGTGGAGAAGATGGTCAGCACGGCGATCAGCGACGGCTCGCCGGTCTCGCTGACCGACGCCAAGGGCCGGCGGGTGCTGGTCCCCGGCTCGCAGATCGCCTACGTGGAGCTCGGCGGCGGGGTCACCGGGACCGTCGGCTTCCGCTGAGCCGACGCGACGTCGCCCGGTCGCTCAGGCGTCCAGGCCCAGCTCGGCCATCCGGGCGGCGTGCCGCTCGGTGATCCGGGTGAACATGCGCCCGATCGCGGCCAGGTCGAGCCCGGGGCGGTCGATGCCACCGGCGAGCAGCGCGGTCATCGCGTCCCGCTCGGCCGCCACCCGCTGCCCCTGGGTCAGGGCCTCGCCCATCAGTCGCCGCCCCCACAGGGCGAGGCGACCCCCCAGCCGGGGGTCGCGCGCGATGGCGGCGCGGACGCGCCCGACGACGAAGTCGGAGTGGCCCGCGTCGGCCAGCGACTCGTTGATGAGCTCGCGCGTCCCGCTGTCGAGGTAGACCGCGATCTCCCGGTAGAAGTCGGCGGCCAGGCCGTCGCCGACGTAGGCCTTGATCAGGCCCTCGTACCAGTCGGACGGCGCGGTGTGGGCGTGGAAGTCGTCGATCGCGGTGCGGAAGGGCTCCATCGCGGCGTAGGGGTCCGCGCCCAGCTCGACCAGGCGCTCGCGCAGGCCCACCAGGTGGCCGAACTCGGCGGCCGCCATCGCCGACATCTCTACCTTGTCGACGAGGTCGGGGGCGAGCTTGGCATCCTCGGCGAGCCGCTCGAACGCCGAGAGCTCCCCGTAGGCGATGGCCCCCAGCAGGTCGACGACGGCCTCGCGGTAGTCGGGGTCGGCGAACGCCCCCTGGGGCGACGTGTCGTCCTGGGATGCACTCATGCGTGAACCCTACCGATACAGTGGACTCATCCGCGCACGCAGACGTGCGCGAGGGTGTGCGGTCGAGGGGCCGCACACCGGCATGTGCGCGGCAGGCCGCATCGTCGAGTCCGCCGCAAGTGCAACGAGCTCCCGACGAAAGCGAATGACTACGTGACCACCTTCCGTGACCTCGGCGTGCTGCCGGGGATCTGCGACGCGCTCGAGCGCGCCGGCATCACCACCCCCTTCGCCATCCAGGAGATGACCCTGTCGGTCGCCCTGATGGGCACCGACCTGATCGGGCAGGCCCGGACCGGCACCGGCAAGACGCTGGCCTTCGGCATCCCGGTGCTGCAGCGCAGCGTCGCACCGACCGACCCGGCCTACTCCGACCTCCCGCAGGGCAAGCCCCAGGCGCTCATCGTGGCGCCCACCCGCGAGCTGGCCCTGCAGGTCTCCAACGACCTCCACCTGGCCAGCAAGGACGTGGGCCTGCGGGTCCTCACCGTCTACGGCGGGGTCGGCTACGACACCCAGCTCGAGGCGCTCGAGTCCGGCGTCGACATCGTCGTGGGCACCCCCGGGCGACTGATCGACCTGGCCAACCGCCGGGCGCTGGACCTCTCCCACGTGCACGCGCTGGTGCTGGACGAGGCCGACGAGATGCTGGACCTGGGCTTCCTGCCCGACGTGGAGCGCCTGCTGGCGATGACCCCGGAGACCCGCCAGACGATGCTCTTCTCGGCCACCATGCCGGCCGCCATCGTCTCGCTCGCCCGGACCCACATGCGCCACCCGATGAACATCCGCGCGGAGTCCTCCTACGACACCACGATGGTCCCGGCCACCGCCCAGTTCATCTACCAGGCCCACGACCTCGACAAGCCGGAGATCATCGGCCGGGTTCTCCAGGCCGAGGACGCCGACAAGATCATCGTCTTCACCCGCACCAAGCGGCAGGCCCAGCGGGTCGCCGACGACCTGGCCGAGCGCGGCTTCGCCGCGAGCCCGCTGCACGGCGACATGGCCCAGGTGGCCCGGGAGAAGGCGCTGACCAAGTTCCGCGAGAACAAGATCCGGGTCCTGGTGGCCACCGACGTCGCCGCGCGCGGCATCGACGTGGCGGGCGTCTCGCACGTCATCAACTACACCTGCCCCGAGGACGACAAGACCTACGTCCACCGGATCGGGCGCACCGGCCGCGCGGGCGCCACGGGCACCGCGATCACCTTCGTCGACTGGGCGGACCTGCACCGCTGGAAGATGATCAACAAGGCGCTCGACCTGCCGTTCGACTCCCCGCAGGAGACCTACTCCACCTCCGAGCACCTCTACCAGGACCAGGGCATCGCCCCGGGCACCAAGGGCCGCATCGTCGACCCCGCCCCGGTCGAGCGCGCCCCGCGCCAGGGCGGCCGCGACTCCCGCCGCGAGGGCGGGCGCGACAGTGCCCGCGAGGGCGGCCAGCGCGGCCGCGAGCGGGACCGCACCCGGACCCGCAGCCGCAACGGCCAGGCCGTCGAGGGCGCCGTCGCCGAGACCCCGGCGGCGAGCGCCGGCACCGGACCGGCCGCGGACGCGGCGGGCGCCTCCGGCGAGGACAGGCCGGCGCGCACCCGCCGTCGCCGTCGTCGCCCCTCCGGCTCCCGCGAGGGCGGGACGTCGGGCGAGAACGGCGCCACCGCCGGCGCCACGAGCGACTGATCGGCGGGCCGGCGGCCGCCGCGGCTCAGCGGCCGGCCGCCTCCCGCTCCGCCCGCGCCAGCAGGTTCCTGGCCACCTCCCGGTAGGCCACCGCGCCCTTGCTGGTGCGTGCGGTCGACAGGATCGAGCGGCCCGCGGCCGGCGCCTCGGCGAACTTGATGGTCTTGGGGATGGGCGGCTCGATGACGGCCAGGTCGTAGGTCTGCGCGATCGTCTCCAGCACCTTGCGGGCGTGGTTGGTCCGGCCGTCGTACATGGTCGGCAGCACCCCCCACACCACGAGGTCGCGGTTGGTGAAGCGCCGTACGTCGTGCACGGTGTCGAGCAGCTGACCGACCCCGCGGTGCGAGAGCGTCTCGCACTGCAGCGGCACCACCACGCCGTCCGCGGCCGTCAGCGCCCCGACCGTCAGCACGCCCAGCGACGGCGGGCAGTCCAGCAGCACCCAGTCGTAGGTGGCACCGTCGCGGGCGAGGTCCTCCAGCATGGCCCGGACCGCCTGCTCGCGGCCGGTGCGGGTGAGCAGGTCGGCCTCGGCGCGCGCCAGCTCGATGGTGGCCGGCAGCAGGTCGGGTCCGTCGGGGGTCTCCAGCAGCACCTCCGCGGCGGCGGTCCCCTTGGTCAGCACGTGGTGGACCGAGAGGTCGAGGTCCTCGGGGTCGACGCCCAGGGAGAACGTCAGGCAGGCCTGGGGATCGAGGTCGACCAGCAGGACCGACTGGCCCTCCTCCACTAGCGCCGCGCCGATCGAGGCGACGGACGTCGTCTTGGCGACCCCGCCCTTCTGGTTCGCTACCGCGAGTGTCGTCGTCATGGCACGACCCTCCTGTGTCGAGGCCGCTTGCTGCAAGCGCGCCACACCGCAATGCTGGGGCCATGACCTCCCCCACCGCGCTCGTCACCGGCGCCACCGCGGGCATCGGCCGCGCCTTCGCCCACCAGCTCGCCGCAGGCGGTCACGACCTGGTGCTCGTGGCCCGGGACGGCGGACGCCTGGAGGACGAGGCCTCCGAGCTGGCCGCGCGCTACGGGGTCGCGGTGGAGGTGCTGCGGGCCGACCTCGCCGACCGCGCGCAGCTGCGTCGCGTGGAGGAGCGGCTGGCCGACCCGGACCGCCCGGTCGACCTCCTGGTCAACAACGCCGGCTTCGGCCTCAAGGGACGGTTCCTGGACAACCCGGTCGAGGCCGAGACCGAGATGCTCGACGTGCTGGTCACCGCGGTGATGCGGCTCAGCCATGCCGCGCTCGGGGCGATGGTCGCGCGTCGCCGCGGCGGCATCATCAACGTCTCCAGCGTCGCGGCCTTCCTGCCGCGCGGCACCTACTCCGCGGCGAAGGCCTGGGTCAACCAGTTCGGGGAGTGGGCGGCCGCGGAGTACCGGCCGCGCGGGGTGACGGTGACGATCCTGTGCCCGGGCTTCACCAGGACCGAGTTCCACGAGCGGATGGACGTGGGCCGGGGCTCGGCACCCGACTTCATGTGGCTCGACGCCGACGACCTGGTGCGGCAGGCCCTGCGCGACCACGCCCGCGGCCGGGTCCTCTCGGTCCCCGGGCGTCAGTACAAGGCGATCATCGCCGCCACCCGGCTGGTGCCGAACCGGCTGATCCAGCCGCTGCAGACCCTCGGCCGGAAGTGACCCGCGCCGGCCGGCGGCCGGCTCAGTGCGGGACGAGGGCCCAGTAGTCGAGGTCCAGCAGGACGCCCTCGGCATGCTTGCCGTCCGCGCCCCGCAGGGTCATCGACTCGTCCCGGCCGCGGGTCGCGACCAGTCGCAGCCGTAGCGCGCCCACTCCCGGCGCGAGGTCCTTGGCCTTGCCGAGCACCTCGGACCAGGCGTGCACGGTGTCGCCGGCGAAGGCGGGCGAGACGTGCGAGCCGCCGTTGATGGCCGCGATCAGCTGGGCGTTGGCGAGACCGTTGAAGGAGAGCGCCCGGGCCAGGGAGATGATGTGCCCGCCGTAGACGAGCCGCCGGCCGTCGGGACGCGCCTCGGTGTTGAAGTGCACCTTGGCGGTGTTCTGCCACAGCCGGGTGGCCATCATGTGCTCGGCGTCGGTGAGGGTGACCCCGTCGACGTGGTCGATCCGCTCCCCCACCTCGTAGTCCCCGAGGCGGTGCGGCTCCCCCGCCGCGACGGTGTCGTACTGCGTGAAGTCCAGGCCGGCGGGCACCACCAGCGAGCCGGGCTCCACCACGGTGGCGAGCTCGGGGACCACCGTCTCGGGCGCCGGTGCCTCGGTGTCGCGCTTGTGCACCATCACCCAGCGCGCCCACTCCAGCGCCGTCTCGCCGTGCTGGTCGGTCGCGGTGGACCGGACCCAGACCACGCCGGTGCGGCCGTTGGAGTTCTGCTTGAGGCCGATCACCTCCGACCGGGTCCGCAGCGTGTCGCCGGGCACCAGCGGACGGTGGAACCGGCACTCGGCGTAGCCCAGGTTCGCCACCGCGTTGAGCGACACGTCGGGCACGGTCTTGCCGAAGGCGACGTGGAAGCCGATGAGCTCCTCCACCGGGTGCGCGGAGAGACCGACCGAGGCAGCGAACTCCGCCGACGAGGCGACGGCGAAGCGGGTGGGGTAGATCGCGCCGTAGAGGGCGCGATCACCCTCGGTGAGGGTGCGCGGGGTGGCGTGCTCGATGACCTGGCCGAGGCGGAAGTCCTCGAAGAAGTTGCCCGGGTTGGTCTTGCTGTGGCTCATGGGGCACATCCTGCCCCATCCGCCCGCTCTCCCGGACGCCTGCCCACCCCTGCCCGGGACCGGGTCAGGCGCCGCCTCCGCCGGCCTTGCGGCGATGCATCTTGGGGGCCGCGCCGCCGCTCACCTCGGGGCCGTGCGCCTTCTCGTGGACGGGGCCGTCCTGGTGCACGCCGCGCTCGTGGGAGTTCTTCTTGTCCAGCGCCTCACGCATCTTGGCCTTGAGGTCGTCGTTGTCCATGACAGCTCCGTTCTGTGGTGGGCGGGTGAGTGGCCGAGGTCCCCACTGTGCCACGGGCCGCCCAGCACGTCAGCCGGGTTTCCGGGTCAGCCCGCCGCCGCGGCCGCGGCCCGCGCCTGCGCCCGCTCCTCCTCGTCGCGACGGATCACGTCGGCGAGCAGACCGGCCAGCCCGACCAGCGCGGCCTCGGTCACCTCGGCCTCGGGGACGGTCGCGGGGTCGATGCCTGGCACCTCCACCGGCTCCAGCTCGGACCAGTCCCCCACCAGCCGGACGCCGAGACCCTGGAGGCCCTGGACCATCTCCTGGGCGTGCTCGCGCACCCAGGGAGCCACCGGGAGACCGATGGAGGGCTCGGCCGACTTGCGGCCGGCCAGGATCGTCTTGGAGAGCAGGCCCTTGCGGAACGGCGTCCCGGCCGGGAAGGGCAGGTCGTGGGCGTCCAGCAGCTCGTTGAGCCGGCGCATCACCTGCGCGGAGGCCGCGCCCAGCGACTCGTTCTGGGTGGGGGCGGGGGCGAACCCGTCGGGGTCGGTCCCCAGCACCGAGGCGAACCGCTCCCAGAGCAGGTTGCGCGGGGCCCCGGGGTGCGGCAGCGTCAGCAGGGTCACGTTCTCGGGACCCACCGCCTCACCCCAGGTGCGCGCCATCCGGACCAGGTTCTGCTGGCGCCAGAAGGTCCGCCCGGCCTCGTCCACGGGCGCAGCCGGGTCGCGGTGCCCGGGGCGCATCGCCACGATCCCGGCGAGGTACTCCTGCCAGGTCCAGGTGCGACCGTTCTGCAGGGTCTCCTGCCACATCGCGGCGATGGAGCGGTTGAGGTCGCGGGCGGTGATCACCACCTCGATCTCGCCCGCGACCGTCTCCCGGACCCGCCGGGCCGCCGCCGGCCTGGCGGGACCGAGGTACTCCATGGAGATCACCGAGGTGCCGGGGTGCTCCGAGACCTTGGCGGCGTGCTTGTCCCACATCCGCCCCTGCCCCTCCAGGAGGTGCTTGACGGCATAGACCTGGCTGAGCCACTCGCGGCCCGGCACGAGCACACCCCGACTGCGCAGCATCGCCTTGTTGGCGAAGAGGCGCGACTGGATGAACGTCGTGCCGGACTTCATGGCTCCGACGTGGAGGACGAGACGGCCCGGCATGGTGGTGATCCTAGGTCAGCGGAGCTTGTACTCCTTGAGCATGCTCCGCCCGATGATCATCTTCTGGATGTCGGAGGTCCCCTCACCGATCAGCATGAAGGCCGCCTCCCGGTAGAGACGCTCGATCTCGTACTCCTTGGAGTAGCCGTAGCCGCCGTGGATGCGGAAGGAGGCCTCGACCACCTCGTTGCAGTACTCCGAGGCGAGCATCTTGGCCATGCCGGCCTCGACGTCGTTGCGCTGGCCCGAGTCCTTCTTGCGCGCGGCCTTGACCATCATCGCGTGGGCGGTCTCGACCTTGGTCGCCATCTCCGCGATCCGGAAGAGGATCGCCTGGTGCTCGGCGATCGGCTTGCCGAAGGTCTCGCGCTGCTGGGCGTAGGCGACCCCGAGCTCGAAGGCCCGGTTGGCGATGCCGCAGGCGCGGGCGGCGACGTTGACCCGGCCGACCTCGACGCCGTCCATCATCTGGTAGAAGCCCTTGCCGGGCTCCCCGCCGAGGATCTGGTCGGCGGAGATCTTGTGGCCCTCGAAGATCATCTCCGTGGTGTCGATGCCCTTGTAGCCCATCTTGTCGATCTTGCCCGGCACGGTCACGCCCTGGGCGGTCTCGCCGAAGCCCGGCTCCTTCTCGACGAGGAAGGTGGTCATGTTCTTGTAGACCGAGTCGGCACCCTCGTCGGTCTTGACCAGCACGGCGACCAGGGTCGAGGAGCCACCGTTGGTCAGCCACATCTTCTGGCCGGTGATCTCGTAGCCCTCGTCCGTCTTCGTGGCCTTGGTCGAGATCGCGGAGACGTCGGAGCCCAGCGACGGCTCGGACATCGAGAAGGCGCCGCGGACCTCGCCGGTCGCCATCCGGGGCAGGTACTTGCGCTTCTGCTCCTCGGTGCCGTGCTTCATCAGCATGTAGGCCACGATGAAGTGGGTGTTGATGACGCCCGAGACGCTCATCCAGCCGCGGGCGATCTCCTCCACGCACAGCGCGTAGGTGAGCAGCGACTCGCCGAGACCGTCGTACTCCTCGGGGATCATCAGCCCGAAGATGCCGAGCTCCTTGAGGCCCTCGACGATCTCGGTGGGGTACTCGTCGGCGTGCTCGAGCTCGGTGGCCACCGGGAGGATCTTCTCCTCCACGAAGGTCCGCACTGCCTTGAGGATCTCGGTCTGGTCCTCGGTGAGGTCCTCGGTCTGGCAGAGGCGAGGCATGCGGGTCACTCCGTTCGTCGGGGGGTGCGTCGCGCAGATGCTAACCGACCCTTCCCGCCCTCCCGCCCGGTGCACGCGTGACGGGCACGCCCTCCCGGGGGAAGGCGTGCCCGTGGCACGAGGTGCCGGCCCGGCCGGTCAGCGCAGGTCGCGGAAGATCTCGCCCGCCTGCTGGAGGTTGAGCGGGCCACGGCTCTCCGAGAGCCGGGTCTGACGCCGGATGATCGACTTGCGCAGCTGACGGTTGACGTCGAGCCGCAGCGCCGGCTTGTTGCCGTTGCGGACCAGGACCAGCGTCGTGGGGCGGGCCAGCTTGGACCACTTCTTGCTGCAGGTCTTGCCGCACCGGCGCACCCAGGACCCGTTCGTCTTGGCGAACGCCTTCTTGAGCTTGCGCTCCTGCGGGGTGAGCGTCCCCGAGCGGGTGGTCAGCTGGACCTTGACGCCACGCTCCCCGGCCTTGAGCAGCTCGCGGTAGAGCGCCGGCAGCGCCAGGCGGGTGGTGGCCATCTGGATCTTGTCCCCGGGCTTGGCCTCGGCGAGCGGCTTCTGCAGGGCGTTGAGCACCGCGCGGCGCTGCGAGGCGTAGCCGGAGAGGTCGTTCTGCACCGTGGTGACCAGCCCGGCGGCGTCCACGGTCCAGCTGAACCCGGCGACGACCGCCTTGTGGTCCGAGTTGAGCTCGAGCGGGTAGTGGACGTCGGCCTTCAGCTGGTCGGTGCCCTTGAGGAAGATGTAGTCGATGATGGCGCCCTTGCCGTCGTAGGTCGGGAAGCGGGTGCCGAGGAGGTCGTAGGTCGGCACCAGGCCGGCCTGGGTCAGCAGGTCGGCGGCGTAGTCGGAGCCGAGGTGGTGCATGTTGAAGTCACCGCCCACCAGGACCGGGCCGTGGTCGTCGAGCTTGTCGACCAGTGCGGAGAGGGCAACCAGGCCCGGACGCCGCACGTCGGGCATGCCCTTGGTCTTGGGGGCGAGGTGGGCCGAGACCAGGGAGAGGACGCGCCCCTCGGGCGACTGGAGCGTCACCCAGTTGGCCGAGCGGCGACCGAGCTCGGTCTGCTTGCCCTTGGGGATGCCGCGGTGGTCGGAGAGGATCTCGGTGCCCTGGAGGAGGGGGCTCCACTTGTCGGTCCGCCAGGCCACGGGGGTGGCTCCGGTGTACTGGCCGGGGGTGCGGAACATCGCGTAGCCCGGCGGCGGCGCGAGGTTGACGTCCTGGCGGAAGGCCACCTCGTTGTAGGTGATCAGGTCGGGGGCCTGGGCCCGGACGCTGACGACGTCCGCCTGGAACCCCACCACCGACTGCGGCGACTCGAGGTTGGCCTGGACGACCGTCAGGTCGGAGCCGGTCACCGAGGGAGGGAAGGTCGGCTCGGGGGCGGGCACCGGCGGCTCCGTCGGCGTCGGGGTCGGCGTCGGCGTGACGGTGGGGGTCGGCGTCGGCGTCGGGACCGGCACGGTCGGCGTCGGCGTCGGCGTGACGGTGGGGGTCGGCGTCAGGGTGGGGGTCGGCGTCAGCGTGGGGGTCGGCATGTTGACCGAGGCCAGCGGCGTCCCGGCGGACGCACCGGCGCCCGCGGCGCCGAGCCCGGTCACGCCGAGGGTCCCTGCCGTCAGCGCCAGCACTCCGGCCGCCGCGGTCGCTCCACGGGATCGGCGACGACGAGGCGTGCGGGAGAGGGGGGCGGGAATCACAGGGCGCTCCTTGCTGCTCGGGACGAGGTCGGGGCGCTCAGCCCCGAGTCACACACATCACACCAGTCACAACAACCCCAGGGAACCCCTTCGGGCGAATTCCACCGGTGGAATTCGCCGGCCCCTCCCAGGGTCGTCCCCTCCAGCATGCCTCGGGCCCGGGCGGATCGGTGAAGTCGCGGCCTCAGTCCACGTGGGCGGTGGCGCTGATGAAGAAGTGGTCGCTGACCCGGCGGGCCACCGGGGAGGTGTCCATCCGGTAGTTGCTCCAGGTCACCCCGGTGCCGGCCACCCAGTCGACGGCGAGGTGCCCGCCCGGGGGATGGCAGGAGCCGCCGGCGTAGGAGCCGCCCTGCGGGGTGGTCATCCCCGCCGGGCCCACGACCTGGCAGTAGAACTCCTGGCGGTCGTTCATGTCGCCGGTGAGGATGATCGGGATCCCGTCGGCCTTGAGCCGGTTGACCACCCCGACCGTGGTGGCCTGGGCGCGCCGCCGCTCGCCGAGCGCGTTGCCCTGCCCCGGCGAGGGGTGGGTGTTGACGACGTAGAACTGCTGCCCGGTCAGCTTGTGCCTCAGCTTGACGATGGGCTGGGGCCGGGGCCGTCCCACGAAGGTGATCGTGTAGCTCTCCCCCGACAGGAACTCGAACTTCGCCGGGTCCCAGAGGATCGAGTTGTCGGTCTCCTTGACCCCCCACTCGAAACCGGGGTAGGCCGCCATGCCCGTCATCGCCTGCAGGGCGCGCAGCTGGTCGTCCTGGAGCTCCTGGGTGCCGAGCACGTCGACGCCGTGGCCGCGGATGTAGCCCACCGCCTGGCCGTTGCGCACCGAGGCCGGGGGGAACCTGCGCCGCTCCCCGCCGGGTGCGGTGTGCTGGCTCCCCAGGACGTTGAAGCTGCCCACCACCATCGTGAACGGCGCGCCCTGCATCTTCTTGCGCTCGCGGCGGGCCCGGATCCGCTCCTTCTTCGCCTCGCGGGCGGCCTTCCGCTCGGCGAGCTGGGCCGGCGTCCAGACCTTGCGCCAGGGCCGGGGACCGGTGTCGAACCGCATCAGGTCGGCCGTGCGCCGGTAGGCCTTGCGGGCCTTCGCGATCCTCCGGGCCGCCGCTGGCCGCAGCGCGCCGTCGCCCTTGACCGACCGGTAGGCCGAGGCGTCCAGGGGCGCTTCGACCTGGACGGCGGGCGTCGGGGCGGCCGCGGGCGAGGCGCCACGCTCCTCCGCGAGGACCGCAGCCAGGACGACGACTGCCAGCAGGCACACGGCCAAGAAGCCCGCCACCAGGACCCTGTTCCCACCCCCACGGGCCTTGTGGCTCGGATCGGGCATGCGCGGAGTTTACACAGCGCCGGGCGGCGGGCACCCAGTCGCGGCGGGGGCCCGGGAGGACCCCTCGCAGGTCGTCCTTGGCTACCCTCCACACATGCTCATGACGGTCTCCACCATCCTCGACAGCCCCGGCAACGTCGAGCACTTCGTCCGCGCCAACCTGGCGATGGGCGTGGACCACATGGTGGTCTTCCTGGACGCCCCGAAGGCCGACCGGCAGGACGAGGTCCGCGCCTGGCTCGCCTCGGTGCCCCAGGTCACGGTCGCCCCGGCCGGGCGGCAGTGGTGGCAGGGCAAGCGCCCCAAGAGCCTCAACGTGCGCCAGCGGATCAACGCCAACGCCGTGGTGCACGCGCTCGCCGACCAGCCGTGGGCCTCCTGGGTCTTCCACCTGGACGGCGACGAGGTCTTCGCCGGGGACCGGGCGGTCCTCGACGCGCTGCCGCCGAGCACCGGCGCCGCCTGGCTCACCCCCCTGGAGGCGGTCAGCGAGCCCGATCCGGCCGGCCGGCCCGTCCTCTTCAAACGCCTGCTGGGCGACGCCGACCTCAACCTGCTCCACGTGCTCGGGCTGCTGGACGCCCCCACCAACGGCTCCTACTTCCACGGTCACGTGAAGGGCAAGTCGGGGGTCCGCCCCTCCGCCGGGCTGCGGCTGACCCTGCACGAGGCGGTCGAGCCCTCGGGCCAGGTGGTCGACGGCGCGGCCGACCCGGCGCTGCGCGTCCTGCACTACGACGCGATCTCGGGAGCCGAGTTCGTCCGCAAGTGGACGGCGATGGTGGGCGCCGGACCGGCGGGCTTCCGGCCCAACCGCGCCCCGCTCGCCGAGGCGCTGCGCACCCTGGTCGCCAAGGACCTGCCGCCCGAGGTGGCCGAGCGGCACCTGCGCCGCCTCTACGAGGCCACCACCCGCGACCACGTGGAGACCCTCTCCGAGCTCGGGCTCCTGGTCCGGGTCGACCCGGCCGAGGGCACCCACCGGCCCCAGCCGCTCCAGGGCCAGCAGCGCGCCGCCCTCCTCGCGGGGCTCCAGCGCCTCGCGGCCGAGCCCAAGGGCTGGCTCAACGCCGAGGCGCAGCAGCCGGGCGAGCGGGAGCGGGAGCGCGGCGGCCTGCGCTCAGGACGCGCCCGCTGGGCGCGCCGGACGACCCGGCGCCGTCTCCCCGACTGAGCCGCCTCCCCGCCGCAGGAGGCGCCGCAGGCCGCCCGCGAGCACCGCGCGGCCGCGCGGGCGGGCCGACCCCGCGGACGGCGCGGCCGAGCCGGCCGGGTCCGCCCCGTCGCCGGGCGCGCGCAGGCGCCGTACGTCGTCGAGCAGCCTGCCCACCAGGTCGACGGCGACCTGGGCTACCTCGCTGTCGGTCACCGAGGCCGGCACCCGGCGCTCGGGCAGCTCGTCGGGCACCAGCAGGTGCTCCACCCGCCCGTGCACGGCGAACCCGCCGTCGGTGAGCAGCTCGACCGCCCGTCTCCCCCGCGCCCGGCAGTCCTCGACCTGGTCGGGCTCGGGCCAGAAGCGCTCCCCGGCCCGCGGGACCAGCCGCTCGTCGGCCAGGAACGTGCGCAGGTAGACGCCCTTGTCGAAGGCGCGGTCGAAGGGGTGGTCGGAGTCGCGCAGCGAGAGGTTGACCCGCCGCAGCGTCTCGGCCTCGACGACGCCCATCGAGGCGTTGGGGAAGGAGGCGGAGAGGTCGAAGGCGTCGGGGCGCACGCCGAGCAGGCCGGCGAAGCGGTGCCAGATCTCCTCCCGCGGCGCCTGCGGGTCCAGCGGCAGCACGTGGATCCGCTCGGGCGGCACGGCCTTGCCCCACCGGCGCAGGACCAGCGCGAGATCGAGGGTGCGCCAGTCCCAGATCGCCTCCGGGCTCCGCGACTCCGAGCGGCCGTAGTCGGCCATCGCGACGGTGCCGCCGTTCTTCAGGCTCTCCTGCCAGCTGGCGGTGAAGAGCCCGAGAGGCTCCCGGGCGGTGACCACCACGTGCACCTCGGCCGGGGCGAGGGCCTCGACCGCGGCGCGCGCCTGCCGGGGCGAGGCGGCGGCGAAGAACTCGTGGCTGACCAGGCCCGTCCCGTCCGCCGCGGCCAGCTCGGTGCGGATCCGCTCCCAGGAGGTGGCGTGGTGCTCGGGGTGCCGGTGCAGGTGCGGGTCCTCGCGCACCACGCGGGAGGCCCAGAGGTGGTCGCGGCGCTCCCGCCCCGGCACCACCACACCCGCGGCGCGCAGGGCGTCGCGGTTGCTCCAGATGATCGTCTGCAGGTAGGACGTCGCGGTCTTGGGCAGTCCGATGTGGAGGAGGACCCGCTCGACCACTACAGGCTCTCGTTGAACCGGGCGATCGCCTCGGAGATCCGCTGCTCGTCGCGGCTCGCCATCGGGATGAGGAGCTCCTGCACCAGGTCGGTCAGCTCGGCCAGTCGCACGTTGTGCTGGCGGAGCTCCGCGAGGTCGGCCTCGAGGTCGGCGACCCTGCGCTCCAGCTCGGCGATCCTGGTGCCGCGCACCGCGTCCATCACGTTCACGGGCCCCACTCTGCCACGAGTCGGTCCACGCGGCCGTCCTCGCCTCCGCGGACGTTCTGCTCCCAGGTCACCTCGGTGGCGCCCCAGGCGCGCCACTGCTCCGCGACGACCTCGGGATCCACCCGGCCGATCCGCCACTCGCGCTCGACCGAGGACTCCCCGACGTGGAACTCCGCGACCACCACGCCGCCGGTCCTCAGCGACATGGAGCAGAACCGGGCGAAGGTCTCCCGGGCGAACGGGTCGACGGCGTCGAGCAGGTTCCTGGCCAGCACCACGCGGGGTCGCGGGTCGCGGGCCAGGGCGGCTCCCTCGGAGAGCACCGAGCGCAGCTCGGCCAGGTTGAGGTAGCCGGCCGAGAAGGACCCGGCGTAGTCCGCCGCGAGCTCCTCGGCCTGCTCCAGCAGCTCGGGCACGTAGTCGTAGGCGAGCACCTCCAGCCCTTCGCGGGCGAGCCAGAGCGCGTCGCGGCCCGAGCCGGCTCCCACGTCGAGCACCTGGGCGCCACGTTCGGCGGCCTCCCGGGCCGCCATCCGGGCGGCCTTGGAGGCGCGCGGCTTCGGCGCCTCGTCGAACCGGCGCAGGTAGCGCCGCTGCCACTGCTTCTCGTTGACCCGCAGGCCGCGGAACCAGTCGTTGAGCGCCCGCGAGGTGCGTTCCGGGGTGGTGAACTGGAAGGCGGGGTCGGGGACCTGCCAGGCCGGGCCGTACATCGCCTCGAGGAGCTTCCCGGGCCGGGCCGGCACCGGCAGCGACCGGCCCTCCAGGGTCGCGGTGCCGAGCGGGTGGATCCACTCCTCCTCGAACTCGACCCCCACCTCGCCCATCAGATAGAGGCGGCCGCCGGTGAAGAACCCGCCGAAGACGTCGAGCCCCCGGACCGAGTCGCCCTCCGGGACCTCGATCTTGAACGCGGCGCCGCTGTAGCGCTGGGTGGCGTAGCCGAGCGCGACCACCTCCCGCTGGAGGCGGAACGACTCGCGGCAGACGTCGACGGGGTCGCGGTAGCGGCTGACGTAGGCGACGTCGGCGTCCGAGTCGTGGCCCAGCACCCGACCCTCGCGGACGGCGCCGAGCAGGGTGCCGTAGGCGAGGAACGGCTCGGCGCCGGCGGCCGCGAGGACCCGCAGCACCTCCTCGGTGGCGTCGACGAGTGCCTCGATGTCGGAGCCGCTGCGGCTGTCGAAGGTGGGGACCAGCCGCCCGGACTTGTCCATCCCCACCGCGGCGCCGCGGCGGTTGACCACGCGGATCGACTCCTCGGAGGTGCCGAAGGCCATCTCCTGGCGCCAGAGCACCTCGGCGGTGGCGGAGTCGCGCACCGTCAGCACGGTCCGCCCCTCGAGGAACTTCTGCAGGGGCGCCGGCCACTCGACCTGCCGTCGCCGGCCCCGCGCGCCGCTCGCCTCGGTGTCGCGCAGGACCCAGAAGGACCAGACCCGCTGCTCGCCGAAGAGCACGTCCACGGCGCGGTCCCGGGAGGCGATGAGCGTCAGCCCGGTCTCGTCGACCGTGATGACGCGCGGGGCATCCTCCCCCTGCTGCGTCACGACCATCCGGCGGTCAGTCCAGGTCCATCTTGGCGTAGGGGTCCACGCCGGGCACCAGCTCGTCGTCCGCGGAGAGCAGCATGTCCGGGGTGTGGATCGGGCTGGTGTCGAACCGCGCGGCGGCGCCGTCGCCGGCGGTCACGTCACGGCGGCGCGAGCTGTCCGGGAAGTTCTCGAACCAGTAGTCGATGTGCTCGGCGTACTGCTTGGTGAGCTTCTTGTCCCAGTAGATCCCGACGTTCTCGTCAGAGGCGGCGCCCATGCCCGACCAGTTGGCCGAGCCGTTGAGCACCACGTAGTTGTTCTTCTTCTTCTTCACGTGGCCGATGATCGACATCGCCTTGAGGTGGAAGTACTTGTCGAACTCGCCGTCACCGTTGCGGTCGACCACCAGGTGGCGCATCGGGATCGGGCCGCGCCCACCCTTGTCGCGCAGCACGTGGCCCACGTCGACGCCCTTGATCGTGTAGCCGATCCGGATGTCGCAGCCCTGTTCCCAGAGGCTGCGCAGCTTGGTGGCGATCCGCATCCCGCGCGCGTTGCGGATCACGTCGGGCGCGATCCGGATCTGGGTCCGGCCGTTGGCGGTGTTCTTGGCGCCGCGGCACTTGGTCATCCGCAGCAGCCGCAGCACCGGGTCCTTGGCGTCGGGCCCGATCAGCGGGTGGAAGATCAGGTGGCTGTCCTTGCCCTTCCACTCCCGGTAGGGGTTGGCGACGGGCACGTCGTTGGCCATCTCGTCGAAGATCTGCTTGGCGAACTGGTAGGGCCGCCGGCGGTTGACCGAGGTGTAGATGTCGTTCCACTGGTTGACCGCAGCGGCGTGGGTCAGGTTGGCGGAGCCCTGGACGAAGACGTTCTTGGCCCGGCCGACCTTGCTGAAGAGGAAGAACTTGCTGTGCGCCTGGCCGCCCTCGCCGCGGCACGAGGCCACGCAGGTCTTGGCCCAGCTCTGCTTGTTGGCGGGCTTGACGGCGTTGATGGCGTTCATCCCGTGGATGAGCTCGAGCCACACCTCGTTGTCGATCGCCTCGGCGTTCTCCTCCGCCATCAGCACGTAGAGGAGGGCGCCCCGCTTCTGGGCCTTCAGCAGGGCGCGGGTCACCGGGCGGGACATGACGTTCCAGCTCATGATCCGGATCCGGGTGCCGCTGCGCGAGCCGTCGATCAGGTTGATGATCTTGCGGTTGATGCGGTGCTGGTCCCCGCCCTTGCCGATCGCGGTGTTGAAGGTCACACCGGCGCTCGGCTTGAAGGTACGCCGCCACTTCTTCTTGTCGCGCTTCTTCAGCTGCTTGCGCGCCATCACCGCCGACGGCGCCGCCGCGAGGGTCCCGGACGCCTGGACGGAGGCACCCGTGGCGACGGCACCCTGCTGGACGCCCTGACCGGGCAGGGCCACGCCGGGCGCGGCGAAGGTCAGGCACAGTGCCACGGCCACGGTGAAGGCCGCGATCGACCGACGGTGGAGCATCGGGTTCCTCTCGGGAGCTACGTGATGTCTGGAGTGCCGCGGATCAGGGTCCTCGGCCGGCCTGGGGTCAGCCCCGGCACTTGGCGACCGAGGCACGGTACCCGCCGTCCTCGGCCAGGGTCGACTTCGCGACGCGGACCTTGCCGCCCAGCACCCCGAAGTAGCGGTCGTCGTGGCGGGCGAGGTACTGGCCGGAGGAGCAGGAGAGCACGTCCTTCTCGACGAAGGCGCCCTCGGCGTTGCAGCCGGCGTAGTCGGCCGGGATCGAGGCGCCCTCGACCCAGACCTCGTCGCAGTCGGGAGCGCTGGGGTCCGCGGAGGCGCTCGGCTCCCCGCCGGGCGTCCCGGAGGCGCTCGGCGACGGGGCGGGGGTGGCCGCGCCGGGGTCGTCCGTCTCGTCCCCGCAGCCGGCCAGGACCGTGAGGAGCAGGACAGGCAGCAACGCCACCGCCCGCGTGCGACGGGTGCGGACGGGTGTGCTGGAGACCGCGGATCGCATGGCCTCAGCCTAGCCCGTGCTCGACGCTCCCCCCGGGTTCACCGGTCCGCTGGCCCGTCGCCGGTAGCGTGACCCGGGTGAGCACCGCCCCCAGCCGCGTCTACGTGGCCCGACTCGTCGGCCTGCCGATCTTCGACCCCCAGGGTGACCAGGTCGGCAAGGTGCGCGACGTGGTCGTGGCCATGCGCACCGAGGCGAGCCCCCCGCGCGTGCTCGGCCTGGTGGCCGAGGTGTTCGGCAGGCGGCGCATCTTCGTGCCGATGACCCGGGTCACCCACATCGACGCCGGCCGGGTGCACACCACCGGCCTGCTCAACATGCGGCGCTTCGAGCAGCGGGCCACCGAGACCCTGGCGATCGCGCAGATCCTGGACAGGACGGTGCGGGTCACCCCCACCGGGGTCGAGGGCGTGGTCTACGACGTCGCGATGGAGCAGGCGCGGACCCGCGACTGGGTGCTGAGCCGGGTCGCGGTCCGCGAGCCGTCGCGCGGCTTCCGGCGCCGCGGCCAGACCTACATCGTCGACTGGCGCGACGTCGTCGGGCTCACCCACCGGCAGGACACCCAGCCCGCGACCCACCTGATCGCGGCGATCTCGGAGATGCGCGCGGCCGACGCGGCCCACGCGATCCACGACCTCCCCGAGGAGCGGCGCTCCGCGGTGGTGGCGGCGATGGACGACGAGCGCCTCGCCGACGTGCTGGAGGAGATGCCCGACGAGGACCAGGTCCAGATCCTGGAGCGACTGACCTCGCAGCGCGCCGCGGACGTGCTGGAGGAGATGTCGGCCGACGACGCCGCCGACCTGATCGCCGACCTCCCGCCGGAGACCGCGGCCACGCTGCTGGCCCTGATGGAGCCCGAGGAGGCCGAGGACGTCAAGCGGATGCTCTCCTACGCCGAGCAGACCGCGGGCGGCATGATGACGCCCGAGCCGGTGATCCTGCCGCCCAGCGCGACCATCGCGGACGCCCTGGCCCACGTGCGGAACCCGGACCTCACCCCCTCGCTCGCAGCCCTGGTCTTCGTCTGCCGCCCGCCCCTGGAGACGCCCACGGGCCGGCTGCTGGGTGCCGCGCACATCCAGCGGCTGCTCCGCGAGCCACCGTCGACCCTGGTGGCGGCCGCGGTCGACGACTCGCTCGACCCGCTCGCCCCCGAGGCACGGATCGAGGACGTGGCGGCACACCTGGCCACCTACAACCTCGTCGCGGCGCCGGTCGTCGACGAGGAGGGCCGGCTCCTCGGCGCCGTCACCGTGGACGACCTGCTCGACCACATGCTCCCGGAGAACTGGCGCGACAGGGCGGTACGGCGATGAGCGACACCCGCGGGACCCAGTCCCGACTCGACACCCCCCTCGAGGGCCGGCGCGGACGCCGGCCCCGCCGGTCCTACGACTCCGACACCTTCGGGGTCTTCGCCGAGCAGTTCGCCCGGTTCATGGGCACCGCGCGCTTCCTGATCTACATGACCGCCTTCGTGGTGATCTGGATCGCCTGGAACCTGCTCGCCCCCCAGGGGATGCGCTGGGACGACTACCCCTTCATCTTCCTGACCCTGATGCTCAGCCTGCAGGCGTCCTACGCCGCCCCCCTCATCCTGCTCGCCCAGAACCGGCAGGAGAACCGCGACAAGGTGCTCGCCGAGCAGGACCGCCGGGTCAACGCGCAGTCGCAGGCCGACATGGAGTTCCTCTCCCGCGAGATCGCCTGGCTGCGGATGTCGGTGGGCGAGGTCGCGACCCGCGACTTCATGCGCTCCGAGCTGCGCCAGCTCCTCGGGGACCTCCAGCGCGAGCGGGCCGACGAGGAGCGGACGGGCGACGACCCGCGGCCACCGGGGACGAACTACCCTTGACTCCCATGAGCACCCCCACCCTCGAGCAGGTCAACGCCGCCCTGGCGACCGTCCAGGACCCCGAGATCAAGCGGCCCATCACCGACCTCGGCATGGTCGACTCCGTCGAGGTCGGGGCGGACGGATCGGTCGCGGTGACGGTGCTCCTGACCGTGGCCGGCTGCCCGCTCAAGGACACCATCAACCGTGACGTCACGGCCGCCGTCACGGCGGTCCCCGGGGTGACCGGTGTGAACCTGACGCTGGGTGTGATGTCGCCCGAGCAGCGCAGCGAGCTCGGGGAGACCCTCCGCGGCGGCCAGGCACAGCGCGAGATCCCCTTCGCCCAGCCGGGCTCGCTCACCAAGGTCTACGCGATCGCCAGCGGCAAGGGCGGCGTCGGCAAGTCGTCGGTCACCGTCAACCTCGCCCTGGCGCTGGCCGGCCAGGGCCTCAAGGTCGGCGTCGTGGACGCGGACATCTACGGCCACTCCGTGCCCGCGATGCTCGGCGTCGCCGACGCCCGCCCGACCCAGGTCGACGACCTGATCATGCCGGTCCCCACGCCCTCGGGGGTCTCGGTGATCTCCATCGGGATGCTCAAGCCCCGCCGCGACCAGGTCGTGGCCTGGCGCGGCCCGATGCTCGACCGCGCGCTGGTCCAGATGCTCGCGGACGTCTACTGGGGCGACCTCGACGTCCTGCTGCTCGACCTGCCCCCGGGCACCGGCGACGTGGCCATCTCGCTGGGGCAGCACCTGCCCAACGCCGAGGTCGTCGTGGTCACCACCCCGCAGGAGGCGGCGGCCGAGGTGGCCGAGCGTGCCGGCACGATGGCCTCGATGATGCACCAGCGCGTGGTGGGCGTGGTGGAGAACATGGCCTACCTGGCGTGCCCGCACTGCACCGCGGAGGGCAAGGAGCACCGTCTGGAGGTCTTCGGCTCCGGGGGCGGGGCGCGGGTCGCGCGCACCCTCAGGGAGCGCTTCGGCTACGACGTGCCACTGCTCGGCTCCGTGCCGCTGGACCTCTCGCTGCGCGAGGGCGGCGACAGCGGCAAGCCGATCGTGGAGTCCGACCCCACGGCCCCCGCGGCCCAGGTGCTGCTCGAGGTGGCCGAGAAGCTCAGCGGCCGCGGCCGCGGCCTGGCTGGGATGCAGCTGGGCCTGACCCCCACCAGCAAGTTCTGAGATGTTCGGCGTCGGTCTGCCCGAGATGGCGGTGATCGCGTTCGTCGCGGTCCTCGTCCTGGGGCCGGACCGGCTGCCGGAGCTGGCCCGGCAGGCCGGGACGCTGGTGCGCAAGGGGCGCGCCATGGCCAACTCGGCGCGCGACGAGCTGCGCAGCGAGCTGGGGCCGGAGTACTCCGACCTCGAGCTGCGCGACCTGGACCCGCGCACCATCGTCCGCAAGCACATCATCGAGGCCATGGCCGACGCCGACTCCCCGGCGCCGCCGGCCGTGCTGCCCGCCGGCGCCCGGCCGCCGTTCGACGACGAGGCGACCTGACCGGGGCCGCGGCCGGGGTGCCTCAGAGCCCCCGGCCGGTGCGGAACGCCGAGACGTGGGCCAGCGGCACCAGGGCCGCTCCCCCGGCCTGAGCGCCCCCGACCAGCACCTCGACGAAGTCCGCCCCCACCCGGCCCAGCCGGCCCTCGTGACGGCCTCCGTCGGCCAGCTGCACCACCACGACCTCCCGGTCGTCGGAGAGCCGCCGCAGCGCCGACGCCACGCCCAGCCGGTCGACCGGTGACCAGGCCACCTCGGGCAGCGCGCGCTCGGAGGCCCCCAGGACCGCGGTGACCGCGGCGGTGCGCACCCACCAGGTGGCTGCGCGCCCGACCAGCTCGAACCAGCCGGGGCCTACCCTCTCGATCTCGCCGCCCACCCGGCCCACCGCGAGCACGTCGACCTCGACGTGGTGACCCACCGAGGCCATCAGCCGGGTGTCCAGGGTGACCGCCCCGTACTCGGCGCGAGCCCGGTCGGCGACCTCCGCCGCGCGCTCCGCGTGCTGGAGCGCCTCGGCCTGCGCCTCCAGGTCCTCGAGCATCTCGAAGAGCTCCTCGTCACCGGTCATGGACCCAGTCTGGCCAGCCGTCCAGCCGCCGCCAGCGGCTACGCCGCCCTGTGGACAGTCGTGGCGTGCCAAGGTGAATCGTCGCTACGTTAGGCAAACGGACGCAAACGAAAGGGTTCCGATGCCTCGTCGCTCCTCGCCCTCGACTGCCGCCCACCCGGGTCGCTGCGCGGCCGTCTGGGTGCTGGTGACCACGATCACCTCCGTGGGCGGCACGGCCTGCCTCCGGGCGGCACTGGCCCCCGGGCCGGGCGGCTGGCGCCGACTGGGCGCCCCCGGCCACTTCGAGGACCTGCTGGTCGCCGTCGGCGGCGCGGTGGGCGTGCTCGCGCTGTCCTGGCTGTGGCTGATCTCCTCCCTCACCGTGCTCGAGGCACTGCGCGGGCGGCCCGCCGTGCCGGGGCGCAGCCGGGCGCCCGGGCACAGCGCGGTGCGGCGCCTGGTGCTGGCCCTGTGCGGGGCGGCCCTGGCCGGCTCGCTCGCGGGGGCGGCTCAGGCTTCCGCGCCTGCGGACCGGCCAGGACTCGCAGGGCTCCCCTATCCCGACCGCGCCTCGATCGGCGCCCCCGCCCGGGAACCGGCGCCCTCCCCCGCTCCGGCGACCACCGCGCCCGAGGCCCGGACCCCCGCACCGGGGACGCCGGCGATCGTGCCGGCGGGCCTTCAGGGCCCCGCCCACGTGGTGCGCCCCGGCGACACGCTCTGGGGCGTCGCCGCCGCCACGCTCCCGGCCACCGCCGCGCCGGCCGAGGTCGAAGCCCGCTGGCGCGAGATCCACCGGCTCAACCGGCGGGTCGTCGGGGACGACCCGGACCTCATCCACCCCGGGCAGGAGCTCCGGCTGCCCACCGTCACCCAAGGAGACCAGTCATGAGCAGCCGCCCCGTCGCCATCCCCCTCGCCACCCCCACCCGTCTCCACGCCCGGGCACCCCTGGGGCACCTGACCCCCATCGCCACCGTCCAGGGCGCGCTCGCCCTGGAGGTGGTGCCGCTGCTGGACCCGCCCGTGCCGGGCGCCCGCCCGGGCCTGCCCGGCGCCGACCTCGTCGCCGTGGAGCCGGCCGAGCGCGACCAGGTCCAGCGATGGGTCAGCGGCTACGTCCAGGCTGCGGTCGAGGTCGTCGCCGGCGACCGGCCGGCCTCCCAGCTGCACCGCTGGACCCGTCGCGACGTCCACCAGGACCTGGCCCGACGGGCCGACCTCGTGGCCCGGGCGGGCGGCCACGTGCCGGGCCAGGGGCGGCGCCGCGGCCTGGCTGCCTCGCACGTCGCGGCGGTGCGGCTCAACTTCCTCGGCGCGGAGGTCGTGGAGGCCTCGGCCCGGGTCCGCCACGGGGAGCGCTCGCGCGCCGTGGCCGCGCGGTTCGAGACCTTTCGCGGCCGTTGGGTCTGCACGGCGCTGGAGTTCTGCTGAGCAGACAGCGACGCCGCGCCCGGTCACCCGGGCGCGGCGTCGTGCCGAGGCGTGTCGGTCGTCTCGCGTCAGCCGTTGGCGCGCGCGGTCAGCCCGGTCGGGCCACCCGGTGCACCGTGGCACTTCTTGAACTTCTTGCCCGAGCCGCAGGGGCAGTCGGCGTTGCGCCCCACCCCGGCGTAGGGGTCCTCCTCGCCGGCGGGAGCGGCACCGGAGACCTCGACGTCGCCGTCCTCGGAGGGCGCCGAGTAGGTCAGGCGCTGGGGTCGGGACGGCTTGTCCAGCCCCTTGGCGCGCACCTGCGGGGCGTGGGCGGCGGCCGCCGCCATGTCGATCGCGCCGACCGGCTGCGGGGCCTCCTCCTCGACGACGGCCTCGTCCGCCGGCTCGTCGTCGCCCGCGTCGTCGTCCACCTCGACCTCGAGGTGGAACAGGAACCCGACGGACTCCTCCTTGATGGCGTCCATCATGACCGAGAACATGTCGAAGCCCTCGCGCTGGTACTCCACGAGCGGGTCGCGCTGGGAGTAGGCACGCAGGTAGATGCCCTCGCGCAGGTAGTCCATCTCGTAGAGGTGCTCGCGCCACTTGCGGTCGATCACCGAGAGGATCACCCGGCGCTCCAGCTCGCGCATGACCTCCTCGCCGACCTCGCTCTCGCGCCGGTCGTAGGCCGCCTGGGCGTCGGCCCGCAGCTCCTCGATCAGCATCTCGCGGGTGAGGTTGGCCCGGGAGCCCGCGCGCTTCTCCAGCTCCTCCAGCGTCACCGTCATCGGGTAGAGCTGGCCCAGCGCGGTGCCGAGGGCCGCGAGGTCCCACTCCTCCGCGACGTCGGCGGTGGCGGCGGTCACGTAGGCGCCCACCACGTCGTCGATGAAGGTGCGGATCTGCTCCTCGAGGTCGGCACCCTCGAGCACCCGGCGGCGCTCGGCGTAGATGACCTCGCGCTGCCGGTTCATCACGTCGTCGTACTTGAGGACGTTCTTGCGGGACTCGAAGTTCTGCGCCTCGACCTGACCCTGGGCGCTGGCGATCGCGCCGGTGACCCGCTTGTTCTCGATCGGCACGTCGTCGGGCACCTTGAGGACCTGGAGCACCCGGTCGACCCAGTCGGACTTGAACAGGCGCATCAGCTCGTCCTGGAGGGAGAGGTAGAAGCGGCTCTCCCCCGGGTCGCCCTGACGACCGGAGCGCCCGCGCAGCTGGTTGTCGATGCGCCGCGACTCGTGCCGCTCGGTGCCGATCACGTAGAGGCCGCCGAGCTCCTTGACCTCCTCGTGCTCGGCCGCGACCTGCGCCTTGGTCCGCTCGACCGCCAGCGGCCACTCGGCCTCGTAGGCCTCGGCCGTCTCGCCGGTGGGCTCGAGGCCCTTCTTGCGCAGCTCCTGGTCGGCGAGGAACTCCACCGAGCCGCCCAGCATGATGTCGGTACCGCGACCGGCCATGTTGGTCGCCACGGTGACCGCGCCGCGGTGACCGGCCTGGGCCACGATCTTGGCCTCGTCGGCGTGCACCTTGGCGTTGAGCACCGAGTGCGGCACGCCACGCGCGCGCAGCGCCCGGGAGAGCAGCTCGGACTTCTCCACCGAGACGGTGCCGACCAGGATCGGCTGTCCCTTGCGGTGCCGCTCCTCGATGTCGTCGACCACGGCGTCGAACTTCGCCTCCTCGGTGCGGTAGACGAGGTCGGGCTGGTCGATGCGCCTCATCGGCTTGTTGGTCTCGATGGGCACCACGCCGAGCTTGTAGATCTTGTCGAACTCGCTCGCCTCGGTCATCGCCGTGCCGGTCATGCCGGAGAGGGTGTCGTAGAGGCGGAAGTAGTTCTGCAGGGTCACCGTGGCCAGGGTCTGGTACTCCTCACGCACCGTCACCCCCTCCTTGGCCTCGATCGCCTGGTGCAGGCCGTCGTTGTAGCGGCGCCCGGCGAGCATCCGGCCGGTGTGCTCGTCGACGATGAGCACCTCGCCGTCGATGACGACGTACTCCTTGTCGTTGCGGAACAGCTCCTTGGCCTTGATGGAGTTGTTCATGAAGGAGATCAGCGGGGTGTTGACCGAGTCGTAGAGGTTGTCGATGCCGAGGTGGTCCTCGACCTTGGTGATGCCCGGCTCCAGGACCGAGATGGTCCGCTTCTTCTCGTCGACCTCGTAGTCCTCGTCGCGGACCATCCGGGCGGCGATCTTGGCGAACTCCGCGTACCAGTGGACCTCGTCCTGGGTCGGGCCGCTGATGATGAGCGGCGTCCGGGCCTCGTCGATGAGGATCGAGTCGACCTCGTCGACGATCGCGAAGTTGTGGCCGCGCTGCACGCAGTCCGCGATGGAGTCGGCCATGTTGTCGCGCAGGTAGTCGAAGCCGAGCTCGTTGTTGGTGGCGTAGGTGATGTCGCAGTTGTAGGCCTCGCGCCGCTGCGCGGGCCGCATCGAGGGCATGATCACCCCGGTGGTCAGCCCCAGGAAGGAGAAGACGCGACCCATCATCTCCGACTGGTACCTGGCCAGGTAGTCGTTGACGGTGACGATGTGGACGCCCTTGCCCGACAGCGCGTTGAGGTAGGCCGGGAGGGTCGCGACCAGGGTCTTGCCCTCACCGGTCTTCATCTCCGCGATGTTGCCCAGGTGCAGCGCGGCGCCGCCCATGATCTGCACGTCGTAGTGGCGCTGGCCCAGCACCCGCTTGGCGGCCTCGCGCACCGTGGCGAAGGCCTCCGGCATCAGGTCGTCGAGCGTCTCGCCGTCGGCCAGGCGCTGCTTGAACTCCTCGGTCATCGCGCGCAGCTCGTCGTCGCTCATCGTGACGAAGTCGTCCTCGATGGCGTTGACGGCCTTGGAGATGGCCTGGAGCTGACGGACGATCTTGCCTTCGCCGATGCGGAGGAGCTTGTCGATGATGGCAGGCACGTACACGGACTCCTGAGTTGACGGGCGCACCAGCTGGCGGAAACCAGCAGTGGGATGTCTCGGGGCAGCGCGGACGCCGACCTCCGCTGGCCATCGTAACGGGCACGGGCACGCACACAATCGCAAGCGAGCGCATCGGCCCTAGCGAGCCAGCACCGGGACCAGGTCGCCCCCGCCCCTGAGCACGACCTCGTCGAGCCCCAGCCACCCGGCGAGGCGGAGCAGCTCGGCCCCCAGCTCCTCGGCGACCTCGGCCGGGGCACCGGGCTCGCGGTGGGCGGAGAGGACCTCCAGCACCCGGGCCCGCCGCTCGGCCTTGAGGTCGACGCGGGCCACCAGCCGGTCACCGAGCAGGAAGGGCAGGACGTAGTAGCCGTGCACCCGCCGGTGCGCGGGGGTGTAGATCTCGATCCGGTAGCGGAAGCCGAACAGGGCCTCGGCCCGGGCCCGTTCCCACACCACCGGGTCGAAGGGGCTCAGCAGGGTGCGCGCCTCCACCCGCCGGGGCAGGCGGCTCGCGACGTGCCGGAAGGCCGGGCGGTCCCAGCCCTGGACCGTGACCGGCTCGAGCTCCCCGGCCTCCACCAGGGACGCGACGGCACCGCGGGTGTCGGCCAGCGACATCCGGTAGTAGTCGCGCAGGCAGGCCAGGCTGGCCACCCCGTGCGAGCGCGCGGCCCGGCGCACCAGGTGGAGGGCGGCCTCCTCCCGGCTGGGGACCGGCGCGGCGAGCACCTCGGGCGGGAGGACCCGCTCCGGCAGGTCGTAGCGCACCTCGAAGGAGGGGGTACGCCCCGCGATCGCCAGGTCCCCGACCAGGAAGAGGCGGTCCAGCACCTTCCGGGCGTCCGACCAGTTCCACCCCCAGTGCTCGCGGGTACGCGGCCCGCCCAGCTCGCCCTCCAGCTCCCGGGCGGTGACGGGGCCGCGCTCAGCCACCAGGGCGAGGACCCGGGGC
Source organism: Nocardioides sp. Z40_12 (assembly GCF_058215795.1). Taxonomy (NCBI): domain Bacteria; kingdom Bacillati; phylum Actinomycetota; class Actinomycetes; order Propionibacteriales; family Nocardioidaceae; genus Nocardioides; species Nocardioides sp. Z40_12. The sequence continues at coordinate 189,148 of NZ_JBZAJA010000001.1, forward strand.
TCCAGGCGCGGGTCCGCGTCGAACCACTTGCCCCGGGTGCTGCGGTAGTCCTCCATGCGGTGCCGCATCGCGGGCCACAGCTCGACCGGCATCAGCGCCTGCACGTGCGCCCAGTACTCCACCAGCCGACGCGGCCGCCGCTGCGCGGCCCGGTCCAGCAGCCCGACGTCGTAGGGCCCCATCCGCGAGTAGAGCGGCATCAGGTGGGCGCGCGCGAGCACGTTGACCGAGTCGACCTGGAGCACCCCCGTCCGTGAGACCGTGCGCACCAGGGTGCGCATCGTCGGCACCGCGTGCGGCGGATCGGTGAAGCCCTGGGCGGCCAGCGCGATCCGCCGGGCCTGCGCACGCGAGAGGGCGGTGGCCATCAGGGCAGCTCGAGCAGCTTCTCCTTCACCGCGTACATGACCGCCTCCATCCGCGAGTGCAGCTGGAGCTTCTCGAGCATGTTGCGGACGTGGTTCTTCACGGTGTTCTCGGAGATGAAGAGCTGGCGGGCGATCTCGCGGTTGTTCAGGCCCTTGGCGACCAGGCGGAGCACCTCGAGCTCACGCTCGGTCAGGCGGAGCCCGTTGACCTGGTTGCGCTCGGGCTTGGACATCTGCTTGAACTCGTCGATCAGCTTGACCGCCATCGAGGGCGAGATCAGGGACTGGCCGTCGGCCACCACCCGGATGCCCTGGGCGACCTCCTCGATGGAGGAGTCCTTGAGCAGGTAGCCGGCCGCACCGCTCTTCACCGCCTCGTAGAGGTCGGCCTCCTCGTCGGAGACCGTCAGCATGATGATCTTGGCCGACGGGTTGGCCTCCTTGATGGCGCGGCAGGCCTCGATCCCGCTGCGCCGGGGCATCCGGACGTCGAGCAGCACCACGTCGGGCGCCATCGAGGCGGCGAGGTCGGTGGCGGCGATGCCGTCCCCGGCCTCGGCGACGACCTCGATGTCGGGCTCCTGGGCCAGCAGCATCGTGAGCCCTCGGCGGAAGAGCTCCTGGTCGTCGGCGAGGATCACGCGGACCGGTTCGCTTGTCTCTGTCGGCTGCGTCACAGCCGCATCATGACAGATGCCCCGCACCGAACGGGCGCAGAGGCGCACGTTCGGCGCGGGGCATCCGCGCAGCCCGCGTCAGGAGGCGACGTTGAGGGCGATCACGCCGTAGTCGTAGCCGTGGCGCCGGTAGACCACCGACGGCTGCTCGCTCTCCTTGTCGACGAAGAGGTAGAAGTCGTGACCGACCAGCTCCATCTCGTACAGGGCCTGGTCCAGGGTCATCGGCGACGCGTCGTGGGTCTTCTCCCGGACCACCAGCGGGCCGTCCCCGGTGACCGTGATCGGCCCGACCTGGCGCTCGACCACCTCATCGGACTCGGTCTCGTCCACGGCGAGGTCCTCGGCGCTCGGCGCCAGCGCCTCACCGACCGAGACCGGCGTGCGACGGCCGCGGTGGATCCGGCGGCGGTCGGCGGCCTTGCGCATCTGGGAGGTCATCTTGTCCAGCGCCAGGTCGAGGGCCGCCATCTTGTCGTCGGCGGCCGCCTCGGCGCGGATCACGGGGCCCTTGGTCAGAGCGGTGAGCTCCACCCGGACCGCGCGGTCCTGCTGGCGCGGGTTGCGCTCGGCCGAGACCTCCACCTGCACCCGGATGATCCTCTGGTCGTGCTTCTCGAGCCGGGACAGCTTCTCCTGCACGTGCTCTCGGAACCTGTCCGAAACCTCCACGTGCCGCCCCGTCACCACTACGTCCATGAGAACCTCCGATTCGTCAGTTGCTGCACCTCGTGAACAGCCGGGAGGGCCACGACCGTGGCTCCCGCTGCCTGGCATGGAGTCCGCCCGGCCGACCTGGTCTTCGTCCCCACAATCGCCTGCTGAGGCGTTCGCAGCTTCTCCGCCACTACTGGCCTTCTCCCGGCGGACGCCGCATCTGACGGCGGCGCCGAGGCAGGACTTACTTCTAAGCCGCACCGTGATCGGCTTCCCGGACGGACCGGAAGAGCCTTACGTGGGCCGTTTCGCCTGCGACTGGCATCGGCTTGCCGCCGAGGCACACAGGGCCCCCCGACGACGCAACCACGGACCCGGACGGACTCCATGACCAGACGCTATCCCGTCCGTGGTCACCGCCGCAGCACACCCTCCGATCCGGCTCCCGCGGCCCCGGTCGAGCGTCGCCGGACCGCCCCCACCGCGGCGATCCCGGACACCTTCACCCCCACCGCCTCCAGGGCCCGCTGGGCCTCCCGCGCCGTGGCGCCGGTGGTCAGCACGTCGTCGCAGACCACCACGAGGCCGCCCGGCACCCGCCGCCCGACCCGGCTCAGGGCGCGCCCCGGCACCCGCATCGAGCCGGCCAGGTTGGCCGTCCGCGCCACGGCGTCGAGGCCGGCCTGGTCGGCCACCCCGGGGTGCGAGCGGAGCAGGTCGGCGACCACGACGCGGCGCGGCACCAGCGCCCGCGCGGCGACCCGCACCAGGCGCCCGGTCGGGTCGTCGCCACGCCGGCGGACCACGCCGGGCCGGGAGGGCACGGGCACCAGCAGCACCGGGGCGGCGCGCGGCGCCGGCGGCAGCGCCGCCGCCACCGCGAGCGCCAGCAGCCGGCCCAGCGGGACGCCCAGGCCGAAGCGGGCCTCCTCCTTGTGGTCGATGACCAGCCGGCGCAGCAGGCCGGCGTACTCGCCCGCGGCCCAGGCCGGGGCCAGGCCGGGCGGCGCTGGGTCGGGCCGGGCCGGCACCGCGGTCACCGGGAGCAGCAGCCGGCAGCGCGGGCACAGCAGGCGCCCCGGCCGGCCGCAGCCCAGGCAGGAGCTGCCGACCAGCAGGTCCAGGCCGTGGTCCAGCAGCGTCCCGGGCGTGCTCACCGGACCATCCCAGCCCACCGGCGCACCCGGCCGCACCCGCCGTCCGGGCCTCCTGGGGGGCACCGGCCCGGGCGTCGGCCTGTGCACGGCGGGCGGCTCAGCCCACGTAGCCCAGCCAGCCCACCCGCTCGTCGAGCGGCGGGACCCGGCGGACCGGGTCCACCAGGTCGGTGACCCCGTCGACACCGACGGCGTAGAGGCCCAGCCCCCGCTCCGGCGAGCTGACCAGGGTGCCGGAACGACCCCGGATCCGCGACGTCCCCGAGGTCTCCAGGTCGCCGGGGGCGCCCTCCACGGGGACCGTGCGCACCTGGGACAGGTCGCCGGTGATGCCGCTGATCAGGGTGACCGAGGCCGGCGAGCGCCAGCCGACGTCCTTGATCCGACGGTCGGAGTCCTCACCCAGGTCGATCTCCCGGGCCCGCGTCGCCCCCAGCACCCGGCCGCTCTCGTCGTGCAGCACCCGGCTGGTGACGAGCCGGTCGCTGTTGCGCCGCCGCACCACGGCCACCAGCCGGGACCCGTCCCGGGAGACCAGGAACGCCCGGACGTCGCGCCCCGACAGCCCCGGCACGTCGACGCTGCGCTGCTCCCCCTCGAAGAGCATCCCGACCCGGGCACCGGCGGCGGTCCGGTCCACCCACCAGAGGCGGTCGGCGAAGTCCCAGCTCGGAGCGAGCAGGTCGGTGGCCCCGGAGACGATCTCCAGCGGCTCGGTCTCCATGTCCTCCACGGGGCCCAGCAGCAGCGCGGTGCCCGAGGAGGTGACGGCCGCGGCCTGCTGGGCCGAGAGGCTGATGCCGAGCGAGCGCACCTGGAGCGTCCGGGTGCCGAAGGGACCCGCGGTGGCCTCCAGCTCGTCCAGCCGGCCGCGGACCAGGAGTCCGTCGCGCAGCGCGAAGAGGTCGGAGCTGGAGCCGTGCCCGACGGGGTCGAAGCGGGTCCCGGCCGTGGGATCGATCTCCGGCTCCCCCTCGGGCAGCGGCACCGGGCGGCCGTTGAGCGTGAGCCGGAAGGCCCTGATCCGCGGCTCCTGGCGCAGCGTCCAGGCGAGCTGGGCCAGCATCTCCTCCGAGACGAGGTCCGCGGCGCGGACCCCGGGCGGGGCGTCCAGGGAGACCTCGGCCAGCCCGGCGCCGTCGATCGGCACCGAGAGGGCCAGGCTCAGGCCGGGCGGGACGGCGCTGCGCACCACCTTGTCCAGACCGGGAGTCGGGCCGGCCAGCAGGCCGCGGACCAGGGCGGTGGCGAACTGGTCGCCCCGGGGCACGTAGACCGGCTCGGGCACCAGGATCCGCCCGGTGGGGTCGAGGAAGTGCAGCGAGGCCCGCTCGAACCTGTCCTCGAACCACGAGCCCGGGACGACCATGGCGTTGGGGGCGGCATCGATGCGCCACTCCCCTCCCTCCAGCGTCACCGGGAACTCCAGCTCGGCCTCCTTGCCCTCCAGCGAGCGGGACCAGGCTCCCCGCGAGTCGTAGGACTGCCCGTCGACCAGGGGGACGGTGACCACCGTGTCGCCCCGCGCGGTGCCGAGGTCGGAGTAGGTGATGGTGCCGCCGAGCGGCTTCCAGCGCTCCTGCGCCTGGGAGGTGAGGTACTGCGCGGCCACCGGTGTCTTGATGGGGGTGGCCTTCATGGCCTCGAGGAAGCCGGCCACCACCTCGCGCGAGGACGCGCCGGGCTCGGGCGGTCGCGGGTCGTAGAAGGTGCCGGGCTCGGCGTCGCCCGCCTCGGGGTTCTGGACCTCCGCGATCGGACCCGAGACGGGCATCGACACGCACCCGCTGAGCAGCGCGACCACCACGACCAGGAGCACCGCCCCCGGCGCGCGGCGACGGGACCACGATCGGCTCACGCCGTCACCTCCTCGTCGGTCGGGACCAGCGGCAGCGGGCTGTGGCGCAGGGACTGCCCGGCGCGCCGCGGCAGGGTCAACCGGAACTGGGCACCCTCGCCGGGCCGTCCCCACGCCTGGAGCCACCCGCCGTGCAGGTGGGTGTCCTCCAGCGAGATCGCGAGCCCCAGCCCCGTGCCGCCGCTGGTCCGGGCCCGGGCCGGGTCGGCGCGCCAGAACCGGTTGAAGACCATCGCGGCCTCCCCCGGCCCCAGGCCCACCCCGTAGTCGCGCACCGTGATCGCGGCCGCCTCCTCGTCGGCGGCCACCTGGACCACGATCTCCTTGCCCTCGGCGTGGTCGATGGCGTTGGTCACCAGGTTGCGCACGATCCGCTCCACCCGCCGTACGTCGGCCTCGGCCAGGCACGGCCGTCCGGGGTCGACCACCACGACGCGGGTGCTGCGCTGCACGGCGAGCGCCTCGGTGGCCTCCGCGACCCGGTGGGCCACGTCGACGAGGTTGACGTCGTCGACCTCCAGGACGGCGGCGCCGGCGTCGAACCGGCTGATCTCCAGCAGGTCGGCCAGGAGCACCTCGAAGCGGTCGAGCTCGGTCTGCAGCAGCTCGGCCGCGCGTGCGGTGACCGGGTCGAAGTTCTCCCGACCGTCGTGGAGCACGTCGCCGGCCATCCGGACGGTGGTCAGGGGGGTGCGCAGCTCGTGGGAGACGTCGCTGACGAAGCGGCGCTGCAGACGGCTCAGCTCCTCGAGCTGGCGGATCTGGCGCTGCAGGTTGGAGGCCATCTGGTTGAAGGAGGTGGCCAGGCGCGCGAGGTCGTCCTCGCCGGTGACGCGCAGCCGCTCCTGCAGCTGCCCGGCCGCGAGCCGCTCGGCCACCTGCCGGGCCAGCCGCACCGGGGTCACCACCTGGCGGGTCACGACCCAGGCGACCACCGCCACCAGCACCACGAGCAGGGCGGCCGCTGCCAGCAGGGCGCGCGTGACCAGGGCCAGGGTGTCCTCCTGCTCCGCGAGCGGGAAGAGGTAGTAGAGGGTGTAGGTCTCGCCGTCGGCCGGCAGGGTCACCTGGGACCCCACGGCGATCCCGGGCCCGGGCTCCACCCCCGCCACCGGGCCGGTGGTCCGGATGGTGGTGTAGGTCCAGGCGGGCGCGCTGCGCTCGGCGAAGCGCGCCTCCAGCGAGCGAGGCACGCTCGACTTGTCCAGGTTCTGGGTGAACTGGGCGCCGCCTCCGGCCAGGGTGCTGCCCGAGGCGAGCGGCGCGGAGAGGATCACCGCGAACCCGCGGCTCGCCCCGCGCGCGATGATCGGCTCGATCAGGTCCTGGCGCTGGCCCGCCGCGTCGACGTCGGTGCCGGTCGCCGACGTCAGGCGGTTGCGGGCCTCGGCGGTGCCGTTGCTCGCCTCGGTGACCACCCGCTCCACCCGCCGCTCGAGCAGGCCCTCGCGGACCTGCTGGAGCAGGAACCAGCCGACCACGCCGACCACGAGCGTGGTGAGCACCAGGGTGCTCGCGACCACCCGCGCCTGGATGGAGCGACGCCAGAACGTCAGCCCTCGTCCCAGCGCCGTCGGGACCCTTCTCAGGGGACGCTCGGGTGCCATCACCGGGTCATCAGGACTTGCCGGCCTTGTAGCCCACCCCGCGGACCGTCAGCACGATCTCGGGGTTCTCCGGGTCGTGCTCCACCTTGGACCGCAGGCGCTGCACGTGGACGTTGACCAGCCGGGTGTCCGCGGCGTGGCGGTAGCCCCAGACCTGCTCGAGCAGCACCTCGCGGGTGAAGACCTGCCAGGGCTTGCGCGCCAGGCAGACCAGCAGGTCGAACTCCAGCGGCGTCAGGTTGACCGTCTCGGAGCCGCGGGTGACCGAGTGCCCGGCGACGTCGATGGCCAGGTCGCCCACGGTCAGCGTCTCCGACGGGGCGTCGTCGAAGCGGCGGACCCGCGCCCGGATCCGGGCGATCAGCTCCTTGGGCTTGAACGGCTTGACGACGTAGTCGTCGGCCCCCGACTCCAGGCCGAGCACCACGTCGATCGTGTCCCCCTTGGCCGTCAGCATCACGATGGGGACCCCGGACTCGGCGCGGATCTCCTTGCAGACGTCGATGCCGTCGCGGCCCGGCAGCATCAGGTCGAGCAGGACCAGGTCGGGGCGGTAGCTGCGGAACGCCGCCAGCGCCTCGTCGCCCCGGGTGACCATCTGGGAGTCGAAGCCCTCCTGGCGCAGCACGATGGTGAGCATCTCGGCGAGCGAGGCGTCGTCGTCGACGACCAGGACCCGTCCGCGGGCGGGCGGGTCGACGACGCGCTGGCTCATGGGGACATTGTGCCAGTCGTGGGGTGGGCCCACCGACCGGGACGCCGACGAGGGCGCCCCGGACGGGACGCCCTCACGGCGGTGCGTGACGAGGCCGCTCAGTAGCGGTACGCGTCGGACTTGTAGGGGCCCTCGACCGGGATGCCGAGGTAGTCGGCCTGGGACGGGGTCAGCTCGGTGAGCCGGACGCCCAGCGAGGCGAGGTGCAGGCGGGCGACCTCCTCGTCGAGGTGCTTGGGCAGCACGTAGACGCCGACCGGGTACTCCTCGGGCTTGCTGAAGATCTCGATCTGGCCCAGCACCTGGTTGGTGAAGGAGTTCGACATCACGAACGAGGGGTGACCGGTGGCGTTGCCCAGGTTGAGCAGGCGACCCTCGGAGAGCACGATGATCGAGTTGCCCGCGGGGAAGGTCCAGATGTCGACCTGCGGCTTGACGTTCTTGCGCACCGCGACGCCGTCGGCCTCGAGGCCGGCCATGTCGATCTCGTTGTCGAAGTGGCCGATGTTGCCCAGGATCGCGTTGTGCTTCATCTTGCGCATCTGCTCGACGGTGACGACGTCCTTGTTGCCCGTCGCGGTGACGATGATGTCGGCGACGTCCAGGACGTTGTCCAGGGTGTCGACCTGGTAGCCGTCCATCGCGGCCTGCAGCGCGCAGATGGGGTCGATCTCGGTCACGATGACCCGGGCGCCCTGGCCGCGCAGCGACTCCGCGCAGCCCTTGCCCACGTCGCCGTAGCCGCAGACCACGGCGACCTTGCCCCCGATGAGGACGTCGGTGGCCCGGTTGATGCCGTCGATGAGCGAGTGGCGGCAGCCGTACTTGTTGTCGAACTTCGACTTGGTCACCGAGTCGTTGACGTTGATGGCGGGGAAGAGGAGCGACCCGTCCTTCATCATGTCGTAGAGGCGGAGCACACCGGTGGTGGTCTCCTCCGTCACGCCCTTGATCTCGCCCGCGATGCGGGTCCAGCGGTCCTTGCTGTGGCGCAGGGACTCCTGGAGGACCTCGAAGATGATCCGCTGCTCACCGGACTGGGCCGAGGCGGGGTCCGGGGCCACCCCGGTCTTCTCCGCCTCGACACCGAGGTGGACCAGGAGGGTGGCGTCGCCGCCGTCGTCGAGGATCATGTTGGCGAACGTGTCACCGGGCCAGTCGAGGATCTGCTGGGTGCACCACCAGTACTCCTCCAGCGTCTCACCCTTCCAGGCGAAGACCGGCACCCCGGCCGGCTGCTCGACGGTGCCCTCGGGGCCCACGACGATCGCGGCGGCCGCGTGGTCCTGGGTCGAGAAGATGTTGCACGACGCCCAGCGGACCTCGGCGCCGAGGGCGACGAGGGTCTCGATCAGGACCGCGGTCTGGATCGTCATGTGGAGCGAGCCCGCGATCCGCGCGCCGGCCAGGGGCTTGGAGTCCCCGTAGCGCTCGCGCATCGCCATCAGCCCGGGCATCTCGTGCTCGGCGAGCTGGATCTCTGTGCGACCGTACTCAGCCAGGCTCAGGTCGGCGACCTTGAAGTCCATTGCTACCCCTCCGTTGCGCGTCGTGCGTGGGTCCGCACGTGCCAACGAGCGTAGGACTCCCGGTCGGGGATCACGCAATCCTCGTCGACGCCCTCAGTGCGCCGCCTTCGCCTTCGCGTGCCCGAAGGGCAGCACGTGCAGGACCGCCACCACCAACGCCCCCACGACCAGGCCGATCACGGCCGACGCCGCGGTGTTGACCAGCCAGCTCACGGCGCCCTCCAGCACCCCGACGGCCCCCGCGACCGCCTCCTCGAGGTGGTGGACCAGCTCGTAGGGCGCGTGCCAGCCGAGGTCGTCCACCCCGACCAGGAGGATGTGTCCCCCGACCCAGAGCATCGCCACGGTGCCGACGATCCCGATGGCCGTCAGCAGGCGCGGCATGCCCCGGACCAGCCCGTGGCCGACCCGTTGGGCCAGGCTGGAGGCCCGCCTGGTCAGAGCCAGGCCCACGTCGTCCATCTTGACGATGAGTGCGACCACGCCGTAGACGAGCGCGGTGATGCCGAGCGCGACCACCACCAGGATGGCCGCGCGTGCCCAGAACGACTCCTCGGCGACCTCGTTGAGCGAGATCACCATGATCTCGGCGGAGAGGATCAGGTCGGTGCGGACGGCGCCGGAGACCATCTGCTTCTCCTGCTCGGGGCCGATCTCGGTGGCCAGCGCCTCGGTGTGCTCGTCGTGGCCGGAGATCTTCTCCCAGATCTTCTCCGCGCCCTCGAAGCAGAGGTAGGTCCCGCCGAGCATCAGGATCGGTGTGAGCACCCAGGGCAGGAACTCGCTCAGCAGCAGGATGACCGGGAGGATCAGCAGGAGCTTGTTGCGCACCGAGCCGATCGCGATCTTCTTGATGATCGGCAGCTCCCGCTCCGCGGCCAGACCCTGGACGTACTGCGGGGTCACGGCGGTGTCGTCGATCACCACGCCCGCCGCCTTGGCGCTGGCCCGGCCGGCCGCGGCGCCGACGTCGTCGATCGAGGCCGCCGCCAGGCGCGCCAGGACGGCGACGTCGTCGAGCAGGGCGAAGAGGCCGCCGCTCATGCGGACCTCCGCGAGACGCGGACGCGACGACGGATCAGCTGGACCGGCGCGGCCGGGAGGGAAGATGTGCGCACCGGCGAAGAGTACCCAGTTCCCCTGGCGGGCAGTGCCGTCCGGCGCTCACTCCTCGACGAGGCCCATGCCCAGGTAGGCGGCGGCGTAGCGGCCGTGCAGCACCAGGGAGGCGTAGCGGGCGACCTCGGTGGTCGCGGTGTCGTCGCAGCTGACCGTCTCGATCCTGACGCCACGACTGCTGGCCGCGGCCTGGAGGCGGGTCCGCTCCTGGCGGGCGTGGGCCCCCTGCGTGCCGTCGTCGAGCACCAGCAGCAGCGGGCGGCGCTCGGGGGCCTCCTCGGCGAAGGGGTCGACGAAGACGTCGCGCGGCCGGGTCGCCTCGAGCACGGGCAGCAGGTGCTCGGCGTCCCCGGCGAGCGCCGAGGCCCCGGTGGCCCGACGCAGCGACTCCGCCACCCGGCGGGCGGCCCGGGCGGCCAGCACCGACCCGCCCCACACCACGGGCGAGGTGTCGGCGAGCGCGATGGCGAGCATCTTGGCCGGGTTGACGGCCAGGTCCCGGTGCGGCGAGCAGACGGTCGCCACGGCGTCCAGCGCCGCGGCCACCTCCTCGGCGTCGGCGCGGGGTCCGAGCTGGGTCCGGTCGAGGTACTCCAGGGTCACCACGGCGGCCGCGAGCTGGTCGCGGGTGGTCACCGGCAGGATGGTGGTCCAGCGGCCGGTGGCGTGCTCGGCGACCATCGACGCCGGAGGACAGGCCACCACGCACTGGGCGCCGCGCCGGGCGGCCTCGCTGACCGCCGAGGCCGAGCCCTGGTCGGAGCCCTCCGGCGCCAGCACCACCACCAGGTCCAGGCCGCCCACCCAGCCGGGGAGCCCCGGACCGGGCCACGCCACGAACGGCACGGGGCACCACGGCTCGAGCACCGCGCGCAGCAGCCGCGAGTCGGGCCCGGCGGCCACCACCGCGCGCGGCCGGCTGCCCTCCAGGGCCCGCGCCACCGCGGCGGGGAGCAGGTCGGCGGCGCCCGACGTCTCCCGGCGGACCCGGGCACCGGACTCCGCCAGCGGGCGCAGCAGCCCGTCGTGGGCCTCCAGGACCCGGGCGTCGTCGAGGCGGGACTCGTCGAACCAGGTGGTCATCGTGGCCTCCGGTCAGGCGGGCTTGCGGGCCTCGTCGAGCAGCAGCACCGGGATGTCGTCGCGCACCGGGTAGGCGTTGCCGCACCCGGAGCAGACCAGCTCGTCGCCCTGGACGCCCAGGGCGCTGTGGCAGCCCGGGCAGGCGATGATCTCGAGGAGGGCGGGGTCGATGTTCATCATGAGCTCCTGATGAGGGCGAGGACGGTGTCGCGGATCTCGGTCATGGTGGCATCGTCCTTGCCCTCGGCGTTGAGCCGGAGCAGCGGCTCGGTGTTGGAGGCGCGGACGTTGAACCACCAGTCACGGTGGGTGACGGTGAGGCCGTCGAGCTCGTCGAGCTCCACGCCCGCCGCCGCGGCGTACTGCCCGCGCAGGGCCGCGAGGACGGCGGCCTGGTCGGCGACGGTGGAGTTGATCTCGCCGCTGGCGGGATAGCGCTCGTACTCGGCGAGCAGCTCCGAGAGCGTGCCGGAGGACTCCGCCAGCGCGGCCAGCGCGTGCAGGGCGGCGAGCATCCCGGAGTCGGCGCGCCAGAAGTCGCGGAAGTAGAAGTGCCCGCTGTGCTCCCCTCCGAAGACGGCGTCGGTCTCGGCCATCGTGGCCTTGATGAAGGAGTGACCGACCCGGGTCCGCACCGGCTTGCCGCCCAGCTCGGTCACCAGCTCCGGCACCGCGCGGGAGGTGATCAGGTTGTGGATGATCGTGGCCCCCGGGTGCTTGGCCAGCTCGCGGGCCGCGATCAGCGCGGTCAGGGTCGACGGCGGCACCGCCCGCCCGCGCTCGTCGACCAGGAAGCAACGGTCGGCGTCGCCGTCGAAGGCCAGGCCCAGGTCGGCCCCGGTCTCGACCACCCGGCGCTGCAGGTCGGCCAGGTTCTCCGGCTCGATGGGGTTGGCCTCGTGGTTCGGGAAGGTGCCGTCGAGCTCGAAGTACATCGGGATCATCTCGACCTGGTCGGCGCCGATGCGGCCGAAGACCTCGGGGGCGGTCAGGCCCGCCATCCCGTTGCCGGCGTCGACGACGACCTTGAGCCGGCGTCCGCGCACCGGCGCCAGGGAGAGCAGGTGGTCGGCGTAGGCACCGAGCACGTCCTGCTCGGTGGTGGTGCCGGTGGGGGTGTCGTCGGGCACCAGGTGGGCGCCGGTGGTCGCCCGCAGCCCGACCAGGTCGCGGATCTCGGCGAGCCCGGTCTCCATGCCGATCGGCTGCGCGCCGGCGCGGCACATCTTCATGCCGTTGTACTGGGCGGGGTTGTGGCTGGCGGTGAACATCACGCCGGCGTGCCCGAGGTGGCCGGAGGCGAAGTAGAGCTGGTCGGTGGAGGCGAGCCCGATCATCACCACGTCGGCCCCGGCCCCGGCGGCGCCCTGGGCGAAGGCCTCGGCCATCCCCGGCGAGCTGGGCCGCATGTCGTGGCCCACGACCACGGTGGGGGCCTCGGTCACCAGGACGAAGGCGGCACCCGTGGCCCGGGCGAGGTCGTCGTCCAGCTGGTCCGGGACCGTGCCCCGGACGTCGTAGGCCTTGAAGATGGCGTCCAGGTTGGCGGGGTCGAGGGTGTCGGAGGACATGGGGCGCAGCCTAGCGGCTCGCGCGCGGCGCTCACTCCGTGGTCAGGACACGCAGGTGACCGCGTCGCACGCCGCGGGCCGGGTCGTCGGCGGGGTGCACCTGCGGAGCCGGCTCCGGCGGGCGGGCGGCCTCGCGCACCGCGTCGGCCAGTGCCAGCAGGTCGTCGCCCGAGGGCCCCTGGGCCGACGGGTCCGGGGCGAGCCGGAGCACCTCCCACCCACGCGGCGCCGAGAGCCGCTCGCTGTGCTGGTCGCAGAGGTCGTAGGCGTGCGGCTCGGCATAGATCGCCAGGGGCCCCAGCACCGCGGTCTGGTCGGCGTAGACGTAGGTCAGGGTCGCCGTGGCGGCACGACCGCACGCCGTGCGCGAACAACGACGGGTATGACTCACGGGTCGCACGTTACCGGCCGCGCCCAGCCGCACGGTCTAGGCTCGCGGGATGGACCCGGTCGTGCCGTCACCGTCCCCCGGGGAGCTGACCACGCGGCGCCGCACCCGGGACCGCCGCGGTCGCGGGCCCCGCGGGCCCGGCGTGCTGCGGAGCTCGCCGTCGGAACCGGCGCGCCGCACCCCCCGGCACCGCTTCGACGAGCTGGTGCTCGACGTGGTCCGGGCCGTGGAGGACCGGTGGCACGACGAGCTGGGCCTGGTCGAGTACGCCGTGGAGGACACCCCGCTGGTGCCCGACGACTGGGACGACACCGTGCCCCTCTCCTCCCTGGTCCGGGGCACCGGCACCGAACCCGCCCGGCTCGTCCTGTTCCGGCGGCCCATCGAGCACCGGTGCGAGGGCCGCGAGGAGCTGCGCGCCCTGGTGCTCACCGTGGTGGTGGAGCAGGTCGCCGAGCTGCTGGGCCGCTCCCCCGACGAGGTGGACCCCCGCGGCTAGGTCCGCCTCCGAGGCCGGCCGGCACCCGCCCGGGCGACCCGGCTAGTAGAGGCCGGGCCGGACCGCCGGGATCTCGCGGCTCACCGGCAGCTCGTGCAGCGGCCGCACGGCCAGGCCGGGCGGCCCGGTCTCCAGCGCCGCGCGGACCGGCACGCCGTCGAGCAGCAGCTCCACCGAGCGGGCCCGGGCCTCGAGCGGGACCCGGGCGGCCTGGCCCGGCTGCAGCGCCACCTGCTCGGTGCCCACCGGCCGGCCCTGGGCGTCGCTGAGCCGCACCGTCACGTCGGTGACCCGCGAGGCGCCGGCCAGCACCAGCCGCTTCGGACCGGCCGGCAGCGGCGCCGCGGCCCGGGTCAGGACCGGCTCGGCGCCCACCGCGTAGGAGAGGTCCTCGCCGGTGACCGAGCGCAGCGCCGCGGTCACCGGGTGGTCGCTGTCGAGCCGCAGGCCCACCGCGCCGCGGGCCGTGCGAGCGCCCAGCAGCCGACCCAGGTCGGTGACGGTGGTCGACCCGGGAGGGACGACGACCTCCTCGAGCCCGGTCGGCGCGAACTCGCTGCGCGGCGTGACGAGCCGGACCCGCACCAGCGCCTCGTCCGGTCCGGGGTTGGCGACCACGAGCCGGCGGGAGCCGGTGCCGCCGCCGAGGCCCAGGAGGTAGTCGGTGGTCGAGGGCGCGGCCGAGCCGGGCAGCCAGTCGGCGGTGCTGGTGCCGCCGCCCAGCTCGTCGAAGCGGTCGACCACGGCCGCCGCCAGCCGGCCTCGGGAGACCTGGACCCGCAGGGCCAGCTCGTCACGACGGGGCACCACGGCGGCGAGGTCGACGGTGGTCGTCCTGCCCCCGCGCACGGTCAGGCCGCGCAGGGCCGGCACCTCCACCGGCCCCTCCTCCCCCAGCACCGTCACGTCGGCGACGGCCGGGCCGCCGTCGGGGTTGACCAGGACGAGCTCGGAGCGGCTCTCGGCCCCCGCGCCCACGCCGGTGAACCACCGCTCGGCCGCGGGGGCCAGGCACTCCACTCCCGCGCCGGCGCCGCTGCGCACGGCGACCAGGCCGGGCGCGCCACCGCCCTCGCCCTGCAGCACCACGTGGTCGCGCTCGCGCAGCGTGACCACCCGGCCCGGCGTGGGGTCGAGCTCGTCGTCGCGACCGCGCACCCGCAGGGCCGCCTCGCCCGCCGGGTCGGCCTCGTCCGAGCCGGTGCCGGCCACCGTGGCGGCGACCTCCTCGCTGCCGCTCAGGGCGGGCGGACAGACGACCGAGACCCGGGTGAGGGGTGCGGAGGCCGGGTCCCGGCCCGGGTCCTCGGTGGGGGCCGGGTCGACCAGGGCGAGGGCGCCGACGGTGAGCACGGGGACCAGCATCGCCAGCAGGGTGGTCGAGCTGATCGACCGCTCGCGCGGCTCCGCGACGCGGCGCCGGGTGCCGGGGGTGCGTGAGGCGGGCTGGTGGGGGTCCTGCGTCATGAGCGCTGCCTCCTTCCGGCGAGCGTGGGGGCGGCGAGGACGAGCGCGACCAGGACGGCCACGGCCTGGACGACGAGCAGCACCACGCGCCCCGCGGTGACCCGGCTCTCCACGGCGGAGGCGTCCAGCGGGCGGTCGACCCGCCAGGCGCGGGTGCGGCGGTCCTCGGCGCTGGCCTGCACCAGCCCGGAGACCGCGTCCAGCTCGGCGGCGACCCGCCCGTCGGCCGGCGCGGCGAGCACGACGTACTCGATGCCGTGGGCGGCCAGGGCGGCGACGTCGGCGGGTGCGGGGCTGGAGGCGAGCGCGGTGACCGTGCGGGTCATCGACTCGTCCTCGTCGGCGAGGCTGAGCACCTCGTCCTCCCCGACGGTGACTCCGTCGCCGCGGCGCACCCGGTAGCTCAGGCCGGTGTCGACCGAGCCGCGCAGCACCAGCACGCCGTGCTCGTCGCCGGTCAGGGAGCTCTGGGCCATGTAGGCCGGGACCGACTCGACGACGTCGGCGCCGAAGGAGTCCTCGGCGTCCACCACCCACCAGGCCAGGCCGCCGAGCGGGACCGCGGCGGCGGTCACCGCGACCGCGCCGGCCAGCGCCCGCTGCCACCAGGGGTGCCGGGAGACGAGCCGGCGCGTCCACGCCTCGGCGCCCAGCACCGTGGCGACCACGGCCACCCCTTGGAGCACCACCACGAAGAAGCCGAGACTCGGCGGCGTCGAGGTGGCGGGCAGTCGCAGCGTCAGGAACCCCAGCACGGCCACCACCACGGCGGCCGCCAGCGCGATCACCCAGCAGATGGTGACCGGGACGCGGGTCAGCCGCGGCGCGATGGCCAGCACCGCGAAGACGCCGATCGGCGCCCCCAGCCACCAGGGCGCGCCGAGGTCGCCCAGCCGTCCGGTCAGCAGGTCGGTGAAGCCCGCCTCGGCCAGCGGCAGCCGCCCGGCCTCCAGCAGCAGGCCCGTGCCGGAGCCGGTCAGCAGCAGCGGCAGCAGCCACGGGAGCAGCAGCACCGGCACCACGCCGAGGGCCAGCGCCGGCGGCCCCCAGGCGGACCGGTCGCGGAGCAGGCGGGGGCTGATCGCGAAGCCGGCGGCCACCACGATGCCCGCGGCGAGCAGCCCGAAGAGCCAGACCCCGGGCACGAAGGCGGCGGCCAGGGCCAGCAGCAGACCGGTCCGCCAGGCCGCGCGCCAGCGCCGGTCGGGCTCGGGGTCGGCGAAGCCGAGGGCGGCGTGGGCGATCCACGGCAGGAGCCCGGCCAGCACGACCGTCCCGAAGCGTCCCTCGCCCCACGCCCCCGAGGTGGCCGGCACCAGGGCGTAGGTGGCCGCCCCCCAGGCCAGGACCCACTGCGGCAGCCCCGCGGGGTCGACCAGGCGGCCCACCACCCGCAGGAAGCGCCAGGCCCCCCACAACGACAGGGGGACGGCCAGAAGCATCACGGCGCTGACCACGGCACCCGCGCTGCCGCCCAGCACGGTGCCGAGCAGCGCGAACACGGCCACGTAGGCCGGCGCCGGGACGTCGGTGCCGGTGCCCAGGGGGTGCCGGGTCTCGACGTAGAGGCGCCACCAGTCCCCCACCGAGGCGGGCACCGGGGAGAGCGCACCGCCCTGGATCTCCCCCAGGGCGGCACGGGCCGCGACCAGTGCCAGCACCACGAAGAGGGTCAACGAGACCGCGCGGGGGTTCGTCAGGAAGCGGACCACCAGGCCGGTGTCCTCGAAGAGCTCCTCGTCGTCCTCGCCCGGCGGGCCCGGCTGGCCGGACCGGTCAGCGGGGCGGGACGCGTCCCGCCCCGACGCCACCGCACCCGGGTCGTCGGTGCGGGCGGCCCGGCGCCGCTCCGCGACGTCCTGGGCCTGCCCGACCAGGGCCCCGAGGAGGTCGGAGAGGAAGTCCAGACCGTGCCGGTAGGGCACCCACCACGGGGCGAGCAGGCGGCGTACGTCGCGCGGCCGCACGCCGTGCTCCCGCGCACGCCGCCGGCGGGCGTCGCGGATCTGGCCGGGGCGGCCGTAGACGTTGACCAGCGCGGCCAGCTCGTCGAGGGCCTCGCCCACCGAGCGGACCAGCAGGAACCCGAGGACCCGCAGCAGGGTGCCGAGGAGGAGCCGCACGACCTGCCAGGGCAGGCGCCGCGACTCCACGTTGGCCAGCAGGGTGAACAGCGCCGCCCGCCGCTCCTGGTAGTGCGTGTGCCGCCCGGTCAGCGGCGTCCGGCGGATGCCGCGGTGCGCGGCCTCGGCGTGGAAGACCACCGCCTGCGGGACCACCAGGGTGCGCAGGCCGGCGCGCGCCGCCCGCCAGCCGAAGTCCATGTCGTTGCCGAACATCGGCAGCGCCTCGTCGAGACCGCCGAGCCGCTCGAGCGCCTCACGGCGCACCAGCATGCCGGCGGTGTTGACCGCGAGCACCTCGCGCACCTGGTCGTGCTGACCCTGGTCGTACTCGCCGCGCTCGAGGCCGGTCTCGCGCCGGCCGGTGCCGGAGATGGTGACGCCGAGCTCGAGCAGGCGGCGCAGCGAGGGCCACTCGCGCAGCTTCGGCCCGAGGACCTGGGCGTCGGGGTGCTCCTCGGCCGCCGCGACCAGGGCGGCGAGAGCGTCGGGGTCGGGGGCCGAGTCGTCGTGCAGCAGCCAGATCCACTCGTCGTGGTTCTCCTCCGCCACCGGCGGGAGGTGCTCGAGGGCGAGGCGGACGGCGGCGGGGTAGGAGGTGGAGCCGGGCGCGGCGACGACCGCGGTCTCGGAGAAGGCGTCGCGGACCAGCTGGGCGGACTGGTCCTTGCTGCCGGTGTCGACCGCGATGCCCCGGTCGACGGGACGGCGCTGGCGACGCACACCGCGGAGCACCCCCGGGAGCCACCTCTCCCCGTCATGGCTGACGAGGACGGCGGAGACGATCACCGGGGCAGCCTAACCACCGCCCGATGAGCGGCGGACCAGGGTCAGACGGCCCGCTTCTTCAGCTTGCGCCGCTCGCGCTCGGAGAGCCCTCCCCAGATGCCGAAGCGCTCGTCGTTCATCAGTGCGTACTCGAGACAGTCGTTGCGGACGTCACAGGTCAGACAGACCTTCTTGGCCTCGCGGGTGGAACCCCCCTTCTCGGGGAAGAACGCCTCCGGGTCGGTCTGCGCGCAGAGCGCGCGATCCTGCCAGCCCATCTCCTCGGCGTCGGAATCAAGGAGAAACAGTTCTCGCATACGCCCTCGCCTCTCGACCCTGCAGGCCCTGCCGGACCCGTGTTGCTTTCCGCGTCCCCGGGCAGTGTGCCCGAGATCTCACGTCGTGAACCTGAATGAATAACACTGTGGGAATTACATGCCTGTCGTACCGCGGAAGTCAAGCCCGGCCGTGTTATATCGGGTCGATCCGGGGGGCCTGACCAGACCACCTGTCCGGGCTGCGAACCTTACGGGCGAAGATGTGTCCATGCGCAACATCACGGTGCTCTCCGGTGGTATGGGCGGAGCCCGCTTCCTCCAGGGCCTCAAGCACGGCCTCGCGGCCGGGACCATCCCAGGAGTGTCGCCGGAGGCGAGCGTGACGGTCGTCGGCAACACCGCCGACGACCTGTGGCTGCACGGCCTCAAGGTCTGCCCCGACCTCGACACCGTGATGTACACCCTCGGCGACGGCATCGACGCGGAGCGGGGCTGGGGCCGCAGGGACGAGACCTGGAGCGTCAAGGAGGAGCTCGCCGCCTACGGCGTGGAGCCGACCTGGTTCGGGCTCGGCGACCGGGACGTCGCCACCCACCTGGTGCGCACCCAGATGCTGGAGGCCGGCTACCCGCTCTCCGCCGTGACCGAGGCGCTGTGCCGGCGGTGGCAGCCCGGCGTCCGGCTGCTGCCGATGACCGACGACCGGGTCGAGACCCACGTGGCGATCGCCGACCCACAGGCGCCCAGCGGGCGTCGGGTCGTCCACTTCCAGGAGTACTGGGTGCGCCTGCGCGCCGAGGTGCCGGCCGAGGCGCTGCTCTTCGTGGGGCTCGACGCCGCCACCCCCGCGCCGGGGGTGCTGGAGGCGATCGCCGAGGCCGACCTGGTGCTGCTGCCCCCGTCGAACCCGGTGGTCTCCCTGGGCACCATCCTCGGGGTCCCGGGGGTCCGCGAGGCGCTGGCCGCCGCGACCGCCCCCGTGGTGGGGCTCTCCCCCGTCGTGGCGGGCAGCCACGTGCGCGGGATGGCCGAGCAGCTGCTCCGGTCGGTGGGGGTCGAGGTCAGCGCGGGTGCGGTGGGCCTGCACTACGGCGCCCGCAGCGCGGGGGGCGTGCTGGACGGGTGGCTGGTCGACGAGCGGGACGCCGACCAGGTCGCGACCACCCAGCAGGCCGGCCTGCCCACCCGGGCGGTGCCGCTGATGATGACCTCGCCCGAGGCGACGGCCGCGATGGTCGCCGCCGCGGTCGACCTGGTGGGCTGATGGCGGCCTCCGGACGCCTCGAGGTGGTCGCGCCCGACGGGGTCGGCGAGATCGCGCCCGGCACGGACCTGGCCGCCCTGCTGGTCCGCCTGCTGGCCGGTCTGGACTCCCCGGTGCGCGACGGCGACGTGGTGGTGGTGACCAGCAAGATCGTGAGCAAGGCCGAGGGCCGGCTGGTCGACGCCGCCGAGCACGCGGCGGCGCTGGAGGCCGAGACGGTCCGGACGGTGGCCAGCCGCGGGGCGACCCGGATCGTGCGCAGCCGGCTCGGTCTGGTGATGGCCGCGGCCGGCATCGACCGCTCCAACGTGCCCGCGGGCAGCATCGCCCTCCTCCCGGTGGACCCGGACGCGTCCGCGGCGCGGTTGCGCCGGCGCCTGCACGAGGCACTGGGCGTCAACGTGGCCGTGCTGGTCACCGACACCGCGGGCCGGGCGTGGCGCGAGGGGCAGACCGACATCGCGATCGGCGTCGCCGGCCTCGAGCCCCTCGAGAGCCACGTGGGGCGGGTCGACGCCCACGGGCACGAGCTCGCGGTCACCGCCCCCGCCGTGGCCGACGAGCTGGCCGGCGCGGTCGAGCTGGCCCAGGGCAAGCTGGGCGGCCGGCCGGTGGCCCTGGTCCGCGGGCGGCCCGACCTGGTCCTGCCGGCCGGGGTCGACGGCCCCGGCGCCCGGGCCCTGCAGCGGCCGGTGCGCGGCGACATGTTCGGCCTCGGGACGCGCGAGGCGGTGGTGGCGGCCCTGCTCGGCGACCCCGAGGACCGGACCGTCTTCGGTGCGCCCGCCGACGTGGCCGAGCTGACGGGCGTGCTGCGCCGCCTCGACCCCGGCGTCGAGGTGACCCCCGAGGGGGCCGACGGGGCGGGCCCTCACCGGGTCCGGCTGCCGGCCGGGGTCTCGCGGAGCGCTGTGGCCGCCCTCTGCTTCAGCCACGGCTGGGACCTCGCGGAGTGGGCCCCGGACGCGGATCGAGCCGTCGCTCGCATCTCGCCCGCGGTTCCGTAGACTGCACGCCGACCCGCCCCCCGGTGGGTCGCCGAAGACGAGACGAGGACGCCCCCGACGTGGCCAACAAGGACAAGACGAGCCGACAGGCCGTCATCGACGACATCCGCAAGCAGCAGAAGTCGGCCGAGCGCCGCAAGGGCAACGCCATCGTGGTCGGCGCCGTGCTGGCGGGCCTGCTGATCATCGGATCCGCCGTCTGGGCGGCCACCGGCGACTCCCGGGAGCTGCGCGAGTTCAAGGACCAGGCCGTGGGCGAGATCGGCGCCCCGGCGTCCTCCTGCCAGGAGGTCGAGACCAAGAAGGCCAGCGGGAGCCAGGACCACGTCCCCGAGGGCACTCCCCTGACGTACGAGGACGCCCCGCCCGCGTTCGGCCAGCACTACGACATCTGGGACTCCATCGACCGGAAGTTCTACACCGACGACCGCCCGGACCTCGGCGAGCTCGTGCACAACCTCGAGCACGGCTACACGCTGATGTGGTACGACGAGACGATCGCCGACGACGAGGAGCAGATGAAGACGCTGCGCGGCATCGCCAGCAAGTTCGAGAACGACGAGAACCTGCGCAACAAGTTCAAGGCCGTGCCGTGGCGTGACGAGGACGGCGGCAAGTTCCCCGAGGGCCAGCACATCGCCATGACCCACTGGTCGATCGGCGGCGCCGGCAACCAGGACCCGGAGAAGCAGGTCGGCGTGTGGCAGTACTGCTCGGAGCCGAGCGGCGAGGCCCTGGAGAAGTTCATGCTCGACTACCCCTACATGGACTCCCCGGAGCCCGACGCGATCTGAGGCACCGCACCGTTCCGGCCGGAACGGCTCAGGTCAGCTCGTCGTGGCCGTCCTCCTGGAGGGCGGCCACGATGCTCTTCACCTCCTGCGCCCGCTCCCGCGAGGTGACCAGGAGGGCGTCCCCGGTGTCGACCACGACCACGTCGTCGAGACCGATGACCGCGACGGTCCGCCCGCCCGCCGGCACCACCAGGCCTGAGCTGTCGATCGCGCGGACCAGGGCGTCGTCCCCGAGCACGGTGACCCCACCGCTCGCCGCGCCGGCGCCGAGCAGGTCGCCGAGGGAGGCGAAGTCGCCCACGTCGTCCCAGCCGAAGCGGCCGGCCACCACCGCGACCCGGCCCGCGGCGGCCGCGGGCTCCGCGACGGCGTGGTCGATCGCGATCCGGGGCAGCGTGGGCCACACCTCCCCCAGCGTGGCGGGCGCGGCGGCGATCCCGCGCAGGGCGGCGGCGAACGCCGGGTCCTGCTCGGCGAGCAGGTCGAGCAGCACCGACGGCCGGACCACGAACATCCCGGCGTTCCAGCGGTAGCC
This sequence comes from Nocardioides sp. Z40_12, assembly GCF_058215795.1. NCBI lineage: Bacteria > Bacillati > Actinomycetota > Actinomycetes > Propionibacteriales > Nocardioidaceae > Nocardioides > Nocardioides sp. Z40_12. The sequence continues at coordinate 210,615 of NZ_JBZAJA010000001.1, forward strand.
GTCGGCGACGTAGCGGGTGGCGACGTCGAGGGTGGGCTTCTCCACGAACTCGGCGACCCGCCTGGCCTCGAGACCGGGCAGCGGCTCGCCCGCGCGCACGTAGCCGAAGCCCGTGGCGGGGTGCGTCGCCTCGATCCCGATGGTCACCAGCCAGCCCTCGCGGGCGGCGGCGTGCGCCTGCGCCACGGCGGTGCCGAAGGCCTCCTCGTCGGTGATCACGTGGTCGGCGGCGAAGGAGCCCATCACCGCGTCGGGGTCGCGCAGCTCCAGGAGCGCCGCGGCCAGCCCGATGGCGGCCATCGAGTCCCGCGCCGACGGCTCGGCCACGACGTCGGCGGGGCCGAGGTCGGGCAGCTGGGCGAGCACGGCGTCGCGGTGGGCCTGCCCGGTGACCACCAGCGCCCGCCCCTGGGTCAGCGGGGTCAGCCGGTCCAGGGTGTCCTGGAGCAGGGTCCGCCCCGAGCCGGTCAGGTCGAGGAGGAACTTCGGCGCCCGGCGCCGCGACAACGGCCACAGCCGGGTGCCCGCTCCCCCGGCCGGCACCACCGCCCAGAACCCGTCGAGGGAGGCGGCGGGGCGCGCCGCCCGGTCCGGGAGGGGCTGCGGTGACTGGGTCATGGCGGGAGGCTAGACGACCCGGCGCCTAGGCTGGCGCGGTGCCCACCTTCAACGACGTGCTGGCCCGGCAGCTGCGACGCGACCCCGGACGTCCGCTCGTCACCTTCTACGACCACCTCACCGGGGAGCGCGTCGAGCTCTCGGTGACCACCTACGCCAACTGGGTGGCCAAGGTCGCCGGGCTGCTGGCCGACGAGTGCGACCTCGAGCGCGGGCAGCGGCTCCGCGTCGACCTGCCCCCGCACTGGCTGGGCCCGGTCTTCCTGGGAGCCGCCTGGACGGTGGGCCTGGTCGTGGTCGCCGACGAGCCGGCCGACGCGGTGGTCTGCGGCCCGGGGAGCCTCCCGGCGTACGCCGACACAGCGCGGGACCGCCCGGTCCTGGCCTGCAGCCTGCGCCCGCTCGGCGTCCGTTTCGCCGACCCGTTGCCGGCGGGGGTGATCGACGTGGGCGTGGAGGTGTGGGCCCAGCCCGACGGGTTCACCCCCTACGACCCGCCGCAGCCCCAGGACGAGGCCGTCCCCGGGGTGAGCCAGGACCAGCTGATGACGGCGGCCGCCGCCGGGAGTCTCCTCTCCGACGGCGGCCGCCTCCTCACGGTGGCGAACCCGACTTCCCCATCAGGTCTGGCCACCTTCACCGAGCCGTTGGCCCGGGGAGGGTCTGTGGTGCTGGTGGCCGAGGCGGACCCCGGCCGCCTGGCCGCGACCGCCGACGACGAGCGCGTCACCGACGTGCACGAGGCCGGGTGAGCCTCAGCCCGCCAGGTCGTAGCCCCCGAGGCCCTCGCCGAGCAGCCGCAGGCCGCGCAGGCCCTTCGCGCTGCCGTTGATGAGGTAGAGCCGGCCGGTGGCCGCCTCGCGGACCACCAGGTCGGTCCGCGGCCCCAGCTGGGCGTCGGCGATCGGGACCTGCCAGTCGTAGGCGCTCAGGTCGTAGGACGGGTTGGAGCGGGCTGCCAGCCGGAGCGCGGCCCGGCTCAGGCCGGTGGCCGCCACCGGCTCGAGGTAGCCCCCGGCCCCCTGCCCGCGGTAGAGGAGCGCCTGCCCGCCGGCGGGCGTCCGCATCAGGTCGGGGTAGCCGTCACCGGTGACGTCGCCGACCGCCTCGACCGCCTCGCCCGCGGGCCAGCCGCTCCCCAGCAGCACCGGGGCCGCGAGCTGTCCCTGGCCGTTCCCGCGGCGGAGCAGGAGCCCGCCGTCGCCCTCGCGGGTGAGGACGTCGCCGAACCCGTCGCCGTCCCAGTCGCCGGCGTTGATCAGCAGGTTGGAGCCGGAGAGGTCGGCGCCGGTGTCGATCGGGCTGCCGAGGTCGAAGCTGCCGCGGTTGGGCACCACGACCAGCGCGGGGCCCCGCCGGGCGACCAGGTCCGGGGCGGTGCCGTCGACGACCTGCACGGCGCTCATGCCGCTGAGCCGGGGCAGGTTGGCCATCGGGCCCTGCGGCTGTCCGAAGGAGCCGTTCCCGAGGCCGGGCAGCACGTAGACCGCGCCGGAGCGCTTGCGGGCGACCAGGTCGGCCCGCCCGTCACCGGTGAAGTCGGCGCCGCCGACCAGCTGGTTGTAGCCCGACCAGTCGCCCGGGGTCCGGCGGGCCTTGCCGAAGGTGGCCGGACCGGTCCCGAGCCGGGTCCAGACCACGCCCTTCTTGTCGCGGCCCAGGAGGTCGGGACGTCCGTCGGTGTTGATGTCACCGACCCCGATCAGCCTGGTGTAGCGCCCCCATGAACGCCCCAGACTGACCCGGGTGAATCCCGACTTCGCGGTCCCGAGGAAGGCGACCGCCTGCCTGCTGCCCCGCACGACCGCCACGAGGTCGTTGCGCCCGTCCCCGTTGGTGTCGCCCACCGCGGTGAGCATGCGCACGTCGCGCATGGTCTTGACGGTACGCACGGACTTCTTGAACCCGCCGGTGCCGTTGCCGGGCCTGATCTTGCCGCCCTTGCGAGAGGTCACCACCAGGTCGGCCACGCCGTCGCCGGTGAGGTCGGGCGAGGCCACGACGTCGGTCGGTCCCCGCCAGCCCTTCTTGAAGACCGTCAGCGTGCGGTTGAACGCCGCCAGGCCGCCGGTCGGGAGGACGAACCCCCGGCCGTCGCTGGCCCGGCGCACGACCAGGTCGGGGTGGGCGGTGCCGGCCAGGTTGGAGCTCAGCGGGGCCTCGTGGAACTCCTCCGGCGGCGCCGGGGGCGCGGTGGGCGGTGCCGGGGCGGCCGCGGCGGCCGCCGTGCGGATCGCCGGGAGCTGGGCGTAGAGGTAGCGGCCCGGGCAGGCGGTGCTGCCGGCGTCGCGGTGGCCGTTGATGGCGGGGAAGACCTTCTTGCCGACCTGCTGCGAGGTCGAGGCGGGGTTGACGCCGTGCAGGCCGAGCTTCCAGCCGAAGAGCTGGCCGTAGGCGGCGATCATCTCCGGGGTGGGCTGCACGAGCTCGAAGTTGCCGATCGCCGACATGGCGAAGGAGTAGTCGTTGTAGCCGAGGGTGTGCGCCCCGACCACCGCCTTGTCGACGCCGCCGTAGCGGCCCTCCCAGATGCGGCCGAAGCGGTCGACGAGGAAGTTGTAGCCGATGTCGCTCCAGCCCCGGGACTTCACGTGGTAGGCGTAGATGCTGCGCAGGATGCCAGGCACCTCGTCGGCGGTGTAGTCGTTGGCGTTGACCGTGTGGTGGACGAAGCCGGCGCTGATCGAGCCGTAGCGCAGCGAGGACTTGCTGCGGATCTTCTCGTTGGCGCCCCACTGGGCCCGGGAGAAGATGGTGGGCATCGCGGCGTTCTTCCGGGCGGCCTGCAGGGCGATGGCCCCGTCGCCGTCGGTCGTCGCAGCCTCGCCGCCGTCGGTCGTGGCGGTCCCCCCGGCGGCAGCGCCCCCGGTGCCGAGCTCGGGAGTCTCCTCGCGGACCTCCTCGGCCTCGCCCGGGTCGATGACGGCCAGCGACAGGTCGCCGGGCAGTCCGTCCTCGGCGCCCGCGCGGACCTGGACCTCCTCCACGTCGCCGACGATCAGCGGGTCGGTGCCGGGGCGCGCGGAGCGTGCGTCGGGGCTGCCGGGCTCGGGGGCGTGGTCGTCGTGGAACTCCAGCTCGGTCCAGTCACTCCAGCCCTCGCCCTCCCGGGTGCGCACCTCGAGGGTCAGGTCGTGGTCGGAGACGGCCGACTCCGGGGACCAGGTGACCCCGACGGCGCCGTAGCCCTCCACCGGGGCCGCCACCACGGCGGTCTCGGCGGTGCCCGCGGGCTCGGTGGGCTCGGTGGGCTCGGTGGGCTCGGTGGGCTCGGTGGGCTCGGTGGGCTCGGTGGGCTCGGTGGGCTCGGCCGGCTCGGTGGCGCCGTCGGCGGCCAGCGACTCGGGGACCCCGGGCCCGGTCGGCTCGCTCCCCTGCGAGGCGCGCGGCGCGGCGTCGGCCTCGGCCGGCTCCAGCGCGTACTCGGTGACCTCGGGGTCGACCGCCTCCGTGGGCACCTCGGCGGAGGCGAGGACGGCGCTGGACGCGCCTCCCGGTGAGGGAGGCTGGGAGACCACGTCCAGGCTCATCACACTGGCGGCGGGTGTCAGGACGGCGAGCACCACGCCGAGGGCCAGCAGCTGCTGGCAGGCGGTGATGAAGCGGGCGTGAGTCGAATGCATTCTTGGCTACTCCAGTGCGGGGGAAGGTCACACGAGTAGCAAGTTTCACATCCGTCACAGGGGTGACGGCAAGTGGAACTGAGTAACTACAACGTTGTAATTTCCAGTCGCCACGCCGACGTTCTTCAAGTTTGTCAATTCGTCACGAGTAAAACCACCAGAAACATGAGTCACACCAGCCCCAGCACGCCTGGCACGGCGAGCGGCCCGACCGACCGGGCTAGACGGCTGGGAAGGGTGGTGCGGACGACGACTCCGACCCCTGGGGTCAGATGTCGGCCCCGAGACCGTCGTCCTCGCTGCCGTTCCCGTCCTCGTCGTCGTCGTAGTGCAGGAACTTGATGCCCTCGTCCACGTCCCCGTCGAAGGTCAGGCGGCCCTTGTCGAGCACCAGGACGCGGCTGCAGAGCTTGCGCACCGAGCCGGGGGCGTGGCTGACGTAGAAGATCGTCGTCCCGGCCTTGCGGATCTCGTCCATCTTGTTCTTGCACTTGCGCTTGAAGGGTCGGTCCCCCACCGCCAGCGCCTCGTCGGCGATGAAGATGTCGGAGTCGACGTGGATGGCCACGGCGAAGCCGAGCCGGGCCTTCATGCCCGAGCTGTAGTAGGCGACCGCGGTGTCGAGGAAGCTGCCGAGCTCGGCGAACTCCACGATCTCGTCGAACTTCCGTTGGGTCTCGGCCCGGCTCATCCCCAGGATGGCGGCGTTGAGCAGCAGGTTCTCCCGCCCCGTCAGCTGCATGTCGAACCCGGCACCGGTGGCGATCAGGCCAGCGATCCGACCGCGGGTGAGCACGGTGCCGGCGTCGGGGCGCATCACCCCGCTGATCATCTTCAGCAGCGTTGACTTGCCCGAGCCGTTGAGGCCCATCAGCCCGATCGACTCGCCCTCCGCGACGGTGAAGCTGACGTCCTCCACGGCGTTGAAGACGTCGTGGGTGCGCTGCCCCCGCGCCCGGGCCAGCAGGATCTGCTTCAGGGAGCGGTGGTACTGCATGGTGAAGGACTTGGTCGCGTGGTGGACCTCGATGTAGTTGGTCATCAGAGCCGCTCCGGGACGCGCTTCTCGAACTTGCTGAACCACAGCTGCGCGAGCGCGAGCAGCACCACCGAGACCATCACCATGACCACGCCCCGGGTCCACAGGTCGTCGGGCATGTGCAGGGCCGCGGTGGCCGTCGGGTCGTCGGTCGTACCTGTCCAGAAGCACCGCTGGATGAGCAGCACCGCCTCCGCGACCGGGTTGTAGAGGTAGATCTCAGCGCCGGTCTCGCCGAAGCGGTCCTGCACCAGGGTGAAGGGATAGAGCATCGGCACGCTGAAGGTGACGAACTGGGTCAGCGTCTGGACGACCTTGCTGAAGTCCCGGAAGAAGACGTTGGAGACGCTGAAGAAGAGCGCGAGCGCCAGGCCGAGCAGCAGGATGAGGGCGAAGCCCAGCAGGCCCGCCAGCAGACCCAGGGCGTCGGGACGCCAGCCGGTGAAGAAGCAGGCGATGACCAGGATGAGGAGCATCGGTCCGGTGTGCCAGAGGGAGACCAGCATCCGCGCCACCGGGAAGAGCTCCTTGGGCATGGCCAGCTTGGTGATCAGGCTGCGGTTCATCACCAGTGACTGGGTGCCGCCGGCGAAGGTCTCGGTGAAGAAGTGGACCAGGACCATCCCCGCGAAGAGGTGGATGGCGAAGTTCTCCATCCCGCTGCCGCGCCCGATCATCACCTGGAAGATGAAGTAGAACATCAGGAACCGCACCAGCGGCTGGAGGTAGCTCCAGGCCCAGCCCAGCACCGTGCCCTGGTAGCGCGCCTGCATGGTGTTGCGCACCAGCATCCCGAGCAGGTAGCGCTGGCGGAAGACCTCGAGGAGCCCGGAGCGCGCCGCCGGCGGGGCCAGCGGCGGCAGGTCGGGGCGTGCGGAGTCGACTTCTGCGTCGGTCATCGCGGCGTCGGGGCGAAGGTCTGCCCCTCCTCGCTGCTCCACGGCTCGAAGGTCTTCTCCCACTGCTCGGGGGACGTCACCTCCGCCAGGGCGGCCTGGTACTCCGCGGCCAGCCGGGGCCACTCGCGGTAGAGCCGCGCGTGGATCTCCACGGTCCGGCGGAGCAGGTCGCGGTAGAGCTCCGGGTCGCGCCGGTAGAGCGCCACCGACGTGCCGTCGTTCATCGACACCACCGCGGAGTCGTACTTGACCAGGTTGAACCAGGCGGCGTCCAGCGCGGTCAGCTCGGCCTCCGGGTGACGACGCGCCATCTCCCGCACCGGGCGCAGCTGGCGGATCGGGGCGAGGCCGGCCTGGATCAGCGCGCTGATCCGGCCCGGGATCTCGATGTCGCTCTTGCCCTTCTTCGGGGGCTTCTTGCGGCGCACCGGGGGCAGCTCGTCGCGATCGGCGTGCAGCTGGGCGTCGCTGAACTGCTTGCGGAAGGCGTTGACCTCGGCCAGCTTGGTCGGCAGGTCCTCGTGGAGCCGGTGGGGGCCGGCCAGCACGTCCTCCAGCGCCCGGTGGCGCAGCTCGGCGGTGGAGTACTGCAACGAGGCCAGGTGCTTGACCTGGTGGTTGAAGCTCTCCCGCACCATCCGGCCGCCACGGTCGTAGGGCGAGTGCAGCAGGGCAGCCACGAAGCGGTTGCGCTGGTGGAAGTAGGCCTGCCAGTCGACGCCGTCGTTCTTGTCCGACCACGGCACGTGCCACACAGCCGCGCCGGGGAAGGTCACCGTCGGGTAGCCGGCCGCCTTGGCGCGCAGGCCGAACTCGGAGTCGTCCCACTTGATGAAGAGCGGCAGGGAGAGGCCGACCTCCTCCAGCACCTGACGCGGGATGAGGCACATGAACCAGCCGTTGAAGTCGACGTCGGCCCGCTTGTGGAGCCACCGCGAGGAGCGCAGGTTCCGGGCGGCGAAGTCCCAGTCGCTGTAGCCGTCGAGCCGGGTCTGCCACCAGAAGCGCCACGGCTGGATGATCTCGCCGAAGGAGTGGAGCCGGGAGCGGCTGTAGATGTTGAACATGTGCCCGCCGACGATGGTGGGGCGCTTGGCGAGGTCGGCGAACGTGATGGCCCGCATGATGCCCTCGGGCTCACAGACGACGTCGTCGTCCATCATCAGCGAGTAGGTCGCGGTGCCCTTGCGGATCGACTCCAGCTGGCCGCGGGCGTAGCCGCCGGACCCGCCGAGGTTGCCCTGCACGATCACGCGCAGCTTCTCCCCCAGCTCCTTCTCCGCGGCCGGGAAGAACTCCGAGTCGGTGACCGGCTTGGTGCCCTGCTCCATCACCAGCACGGTGTCGAGGTAGGGGCGCAGCACCTCGTCGTCGGCGAGCTGGCCGATCAGCTTGGCGCAGAAGTCGGGCCGGTTCATCGTGGTGATGCAGATGTCGGTGGTGCCGTGCTCGGCGCGGTCGTCCGGGACCTCGGCGCTCCACTCGGCGGACTCCACGACCGCCTCGTCGTCGCCGGCGATGACGTCGTACCAGTACCAGCCACCGTCGACGAACGGCGCGAGGGTCAGGTCGAAGGAGTAGGTCGAGGCGCCCTCGGACTGCGTCACGGTGACCGAGTCGACGCGCTGGGAGTGACCGCGGGCCATGGACTTGTAGACGGTCAGCATCGCCCCGCGACCGCGCAGCCGCACGGTGAGGGTGACCCGGTCGACCACGGTCCACCGGCGCCAGTAGGAGGCCGGGAAGGCGTTGAAGTAGGTGCCGAACGAGATCGACTGCCCGCTGGGGACCTGCAGCGAGGTGCGGGAGCGGATCTGCTCGGGGTGGAGCGCGCGACCGGTCGACGTCGACTGGCGGATCACCGCGTTGTTGAGGTCCTTGGCGGCCTTGTTGCCGCCGACCTCGTGCCGGTCGGTGTCGAGCCGCGCCTCCTCCAGGTCGACGTAGAGGGGGAAGACCCCGGGGTCCCTGTCCAGCGGGAAGATCTGCCGCTGGAGCAGCCTGGTGGTGGTCATTCGTCCACTCCTCCGCTCTTGAGCTCCGCCCCGTCGGCGAAGTGAGGCTTGAGCTTGTTGTCGTACATGGAGAGCGCAGCCCCGATGGCCATGTGCATGTCGAGGTACTTGTAGGTGCCGAGGCGGCCGCCGAAGAGGACCATCGGCTCGGCCTTGGCCAGCTCGCGGTACTTCAGCAGGATCGCCCGGTCCTCGGCGGTGTTGACCGGGTAGTAGGGCTCATCGCCCTCCTCGGCGAAGCGGCTGTACTCGTGGACCACGATGGTCTTGCCGGCCAGGTGCTTGCGCTCGGGGTGGAGGTGCTTGAACTCCAGCACCCGGGTCCACGGCACGTCGGCGTCGTTGGCGTTGACCACGCCGGTGCCCTGGTAGTCGTCGACGTCCAGGGTCTCCTGCTCGAGGTCGATGGTGCGCCAGGACAGGCGACCCTCACAGTTGCCGAAGTACTCGTCGACGGGGCCGGTGTAGACGATCGGCACCTTGCCCTTGTAGTCGCCCGCGTCGAAGTCGTCGGTCACCTCGAAGAAGTCGGTGTTGAGCCGGACCTCGATGTTGGGGTGCTCGGCCATCCGGGTCAACCAGGCGGTGTAGCCGTCGACCGGGAGGCCCTCGTAGGTGTCGTTGAAGTAGCGGTTGTCGAAGGTGTAGCGGACCGGGAGGCGCGTGATGATGTCGGCGCTCAGCTCCTTGGGGTCGGTCTGCCACTGCTTGGCGGTGTAGCCCTTGACGAACGCCTCGTAGAGGGGCCGGCCGATCAGGGAGATCGCCTTCTCCTCGAGGTTGGTGGCGTCCTCGGTGGCGATCTCGCTGGCCTGCTCGGCGATCAGCGCCCGCGCCTCGTCGGGCGTGTGGGACTTGCCGAAGAACTGGTTGATCAGCCCCAGGTTCATCGGGAAGGAATAGACCTGTCCCTGGAACTTGGCGAAGACCCGGTGCTGGTAGGAGGTGAAGTCGGTGAACCGGTTGACGTACTCCCAGACCCGGCGGTTGGAGGTGTGGAAGAGGTGGGTGCCGTACTTGTGCACCTCGATCCCGGTCTCCTCGTCGAACTCGCTGTAGGCGTTGCCGCCCAGGTGGCTGCGACGCTCCACCACGAGCACCTTGAGCCCCAGGTCGGTGGCACACCGCTCGGCGATGGTGAGGCCGAAGAACCCGGAGCCGACGACCACCAGGTCGGGACGGTCGCGGCGCTCGGTCGACGGGTCGAACTCGGTCAAAGGGTGCTCCTCAGCATCTCGGCAAGCGGCCATGAGTCTAGCCACGGGTGGGGTCGGAGCCCGGCACCGTGCGCATGCCCCGGGCATCGCGGATGGCGCGGATCACGTTCCGGGCCTCCGCCCTGCCCCCGCGCACCGGGCTCAGCAGCGCGACGGCCAGGGCGACCAGGTAGGGCTTGGCGCGCACCGCGGCGTTGGAGCCGTAGCGGAAGTGCACCGCGAAGAGGTTGCGGTACATGAAGTAGCCCTTCCAGCCGGCGAGGTCGTGCTGCTGGTTGAAGTCGAGCTGGCGCACCAGCACCGCGTCCCGGACCGCCACGATGGGGAAGCCCGCCCGCCGGGCCCGCAGGGCGTAGTCGACGTCGTCGTAGAAGATGAAGAAGGACGGGTCGGGCAGGCCGATGGCGTCGACCACCTCGCGGCTGACCATGAAACCCTCGAAGGCGACGTTCTCCACCGGCACCACCGGCGGCATCTGCGCCCGGGTGGCGTAGGTCGAGTCCACGCTGGCCGTCTTGGGGCGCACCGCGAGCGGGTTGTCCAGGTCGAAGCGGATGGCCGCCTTCTCCACCAGGGCGCCCGACAGGTCCTCACGGACCGCCATCAGGCACGGCTCGGGGCGGGCCAGCAGCACGGCCAGGCAGTCCGGGGCGGGCACCACGTCGTCGTCCATCAGCCAGATCCGGTCGTGGCCGGCCTCGTGGGCCGCTCGGGTCCCGGCGTGGAAGCCGCCCGCTCCCCCGAGGTTCTCGGTCATGGTGAGCACGGTCAGCGGCAGGTCGGTGCGCCCGGCGAGCACGGCGGCGGTGTGGTCGGTGCTGGCGTTGTCGACCACCACCACCTCGGCGGGGCGCACGGTCTGCGCCGCCAGCCCGTCGAGCATCCGGGCCAGCAGGTCGGCGCGGTTGTAGGTCACCACCACCACGGCCGCGCCGGGCAGGCACCCGCCCGGCCCGTCGGCGTGCGGCTCAGTCATCGAGGAACCTCCGGTGCCCGGAGAAGTCGCCCCGGAGGCCGTCGCGCATCGCGCCGGCGCTCAGTCTCAGCCGCCCCAGGTCGCGTCGGGTGAGCAGGTAGAACCACACGGTCTTCACCACGAAGGCGCCCGCATGGGCCCAGCCGCGGTAGTCGCGCAGGTTGACCAGGTTGTTGCGCGCCATGCAGTAGTGCTTGAGGTCGCTGGGGCTGTGGTTGTAGGTGGTCCGGCCGAACATCATCGGCGTGCCCAGCTCGCCGACGGCCGGGTGGCGCACCACCGCGTCGGTCACCGTGGCCACCCGGGCGCCGTCCCGCTCCGCGCGCAGCCGGTACTCGTGGTCGTCGCCCCAGATGAAGAACTCCTCGCGCGGCAGGCCGATCCGCGTCACCAGCTCGCTGGTCACCAGCACCCCGTTGAAGGGGATGACCACGTCGCGGATCAGCCCGTCGCGGGCGGCGGCGCGCACGTCGTCGAGGCGTCGTACGACGCGGGTGCCGCCGGGCAGCCTGATCGGGAAGACCAGCCGCTGGGGGTCCTCCTCGTCGACGACGAGCGGACCCCAGAAGTCGAGCTCCCCGTCGCGGCGCAGCAGCAGCTCGAGGCAGTCGGGGTCGGGCAGCCCGTCGTCGTCCATCAACCACACCAGCCGGGCCCCCTCGGCGACGGCCCACTCCAGGCCGTCGTGGAAGCCGCCGGCGCCGCCGCGGTTGGTGGCGCTGGTGCGGTACCGCAGCACCGGGCCGGCGCCGGGGGTGCGTGCTCCCCCGGCCTGGTCGGCCTGGTCGGCCTCGTCAGCCGCGTCGGCCTCGCCGGCCAGCCACTGGGCGGTGCCGTCGGTCGAGGCGTTGTCCAGGACCAGGACCTGGTCCAGGCCGTCGACCTCCCGCAGCCGGGCCACCAGGCGGCGCAGCAGCGTCAGGCGGTTGAAGGTCACCACGACCGCCACCACGCCGTGCCGCCCTGAGGCCTTCTCCTGGGTCACGGCCCACACCCTAGGCGGGGGTCGCGACCCCGTCCGAGCCGGGACCGCTCAACAGGCAGAACCGAGGTCCTCGGCCTGGTTGGCGGCGTAGCCGGTGTTCAGAGAGCCCACCGAGCCGCCGGTCACCGGCGGCGGGGCCGGCGGCGCCGGGGCCGCCTGCTCGGGGGCCTCCTGCTCCGGGGTCCCCTGCTCCGGGGCGGCCTCGACCACCGACTCCGGCTCCGGCGCGGGCGCGGGCTTGATCCCCTCGGCCCTCTCCAGGGCCGAGGTCACGGTGGCGTGCACCAGGTCGATGTCGGGCGCGGCGGTGTTGATCAGCGGCGGGACGAGCGAGACGGTCGACATCTTCTCCGAGCGCGCCTTGAGGGCGAGGGCCAGGAAGCGGTCGACCTCGCTCGTCGGCACGTTGGTCGAGACCATGTCGCTGCCGGCCTTGGCGATGGCCTCGAAGTTGCGCAGCGCCTGGTCGGGGCTGATCTGCTGGAGCATCGCGTTCATCACGCACTTCTGCCGCGCCATCCGCGAGTAGTCGTCGGAGCCGTGCCTGGCCCGGGCGAACCAGAGGGTGTCCTGGCCGTTCAGCTTCTTCACGCCCGGCTCGATGTAGTGGAAGTAGGACTCGTGCGGCAGCCCGACCGGGATCCGGGACCGCACGTTGAGGGTCACTCCGCCGGTGGCGTCGACCAGGTCCTTGAAGCCCTGGAGGTTGACCATCGCCCAGTAGTTGACGTCCAGCCCGGTGATCCCCTCGACGGCGGAGACGGTCGCGTCGATGCCGGGGGTCTCGGAGTCGCCGAAGAGCTCGGGGTTGTCCTGGGCCCAGGTGCTCACGCCGTTGAGGTAGCAGCCGTCGCAGTCGAAGCCCTGCGGGAACTGCTTCGCCATCGGCGACCCTTCCTTGAAGGGGAAGTTGGCCATGTTGCGGGGCAGGCCGACCAGCACGGTGCGCCCGGTCTCCTCGTCGATGCTGGCCACCGTCAGCGAGTCGGGACGCAGGCCCCAGCGGCCCTCGCCGGAGTCGCCGCCGAGCAGCAGCACGTTGTAGCGCCCGTCGTGGGCGTCGACGACCTCGCCGTCGCCGAACATCGTGACCAGGAACTCCCGCTGCACCCCGACCAGGTGCGCGCCGAAGAGCAGCGTCCCGGCGACCGAGAAGCAGAGCACGCCGTTGACCCCGACGACGGCGAGGCGGTGGTTCTGGAGCAGCGTCAGCGGCTGTCCCAGCCGCCAGGCGTCGACGAAGAGCACCGCCCACCCGACGGCCAGGAGCATCAGCGCCAGGCGCAGCGCGCCCAGCAGCAGCGTGTTGGAGACCGCCCAGAAGGCGAAGGGGTGCCACAGCACCGAGAGCAGCAGGGCCAGCGCCCCGAGCCCGAGCAGGCCGATCCACACGCGCAGGGCGATCCAGCCGATGCGGCGGTTGCCCGCGACCAGCTGCGCGGAGCCGGGCACCAGCAGGGTCATCAGCATCAACGAGACCGCGCGCCGGAACCGGACGCGGGCGGCGCGGTCCCCGACGCCGGGAGCACGGACGCCGGTGGGGGGCGGGAGGGGCGACGACATCGGGGCGGACCTCACTGCTGGGGAAGGGCTGGGGAAGGGCCGGGGAAGGGCCGACAGATCCGCTCTCAGTATCACCAGTCACACCGGTCACAGGCGTCAAGACCGCGGCCCCGGCGTGTCCGAGGGCACCGGCACCCCCTGCCTCCCCGGCTACCCGGTAGTTTCGGCCCCATGGCTGAGCGACCCCGGGGAAAGGGGCGCCCCGAGGAGGGCACCCCCGAGTACCAATGGCTCTACGGATCCAAGGGCCCCTTGTCCTCCGACGACGCGACCCGCGCGGTCCCGCGCCCCTCGGACCGGGGGCGCGCAGCGACGCCCGCCGACGACGCCGACAGGACCCGGATGATGCCGGCGAGCACACCCCGCCGGACGACGTCCTCGACTCCCCCGCCGGCGGCCCCTCCGGCCGGGCCGCCCCCATCCGGCCGGGAGCGGCGCGGCGGTCGCGGGCCCCGAGGACCCCGGCGCCCCCGGCTCGGGGTCTTCCGGGTGGTCCGCTGGGTGCTGCTGCTGTGGCTGGTCTTCCTGGTCGCGGTGCCGTTCTGGGCGTGGTCGAAGGTGACCAAGGTCGACGCCGACCCGGGCGGTGAGCGCCCCGCCGAGCAGCCCGGGACGACGTACCTGCTGGTCGGCAGCGACTCGCGCGGCGACCTGACCGAGGAGCAGCGCCGCGAGCTCGGCACCGGTGGCGCGACCAGCCGGCTCGCCGACACCATCATGCTGCTGCACACCGGCGACGGCCCCAACCTGCTGATGTCCATCCCCCGTGACTCCAACGTCGAGATCCCCGGGCGTGGCACCTCCAAGATCAACGCCGCCTACGCGTGGGGCGGGCCGAAGCTGCTGACCCGCACCATCGAGGAGAACACCGGGATCCGGATCGACCACTACGTCGAGGTGGGCTTCGGCGGCTTCGTCGACATGGTCGACGCCGTCGGGGGCGTGGAGATCTGCCCGGAGAGCGCCATGCAGGACAAGGACGCCAACCTCGACATCGAGGCCGGCTGCCAGGAGGCCGACGGCAAGACCGCCCTCGGCTACGCCCGCTCGCGCAAGACCTCCGCCGACCTCGGCGACATCAAGCGGGCCGAGCACCAGCGCGAGGTCGTCGCGGCGGTGGGTGGCAAGGCCCTGTCCCCGTGGAGCGTCCTCAACCCGCTGCGCTACTACGGGCTCTCCACGGCCACCGCGGAGTCGTTCCGGGTCGGCGAGGGCAGCAGCCCGCTGGCCATCGCGCAGTTCGGTCTGGCCATGACGAAGGTCGACGGCGAGAGCGGCCTGACCTGCGGCATCCCGATCCGCGACCTGGCCGTCACCTGGGACCCCGAGCGCTCGCAGCGGCTCTTCACCCACATCATCGAGGACGACACCGAGTCGGTCCCCGCCGAGCTCTGCACCCCCTCGGGGCTCCAGCGGTGACCGGCGCCTCGGCGGGTGCCACCTCCTTCGAGACCCTCACGGTCGAGCTGGACGAGCACGGCGTCGCCCTGCTGACCCTCGACCGGCCCGAGGCGCTCAACTCCTTCACCGTCACCATGGCTGCCGAGCTGGAGCACTTCTTCACCGCCGCCGCGCTCGACGACGAGGTCAGGGCGGTGGTGGTCACCGGGGCCGGCCGGGCGTTCTGCGCCGGGATGGACCTGAGCGCCGAGGGCAACGTCTTCGGCCTCGACGAGTCGCTGGACCCCACGCCCGAGGAGCTGCGCGAGCGGTTCGACGACGAGGAGTGGGCCGCCGGCGTCCGCGACACCGGCGGCAAGGTGACCCTGGCGATGCACGCCTGCCCCAAGCCCGTGCTGGCGGCGATCAACGGGGCCGCGGTCGGCATCGGCGCCACCATGACGCTGGCCGCCGACCTCCGGCTGGCCTCCACCCGGGCCCGCATCGGCTTCGTCTTCGGCCGGCTGGGCATCGTCCCGGAGGCCTGCTCCACCTGGTTCCTCCCCCGGATCGTCGGGGTCCAGCAGGCGCTGGAGTGGATCTACTCGGCCGAGATCCTCACCGCCGAGCAGGCGCACGCCGGCCGGCTGGTGCGCTCCGTGCACGAGCCGGACGCCCTGGTGCCGGCGGCGCTGGAGCTGGCGCGTTCCTTCGTGGTCGACCGCTCGCCGGTCGCGCTGGCGCTGGCCAAGCAGCTCCTCTACGCCGGCAGCGCGGCCCCGCAGCCGCTCGAGGCCCACCTGGCCGACTCGCTGGCCATGTTCCACACCAGCGTCGGCGACGGCAAGGAGGGCGTCGCCGCCTTCCGGGAGAAGCGCGCGCCGCGCTTCACCGGCCGTGCCTCGCAGCTGCCGCGGATCTTCGAGGGCTAGCGCGTACCGGTCGGGGGCCCCGCGCGCATCCGAGGCCCTCACGCATCCCCGCCCGTACCGCGGGTACGTCATCTGGGACGACGTACGCACCACGGACGCGAGGAGCAGTTTCGATGAAGGCAGTCACCTGGCAGGGCACCGAGGACATCCGGGTCGAGGAGGTGCCGGACCCCAGGATCGAGGAGCCCACCGACGCGATCATCAAGGTCACCTCCACCGGCCTGTGCGGCTCCGACCTCCACCTCTACCAGCCGCTGTCGCCCTTCATGACGCCCGGCGACGTGGTCGGTCACGAGCCGATGGGCATCGTGGAGGAGGTCGGCAGCGAGGTCGGCAACCTCCAGGTCGGCGACCGGGTGGTGGTCCCCTTCCAGATCGCCTGCGGCCACTGCTGGATGTGCGAGCGCCAGCTCTTCACCCAGTGCGAGACCACCCAGGTCCGCGAGTACGGCTCCGGCGCCGAGCTCTACGGCTACAGCAAGCTCTACGGCTCGGTGCCCGGCGGCCAGGCCGAGCTGCTGCGGGTGCGCCAGGCGCAGTTCTCCCCGATCAAGGTGCCGCACGGTCCCGCGGACGACCGGTTCCTCTTCCTCTCCGACGTGGCCCCCACCGCGTGGCAGGCTGTCGCCTACGCCGACGTCCCCGACGGTGGCACCCTGCTGGTCCTGGGCCTGGGGCCGATCGGCCTGATGTCGGCCCGGATCGGCATCCACCTGGGCCTGCGGGTGATCGGCGTCGACCGGGTGCCGGAGCGGCTGGCCCGGGCCGCGGCGGCCGGCGCCGAGATCCTCGACATGGACGCCGTCGACGACATCGCCGAGGAGGTCCGCTCGCGGACCTCGGGCCGCGGCGCCGACTCGGTGGTCGACGCGGTCGGGATGGAGGCGCACGGCTCGCCGGTAGCCGAGATGAGCCAGAAGGCGCTGGGGCTGCTCCCCCGCAAGCTGGCCGCGAGCCTGATGCAGCGCGTCGGCGTCGACCGGGCCGCGGCGATCACCACCGCGCTGGACGCGGTGCGCCGCGGCGGCACGGTCTCGCTGAGCGGGGTCTACGGCGGCCAGACCCAGCCGCTGCCGCTGATGGACATGTTCGACAAGCAGCTCCAGCTGCGGATGGGCCAGGCCAACGTGCGCCGCTGGCTCGACGACCTGATGCCGCTGGCCCTCGACGACGCCGACCCGCTCGGGCTCGAGCACTTCGCCAGCCACCACCTGCCGCTGGACGCCGCACCCCAGGCCTACAAGGACTTCCAAACCAAGGCCGACGGCACGTTCAAGGTGGTCTTCCAGCCCTGAGCGCGCACCCCGCACCTGGCCGCATGGCGGCCGGGTGCGGGGGTACGGGTCGGCCATGCACATCGGATACACCCTCATGACCGAGCAGGCCTCCCCCTCCGACCTGGTCCGCCACGCCGGGCTCGCCGAGCAGGCGGGCTTCGACTTCGAGGTGATGAGCGACCACTACTTCCCCTGGCTCGACGAGCAGGGCCACTCGGGGTATGCCTGGGCGATGCTCGGCGCGGTCACGCAGGTGACCAGCCGCGTCGAGCTGATGACCTACGTGACCTGCCCGACCTTCCGCTACCACCCCGCGGTGGTGGCCCAGAAGGCCGCCACGGTGCAGCTGCTCTCCGGCGGCCGGTTCACCCTCGGTGTCGGCTCCGGGGAGAACCTCAACGAGCACGTGGTGGGTCAGGCCTGGCCCGCGGTCGACGTCCGGCACGAGATGCTGGTCGAGGCCCTGGAGATCATCAACGCGCTCTTCGACGGCGGCTACGTCACCCACCACGGGGTCCACTTCGACGTCGAGTCCGCCAAGCTCTGGGACCTCCCCGAGACCCGGGTGCCGATCGGCGCCGCGATCTCCGGCAACCAGTCCATCGAGCTGCTCGCTCCCCTGGTCGACCACATGATCACCACGGAGCCGACCGGCGAGCTGGTGGCGAAGTGGGACGGCGCGGGCGCCCGCGGGACGCGCAAGATCGGCCAGATGCCCATCTGCTTCGACCGCGACAAGGACGCCGCCGTGCAGCGCGCCCACGAGCAGTTCCGCTGGTTCGGCGGCGGCTGGAAGGTCAACGCCGAGCTGCCCGGCACCGCCGGCTTCGCCGGGGCGAGCCAGTTCGTCCGCCCCGAGGACGTCGCGGAGTCGATCCCCTGCGGAGACGACGTGGGCGCGGTGGTGGAGGCCGCGGCCGCGTGGCGTGAGGCCGGCTTCACCGACCTGGCGCTGATCCAGGTCGGCGGCGACCACCAGGAGGAGTTCCTCGAGTGGGCCGAGTCCGACCTGCTCCCCGCGCTCCGCGACGGCCAGGCGGGCTGAGCGGTGGACGTCGTCGTCACCGGGGCCACCGGCAACATCGGCACCGCCGTCGTCGACCGCCTCCTGGCCGACCCCGACGTCACCCGGGTGCGGGGGCTCGCCCGGCGCCTCCCGGTCACCGAGGAGGGCAAGCGGCCCGGCGAGCGGATCGAGTGGCACCAGGCCGACGTCCGCTCCGACGACCTCGCCGGCCTCTTCCACGGGGCCGGCTGCGTGATCCACCTGGCCTGGATGTTCAACCCCACCCACCGCCCGGAGACCACCTGGGAGACCAACGCCGTCGGCACCGCCCGGGTGCTCGCCGCGGTCGCCGCGGCGCGGGTGCCCCAGGTGGTCGCCGCCTCCTCGATCGCGGCCTACTCGCCCCGGGTCGACCTCACCCCGGTCGACGAGTCCTGGCCGACGCACGGCACCTCCGCGGCGTCGTACTGCCGGGAGAAGGCCTACGTCGAGCGGCTGCTCGACGCCGCCGAGGCCGGCACCGACGCCACCGTGGCCCGGTTGCGCCCCGCCTTCGTCTTCCAGCGCCGCGCCGCCTCGGAGCAGCGACGCATCTTCGGCGGCCCGCTCGCGCCGCAGCGGCTGGTGAGGCCCTCGCTGGTCCCGGTGCTGCCGTTCCCCACCGACGTGCCGTTCCAGGCCATCCACGCCCTCGACCTGGCCGACGCGGTCGCCCGCATCGTCGTCCGCCGCGCGGCCGGACCCTTCAACCTCGCCGCTCCCGACGTGGTCGAGGCCGCCGACCTGGCGGCCGTCTTCGAGGCCAGGCACGTGCCCGTCCCCAAGGCGGTGCTGCGCGGACTGATCGCCGGCGGGTGGAAGGCCCGGGCCCTCCCGGCCGACCCGCGGCTCTGGGACGCCCTGAGCCGCCTGCCGGTGATGTCGACCGAGCGGGCCCGCCGCGAGCTGGAGTGGCAGCCGCGGCTCACCGGCCCCGAGGCGGTCGGCGACCTGGTCGCGGGGATGGCCGACGGCGCCGGCTTCGGCACCCCTCCCCTGCACGCCTCCTGACCGCACGCCTCCCGACCGCACGCCTCCCGACCGGAAAGGCACCATGACCGACACTGCCCCGTCCGAGACTCCCCTGCAGGTCGACACGGTCGTCCTCGACATCGACGGCACCCTGCTCGACTCCAACTACCACCACACGGTCGCCTGGGTGCGGGCCTTCGCCCGCCTCGGCCACGACGTGCCGGCGTGGCGGATCCACCGGCAGATCGGCAAGGGCGGTGACCGGCTCGTCACGGCCGCCGCCGGCCAGCGGGTCGAGGACGCCGACGGCGACGCGGTGCGGAAGGCGTGGGAGGAGGAGTTCGACGCGATCATCGAGCAGACCACCCTGCTGCCGGGCGCCCGCGACCTGCTCCAGGCGCTGCGCCAGCGTGGGTTCACGGTGGTGCTGGCCAGCTCGGCCATCCCCCGGCACGCCGAGCACGCCACCGCGCTGCTGGACGCCAACGACCTCGTCGACGCCACCACCACCGCCGAGGACGCCGAGGAGACCAAGCCCGACCCCGAGCTGCTGGACGTGGCGATCGACAAGGTGGCGGGCAGCCGCGCCGTCATGGTCGGTGACTCGGTGTGGGACGTGGAGGCCGCCAACGCCCGCGACCTGCCGACCATCGGCGTGCTCAGCGGGGGCTTCTCCCGCGCGGAGCTGGAGGCGGCCGGGGCCCGGGTGGTGGTCGAGGACGTCGCCGAGCTGGTCGACCGGCTCGACGAGCTGCTCCGCCCCGCGGACTGAGCGGTCCCCGAAGCCGTCCGTGCCCTGCGAGGAGCTGGAGGCCCCCGGGGCGGTGCGGACTGACGCCCACCGGCCCGCGATCAGAGGGAGGGCAGGGTCACGCCGACGGTCCCCCCGCCAGTCGGCGCCGCACCACGCGCCGCCGCAGCGTGGGCGTGGCGACCACCTCGTAGCCGGCCTCGAGGAAGACCTGCAGCAGGCCGACCGACGCCTCGTCCCAGATCACCGACTTCCCCGGCGGGGGCTCGATCGGGTAGCCCTCCAGGACGTGCGCGCCGACCTGCTCGCCGTACTCGACCGTGGCCGCGGCGAGCTCGTAGGTCAGCCCGGACTTCCGCCGGCCCGGGCGGACGACGAAGCAGGTCACCGACCAGACGCCCTCCAGCTCGGGGTCCATCCGCATCCACGGCTGCTTGCGGCTCCACAGCCGGGGGTAGTTCTCCCGCTGCTCGACCGCCACCCAGCCGGCGGGCTCGCCGTCGACGTAGCCGATCAGCCCCGACGTCGGACCGCTGGTGCCGCAGCCGGTCTGCTCGACCAGCGCGGCGTCCCGCTGCTCCTGGGTGGTGTCCCGCCAGATCCAGCCCGGCACCTTCCACGTCTGGCAGCGGCACTTGGCCGGCCCACCCGTGGCGAAGACGGCCTCGACGTCCTCGGGCGCGGCCCGGTTGGCGGGGAGCCAGGTGAAGTCAGCCATGTCGCGAGCCTAGGAGCGCACGGGGACGCCGTACGGGTCCCGCGAGACCGCGTCCAACGGCACCACGTCGCGTCCCAGCGGCAGCAGCGAGAGCGGCACCATCTTCCAGCAGGCCACGCCGAACGGGATGCCGACGACGGTGACGCAGAGCAGCAGGCCGGCGACCAGGTGCGCCAGGGCCAGCTCCCAGCCGAAGAAGATCACCCAGAGCACGTTCCCGATCAGCGAGCCGAGGCCGGCCTGCTGCTTCCACACCACCGTGCGGCCGAACGGCCAGAGCACGAAGCCGGCGAGCCGGAACGACGCGATGCCGAACGGGATGGTGATGATCAGGATGCAGGCGACGACGCCCGCGACCAGGTAGCCGAGCGCCAGCCACCAGCCGGCGAGGAGGAGCCACAGGACGTTCCCGATGGTGCGCATGCCTCCACTCTGGCACGCCGAGCCCTGCCCTGGAACGCAGAGCGATGTCTGGCTGGGACAGGACCTCCTGACTCGTCAGGCGCCGTCCTCGGTGAGGGTCGTGGCGGGGAGCCAGTCGGCGCCGAGGAGCTCGGCGAGGTCGGCGAGGCCGCTGGTGTCGCTGCCCACCGTGTCGGAGGCCGCGGCGATCCGCTCGACCATCACCTTGCCGACCTGCTCCTCCACGGTGCCCTCGGCGTAGGCGATGTGCCACGGCGAGACCTGGTGGTCGCGGTGGGTGCGCCCGGTGACCTGCCGTCCGGCGATGCCGGAGAAGCGGGCCTGGTGGAAGACCCCGACCCGCGGCTCGGTGCTGGCCTGCCGGCCGTCGGCGAGGGTCTCGCCGGCGTGCAGGCTGATCGAGGCGACGGTGGTGAAGACGCAGACCTTCGCCTCGCCGGTCTGGAACCGCAGCCGCTCGGCCTCGGGGTCGAACCGGTCACGGCCGTAGATCGTGGCGACCTCGATGCCCGAGTCGCGCAGCCGGTCGGCGATCGGGTCGGCGGCGGTCGCGACGAACTCCACCGAGCACGCCACCTGCCGCTCGGCCTGGACCTGCTGGGCGATCCAGGCGACCGTCGAGTCGACGCGGATCAGCCCGGCCTTCTGCCGGAACCGCAGCAGCGCGGCCCGGCCCTTGGCGACGTTGCGGCCGCGGCGGGCGATCTCCATCTCCCGGCAGAACTCCCCCCACTCCGCCTCGTACGCCGTCCGCTCGGCCGGGGTGAGGGCCACCGGCATCCCGGAGATCGGCACCGGTCCCCACGGGGCGGCCCGGTGCAGCATCGCCTGCGGCCGGACGTCGGTGAGCCAGCCGCGGACCAGCTTGAGGTCCGCGGCACGCCGCGCCGGGTCGCTCGTCCACGTCGCGCCGTAGCGGCCGTGCTCGACGCCGATGCCGTGGCGTTCGAGGGCCTCGGCGAAGGTGGCGGCGGGTTGGGCCACGGAAGTCCACTGCTTCATCGGCTCACCGAGCACCTGGGCGTAGGCCGGGGCGAGGTAGGGCAGCTCGAGCGGGGTGTGCCCGGGCGTCGCCGTGGTGGCGATGACGAACGGCGCCTTGTCGTGGGCCTTGCCGTGCCCGGAGATCCTCGCCCACAGCTTCCACCGCTTGGTCGTCGTCCGCCGCAGCGCGTGCGCCTCGTCGGCGATGATCACGTCCCAGGTGTGGTCGGTGACCTTGTCGAGCCGGTCCCAGGTGATCACCACCCAGTCCAGGCCGCCGTCGCCCAGCGCCGTGATCGTCCGGCACCAGTGACCGATGGTGATCGCGGCGGGCCGGTCGGCGACCACCAGCACCCGGCTCGCGCCCCGCAGGTCGCCCACCGCGGTGGCGCCGAGGACGGCCGAGATCGTCTTGCCCACCCCCGGCTCGTCGGCCAGCAGGAAGAGCCGTCCACCGGCGGCGGCCCGCTCGGCGATCGCGTCGGCCGCCTCGAACTGGATCTGCCGGGGCTCGAGCGCGTCGGTCGGCTCGGGGTTGGGCCTCGGGTCGTCGGGGTTGAGGGTGTTCTCCAGGAACCGGCCCAGCGTGTACGGGCCCGGGGCGTACGGCGCGAGGTGCGCGGGCAGCGCGCGGCCGACGTAGAGGTGCATCTTGACCGCCGGGTGCCAGGAGGCGTCGTCGACCTGGGTCCCGTAGGGGACGTCGAGCACCCACAGCCGCTCCCCCGGCCCGGCGGTCGGCAGCGGTCGTTGCGCCTGTCGTACGCCACCACGCCGCGCGGAGCTGCGCCCGCGGGTGCTGGGTCGACGGGTGCTGGGTCGACGGGTGCTGGGTCGACGGGTGCTGGCCACCCGAGGACGCTACCCGGGCCCGGGGCCTACGGCTCCCACGGCACGTCGACGATGCCGACGAACCGGCTGCCGACGCCCGGGTACTCCGCACGCACCGCCCCCGGGAGCGGTGGCGGCAGGTCCGAGGGCAGGTGGTGCTCACAGGCGAGATGGGTGAACGTCGGCCACCACTTCTTCGGCCGGGCCATCTCGGTGAACCCGCACACGCTGCACTCCAGCTCGACCCACACGGCCTTCTTGCCGGTCCGGTTGGCGCGCGACTGGACGAGCCACGGTGGCGGGTTCTCCTCGATCTCACGCAGCTGGGCTTCGGTGAGCTTCGGGGGCAGGCCGTGGCGGGTGGCCATCTCGGCGGGGATGTCCAGGCGCTGGGCGGCCTCTCGACGGGTGATCATCGCGCTCCACGATAGCCAGTGGTCGGAGCACGACTGACGACTCGCTTGCGGAATCCTCGTGCTGCGCCGACGTCACGGACCCGGCGCGTGGGGTGCTTCCGGCGGGTGAGGTCGTGGTCGAGGCGTGGCTGGAAGTCCATTGGTCCGCCTTCAGGGGCACCGCCTTCGGGGACGCTGATCGGGAGAGGTCGGCGACGCGGTTGCTGACGATGATGGCGGGACCGTTCGCGGAGCGAGGTCGCTCGCTGGCGGCCCTCGATCCAGAGGGCCGCATGGTCGCCGTCGCGGGCGTCTGGTCGGCAGGACGCGGCCGTCCCGGGCTGATCGAGCCCATGGGCACCCACCGCGACCATCGCGGGCAGGGCTACGGCGCTGCCGTCTGCGAGGCCGCAGCCTCCGCCTGGGGAGATTCACTCCGCTTTGATGCTGAGCTACCGGCGCTTGTCCGCTCGTCGCCGCTTGAACCAGTCGACGAGGGCGAAGACGCCGCGACCGGTGCTCAGCACCGGCCCGGTCCGGTCTCGAGGTGCCGGGTCCTCGTGGGCGTGGCGATAGTGTCCCCGGGGTGGAAGAACGGCTCGCGGCCCTCAGCCCCGAACAGCGTCGACTTCTGCGCGAGTGGCTGCCGGGCCTCCGGGTCGTCCGCGAGCACAGCTGGGGGCTCATCGAGACCCACGTGTTCGAGCTCGAGGTCCGCTCCGCCCGCTACATCGTGAAGGCCGGCGGCCCGAGCAACCACCACGTCGGACGTGAGCTCGATGCCCACGAGAGGTGGCTGTCTGGGTGGACGTCCTCGGGACGCGCACCGCGTCTGGTCGCCGCCGACCGGGCCGCGAACATCCTGGTCACGGAGTACCTGCCCGGCGAGCTCGTCCTCGGGACGCCCGCGCAGTGGGACCCGGGCACCTTCCGTCAGGCGGGCGCCCTCCTGGCGGCATTCCACGCGCAGGCCAGGACCACCGACGACGAGTACGAGGCTCGGGAGAACGCCAAGGTCTTGCGCAACCTCGACGAGCCGCACCGCATCGCGCCCGACGTGGAGGAGACGCTGCGAGCGGTCATCGACTCATGGCCCACCGAGCCGGCGGTGGTCGTCCCCACGCACGGCGACTGGAGCCCGCGCAACTGGCTGATCGACGCAGGAACCGTCCGGCTCATCGACTTCGGCCGTGCCGCCCTACGGCCCCCCGTGACTGACTGGCTCCGGCTCTCGTTCCGGGACTTCCGGGACGACCCCGCCCGCGAGTGGGCTTTCGTGGAGGGCTACGGCTCCGACCCCCGCGACTCGCACACCTGGTCCAGGGAGAGACTGCGGGAGGCCGTCAACACGGCAGTCTGGGCGTACCGCGTCGGCGACGAGAAGTTCGAGTCTGAGGGACATGAGTGGATCGGCAGGGTGCTGGAGAGCGTATGAGTGTGCTCAAAGTCCGTCGCCCCGGCGAGCCGGATGCCCTAGCCTCCCGGGATGTCATTCTCCGTGTTCGTCGGGGCCCCTGGCCACGGCCAGGCCACCGTCGACGACCAGGCTCCTGAGCTCGCCGACGTACGTCGCTACGGGCAGCACCTCGTCCGCCGGTTCGTGTCCGTCGCGCGAGCCGCCGACCAGCCCACCTTCCGGAGCCTGCTCACCGACCACCTGGGGCTGAGCGTGCACGACCTGCCGGTGACCCTGGAGCGGTGGCCGGCCTACGAGCAGGTCAACGTCCAGGGGGCCCTGGACGTGGTGCTGGCCGAGCACGAGGCTGACGCCCGGGTCGTCGGGGTCTCCGGTCACCGCCACCACGGCCCCTTCGGGATCGCCGACCTGCTGGGGAACGAGCCCCACTTCGGGGGCCCACGGCCCGGGAACGTCACCAGGACGGCGCTGCCCAGCGGCCCTGGCGGGCAGACACGCGAGTGCCTGAGCGTCGCGGTCATCCTGCTCGGCACCGGCGAGGACCGGATAGCGCTCCTGCTCCGCGGTCCCGACCCGGAGAGCGGCCTCGCCGAGGTGACCCTGGAGATCATCGCCGTGCGCGCCGAGATCGCCGAGGAGCTCGGGCTGCGGCTGCGCCGGCTCGCGCTCGAGCGCAACGTCTACCGCGGGCACGTGGTCTCGTTCGGGCGGGACATGTTCGGCGAGCGGTTCTCGGCGCTGCGCTTCCGGGAGCGCCCGAGGATGGCGCGCGAAGAGCTGATCCTGCCCGCGGCCACCTTCGAGGACCTGCGCCGGCAGGTCGTCGGCGTGGCCCGGAACCGGGAGCGGCTCCGGGCGGCCGGGCAGCACCTCAAGCGAGGCATGCTGCTCTACGGACCGCCCGGGGTCGGCAAGACGCACTCGGTGCGCTACCTGATCAGCGAGCTGACCGACACCACGGTCGTCGAGCTGACGGGCGAGACCCTGCACGGGATCCGGGAGGCGTGCTCGGTGGCCCGCGCCCTCCAGCCCGCGATGATCGTGGTCGAGGACGTGGACCTGATCGCGGAGGAGCGCAGCCACTACGGCGGCGAGACGCCGTTGCTGTTCACCCTGCTCAACGAGATGGACGGTCTCGACGAGGACGCCGACGTGATCTTCCTGCTGACCACGAACCGGGCCGACCTGCTCGAGCCGGCCCTCGCCTCGCGGCCGGGCCGCGTCGACCAGGCGGTGCACGTGGAGCTGCCGGACCGGGAGTCCCGACGCCGCCTGGTCGAGCTCTACCGAGGGGGCCTGGACGTCGACCTGGGTCGGATCGACGACGTCCTCGACCGCACCGACGGGGTCACGGCGTCCTTCCTCAAGGAGCTGCTGCGCCGCGCGGCGGTGGTGGCGGCCGACCGGGACGAGCAGGACGCCGACGCGTCGCTGCGGGTCACCGCCGACGACCTGGACGCCGCGCTCGACGACCTGCTGGACACGCGCAACCAGATGACCCGCGCGGTGCTCGGCTACCGGGAGCAGGAGGACTGAGGAGGACCACCGGACCCCGCGTCCCGTGTCGAGGACGTCGTTCGCCCAGGACGTGGCGCGGCCGCTGGTTGCGCACACCCGCGCGTTGCAGCGGACCACCGCGGCCACCGAGGCGATCCACCAGGCACGAGCGGTGGTTGGCCCCGGAGAGCTTCGACGCCGACGGTCGCCAGCGCCGACGGCTCTGCGAGCTCTGGGGCTGCCGGCGCCACCCCGCCCGCACGGCGCACCGGTCAGCAGGGGTAGACCAAGGCTTGGCCGTCGGCGCTCCCGATGGGTCCCTGTCCCTGGACCCTCACCGACTCACCGTCCCACCTCAGGTCGGCGACACCTTCGGAGAACGGCTTCCCGCCCCCGGTCACGAACTCCCCCACCCGACGGGCGAGACCCGTGGTCCCGCGGAGCAGGTAGAAGGCACCGCCGCCGGACTTGAAGAAGGCGTGCTCCGCCACCACGACCCGACAGCCCTGCGGCGAAGTGGCGGGCGGCAGGGTGTAGGTGAGGAACGCGGCGGCCGAGGCGGTGCTGAGCAGTCCCGCGACCAGCACCAGCACGGTGACGAGCAGGGTCCCCCGCGGTGCGCCCGGGGCGCCCCTACGACGAGCGAGGCGGCGGGTCGCCAGGGCGGCGACGGCCAGGAGCACCGCCAGCGCAGAGAGCGGGACGACGACCTCCAGCACGACCAGGAGGAATCCGAGCTGAGGCAGCAGGAGGCACCCGACACCGCAGCAGGCGAGGACGAGCTCCCGTGACCTCCACGAGCGCTCCTGGTCGGCATGAGCCGTGGCGTCCCCCATGCCGGGAGCATTCCATGCGCACGCCCGACCGGCTTCTCCTCGCGGGTGACGCTGGGACGACCCGCCTGGGACGGCGTTCACTCTGACGCGCTCGCGCGGGAGAGGCGTACCTCTTCGATGTCGAGCCGTGCCTGCACCCGGCGCAGCACGATGTCGTCGATCCGCCGTTCGTCGCGCAGCGCCAGCAGCGCTTCGCGTCGCCGCGCGAGGAGAGCGAGGGAGAGGCTGGTGTGCTGGTCGTCGTGCCGCACCAGCGGGTGGCTGTCGGCCCCGGCGGCCGCCAGCAGCCGGCGTTGGGCGGCCAGCTCACGGCGTACCCGCTCGACCACCTTCTCGGACGGGTCTAGCCGACGACCGCGGGTCGGCCCAGCCGAACCTTCTGCACCCCGTCGGAGTAGTGCACGAGCGCCGGCTCGCCCAGGTCGGGCAGGCCGACGGAGCGGACGAGGTTCTGGTCCAGTGACCGCAGGCTCGCCTCGCGCAGGGGCCACGGCTCGTGCTCGACGGGCGTGACCAGTAGGCGACCGAGGTGACGGGTGTAGGCGCGCCAACGACCGGTCACCCAGATGTCGAGGTCCGAGGGCACGACGGCCTCCCCCGGTTCGACCTGGAGCCGGAAGGCCACGGGAGAGCGCCTCCGGGAGCCCGTGTAGGTGACTGAGCGCTCGTCCCGGTCGACCGACATCCGGGCGGCGTGGTACGGAGCCCCGACCGCCGCTCGGACGGCGGCCGCGACGGCGGCACTGCCGACGTCGATGGACAGGAACCACAAGCCGTCACGTCCGTCGGGTCCCCTCACGTACGTCCTGAGGTTGGTCTCCGGCGTGCTCGTCACGTCGGCCAGGCGGGGGAACCTCGTCGATCCCGGAAGACGGAGGTCGCCCGGGAGATCGGGAAGACCCAGGGGGCGCATGTTGCCCATCACGAACGGGGTCAGGCCCACCCACGCGGACCCGTCGTAGACGTCGACCTCCAACCCGGAGGGAAGCAGCGCCTGGACCGACTCCGGGGCGACGCGCCAGTGGACGAACGTGAGCGCCTCCCACGAGGTCCGCAGCAGCGGGACGGAGACGTGGTGCTCGGTGGTGGGAGTGACCATGACGCGGAGCTCCTCCTTCTCGACGCCCATGAGCGTCGAGTGGTACGGCGGCCGGGACCGTCGAGGCTAGTGGCTCTCAGCGCTCACCGTCGGGGTCTGTTCGGCCGTGCGGTGGCCGGCGCGCTGCGTGGGTCCTCGGGCCAGGCGTGCTTGGGATAGCGCCCGCGCAGGTCGGCACGCACGCTCGGATAGCCGTTGTCCCAGAAGGACTCCAGGTCTGCCGTGACGGCGGCCGGACGCCGAGCGGGTGAGAGCAGGTGCAGGAGCAGCGGGACCCGGCCGTCCGCCAGGACGGGCACGTCGGTCCAGCCGAAGACCTCCTGCAGCCGGACGGCGAGCACCGGCTGCTCGTGGCCGTAGTCGATCCGCACGCTCGACCCGCTGGGGACCTCCACGCGTTCGGGGGCCAGCTCGTCGAGCCGGCCCGCCTGCGGCCACGGCACCAGGCTCCGCAGCGCCGCGCCGACGTCGATGCGGCGCAGGTCCGCCGCCGAGCGGACCCGCGCCAGCTGGGGCCCCAACCACGACTCGAGGTGCTGCGTCAGCGCCTCCTCGCTCACGTCGGGCCACGGGTCGCCGAGAGCACGGTGCAGGAAGGCGAGGCGGGCGCGCAGCGCCGTGGCCGACTCCGACCAGCTGAGGAGACCGATCCCCTCGCCCCTCAGGGCCTCGCGGATGGCGTCGGTCACCGCCTGCACCGGTGGGTCGCTGAGCGGGACGGAACCCAGCTCGATCGCCCCCAGCAACGTACGTCGGCGTGCCAGCACCCGCCCGCCGGTCCAGGAGACCTCGTCCACCTCGGTCCACCGGGACCCCGCCGCCTCCAGCGCCAGGTCCTCGGTGAGTGGGGCTGCTGCCCGGATCCGGGCGTCACGCTGGCCTGCCCGCCGCTCCGCGTCACCGACCGCGAGCCACTCCAGGCCGACCAACGGCCCGGGGTCACGCGGATCGAGCGCCGCGCCCGTCCCGGACGTCATCAGGTAGCTCGAGGCGCCGGCGCGCTTGCGGGCGATCCGGTCCGGGTGCGCCAGGGCCACCACCAGCCCGACGGCCACGTCATCGGTCAGCGCTCG
Source organism: Nocardioides sp. Z40_12 (assembly GCF_058215795.1). Lineage (NCBI taxonomy): Bacteria > Bacillati > Actinomycetota > Actinomycetes > Propionibacteriales > Nocardioidaceae > Nocardioides > Nocardioides sp. Z40_12. The sequence continues at coordinate 239,180 of NZ_JBZAJA010000001.1, forward strand.
GGCGCCACCCTGCTTGTCGCCACCCTGCTGCTCGCCACCCTGCTGCTGCACGATCGCCTCCAGCCGGGAGACCTGGGTGCGCCACGACCCGGCACGTCGATCAGCGCGCAGCGACCGGAGGGCAGCCACCAGGTCTCCGCCGGGGGCACGCACGTCCTCGCTGAGCATCGCGACCACCTCGGCGGCCCGCCTGGCCCCGACCAGAGGTGCCCCGTCGATCAGGGCCCGCGCCAGCCGCGGGTCGGCCGGCACGCCGGCGATCACCCGCCCCCGCGGGGTGGCCCTCCCGTCCTCGGTCATCGCCCCGAGGTCCACCAGCACGTCCTTGGCAGCCGACAGCGCGTGCGCCGGCGGCTGGTCGAGCAGCGCCAGGTCACGCACGTCGCGGCTCCCCCAGCACGCCACCTCCAGGGCGAAGGCCGTCAGGTCGGCGGTGGCGATCTCGGGCTCCGGGTGGGCGGCCAGGTGCGCGTGCTCCGCCTCCGACCAGCAGCGCAGCACGGCGCCCGGCCCCAACCGTCCGGCCCGCCCCGCTCGCTGCTCGGCCGCCGCCCGGCTCACCGCGACGGTCACCAGCGACGCCAGCCCGCGACGGTGGTCGGTGCGCGGCTCGCGGGAGAACCCGGCATCCACCACCACACGGACCCCCGGCACCGTGAGCGACGACTCGGCCACGGCGGTCGAGACGACCACCCGTCGCCCCGGTCCCTCGCGCAGCGCCCGGTCCTGCTCGGCGGCGGAGAGACGTCCGTGCAGGGCGTGCACGGCCGCGTCCACGCCGGCCAGGCGACGTACGGTCGCCCCGACCTCCGCGACCCCCGGCACGAAGACCAGCACGTCACCCTCGTGCTCGGCGAGCGCGCGACGCACCGTCGCCGCGACGTGGTCGTGGCAGGCCGGGGTGATCCCGCGGTCGTCGGTACGGCGCATCCCCGCGGGCAGCGGGCACCAGACCACCCGCACCGGGTGCAAGGCGCCCGGGACGCGGACCACCGGCGCGGCTCGGCCTTCTGCTGGTGCAGGGTCGGACCCCGCGTGAGCGTGACCTCCCAGCAGGGTGGCCGTCCGTTCGGCCTCGACGGTCGCCGACATCGCCACCAGGGCCAGGTCGTCTCGCAGGTTGGCCCGGACGTCGATGAGCAGCGCCAGGGTCAGGTCGGCGTCGAGGTGTCGCTCGTGCACCTCGTCGAGGACCACGGCGCCGACGCCGCCCAGCTCGGGATCGCGCTGGATCCGCCGGAGCAGCAGTCCGGTGGTGACGACCTCGACCCGGGTGCGCCCGCTGGTGCGCCGGTCCCCACGGACGGCGTACCCGACCGTCTCCCCCACCGGCTCGCCGAGGAGCTGTGCCAGTCGACGGGCGGCGGCGCGAGCCGCGATGCGGCTGGGCTGGGTGACGACGACCCGCCCGGTGACCACGTCGGCGACCGCAGGTGGGACCAAGGTCGTCTTGCCGGTGCCGGGCGGTGCCTGGACCACCGCGACCCCGCTGGTCCGGAGCGCCTCGACGAGGACGGCCAGGCCCGCCGCGACCGGGAGGTCGGGCGGTGCGGCGAGCAGGTCGCGCAGCGGGTCGGACACTCCTGGAGTGTGCCGGACGTGCCCGGACGGGGTGGTCGTAGGCCCTGCCTTGCCCCACACCATCGGGTCCGCGTCGCGGACGGCACCTGGCGCAGGAGGAACTGGTCACGACGGCGTTGAACCCGTGCTTGGTCCTCCTAGGTCCGGCGGTGGAACCGGATGTCGCCGTCGGCGTGACGTCGGGTGGCGTAGCCGGGGTCGTGGGCGCGGTGGTGGTGCCAGGGGCAGAGGAGGACGAGCTCCTCGAGGTCGCTGCGGCCGCCGCCGGCCCAGGGGTCGGGGCCGCCGTGGTGGGCCTCGCACCAGGTCGCGGGCACCGAGCAGCCGGTGGTCTGGCAGGTGTGGTGCTTGAGCATGTGGGCGTCGCGTTGAGCGGAGGTGAAGAACCGGGTGGCCCTCCCCATGTCCAACGGCACCCCGGTGCTGTCGAGCACGACGGGGATGATGTCGCCCTGGCAGGCCAGCCGCCGCACGTTGTGGGCGGTGACCTCGGTGAGGTCCTCACCGTTGGTGAGGATCTGCCCGGTGCCGGTGAGGTCACGCAGCTTCTCGTAGTCGATCGTGACGAGGACCTTGGTGGCGGCGCCGCCGTGGGCGGGGATCCGCTTCGGGTCGGCGGCCTCGAGGAACGCGCAGAACGCCATCCCGTGCAACCGCTCCTGCGGCAACCGCCTCCCGGTGGCCGGATCGACGTGGGCGAAGGGGTGCAACCCGGTGGCGGCGCCGGATGGTGAGCCGGGTCGCGGCGTTGGCGCGTTGCTCGGCGCGTTCCAGCAGCCTGCGCTCGTGCTCCTCGCAGGTCTCGGGGGCGACGGTGTGCAGGATCTTCGCCCCGAGGGCCTCGAGCTCGCGGGGGTTGAACCGGGCGCAGGCGTCCACGAGATGCGGCTCCGCGCTCGCAAGGACGTCGGCGGGTACTTCTTCGCCGGGTAGCGGGTCGGTGATCAGGTCGTCGAGGGCCTTCACGATCACCCGGGCCTGGGGCAGGTTCACCGTTCCCCGAGTGAGACCGGCGCCGACCAGGTGCCAGCGGGAGGAGACCGCGTCGGCGAGCTTCTCCGCAGCCCGGCCGGCGGCGTACCCGGTCCTGGCCCGGGCATCGAGCCACACCCCGCCACCGATCTCGCACCGTCGCCCTCAGCCACCCCACCAGGGGCACCGACGGTGCCGATGACCCGCATCCGCAGCGCCTCGACCCCGTCGACCAGCCGGGTCAGGTCCAGCAACGCCTCCCGCTGCGCGAGCGCCGACAGGTACATCGGATCGGCCGCCGCGGCCAGGTCGAGGGCGGCGTCGATGAGCCCCACCGCCCGGGTGATCGGGTGGCCACCACCTGCCTGCTCCCACATCGCGGACCCCCTCCCCGTGCCGTACCGGAGGACCCCGATGCCCTCCCGACACCCACCAGTCAACAGACGACCACCGACAAGCAGGCTCCCCTGAACGCGCACTTCTCAGAGACCGGACAAGCATGCGAAATCGGTCCTGGGGCCTGGAGCGGGGTGGACCGCCCGACGTCCGGTGATCCGTCATGCTGTGCCGGTGAGCAGTCCTGTCCTCGCCGGTGGACCACGACACTCGTTGGGTCTGTGTGCTGACGGCACCGTGGTGGCGGCCGGCACGGGGGCGTCCGGTGAGTGTCGAGTCGAGGACTGGGTCCAGGTGGTTGGCGTAGCTGCGGGAGACGTGCACACGGCGTCGAACACCGGACGGTCGCACAGCGTCGGCCTCCGCGCGGACGGCACTGTGGTGGCGACGGGCTGGAACGGCGACGGACAGTGTGACGTCGCGTCATGGCGCGGCGTGACCCTTGTCGCCGCGGGCTGGCGCCGCACCCTGGGGCTCCTCGGTGACGGCACCGTGGTGGCTGCGGGACGGCTCCGCGACGGAGCGTGCGACGTGAGCCGCTGGCGTGAGGCTGTCGCCCTGGCCTGTGGCGACTGGCACTCGGTGGGCCTCAGGGCCGATGGGACGACCGTCGCCGTGGGGAACGATCGCCGGGGCCAGTGCGCGGTCGACACCTGGCGTGACGTTGCCGCCGTCGCCGCCGGCTACCTTCACACCGTCGGTCTCACCGACGACGGACGCGTCCTCGCGGTCGGGGACCGATCGACGGGCGCCTGTGACGTCGGTACCTGGCGGGACGTCGTGACAGTGGCAGCTGGGAGCCACCACACCGTCGCAGTCACCACCGCCGGCCGAGTCGTGGCCGTGGGTGGCAACGACTCCGGCCAGTGCGACGTGGCCGACTGGCGCGGGATCGTGGCAGTGGCGGCCGGATCCACCCACACCCTCGGACTGCAAGCGGACGGAACCGTCGTCGCTGCCGGAAGCAACCAGCACGCTCAGTGCGACATCACCGGCTGGGCCGCGATCCGGGCGCCTGACTAGGTGTCGCAAGGAGGCCGCTCTGCCGCGGCTCCAGGGTCGAGGCGCCTCACCGCCCGGCTAGACCGTCCGGGCAAAGCAGGTTTGCCCCTGGCCCACCCGGGTATGCCCCGGTCCTCACTCCGTCTGAAAGGGCTCCTCCATGCCTAGGTTGCTACGTCGCTCATCCGCCCTCCTCGCCGGAGTCCTCGCGGCGGGTGCCTTCAGCGCCCCCGCCCAGGCGGACCCCAACGCGGTCACCGTGAGCGCCGGACCCGGCGTGCTCTTCACCGACTGTGTCGACCACCCCTTCAGCTACTCCATCTCCCCGCCGCTGGACAACCTGAGCTGGAACATCGCGCTGACCGTCCAGGCCCCGGACGGCACCGCCGCCGGCTCCCTCTACATCAGCCGCGGCGACCCGACCACCGGCGTCGACACGGAGCAGTTCTGCGGTGGAACCGACATCCCCGGCACCTACACGGTCACCGGTTCCTACTCGCTCACCCTCTGGCCCAACCGCACCGGGGCACCCGTCACGACGACCACCGAGGTCCCTCCCTTCACCTTCGACATGCGGCTGCCCGGAACGGCCGTCACCGCCAAGACACCGACCAAGAAGGTGAAGCGCGGGAAGAAGGTGAAGGTCAACGTCTCGGTGACCGACGAGCGCCCGACCGGGGACTACTTCGGCACCGACGGCGCCCGGGTCTACCTGCAGCGCAAGAAGGGCTCGAAGTGGGTCTCGGTGCCGAAGGCGAAGGGCTACACGAAGAGCTCGGGCAAGGCGCAGCTGCGCTACAAGCACACCTGGAAGGGGAAGACGACGCTGCGCGCCGTCTCCAGCATCCAGGACCTGGGCATCGCGACGTCGTCGCCCTTCACGGTCAAGGGCCGCTGACCCGAACCCACGAGGCCCCACGGTGCGGCCGCTGTGCCGCTCCGTGGGGCCGGGGACCGACATGGGTCCAGGGCCTGCTTCCCAGCAGGCTCAGCGGCTCAGCGCCTCCCGCTGCGCGGCGACGATCGCGGCAGCGGCGGCGCGGGCGTCCCGCGCGAGGTAGGGGATCGCGAGGAACCCGTGCGGCATCCGGTGGAACTCCTCCACCCGCACCGGCACCCCCGCGGCGGCCAGCTTCTCGGCGTACCGCAGGCCGCTGTCGCGCAGCGGGTCCCGACCGGCCAGCACCACCAGGGCGGGTGGGAGACCGGAGTGGTCGGGGGCCAGGACCGGGGAGAGCCGCCAGTCGTCGGGGTCGGCGCCGTCGTCGACGTAGTGGCCGTGGAAGACCTCGAGGTCCTCGTTGCTCAGCACCACCGCCAGGGTGTTCTCCCGGTAGGAGCGGTCGTCCTTGAGCCTCTCGGTCAGGTCGGTGGCCGGATAGATCAGGGTCTGGTGCTTGATCGGCGGGCCGCCGGCGTCGCGGGCCATCAGGGAGGTCACCGCAGTCAGGTTGCCGCCGGCGCTGTCACCCATCACCGCCAGCCGGTCCGGGTCCGCGCCGAGCTCGGCGGCCTGGGCGTGGGTCCACTCCAACGCCGCCCAGCAGTCCTCCACCGCGGCCGGGAACCGGTGGGTCGGCGCGAGCCGGTAGTCGACGGCCACCACCACGGCGCCCACGCCGGCGCTGACCCGGCCGTGCAGCCAGTCGCCCTGCCGGGCGCTGCCGAGGGAGAAGCCACCGCCGTGGAAGGCGACCACCACCGGCAGCGTCCCGGTGGCCCCGCGCGGACGGTAGATCCGCAGCGGCAGGTCGCCCTGGGGCCCGGGCAGCGAGGCTCGCTCCACCTGGACGTCGCGCGGCAGCCGCCCCAGCACCAGGTTGGCGGGCCCCCGGTCGGGGAGCGCCAGCCGCTGCACCCGCGCCAGGGCCGCCTCGTCCATGTGGGCGACGGAGAAGGCCTTGCCGCGGCGCATCACCGCCCCGACCAGCCGCACCCCGACCGGCATCGGGATCGGTCCCTCGGGCGGCAGGGGGTGACCGGCGGGCGGCGGAGCGGTGCTCGGTGCGTCATCCACCCCACCATGCTCCCCCGCCGCCCCAACCACGGGCGCCCCGCTCAGCCGAGGAGCTGGTGGCCGAGCCACTGGCCCTCCTCGAAGCCGGGCAGGATCGCGAACTCCGCCGAACCGACCGCGGTGGTCCACTCGTTGAGGGCGTCGGAGACGTCCATCGCCTGCTGGATCGGCACGAACTGGTCGCTGAGGTCGCGCTGGAAGCTCTGGAAGAGCAGCCCCGTCTCGGAGCCCCCCGGCCCGACCAGCTCGTAGTTGGCCCCCTTGCGGAAGATCCGCCGCCCCCCGTGGGTGGAGTGGTGGGTACGCCGGGCGTGCGCGTCCTTGGCGACCACCCAGCGGTCCCCGTCCCGGGCGGTCAGGTCGACGTCGCTGCGCTCGTGCCCGCCGGTCAGCGGCGCCCCGTCGTCGAGGCGGCGCCCGACCGAGGCCTCCTGCTCGTCGCGGGTGAGCTCGTCCCAGGTGGGCAGCTCCATCCGGATGCGGCGGACCACCAGGGTGGTGCCGCCGGCCCACGCCCCCTCGCGGATCCACACCGTGGAGTCGAAGAGGGCGGTCCCGGGTCGCGGGTTGGCCGAGCCGTCGACCTGGCCGAAGAGGTTGCGGCCGGTGACCGGACGGCCCCGCTCGTCGCGACCACGCCAGGAGCCCTGCTGGCGCCACCGCAGGGTGGCGAAGGGACGCGCGTCGGCGACCAGGCGGCGTACGGCGTGACCCACGGTGGTCGCGTCGGCGCCGGTGACCAGCAGCAGCAGGTCTCCCCCGCTCCACTCCTCCTGGAGCCGGTCGTGGCGCATCGGCGGCACCGGCGCGAACCCGGCCGGCGCCGCGATGCCCCACCCGGGGCCCAGCAGCGACGGGCCGAGCCCGACGGTGACGGTGAGGTCGGCCACGGCCGCCAGCCACGGGGTGGTGTCGCCCGGGGCGCCGCGCCCGGCGGCGAGCGACTCCACGTCGCCCGTCCAGACCCGCATCAGCCGGGCCAGGGCGTCGCGGTCCCGGCTGCGGCGCAGCTCGGGCAGCAGGTCGAGGGCGACCAGCTCGGTCGCCCCCGAGAGGTGGACGGCCACCCCGGGCTGGTGCTCGCCGTGCGGCGAGATGACGCGCGGCAACGCGTCCGAGCCCGACCCCCGGCCACGGGCATCGCCCGCCTCCTGGCCGTCGTCGAGCGCCTGGACGCCGACCACCCCCGCCGAGGCGCCCGCGGCGGCCCCGGCGACCGCGGCCCCGGCGTAGCCCAGCAGCCGGCGCCGGCCGATGGCGGAGCTCACGGGCTCTTGTCCCCGTGGTGGTCGCCCTCGCCCTGGCCGTCGTCGCCGTGGCCGTCGTCGACGTGGCCGTCGTCGCCGTGGTCGTGGCTGCCGTGGTCGTGGTAGTTCCCGGCCTCCTCGGTGAACTCCTTGATCGGCGCGCTCACCTCCCGGGTGGAGCCGTCGGAGAGCTCGAGGACCACCTCGACCTCGTCACCGGCCTCGAGCTCCTCGGTGAGGTCCATCAGCATCACGTGGCTGCCGCCGGGCTGGAGCAGCTGACCGCGCCCGGGGGCCAGGGTCAGGCCGCCCTCGATCCGGCGCATCACCATCTCGCCGTCGACCGCGGCCATCTCGTGGAGCTCGGCGCGGCCGGCGACGGGGCTGGAGGCGCCGGTGACGGTGATGTCGGTGTCACCGGCGTTGTCCAGGACCATGAAGGCCGCGGTCATCGACGGGTCCTTGCTGCCGACGGTGCCGCGGACCCAGGGGTCCTGCACCTCGAGCATCTCGGCGGCCGGGGTGGCGGCCTGGGACTGGCTCGCCGGGTCGGCGGCGTCCCCGTCGTCCTCGCCGCAGGCCGTCAGCCCGGCGCCGAGCAGCACCGCCAGCAGGGAGACCGGGACGGTGCGGCGCAGCCGGGAGCGGCGGATCGGCCCGAGCTGGCCGGCCGGGTGGGCGGGGTGGGTAGGCAGGTGGTTCATCGAAGCTCTCCTCGCGGACGCGCTGGCTGGATCCCCCGGCCGCGGACGCGGTCGGGCGTGGCGTGCCTGGCCGCCGGGACGGACGTCCCGGGGGTCAGGCGGCGAGGAGGAGAGGTGGCCCCCGGTGGCGCGGGCCGTGCCGGGCCAGCACCTGGGAGACGCGTAGCTGCGGGGGGCACGGGCCGAGCCGGGAGCCGGCCACGCCGACGCCGAGGCGCACGCCGTCGGCGGCCAGCACCAGGCGCCAGGCGGCGACGGCGACCTGGGCACGGGCGGCGGCGAGCAGCAGGAGGCGCCACAGCGCCCCCTCGCCGACGGCGAGGAAGAGGCCGAGGGCCGCGGCACCGGCGAGGTGCGCGAGCACCATGGCCGGGCCCTGGGCGACGAGGTGGTCGAGCTGGTGGCCGAGCCACCCGACCGGGAGCGCCGAGCCCTCGGCGATTCCGGGCGGCGGGGCATAGCTCGCGGTGTAGAGGTCGAGCAGGTTCCCGGTCGTCTCGCCCGGCACCGGGGCCACCGGGACCGTCACCGACGCCGCCGGCGCCGCGTCGCCCTGGTGTCCGGCGAGCCCGGAGAGCAGGGCGTGGCCGGCGGTCTGCCCGGCGAGCACCAGCAGCACCAGGCCGGCGGGGGTACGCCGGACCCGGACCAGCCGGGAGGCGAGCAGCACCGCACCGGCCAGCAGCAGCCCCAGGGTCGCGGCCGACGGCAGGCGCCCTCCGCCGGCCACGTGGGAGAGCACACCCGTGCCGAGGGCCGCGGCGCCGAGCACGCCCGCCCGGCCCCAGAGCACGAGGCCTCCCGGGGCGGGCACGAGAGCGGCAGCCTGCACGGCACGAAGCCTAGCCGCGGCCGGGGCACCCCCGGGCGGGACCGGGCGTGATCCACGACTCCCCGGCCGGCGCCCGGGTCCGGCGCCCGGGTCCGGCGGGAGTCGGTTCAGGCGGGGCGGCCGAGCACCTGGTTGACGGCGTCGCGGGTGCGGTCGACCAGGGAGGCGATCGGGCCGGCCATCAGGTTGGTGGTCATCGAGGAGCCGACCGACGGGTGCGGGTGCGTGGGCGCGAGCGCGGCGGCGATCTTGACGGCGGTGGCCATCTTCTCCAGCTGGGCCGGGTCGATCTCCTCGCGCAGCAGCGGGAACTCCTCCTGCTCCTCCGCGGCCGCGTGGTCGAGGACAGCGGTCTCCAGCTCGGCGAAGAACCCGTCGAAGTCGTGCTCGGTGACCTTCATCCCGTCGAGCCGGGCGAGCAGCTTCTTGGCGGCGGTCTCCTCCTCGAGCCTGGCGTCGACCACGTCGTTGCCGCCCTCGGTGAGCCGGGCGCGCGGGTGGGTGATCAGCTCCTCGGCGGTCTCGTGGACGGCGAGCAGCCGGCGCAGGCGCTCGAAGTTGTCCTGCTTCTCCTCACCCTCGGTGGCCCGCACGGCGGCGAAGAGGTCGCGGATCTGCTGGTGCTGCTCCAGGAGCAGGTCGACGACGTCGGGGGTGGCGGTGGCGGCCATGGTGGTCCCTCTCGGCTGGGCGGAGCGGTGGACCCGCGTCGTACCCACTCCCCCGCCCGGCACGCGACGCACCAGCCTGTGTCGCCCACCACAGCGGGCGGACCGCGGGGCAGACATTACGTTTGAGCCCACACTCCTCATCGGAGTCGTGAGGCGTCAGCGCACCGCCGGAGGGAGCCCGCCATGACCACCACCCACGAGGTCACCAACCAGGTGCCGCCGCTGGAGGGCCACGACACCAGCGCCGATCCCGCCCTGCGTGAGGGCCTGGAGCGGGAGGGCGCCGGCTGGGCGCTGCCCGAGGTCTCCGCGCTCGGCCGGCTGGCGGGCACCGCGGAGTCCCAGGAGCTCGGCCGGCAGGCCGAGCGCCACTCCCCCGTCCTGCACACCCACGACCGCTACGGCCACCGGGTCGACGAGGTGGTCTACGACCCCAGCTACCACCAGCTGATGCGCACCGCCGTCGAGCACGGCCTGCACGCCGCGCCCTGGGCCGACGACCGCCCCGGCGCCCACGTGGCTCGGGCGGCGAAGTTCATGGTGTGGAACGTGGACGCGGGCCACGGCTGCCCGATCTCGATGACCTACGCGGTGGTCCCGGCCCTGCGCGAGAGCCCACAGCTCGCCTCCGCGTACGAGCCGCTGCTCACCACCCGGACCTACGACCCCTCGCTGCGCGACCCCGCCACCAAGGGCGGGCTGATCGCCGGCATGTCGATGACCGAGAAGCAGGGCGGCTCCGATGTCCGCGCCAACACCACCACCGCGACCCCGCAGCCCGACGGCACCCACCGGCTGGTCGGGCACAAGTGGTTCACCAGCGCCCCGATGTCCGACTTCTTCCTCACCCTGGCCCAGGCCCCGGGCGGGCTCTCCTGCTTCCTGGTGCCCCGGGTGCTGCCCGGCGGCGAGCGCAACGCGATGCGGCTGATGCGGCTCAAGGACAAGCTGGGCAACCGCTCCAACGCCTCGTCGGAGATCGAGTACGACGACGCGGTCGGTTGGCTGGTCGGCGAGGAGGGACGCGGCGTGCGCACCATCGTGGAGATGGTCAACATGACCCGGCTCGACTGCGTGATCGGCTCGAGCACGGCGATGCGCAGCGCCCTGGTCCGCGCCACCCACCACGCCCGGTACCGCTCAGCCTTCGGCCGCCCGCTGCTCGACCAGCCGCTGATGCGCAACGTGCTCGCCGACCTGGCCGTCGAGTCCGAGGCCGCGACCACGGTGGTGACCCGCCTCGCCGGCGCCACCGACCGCGCGGTGCGCGGCGACGAGGGCGAGGCGGCGCTGCGCCGGCTCGGGCTGGCGGTGACCAAGTACCTGGTCTGCAAGCGGGCGCCGTACGCCGTCGGCGAGGCGCTGGAGTGCCTGGGCGGCAACGGCTACATCGAGGAGTTCGACCTGGCCCGGATCTACCGGGAGGCGCCGTTGCTCTCCATCTGGGAGGGCTCGGGCAACGTCGCCGCGCTCGACGCGCTCCGGGCGATGGCGCGCGAGCCGCACACGGTGGAGGCGTACTTCGCCGAGGTCGAGCAGGCGGGCGGGGCGGACTCCCGCTTCGACGACGCGCTGGCCCGGCTCAAGAAGGAGCTCTCGTCGGCCGACGACCTGGAGCTGCGGGCCCGTCGGGTGGTGGAGCAGCTGGCGCTGGTGCTCCAGGGCTCGCTGCTGGTGCGGCATGCCCCGGCCGCGGTCGCCGACGCGTTCTGCGCCTCACGGCTCGACCGCGACTGGGGCCACGTCTTCGGCACCCTGCCGCCAGGGCTCGACCTGGACGCCGTGCTGGCCCGGGCGATGCCTACGTGAGGCCGCGACCGACGCCGCCTCCTGCCTGGTGACGGCGTGGAACGCAGCCGCTGTGCTGGTCCAGAGGTCGCCCGTAGCCTTTCCCGCCCTGGCTCGTTGAGCCTGGTGGTCGAGGTCGCACCACCAGCCGGGGCCCCAGTCCGTGGGGGGAGGGGCCCCGGCGTGCGGCCTCGATCACCGCCAGCGCGCGATGCGCCCTGGACAGTCGGTCAGGCCGTCAGCCTGCGTCCAGCGCGGCGATCTCCTCGGGCTCCAGCACGAGGTCGGCGGCCGCGGCGGAGTCCCTGATCGACTCGGGCCGCTTCGCCCCCGGGATCGGGATGACGACCGGCGCCTGGGCCAGCTCCCAGGCCAGAGCGACCTGCTGCGCGGAGACGCCGCGTCGCTCGGCCACCTCGGCGAAGGCCGGGTGCTGGGCGGCGAGCTCCTTGGCGCCGCCCAGGCCCCCCAGCGGGCTCCACGCCAGGAAGGCCAGCCCGAGCTCGGCGCAGACCTCGATCTCGGTCCGGCTGGAGCGGAACGCCGGGCTGAACTGGTTCTGCACGCTGACCAGCGAGTCGCCCAGCACGGCGTGGGCGTCGCGGATCTGCTGCGGGTCCGCGTTCGAGAGCCCGATGCTCGCCACCTTGCCGCTGGCGGCGATCTCGGCGAGCGTGCCGATCACCTCGGCGTAGGGCACCTGGGGGTCGGGACGGTGGTGCTGCCACAGAGCGATCTGCTCGACGCCGAGCCGGCGCAGGCTGGCGTCGACGGCGGCCCGCAGGTGCTCCGGGCGGCTGTTCGTCGCCCACCCGCCCCCGTCGGTGCGCAGGTGGCCGCCCTTGGTCGCCAGCACCACCTGGTCCCGGACGCCGAGCTCGTCGAGCAGGCTCGCGACCAGCGTCTCGTTGACGCCCTGCGCCTGCTCCCCGGCCTCGCTCGGCCCGTAGGCATCCGCGGTGTCGAGCAGCGTGACGCCGCTGTCGAGCGCCGTCCGGAGGGTGTCGAGCAGCTGCTCGCGCGGCTGCTCCCCGCTCTGCGTGAAGGTCATCAGGCCGAGCCCGACGGCGCCGACCTGCCAGGTTCCCAGGGTCCGTGTGTGCATGCGCACGACCCTACGCAGGCGGTGCACACAGGCGACCCGGACGACGATGGACGAACGGCAGGACCGGCACGGTGGGATCGGTTAGCCTGACCGAGGTTGGTATCACCGACCGCGCTTCCACGTGGCAGACCACGTGAATCATCGCGGAGAGCACTGGGCAGGTGGCGAGCACCGGGCCCAGGACATGTCCGGATGGGGTGCGGCGCCCTGTTGCGCCGACATGACTCCACCGGTGCCCCGGCACCGGCAGACGGAAAGGACCTGACATGTCCCCCAAGGACGAGAAGAACCTGACGCAGGTGACCGACAAGATCGCGGAGATGGACGAGCCGACGCGCTCGACGATGCAGCGCGTGCACGAGGTCATCATGACGGCGGCCCCCGCCCTCAAGCCCCGCCTCTGGTACGGGATGCCGGCCTACGCGAAGTCGGCGAGCACGCCCGCGCTGGTCACGCTGCGCAACGACGAGCGGCTGAACCTCGCGATCACGGAGAAGGCTCCCTTCCGCGCGGCAGGCGGCGCGGACGGGCAGCTGATGCCGGCTGCGTGGTTCTTCGAGACGGTGGACGCCGCCACCGAGAAGCGCATCGCCGAGATCGTCGGCTCGGTGGTCGACTGAGTCGCCACCCCCTGACGCCCTGACGTGCGCGGGCGCACGTCAGGGCGTCGACCGGGTCAGCCCGCGAGCAGCTTGCGCGCCATCACGATCCGCTGCACCTGGTTGGTGCCCTCGTAGATCTGGGTGATCTTGGCGTCTCGCATCATCCGCTCGACCGGGAAGTCCTGGGTGTAGCCGTAGCCGCCGAGCAGCTGGACCGCGTCGGTGGTGATCTCCATCGCGACGTCGGAGGCGAAGCACTTGGCGGCCGCCCCGAAGAAGCCCAGGTCGGCGTCGTCGCGCTCCGACTTCGCCGCGGCGACGTAGACCATCTGCCGGGCGGCCTCGAGCTTCATCGCCATGTCGGCGAGCATGAACTGGATGCCCTGGAAGTCGGCGATGTGCTTGCCGAACTGCTTGCGCTCCTTGACGTAGCCGACCGCGAAGTCGAGCGCGCCCTGGGCGATGCCGACCGCCTGCGCGCCGATGGTGACGCGGGTGTGGTCCAGGGTGCGCAGCGCGAGCTTGAGGCCGGTGCCGGGCTCGCCGATCATCCGGTCGGCGGGGATCCGCACCCCGTCGAAGAGCAGCTCGCGGGTCGGGGAGCCCTTGATGCCGAGCTTCCGCTCCTTCTCCCCGAAGGTGAATCCCTCGTCCGACTTCTCCACGATGAAGGCGCTCACGTTGTTGCCGCGCGAGCCCTCGGGGTCGGTGACCGCGAGGACGGTGTAGTACTCCGAGACCCCGGCGTTGGTGATCCACGACTTCTGGCCGTCGAGCACGTAGTGGTCGCCGTCGAGCCGGGCGCGGGTCCGCATCGCGGCGGTGTCGGAGCCGGCGTCGCGCTCGGAGAGGCCGTAGGAGAAGCCGCCCCGACCCTGGGCCAGCGGGGTCAGGTAGCGCTTCTTGAGGTCGTGGTCCCCGCCGAGGATCAGCGGCATCGAGCCGAGCTTGTTGACCGCCGGGATGAGGGAGGCCGACGCGTCGACCCGCGCGACCTCCTCGATGACCAGGCAGGTGGCGAGCGCGTCGGCACCGGCGCCGTCGTACTCCTCCGGCACGTGAGGGGCGAAGAAGTCGGAGGCGACCAGCGCGTCGTGCGCCTCCTGGGGATAGCGCATCTGGTCGTCGACCTCGGCCGCGTACGGCGCGATCTTGGCCTCGCAGACGGCACGGACGGCGTCGCGGATCGCCTGGTGCTCCTCGGAGAGCTGGTAGAGGTCGAAGTCAGGGTTGCTCATGGGTCTCTCTTCATTCAGGTAGGGACTGCATCCCGATGGTACGGTACTGAGTACCGCCCCCCAGGATGGAGCCATGAGCAGAAGCCGGGAGCGCCTGATCGAGGCCGCCTTCGCCCTCTTCGACGAGCGAGGCTTCGAGGAGACGACCGTCGACGACGTCGCCGAGCGCGCCGGGGTCGGGCGCACCACCTTCTTCCGGGCCTTCAAGTCCAAGGAGGACGTGATCTTCCCCGACCACGCGGTGGTCCTGGGAGCGGTGCGCGACAGGCTCGCCACCGCGACCGACGCCACCGCGCCGGTCGCGGTCACCGAGGCGGCCCGCCTGGTCCTCCAGCACTACCTCGAGGAGGGCGACCGGGCACGCATCCGCTACCGGCTCACGCGCAGCGTGCCGACGCTGAGGGCCCGGGAGATCGCGAGCCAGCGGCAGTACCAGCAGACCTTCCGCGACTTCTTCCACGACTGGCTCGGCAGCACGCCCGAGACCGCCCTGCGGGCCGAGCTGATGGCCAACGCCGTGGTGACCGCGCACAACCACGTGCTGCGGCGCTGGCTGCGCGGTCAGCTCGACCGGCCCGCGGTGGAGGCTCAGTTCCGGGCCGCGATGGACGAGGTGCTCCGGCTGCACGGCTCCGCCCCGGACCCCTCCCCCGGGCCGGCCGGCTCCCTGGTGGTGCTGCGCACGACCCGGTCGCTGGAGGAGATGCTCCCCGCGCTCCGCGAGATCGCCGGGCCGCCCACCCACGGGTGAGGTGCGGCCCGGGAGCTCAGGCGCTCCGGGTGTGGGGGAAGAGCCGGGCCAGCAGGTCCGCCATGGTGATCACACCCACGGTGGCGCCGTCCCGCTCCACCAGCACCAGCTGGCTGCTGGTACGTCGCATGTGGGCGAGCGCCTCGTAGATCCTCGTCGTCCGGGGCAGGGTCCGCACCGGGCGCACCAGCGGAGCGACCGGCTCCGTCCCGGGCCGGACCAGGGTGTCGCGCACGTGCACCATGCCGGCGTACTCCTCGCCCTGCGGGCCGGGGCCGCGCACCAGGATCCGGAGGTGGCCGGACTCCCGGGAGACGGCCTGCACGTCCGCGACCGTGGCGTCGGCCCCCACGCAGCTGAGCGGGGCGGGCTCCACCAGGTCGGCGAGCGTCATCGTCTCCAGGTCGAGGGCGCCGGCGAGCTGGACCGAGTAGCCGGCGTCCAGGGCGCCCACGTTGACCGAGTGCTCCACCAGGTGGCGCAGCGCCGCCGGGTCCTGTCCTGTCGAGGCGTCCTCGTCGGGGTCGACCCCGACCCGGCGCAGGCACCAGTTGGCGGACTCGTTGAGGGCGCGCAGCACCGGGCGGGTGGCCCACATGAACGCCCGCATGGGGAGCGCCAGCATGATGGCGGAGCGCTCGGGGTGGGCGATCGCCCACGACTTGGGGGCCATCTCACCGACCACCAGGTGGAGGAAGGTCACGATGGCCAGCGCCAGCACGAACCCCGTCGCGTCGGCACCCCACGCGGGCAGCCCCCAGCCCTCGAAGACCGGGGTGAGCCAGTGGTGGACGGCGGGCTTGGTGAGGGCGCCGAGCGCCAGCGTGCAGACGGTGATCCCCAGCTGCGAGCCGGCCAGCAGCAGGGTCAGCTCGGAGTGGCTGCGCAGGGCGGCGCGCGCCGACCTGCTGGTGGCGGCGGCGTCCTCGATGCGGTTCTTGCGCGCCGCGATCAGCGCGAACTCGACGGCGACGAAGAAGGCGCTCAGGGCGATGATCGCGACCGTGGCCGCGACCACGATCCACGGGTTGTCGGTCACTGCTCTGCCTCCACGGCGCTGTGGTCCAGGGTGATCCGGACGAGGGTGGGGATGTGGTCGGCGACCTCGAGCACCTCGAGCGCCGCGATCTCGATCACGGGGTCCTCGGGCCCGGCCCAGCTCCCCGGGTCGATGGGGAGGGGCACCCGGACCACGTCGCCGACCTCGGGGAACCGGCCGTGGTGGGCGATGACCAGCCCGCCGAGCGTCTCGTAGTCGCCGCCGGGCAGGTCGCGGCCCAGGGAGCGCTCGACCTCGTCGACGTGGGACCCACCGGGCACCGTCCACGCCTCGCGGCCGGGCTCGGAGGTGACCTGAGGGGCGGGGGCGCGGTCGTGCTCGTCGGTGATCTCGCCGACCAGCTCCTCGGCGAGGTCCTCCACCGTCAGCACGCCGTCGAACCCGCCGTACTCGTCGAGGACGCAGGCGAGCTGGTTGCGGGTGCGGGAGAGCTCGCGCGCCGCGTCGGGCAGCCGCATCAGCGTCGGCACCATCAACGCGGGCCGCGCCAGGTCGCGAGCACACCCGTCCCCGCCGTCGCCGTCCACGCGGAGGACGTCGGCCAGGTGGACGACGCCGACGATCCGCTCGTCCTCGTCCAGCACCGGGTAGCGGGAGTGGCCGCCGGCCATCCGCTCCCTCAGCTCGGCCAGGGTTGCCCCCGCGGGCACGGTGTCGACGCGGACCCGGGGGATCATCGCGTGCTCCACCGTCTCGCCGGGGAAGTCGAGCACCCGGTCCAGCAGCATCGACAGCTCCGGCGGGAGGTCGCCGGTCAACCGCGAGGCGGCCACGATGTGCTCGAGGTCGCGGGCGGTCGCCGAGTGCTCCACGTCGTGCACCGGCTCGATCCGCAGCATCCGTAGGAGCACGTTGGAGGACTGGTCGAAGACCCAGATCAGCCAGCCCGCCACCTTGAGGTAGACCAGGGTCGAGGTGGCCAGCCACCGGGCGACCGGCTCGGGCCGCGCGATCGCGAGGTTCTTGGGGAAGAGCTCCCCGAAGACCATCTGGATCCCGGTGGAGAGCAGCAGGGCCAGGATCGTGCCGACCGCCACCCCGACCGCGGTGGGCACGCCGACGCCGCCGAGCAGCGTGCCCAGCGACCGCCCGATCAGCGGCTCGGCCACGTAGCCCACCAGCAGTCCGGTCACGGTGATGCCGAGCTGTGCACCGGAGAGCATGAATGAGGTGCGCCCGGTGACCTGGAGGGCGCGGCCGGCGGCCGCGTCGCCGTCGGCCGCCCGGGCGCCCAGCCGGGAGCGGTCCACCGACATGTAGGCGAACTCCTGGGCCACGAAGTAGCCCGTGACGACGGTGATCAGCAGCACCACCAGGAGCCCGGCTGCCAGCGTCAGGAGCGCGCTCACCTGCTCGACCCTCGGGTCACGGTGTCCTGCACGAGGACGGGTCTGGGACGGGAGGGGGTCGTACTTTGAGGCTCCATGGCTCTTTTCACGGTGAGGAGATGTCGAGGCGCTCAACGCGCGGGCCCGGGCGTTGGTTCCTCGCGGAGCATGACCTCGCCGACCCACCGGTCGGCGTTGCGGCTCCGGTCGAGGGCGTCTTGAATGTCCGGGTGTCCTCGGGAGGCAGCTTCGCCGACGTGCTCCGTGACGCCATCGAGCGTCGCGGGCTCGGTCTCGAGCGGATCCGCGACCATCTCCAGCAACGCGGCGTCTCGGTCAGCGTCGCCACCTTGAGCTACTGGCAGTCCGGGCGGAGCCGTCCGGAGCGGAAGAGCTCCCTGGCCGCGCTGCCCCACCTCGAGACGGTGCTCGAGCTGGCGCCCGGCACGCTGCACGCGACCCTCGGCATGCCGGCGGCCCGACGCCGCCGCTCGCCCGCGGTGGACCTGGACACCCTGTGGCCCGGTGCGCGCCACGAGCGGGTGCTGGAGCGGCTGGACCCCGGCTGGGACACCGAGCTCGACCGGCTCAGCATCCACGACCGGCTGCTGGTCGGGCCAGACCGGCGACACGTCTCGCTGACCGTCCGTCAGGTCCTGCGGGCCCGCTCCGACGGGCCGGACCGCCGGGTGGTGCTGCACTTCTACGACGACAGGTCGGCCACCCTGCCGACGATCCGGGCGCTGCGGGGGTGCCGGCTGGGGCGCACCGCCAGTGACCCGGACCGGGGCGTGGTCGGCGCGGAGCTGGTCTTCCTGCGGCCCCTGTTGCGCGGGGAGACCGCGATCGTCGAGTACGAGGTCGTCGCCGGCGCCGACGGCCCGTCCGAGGCGTCGTACGGGCGCAAGTTCCGGCTCCCGGTCACCGCATACGTCCTGGAGGTCGAGTTCTCCGGTGCGGCACTGCCGGCCTCCTGCTCGACCTTCGGCACCGCGCAGGAGCAGGCCCCGCTCTTCCTGGACAGCGCCCACCGGGTCCACCTGGTCGGCACCGCCTGCCGCCAGGCGACCGGGATCGAGTGGAGCTGGGAGCCGGACGGCGAACCGCTCGCCGCGGCAGTGGCCGCGCCGGCCGGGTAGGGGCGGCCAGTTAACTGTTAACCCCTCCGGCGCCCTTGTGGCCTCGCCCGAGCCGGACGACGCTCGACGCGTCCGTCTTCCTCGGGAAGGATCCACAATGTCCCCACGCACGTCCCGCCTCCACCTCGGCCTCCTGGCCGTGGCCACCGGCGTCGGGCTGAGCCTGGCGCCGGTCGGTGCCACCGCAGCCACCACCACGCCCGCAGCCGCCGTCGACGACTCCAGGGCCCCCGTCCTCGGGGCCGCCGCCGACGACCGCTACATCGTGGTCTTCGACGACGGCGTCAGCGCCACCAAGGTCGACAACGTCCGCAGCGCGGTCCGCAGCCAGGGCGCGAAGGTCACCAGGACCTTCCGCACCGTCCTGGACGGCTTCGCCGCCAAGCTCTCCGACGAGGCGCTGGAGACCCTGCGCTCCGACCCGCGCGTCGCCTACATCGAGCCCGACCTGCCGGTCACCCTCGCCGAGACCCAATCTCCCGCCACCTGGGGGCTGGACCGCATCGACCAGCGGAGCCTGCCGCTCAACAACTCCTACACCTACAACACCTCCGGCGCCGGCGTCACCGCCTACGTCATCGACACCGGCATCCGCACCACCCACGCGGAGTTCAGCGGGCGGGCGCGCTCCGGCTACACCGCGATCAACGACGGGCGCGGCACCAACGACTGCAACGGCCACGGCACGCACGTGGCCGGCACCGTCGGCGGCGAGACCTACGGCGTCGCCCAGGACGTCACCCTCGTCGCGGTCCGGGTGCTCGACTGCAACGGCAGCGGCACCAACTCCGGGGTCATCGCGGGCGTCGACTGGGTCACCAGCAACCACGCCGCCGGCACCCCCGCCGTGGCCAACATGAGCCTGGGCGGCGGCGTCTCCACCGCGCTCGACCAGGCGGTCGGCCGCTCCATCGCCGACGGGGTCACCTACGCGCTGGCCGCCGGCAACGACTCGGGCGCCAACGCCTGCAACGGCTCCCCCGGGCGGGTCGCCGCCGGACTGACGGTCGGCTCCTCGACGAGCACCGACGCCCGGTCGAGCTTCTCCAACATCGGCACCTGCCTGGACCTCTTCGCGCCGGGCTCGAGCATCACCTCGGCCTGGATCAGCAGCGACTCCTCCACCAACACCATCAGCGGCACCTCGATGGCCACCCCGCACGTCGCCGGCGCCGCCGCGCTCTACCTGCAGGCCAACCCCGGCGCCTCCCCGGCCACGGTGAGCAGCGCGCTCGTCTCCGCGGCCACCACCGGGGTGCTGACCAACGTCGGGACGGGCTCGCCCAACCGGCTGCTCAACATCGGCGGCGGCGGCGCCACCCCGACGCCGACGCCCACCCCGACGCCCACCCCGACGCCCACCCCGACGCCGACACCGACGGGCTGCGCCGCCCTGCCCGAGACGGCCACCGGCTCGCTGACCGGCGCCGGCGACCTCGACCGTTTCCCGGGCAGCAGCGGCTTCACCGCGGTCGCCGGCACCCACGTCGGCTGCCTCGACGGCCCCACGGGCGTCGACTTCGACCTCTACCTGGAGCGGTGGAACGGCTCCGCGTGGGTGGTGGTCGCCCGGGGCACCAGCACCGCGCCGGACGAGCGGGTCACCTACACCGGCACCGCCGGCACCTACTCCTGGCGGGTCGTGTCCTACTCGGGCCGCGGCACCTACACGTTCGGCTTCGACCGGCCGTGAGCCCGACGGCTCCCCCCGCCCGGTGAGCGGGCGGGGGGAGCCGTCCCGCGGAGTCCTGTCCGCCCCGCCCGGCAAAGAGCGGGACACGGGCCCCGGCGCTCGCTAGCGTGGGCGCCTGGCCGCTCGGGTCCCTGGGGCACAGGTGGCACAAGACTTTCGCTTCGGGAGGAGTCGCGAGTGCTGACCCTCCTGTTCGCCGCGCTCATGGCCTTCGCCGGCCTCGTCACGGCCGCGCTCGCGTCCTACGTGGCGTGGCGCCGGGAGTCGCGGATGGGCTGGAGCCTCGCCGTCCTGCTGGTCTCGGTCGCCTGGTGGGGGCTCGCCTACGCCGTCGAGCTCTCGGTCGACGACGTGGCCGACAAGACGCTCTGGGGCATCCTGAAGTACGTCGGCATCCAGACGCTGGCTCCGGCCTGGCTCACCTTCGTGCTCCAGTACACCGGCCACGGCCGGCTCGTGACCAAGCGCCTGCTGGCGCTGCTCTGCGTCGAGCCGGTCGTCGTGCTGACCCTGCTGGCGATCCCCGCCACCCACGACCTGGTCCGCTCCTACCCGGAGACCACCTCGGTCGACGAGCTGCCCGTGGTTGAGACCGGGCCGGCGTTCTGGGGTGTCCTGATCTACAACAACCTGCTGCTGGTGGGGGCCACCGCGCTCTTCGTGGTCAGCATGGTGCGGCTGGCCCGCACCTACCGCCGGATGGCCCTGGTCCTCCTGGCCAGCGCGATGCTGCCGTGGATCTCCAACCTGCTGCACAACTTCCAGGTCGGGTGGTTCGCCCGGATGGACCTGACGCCGTTCGCTTTCACCGTCACGGGCGGGCTGCTGGTGTGGGGGCTCTTCCACGAACGGCTGGTCGACCTCACGCCCCTGGCCCGCGGCGCGGTGCTCGACAGCATGGCCGACGCCGTCTTCGTCCTCGACGCCTTCGGCCGGGTCGTCGACGCCAACCCCGCCGCCGTGGCCCTCACCTCCGGACGCCGGTCCGCCATCCTCGACCGGCGCCTCGAGGACGTCCTCCCGGGGGCCCTGGGCCCGGGGCCCACCCCCGGCGAGCTGATCCTCACCGACGTGCCGCCCGGGTCGATGCCCCGGACCTTCGACGTCTCGCGCAGCGAGCTGCGCGACGACTCCCGCCGGGTGGCCGGCGAGGTCGTGGTGCTCACCGAGGTCACCCAGCGCGTCCGCGACCGGGAGAGGCTGCAGCGGGTGCTGGCCGCCAAGTCGCGGATCGCGGCGTCCCTGCAGGCGAGCATGGTGCCGCCCCGCCTGCCGGAGGTCCCCGGGGTCGAGCTGGCGAGCCGCTACGAGCCGGCCGGCGACGGCAGCGAGGTCGGCGGGGACTTCCTCGACGTCTTCGAGCTGGGCGCGACCGGCTCGTGCCCCAACGCCTGGGGGTTCGTGCTCGGCGACGTCAGCGGCAAGGGCGCCGAGGCGGCCGCGGTCAGCGCCGCCGCCCGCTACACCCTGCGTGCCGTGGCCGCCGCCGACCGGCCTCCCTCCGACACCCTCCACGAGGTCAACAGCCTGCTCCTCGCCCAGACCGAGAGCGAGCGCCACTGCACCCTGGTCTTCGGTCACCTGTGCCCCTCCGAGCACGGGACCCGGGTCACGCTCGCGCTCGCCGGGCACGACCCCCCGCTGATCCTGCGCCGCACCGGCGAGGTCGAGGAGGTGGGGGTCACCGGGACGGCGCTCGCGCTGCTCGACGTGGCCGAGCTGCACGACAGCACCTACGACCTGGCGCCGGGCGAGGTGCTCTGCGTCTTCACCGACGGCCTCGTGGAGGCCCGCCGGGACGGCGACATGTTCGGCACCGAACGGCTGGCCCTCCTCCTGCAGGAGCACCGCGACCTGTCCCCCGCCGAGCTCGGCGCGGCCATCAGTGCGCAGGTGCGGGCCTTCCACGGTCACGACCTGGCCGACGACCTGGCCCTGCTGCTGGTCCGCAGCGTCTGATGCCGGGCGAGCGCATCCGCGGCTTCCTGTGGCCCACCGAGTTCCTGGTCGTCAGCGACTTCCTCGAGGCGGAGCCGCACTCCCACGGGGCGCTGCAGCTCTCCGTCGGCCTGGAGGGTGCGCCCAGGGTGTGGCTGGACGGGTCCTGGCGCGAGGCGCCGGGACTCCTCATCGACACCGCCGCCGAGCACGGGTTCGACTGCGCGGGAGCGCTGACGGCGATCGGCTGGGTGGAGTCGGAGAGCCGGACGGGGCGCCTGCTCAGGGAGAACCTTCTGCGCGGAGCCCCCTGGTGCCTGCTGGGCGAGGAGACGACCGACGCGCTGCGCGGTGTGCTCACCGGGGTCGGCGACGTCGGCTGCACCACCGCCCGCCGACGCTGGTACGCCGCCCTGGAGGTGCTCGGCGCCGAGGACCACCACGACGCCGGCCACGACCCGCGGATCCGGGCGGTGCTGGACCACCTGCGCGAGACCCCCTCGCCGCCGCCCACCGTCGGCGACCTGACCCGGATCGCCCACATGAGCGAGAGCCGCCTCCAGCACGTGTTCCGCGAGCAGGTCGGCGTGCCGATCCGCCGCTACGTGCTGTGGCACCGCTACATGCTGGCGATGCGGGAGCTCTCCGCCGGAGCCACGGCCACGGAGGCGGCCCACGCGGCCGGCTTCGCCGACAGCGCCCACTTCACGCGGACCGCACGCACCCTCAACGGGTTCACCCCGACGAAGATGCCGTTCCGGGAGTGGCTGACCTCCTGCCCCTGAGACGGCCTCGCACCCCGCCGGGGACCGGCGGGGTGCGAGGGGGGGCGGGCAGGTGTGAGGCGGGTCAGCGGGGGACGCGGATGCTCCGGACGGTGCCGGTGACCTCGGGGCTGCCGATGACCACGAAGCCGCACGTGTAGAGCCTCTCGGGCCCGGAGTAGCCCTTCTCCACGTTGATGAACTTCTCCCGGGTCCCCTCGATGAAGGCGGGGCCGTCCTGGGACTTCTTGTACGTCAGGTAGATGCCGCCGTCGTCGCAGGAGCGGACGTAGTCGACCCTGCTGACCATCCGGGGCGCGGCCGCCGGCTCGCGCTGCTGCGCGGCGCCGGACAGGACCACCGACGGCTCCGTCAGCTGGGCGGGGCGGACGGCGACGTGGCCGGGGAGGTGGACCGCGGAGGCGCTGGTGGAGGTCGTGGCGGTCAGGGCGAGGGCGGCGGCGGTGAGGGCGGCGGCGCGGGTGAGTGTCTTCATGCCGAGAACCCTCGCGCCCCGCGGGGGCCGGTGGCTTGAACGTTCCTGCTGACCGGGCGAGCGGCGCCGCCGGGTCGCTCCGACGCCCGGGGCGTCCACTCCCCCGACCCGCGGAGGCGTGGGGGTCAGGCTGTGCTCCGGAGAACGTCTCGGCTAGCGTGACGCTGTGAGCCATCCCCACCCCGAACTCAAGCTGCCCCCGCGACTCCCGAAGGACGGCCTGCGCATCATCGGGCTCGGCGGCCTCGGTGAGATCGGTCGCAACATGACCGTCTTCGAGCACCGCGGCAAGCTGCTCATCGTCGACTGCGGGGTCCTGTTCCCCGAGGAGCACCAGCCGGGCATCGACGTGATCCTCCCCGACTTCACCTGGATCCGGGACCGCCTCGACCAGGTCGAGGCCGTGGTCCTGACGCACGGGCACGAGGACCACATCGGTGGCGTCCCCTACCTCCTGCGCGAGCGCAAGGACATCCCCGTCGTCGGCTCCACCCTGACGCTGGCCCTCATCGAGGCCAAGCTCAAGGAGCACCAGATCAAGCCGGTCCTCGAGCACGTCAAGGAGGGCGACCGGATCACCTTCGGGCCCTTCGAGCTGGAGTTCCTGGCGGTCAACCACTCCATCCCCGACGGTCTCGCGGTGGCGATCCGCACCTCGGCCGGGCTGGTCCTGCACACCGGGGACTTCAAGATGGACCAGTTCCCGCTCGACGAGCGCATCACCGACCTGCGCGGCTTCGCCCGCCTCGGCGAGGAGGGGGTCGACCTGTTCATGACCGACTCCACCAACGCCGAGGTCCCCGGGTTCACGATGTCCGAGCGCGACCTCACCCCCGCGATCGAGACCGTCTTCCGCACCGCTCCGCGCCGGATCATCGTCTCCAGCTTCGCCAGCCACGTGCACCGGATCCAGCAGGTGCTCGACGCCGCCCAGGAGCACGGCCGCAAGGTCGCGTTCGTCGGGCGCTCGATGGTCCGCAACATGGGCGTCGCCCGCGACCTCGGCTACCTGAAGTACCCCGAGAGCCTCGTCGTCCCGTTCGAGCAGCTCGAGAAGATGAACCCGAAGAAGGTCGCCATCGTCTGCACCGGCTCGCAGGGCGAGCCGATGGCCGCCCTCGCCCGGATGGCCAACCGTGAGCACAAGATCCGGGTGGCGCCGGGCGACACGGTGCTGATGGCCAGCTCGGTCATCCCCGGCAACGAGAACGCCATCTCCGGCCTGATCAACGGGCTCACCCGGTGGGGCGCCAAGGTGGTGCACAAGGGCAACGCGAAGGTGCACGTCTCGGGTCACGCCAGCGCGGGCGAGCTCGTCTACTGCTACAACATCGTCCGTCCGACCAACGTGATGCCGATCCACGGCGAGTGGCGGCACCTGCAGGCCAACGCCGACCTGGCGATCAGCACCGGCGTCCCGGCCGACCACGTCGTGCTGGCCGAGGACGGCGTGGTCGTCGACCTGGTCAAGGGCCACGCGACGATCACCGGCAAGGTCCCGGCCGGCAACGTCTACGTCGACGCCCAGACGGTCGGCGGCGCCACCGAGAACACCCTCAAGGACCGGCGGACGCTCGCCGAGGAGGGCGTGGTAACGGTGCTCGCCCTGGTCGACGCCGACACCGGCAAGCTGGCCGAGGAGCCCGACTTCATGATCCGCGGCTTCGTGCACGACCCGGAGAGCTTCCGCGACGCGATCCCGGTGGTGGAGAAGACACTGGCCCGGGCCGCGGCCGAGGGCATCGGTGAGGCCCACCGCCTCGAGCAGATGATCACCCGCGAGGTCGGCCGGTGGGCGCACCGCAAGTTCCGCCGCAGCCCGCTCATCATCTCCATCGTCGTCGACGCCTGAGCAGCCCGGGCCCGGGCACGCGGACGCCGCGTGCCCGGCCTAGAGGTCGACCTCCTCGTGGTCGGCGTCGAGGGTGTCGCCGGTCATCTTCGCCTTGACGAACGAGACCACGGTCGCCACCCGGCCTCCCGGCGCCGCCCAGTACTCCGCCGAGACGCCGGCGACCTTCAGCACGCGCAGCCGAGGGTCGTCCGGCCCCTCGGGGAACCACGCCTGCGAGGCGGCGCTCCAGAACTCCTCGATCCGCGACCGGTCCTCCAGCAGCTCGGCACGTCCGGCCACCGACAGCCACGCCCCGCTCTCGGCGAAGGCCACGTTGACCTCGGCGGCGGTCGCGAGGTCGCGCGCCAGCTCGGTGTCGGCGGCCGCGAGGAACCAGATGGCTGCCTGGTCGTCGACCAGCTGCGGCGTCATCGGCCGGGAGTGCAGCTGGCCGTCCGCGCTGCGGCTGGTCACCATGGCGATCCGGGCCTTCCGGGCGATCTCGAGCACCCGCTCCCGGTCGGTGTCCTGGTCGCTCATCGTCGGCTCCTCTGGTCAGCTGGGCTCTCCGCCTCGTCCCCGAGCCGTACCCGGCCCGCTAGGTTCGGAACCATGAGCGTCCCCTGGATCGATCCCGCACACGTCGACCTCATGCTCGACGAGTGCCAGACCTGGGCCGTCGTCGGCCTCTCCGGCGACCCCTCGCGCACGGCGTACTCGATCGCCGCGCTGCTCCAGCAGCGCGGCAAGCGCATCGTGCCCGTCCACCCCGACGCCCCCGTCGTGCTGGGCGAGCAGGGCTACGCCTCGCTGGCCGAGGTGCCCTTCGAGATCGACGTGGTCGACGTCTTCCGGCGTTCGGAGGCGGCCGGGCGGTTCGCCGACGAGGCCGTGCAGGTGGGCGCCAGGGGCGTCTGGTTCCAGCTCGGCGTCGTCGACCACGACGCCTTCGAGCGCACCACCCGGGCCGGCGTCCCCATGGTGATGGACGCCTGCCCGGCCATCGAGTGGCGGGCCCGCGGGTGACCGCGGGCCGGGCTCAGCGCCCGAAGGGGAGCAGCGACCGCACCCGGGCGTGGGCCAGCGCGGCCCGCGCCGCGTTGTTGCCGCAGGCGCCGTGGACGCCGCCGCCGGGGTGCGCGGAGGCCGAGGCGAGGTAGAGCCCCTTCACCGGTGTCTCGGCCCGCCCCAGGCCCGGCACCGGGCGGAAGACCAGCTGCTGGTGCAGCTGGGCCGTCCCCCCGCCCAGCGCCCCGCCGATGAGGTTGGCGTTGCGGGCCTCCATCTCGTGCGGGCCCAGGACCCGGCGCGCGACCACCAGGTCGGCGAAGCCCGGGGCGAGCTCCTCGAGCTGGGCCTGCATCCGGTCGGCGAAGCGCTCGTTCTCGTCGTGGTCCCACCGCCCGGTCAGGCCGTCCTCCCCCGCGTCGGAGGTGACGTCCTGCGGCACGTGCGTGTAGGCCCAGAAGGACTCGGTCCCGGCGGGCGACCGGGTCGGGTCGGTGGTGGTCATCTGACCGGTGAGCATGAACGGTCGGGCCGGCACGGCCCCGGTCTGGACCTGCGTCAGCGCCCGGGTCATCTCCTCCACCGAGGAGGCCACGTGGACCGTGCCCGGGGCGTGCTCGGGCTCGGTGCGCCACGGGATCGGCCCCGACAGCGCCCAGTCGACCTTGACGGTCCCCGGGTCCAGCTGGAAGCCCCGCATCCTCCGGTGGACCCGCTCGGGCAGGTGCTCGGGCGCGACCAGTCGGCCGTAGAGGTGCGGGGCGGCGACGTCGGCCAGCACCGCCCTGGCCGGGTGCCGCGTCCCGTCGAGGGTCTCCACGCCCACCGTGCGTCCGTCCTCGACCAGCACCCGGGAGACCTCCGCCGAGACCAGGGTAGTGCCGCCACGGGAGGTGAAGCGCCGGTGCAGCGCCTCGGCGAGCTTCGCGGCCCCGCCCTCCGGCACCGGGAAGCCGACCGTCTGGCCCATCATCGACATCATCAGGGCCATCAGCCCCGACCCCGGGGCGTCCAGCGGGATGTCGGCGTGCCCGGCGTTGCCGGTGAGCAGCAGCTGCGCCCCCGCCCCGCCGAACCGTCCACGCGCCAGGTCGAGCGCCGGGGTGAGCAGCGTCCGCACCATCTCCAGCCCCCCGACGCGGGGCAGTCGCGCCGCGAGACCGACGCCCGCCCTGACCGGCGGGAAGGGGGAGAGCAGTCCGTCGACGAGCCGGTCGCCGACGGTGTCCCACTCCCGGCACAGCGCCAGCCAGGCCGCGCCGTCACCGGGCGAGAACGCCTCGAGGCTGCGCGCGGTCACCTCCCTGTCCCGGTGCAGCAGCGCCCAGCGGTCCCCCACCAGGTGCCCCAGCACCGCCGGGGCGTGCCGCCAGGTCAGCCCGTGCTCCTCGAGCCCGAAGGAGCGGATCGTCGGCGAGACCCCTGCCAAAGGGTAGAAGGCGCTGAAGGTGTCGTGCACGAAGTCGTCGTGCACGTCGGTGTCGCTGCGTACCGCGCCGCCGATCGTGGGCTGGGCCTCCAGCAGCAGCACCTGCCAGCCGGCGTCCACCAGCCGGTTGGCCGCCACCAGCCCGTTGGGGCCGGCACCGACGACCACGGCGTCCCAGCCCCGGCCGGCTGGGAGCGTCGGTGCCACCTCAGATCCGCTCATGGGGGCAGGCTAGCGGCGGCGCTCGGCCAGGTAGGCCAGGCGGCGCAGCGACTCGGTGTTGCGCCAGACCAGGGCGGGCTGGCGCACGGCCGAGGGCACCAGCGCGGCGGGTCCGCTGCGGGCGTCCTCACGCATCACCACCTCGGTGGCCGGCCCGGAGGTCCCGGTGGCCGGGAGCAGCTCGATCTCCACCATCGCGTCACCCGCCGGCCAGGCGCGCGCCTTGAGCAGCAGGCGGCGCCCCTCCTCGCACTCCACCACCTCGGTGCTGTCGTCGATGAGCAGCGGCCAGCTGCCCACGGAGTGGTAGAGCTGCGTGCCCGCGGCCGGCCAGCCGTCGTCGACCTCGCGCATCCGGGACGCGCCGACCACCCAGAGCGGGTAGAGCCACCCGTCGCACAGCACCCGCCACACCTGCTCGGGCGGCGCCTCGAGGACCCGCCGGTTCTCGCTCACGGTCGGGTCACCGGGAGGACTCGTTGGACTCTTCGGGGATCCCGTGGCGCGGCGGCGCGTCCGGTCCCTGCGTCCCCTCCTGGGCCCGGTCGTCGCCGGCGGAGTGGTCGGGGGCGCCGGCCACCGAGTCGCCCGGCGAGACCTCCCCCGCCTCGGCCATCGAGCTGACCTCGGAGACCTGGCCCTCGGACTGGCCCTCGGACCGGTCGGCAGGCTTGGCTCCCGACTCGGCCTCGGTGCTGTCGTCCCTGCCGGAGCGGGGCTTGTCGTCGTGGTTGGCATCCATGACCACTGCGTACCCCGTGCACCCCCCGGGCCATTCATGCCCCGCCAGGAGCGTCGCCCTCAGGTCGCTCGCGGCCTCGCCACGGCGCTCACCGTGGCACCGGCTCCCCGGGCCGTGGCCCCCACCACCGTCTCCAGGGGGCCGCGCCGCCCCAGCCCCACCAGCACCGCCCCGGCACCGGCCAGGACCAGCACGTGCCACCGGAAGCTGTCCGGACCGTCGGCGGGCCAGAGCCACTCCGAGCGCATCGCCACGTGGAGCGCATAGAGGGTCAGCGTCGCGGTGCCGGCGCCGAAGAGCACCGCCACCCCCCGGCGCCCCGCGGCCGGCAGCCGCTCCACCACCAGCAGCGCCAGCCCGGTCACCAGCAGGGCGCAGCCGATCGTGTGGAGCAGGTCGAAGGGGGTGGCGCTGTGCGGCGCCCGCACCAGCAGCCACTCCCAGGCGCCCGTCGGCGTGGTGCCGAACATGCCGCCCGCGACCTGGTCGAGCAGCGCCTCGCGAGAGGCCGGCTCCGGGCCCAGCGCCGACGGCTCGGCCAGCAGCGCCTCGACCACGTCGCCGCGCCGGGTGGCCAGGTCGGAGGCCACCCACGCCACCACGGCGGCCACCGCGCCCGCGCCCGCGACGCCCGCGGCCACCCGGGCCCGGGCGAGGTCCAGGCGACCGACGCCCATCCCCACCAGCAGGTAGGCGATCCAGGGCAGCACCGGGTAGTAGCCGGTGAGCACCAGCTCGCCGAGCAGCTGCCCGGGGTCGGCCAGCTGCTCGAACGACGGGCTCGCCCACCCGCGCTCGGGCAGCGAGGGCCGCAGCAAGTGGGAGAGGACCGGGGTCGCCACGACCCAGACGGCCGCCCACCCGAAGAGCGCCCGCGAGCTCAGCCCCAGGAAGGGCAGCGCGCAGACGAACAGGAGGCCGTAGTAGGTCAGGATCACCGCGATCCCGCTGTCCAGCTCGGCCAGCACGAGGCCGACCAGGGCCACCAGCCCCGCCCGGACCACCAGGCTCGCCGCCGCCGACGCCCACGCGGCGCCCCGCGGCGGCCGCCGGCGGCCGGTGACCAGGGCGATGCTCACCCCCGCCAGCACGGCGAAGAGCGCCGAGGCTCGACCTCCCGCCAGCTCCTGGGCGAGGGCGAGGTCGCCGTCCGGCGTCCGCGGCTCGAGCACGTGCGTGGCCACCATGCCCAGCAGGGCGAGGCAGCGCGCCACGTCGAGTCCGACGAGGCGGGACACGGCCGTCAGAAGCCGGCGCGGGGCTTGTCGCCGCGGGCCGCCTCGTGGACCGCCCGGCCGCGGGTCATCGCCTCCTCGCGCAGCGCCGCCTGGAAGTCGACCATCCGCTGCCTGAGCACCGGGTCACCGGCCGCCAGGATCCGCACGGCGAGGAGACCGGCGTTGCGGGCGTTGCCCACCGCCACCGTCGCCACCGGGACGCCGGCCGGCATCTGCACGATGGAGAGCAGCGAGTCCATCCCGTCGAGGTGGCGCAGCGCGACCGGCACCCCGATCACCGGCAGCGGCGTCAGGGAGGCCAGCATCCCGGGCAGGTGGGCCGCCCCGCCCGCGCCGGCCACGATGACCGAGAGACCGCGCTCCACGGCACCCCGGCCGTAGGCCACCATCTCCTCGGGCATGCGGTGGGCGGAGACCACCTCCACGTCGCGGGCGACGCCGAACTCGTCGAGGGCGAGCGCGGCCGCCTCCATCACCGGCCAGTCCGAGGCCGAGCCCATCACGATGCCGACCCGGGGGGTCACGGCGCCCTTCTCGTCCACGCTCTGCTCGCCCACGCTCTGCTCGTCCACGCTCTGCTCACTCACTCTCGTCTCCCAGCTCTCCGGCGAACCACGCGGCGGCGTGGCGGGCGCGTTCCAGGCAGTCCTCCAGGTCGTCCCCGAAGGCGTTGACGTGGCCGACCTTGCGACCCGGCCGCCAGTCCTTGCCGTAGAGGTGGACCCGCAGCCGCGGGTCCCGGGCCAGCGCGTGGTTGAGGCCGTCGTAGAGCCGGCCCGCGTCCTGGGGGCCGCCCAGGATGTTGACCATCACCGTCCACCGCTCCCGGGGCTCCGGGGAGCCCAGCGGCAGGTCCATCACCGCCCGCAGGTGGTTCTCGAACTGCGAGGTGACCGCGCCGTCCTGGGTCCAGTGGCCGGTGTTGTGGGGACGCATCGCCAGCTCGTTGACCAGGATCCGGCCGTCGGTGGTCTCGAAGAGCTCGACGGCGAGGATGCCGGTGACGTCCAGGGCCCCGGCGACAGTCAGCGCCACCTGCTGGGCGCGGCCGGCGAGCTCGGGGTCGAGGTCGGGGGCCGGCGCGACGACCTCCTTGCAGACGCCGTCGACCTGGGTGGAGGCCACCACCGGGTAGGCGGCGGCCTGGCCGCTGGGCGAGCGGGCGACCAGCGCGGAGAGCTCGCGGCGGAAGTCCACGAGCTCCTCGGCGAGCACCTGGACGCCGGCCCGGTCGGCGGCGTCGAACGCCGCGGCGACGTCCTCGGGGCCGCGCACCACCCACACGCCCTTGCCGTCGTAGCCGCCCCGGGTGGTCTTGAGCACGCAGGGGAAGCCGAAGCCGGCCACGTCCTCGGCGTTCATCACCAGCGCGTGCCGCGGGCTCGGGATCCCGAGCTCGTCGAGCCGGGCCCGCATCACCGCCTTGTCCTGGGCGTGCACCAGGGCGTCGGGGCCGGGGCGGACGGCGAGACCGTCGGCGGCCAGCGCGCGCAGGTGCTCGGTCGGCACGTGCTCGTGGTCGAAGGTGACCACGGCGCAGCCGCGGGTCACCGCGCGGAGGTCGTCGAGGTCGCGGTGGTCGCCGACGAGGTGGTCGACGACGACCTGGGCCGCCGAGACCCCATCGGCCTCGGCGAGCAGCCGCAGCGGCAGGCCCAGCGCGATCGCGGGCTGGGCCATCATCCGGGCCAGCTGGCCACCACCGATGACGGCGAGGGTCGGAGCGAGCGGGGTCGGCACGGGCAGCACCCTAGCCCGAGGCGCTGCGCCCCTCCGGGCGGACGTCCGCGGAGGCGTCCTGGCCGGTCTCGAAGCGGAGCCCCCGGCCCCGGACCGTGGTGATCAGCCGCGGGTTCCGGCTGTCGTCGCCCAGCTTGCGGCGGACCCACCCCAGGTGGACGTCGATGGTCTTCGAGGAGGTGTAGAAGGTGGCCCCCCACACCTGCTGCATCAGCTCCTGCCGAGTCACCAGGCAGCCGGCGCGCGAGATCAGCGCATGGAGCAGGTCGAACTCCATCCGAGAGAGCCTGACCTCCGCACCGGCGCGCGTGACCCGCCGGGCGACGGGGTCTAGGCAGACGTCCTGCACCACGATCACCTCCTGACCGTAGGAAATCCCGGCCCGATCCGCTGGGGATTCGACCAGCTGGTTCCCGGTGGTCCAGACCAGTCGGGATCAGCGGCGGCGGACCGCGAGGGGCTCCACCACGCCGAAGCCGCGCACCGGGCGGGCCGGCAGCCGGCGGGTCTCGAACTCCGAGTCCGGCAGCAGCTCCGCGGTCGCGGCGTCGACGATGATCCGGTTGCGCCGGGCCACCGCGGTCATCCGGGAGGCGAGGTTGACCGGGGGCCCGAAGACGTCGCCCATCCGGGTGACCACCGAGCCGGAGGCCAGGCCGAGCCGCACGTCGGGCATCCGCGGGTCGCGCCCGATCACCGCGATGATCCCCTCGGCGATCTCGAAGGCGCTCACGGCGGTGTCGGTGACGAAGAGGACCGAGTCGCCGATCGACTTGATCACCCGACCCCCCGCGTTGGAGACCACGTCGTGGCAGCGGGCCTCGAAGATCTCCACCAGGTCGCCGATCCGGGTCTGGGTGAGCTTGTTGGAGAGCGCCGTGAAGTGGACGATGTCGGCGAAGCCGACGGTGACGTGGGTCGTGTGCAGGTCCTCGTCGCCGGCCCCGATCGCCTCCATCCGGGAGACGGCGGCGGCCAGGTGGCGCCGCCAGGCGTAGATGATCAGGTCCTCGAAGGCCGGGTTGACCTCGTCGACCAGCCTCATCGCCGAGCCCATCCGGGAGCCGGTGGCGTCCTCCCCCTGCTCGAGCTCCTCGACCCGGCCGGCGAGGGTGGCCACCTCCCAGTCGGCCAGCTTGGACATGGTCTGCCCCAGGGCCCGGGTCAGCGCCACCGCCATGTCGAAGCCGAGGGTCCCGCTGTCGACGGTGGAGAAGAGACGGGAGACGGCCTCGACGTCGGAGCGGGTGAAGATCGCCTCGCCCACCGCCTCGGGGAAGCCGAGCGCCCGCCACAGGCGTCTGACCTGGTCGAGGGTGACGCCGGCCTCGGCGGCCACCTCGACGGCGGTGAACTCCGGGGCACGGCCGAGGATGGTCTCCTCCAGCCGCTCCCGGCTGGGACGCTGTGGGTCGCTCATCTGCGGCTCCTCCGCCTCAGGCACCGTCGTCACGGCGGTCGGAGAGCCGGTGCAGCTCCTCGGCGACCTGGAGCTGGATCTCCTCCACCCGCGGGACGTCGTGCACGTCGACCCGTCCCTGCGCGCTGGCGTCGCTGACGATCAGGGTGCCGCACCCGAAGATCCGGTCGATCACGCCGATCTCGAAGTCCACCCCGCTGATCCGGTTGAGGGGGATGGTCCGCCCCTCCTTGGCGATGATGCCGCTGCGCTTGATGAAGCGACGGTTGGTGAAGGTGTAGGTGGTGGTCAGCCAACGCAGCAGCGGCAGCAGGGTGAGCCAGCCGAACAGCAGCACCGCGGCGACACCTCCGGCGACCCCCAGCACGGTCGCCACGGTGTCGTTGGCCAGGTCGTTGACCAGGCCGCCCAGCACCACCACCGCCGCGACCAGCACGACCACCGCCAGGACGGGCCCGATGAGGGCCTTGGGGTGGGTCCGGGTCGAGACGACGACGCGCTCGCCGTCGTTCAGGAGCTTGCTGGGAAATGCCATGGCGCGATCATGTCATCCGACGGCTCGGACGTGGACGACATCGCCGGCACTCACCGTCCAGGTCCCGTCGCCGCTGCTGACCACCAGCGCACCGGAGGCGTCGAGGTCCAGCGCCTCCCCCCGTACCACCTCGCCACCGGGCAGGTGCACGTCGACGGTGCGCCCCAGCGTCGCGCACACGTCGGCGTAGGCGGGTCGCAGGGCGGCGGTCTCGGCGAGCAGCGGCTCCAGGGCGTGCAGCGACAGCACCACCTGGACGAGCAGGTCGGAGCGGTCGAAGGTCTCTCCCAGCTCGGCGCAGAGCGAGGTGGCGGTCTCCACCGGGAGCTCGGCGGCGGTCTGGTTGACGTTGATCCCGACCCCCACCACCGCGGCGGGCCCGGTGGGCGTCTCGATCCGCTCCACCAGGATGCCGGCGATCTTGCGCTCCGCGACCAGCACGTCGTTGGGCCACTTGAGCGCCACGTCGGGGAGCCGGTCGGCCAGCGACGCCTGCACGGCGTACCCGGTCAGCAGCGGCACCCACGGCCAGGACTGCGGTCCGATCTCGGGACGCAGCAGCACCGAGAACGTGAGCGCCACCCGGGGCGGGGTGTGCCAGACCCGGTCGAGCCGGCCCCGGCCGGCGCTCTGGTGCTCGGTGACCACGACCAGCCCGGCGGCCTCCCCGGCCCGGGCGCGGTCGGCCACCAAGGCGTTCGTCGAGGGCGTCTCGGCGACCACCTCGACCCGCAGCGGCGGCGGCAGAGCGAGGAAGCGGTCGGGATCGAGTGCTGGGCGCGGTGCGGGTCGCTCGGACATGAGGACTACATTGACCCACACCGCCTGAGAGCACACCCCCCGACCCAGCACAGCCGAGGAGACCTACCGGTGAGCGCCGAAGCAACCAACACCCCCGAGATCGACATCCACACCACGGCGGGCAAGCTGGCCGATCTCGACCGACGGATCGACGAGGCCGTCCACTCCGGGTCGGCGAAGGCCATCGAGAAGCAGCACGCCAAGGGCCGCCAGACCGCCCGCGAGCGCATCGAGATGCTCTTCGACGAGGGCTCGTTCGTCGAGATCGACGAGCTGGCGCGCCACCGCTCCACCGCCTTCGGCCTGGAGAAGACCCGTCCCTACGGCGACGGCGTGGTCACCGGCTACGGCACCATCGACGGCCGCCAGGTCTGCGTCTTCTCCCAGGACTTCACCGTCTTCGGCGGCTCGCTGGGCGAGGTCTACGGCGAGAAGATCACCAAGATCATGGACCTCGCCATCAAGACCGGCAGCCCGATCATCGGCATCAACGAGGGTGCCGGGGCGCGGATCCAGGAGGGCGTGGTCTCGCTCGGCCTCTACGGCGAGATCTTCAAGCGCAACGTGCACGCCTCCGGGGTCATCCCGCAGATCTCGCTCATCATGGGCAACTGCGCCGGCGGCCACGTCTACTCCCCCGCGGTCACCGACTTCACCATCATGGTCGACAAGACCTCGGCCATGTTCATCACCGGCCCGGACGTGATCAAGACCGTCACCGGCGAGGACGTCTCGATGGAGGAGCTGGGCGGCGCCCGGACCCACAACACCAAGTCCGGCAACGCCCACTACATGGCCTCCGACGAGGCCGACGCCCTGGACTACGTCAAGGCGCTGCTCTCCTACCTGCCGCAGAACAACATGGACGAGGCCCCGGTCCACGACGACCCGGCCGACCTCGAGGTCAACGACACCGACCGGGCGCTGGACACCCTGATCCCGGACTCCCCCAACCAGCCCTACGACATGCACGACGTGCTCACCGCCGTGCTCGACGACGAGGAGTTCCTGGAGGTCCAGGAGCTCTTCGCGCCCAACATCATCGTCGGCTTCGGCCGCGTCGAGGGCCGCCCCGTCGGGGTGGTCGCCAACCAGCCGATGCAGTTCGCCGGCACCCTGGACATCGACGCCTCCGAGAAGGCCGCCCGCTTCGTGCGGTTCTGCGACGCCTTCAACCTGCCGGTGCTGACCTTCGTCGACGTGCCCGGCTTCCTGCCCGGCACCGACCAGGAGTGGGACGGCATCATCCGCCGCGGCGCCAAGCTGATCTACGCCTACGCCGAGGCGACGGTCCCGCTGGTCACCACCAT
Source organism: Nocardioides sp. Z40_12 (assembly GCF_058215795.1). Taxonomy (NCBI): domain Bacteria; kingdom Bacillati; phylum Actinomycetota; class Actinomycetes; order Propionibacteriales; family Nocardioidaceae; genus Nocardioides; species Nocardioides sp. Z40_12. The sequence continues at coordinate 274,783 of NZ_JBZAJA010000001.1, forward strand.
CACCCGCAAGGCCTACGGCGGCGCCTACGACGTGATGGGCTCCAAGCACCTCGGAGCCGACATGAACATCGCCTGGCCCACCGCCCAGATCGCGGTGATGGGGGCCCAGGGCGCGGCCAACATCGTCCACCGCAAGACCCTGAAGAAGATCGAGGACGAGGGCGGCGACGTCGAGGCCAAGCGGGCCGAGCTGATCGACGAGTACGAGACCACCCTGGCCAACCCCTACGTCGCCGCCGAGCGCGGCTACATCGACGCGGTGATCCCGCCGCACGAGACCCGGATCGAGATCGTCCGGGCGCTGCGGCTCCTGCGCTCCAAGCGGGAGACCCTGCCGGCCAAGAAGCACGGGAACATCCCGCTCTGATGGCCGACCCGACCCCCGACGTGACCCCCGACCAGGACGCCACCCCGGCACCGGCCGCCCCGGTGCTGCGGGTGGTCAACCCCGACGCCACGCCCGAGGAGGTGGCGGCGCTGGTCGCCGTCCTCTCCGCCATGGGCGGCGTGCCCGTGGCCGCCCGCGAGCGGCCGCAGTGGTCGGCGCCGGCCCGGCTGGTGCGGCGCACCCTGCCGCACGGCCCCGGGGGCTGGCGCAGCAGCGGCCTGCCCCGCTGAGCCGGTGAGCTCCCCCACCGTTCCGGCCGCCGGGCCGGCGAGGGCGCTGGTGCTGGGCTCGGCCTCGCCGGCCCGGCTGGACACGCTGCGCCGGGCCGGCATCGAGCCCACCGTGGTCGTCTCCGGCGTCGACGAGGACCAGGTCACCGGGCTCCCGCCGGCCGAGCTGGCCCTGCGCCTGGCCTCGCTGAAGTGCGCGGCGGTGCTGGGTCGGCCCGAGGTGCCCGCCGGGGCGCTGGTGCTCGGGTGCGACTCGGTGCTGGAGCTCGACGGGCGCGCCCTGGGCAAGCCGGGCACCGCGCCCGAGGCCACCGCCCGGTGGCGGGAGATGCGCGGGCGCAGCGGGGTGCTGCACACCGGCCACAGCCTGGCCGACACGGCGACCGGGCGCACCGCCGAGGCGACCGCCAGCACCACGGTGCACTTCGCGGACGTCAGCGACGAGGAGATCGCGGCCTACGTCGCCACCGGCGAGCCGCTCCAGGTGGCGGGCGCCTTCACCGTGGACGGCCTCGGCGGAGCCTTCGTCGCCGGCATCGAGGGCGACCACCACAACGTGGTGGGGGTCAGCCTGCCCCTGCTGCGCGACCTGGCGGCCCGGCTGGGCGTCGCCTGGCCCGCCCTGTGGTCAGGTCTCTGAGACCTGCTCCGGGGCGCTCACCCTCGCCTGGTCGGTGACCGTGAAGCTGCGCGGGAAGACGTACTGGCGCAGCAGCGCGAAGCGCACCAGGGTGCCGGCGAAGAGGCCGAGCACGTTGGCGGCGATGTTGTCCGAGACGGGGTCGTCGAGACCCAGCAGGTTGCGGCTGATCATCAGGAAGCCCATTGGGATGAGCATCGTGACCAGGTTGATCACCACGAAGGCGGTCCGGCCGCCGTCGCCGTGCCGGGTGCTGCGGTTGCGGAAGGCCCAGTCGCGGGTGCCCCGGAAGCTCACCAGCATCCCGACCACGTTGGCCAGGAAGTAGGCGAGCTGGGGCTGGTCGTTGAGCGGCGCCTCGGAGCCGGTGGTGAACCCGTGCACCAGGCCGTTGAAGATCACCAGGGCCACGGTGGTGGCGACCGCCCCCACCACGAGGAACCTCGTGGCGTCGGCGGCGACCCGCCTCTTCCCGCGTGGCATGGGAGACAGGCTAACCCGCGGGCGCCCGGGCTCACTCCACCGGGAGGCCGAGTCCGCGGGCGATCAGCATCCGCTGCACCTCCGAGGTGCCCTCGCCGATCTCCAGGACCTTGGCGTCGCGGTAGAGACGCGCCACCGGGTACTCCTCCATGAAGCCGTAGCCGCCGAAGACCTGAGTGGCGATCCGGGTGGCGCTGACCGCCGACTCGGTGGAGTAGAGCTTGGCCACCGCCGCCGCCTGCTTGAACTGCGCCGTGGTCACCGCGGCGCCCGCGTCCATCGCGTCCTTCATCGCCGCCGCGCGGTAGGTGAGCAGCCGGCTGGCGTCGAGCATCACCTGCAGGTCCGCGACCTGGAAGGCCAACCCCTGCTTGCGGCCGATCGGACCGCCGAAGGTCTGGCGCTCCCCGGCGTAGGCCAGGCTCAGGTCGAGGCAGGCCTGGATGCAGCCGACGGCGAGGGCGGCGATCGCCACCCGGCCGTCGTCGAGGGTGGCCAGGAACTGGGCGTAGCCGCGGCCCCGCTCGCCCAGCAGGTTGGCCTCGGGGACCCGGGCGTCCTCGAAGGAGAGGGGGTGGGTGTCGGAGGCGTGCCAGCCGAGCTTGTCGTAGCCCTTCTCCGCGGTGAAGCCCGGCGTCCCGGCCGGCACCATGATCGTGGAGATCTCGGGGCGCCCGTCGGGGCGCTGTCCGGTCCGGGCGGTGACGGTGACCACGCTGGTGATCTCCGAGCCCGAGTTGGTGATGAACTGCTTGGCGCCGTTGACCACCCACTGGCCGTCGACCAGCTCGGCCCGCGTCCGGGTGGCCCCGGCGTCGGAGCCCGCGCCGGGCTCGGTGAGGCCGAACCCGGCCAGGCGCCGCCCGGCCACCAGGTCGGGGAGCCACTGCTCGCGCTGCTCGGCACTGCCGTAGGTGAGGATCGGGTTGATGCCCAGGCCGACGGCGGCCTCGAGGGTGATGCCCATCGACTGGTCGACCCGGCCGATCTCCTCGATCGCCAGGCAGAGGCTGGTGAAGCCGCCGTCCTCCCCCGCCATCCCGGCGCCGCCGAACTCCTCCGGCGCGGTGAGGCCCATCAGGCCCAGCTGCCCCATCTTCTGGACCACGTCCGTCGGGAAGTGGTGGTCGCGGTCCCACTGCGCGGCGTGCGGCGCGATCTCGGCCTCGGCGAAGTCGCGGACGCTGCGACGGAACTCTTCGTGCTCACGGGACAGTTCGAACGACATGCCCGCGATGCTACCGGCGAAGTTAACGTTTGTTAACCACCTCGGGGAGATCCGCTCCCCGCCCTCCCCGACCTCCGGCGTGTCCGTGGCACAGACCCCCACGGCCGCCGGGGGCGACGACAGGTAATCTGCGGGGGTCCCACCGCCCTCGTCATGTGTGTCAGGAGCCCGGAGTGAGCTTGAAGAAGGTCCTCATCGCCAACCGCGGCGAGATCGCCGTCCGTGTGATCCGCGCCTGCAAGGACGCCGGCATCGGCAGCGTGGCGGTCTACGCGGAGCCCGACCGCGACGCCCTCTTCGTGCGCCTCGCCGACGAGGCGCACTCCCTGGACGGCGCCACCCCGGCCGACTCCTACCTGGACATCGAGAAGATCGTCGCGGTGGCCAAGAAGTCCGGCGCCGACTCGGTCCACCCCGGCTACGGCTTCCTGGCCGAGAACGCCCAGTTCGCCCAGGCCGTCCTCGACGCCGGCCTGATCTGGATCGGCCCCTCCCCCGAGGCGATCGACGCGCTGGGTGACAAGGCCAAGGCCAAGCACATCGCGCAGAAGGCCAACGCGCCGCTCGCCCCCGGCACCAAGGACCCGGTCAAGGACGCCGACGAGGTCGTCGCCCTGGCCAAGGAGTACGGCCTGCCCGTCGCCATCAAGGCGGTCTACGGCGGTGGCGGCCGGGGTCTCAAGGTCGCCCGCACGCTCGAGGAGATCCCCGAGCTCTTCGAGTCGGCGGTCCGCGAGGCCGTCGGCGCCTTCGGCCGCGGCGAGTGCCTGGTCGAGAAGTTCCTCGACCGCCCCCGCCACGTCGAGACCCAGTGCCTGGCCGACCAGCACGGCAACGTGGTCGTCGTCTCGACCCGCGACTGCTCGCTGCAGCGTCGCCACCAGAAGGTCGTGGAGGAGGCCCCGGCCCCCTTCCTCACCGACGACCAGGTCAAGCGCCTCTACGAGTCGTCGAAGGCGATCCTCAAGGAGGCCGGCTACGTCGGCGCCGGGACGTGCGAGTTCCTGGTCGCGGCCGACGGCACCATCTCCTTCCTCGAGGTCAACACCCGCCTCCAGGTCGAGCACTGCGTCTCCGAGGAGGTCACCGGCATCGACCTGGTCCGTGAGATGTTCCGGATCGCCGCCGGCGAGGAGCTCGGCTACGACGACCCCGAGATCAAGGGCCACGCGATCGAGTTCCGGATCAACGCCGAGGACGCCGGCCGCAACTTCATGCCCGCCCCGGGGACCCTCACCGAGTGGGCGCCGCCGAGCGGCCCCGGCGTCCGCCTGGACTCCGGCTACGAGAAGGGCGAGACCATCCCGGGCGCTTTCGACTCGCTGATCGCCAAGCTCATCGTCTCCGGCCGCGACCGGACCGAGGCCATCGGCCGCTCCAAGCGCGCGCTGAGCGAGTTCCGCGTCGACGGCATGCCGACGATCATCCCGTTCTTCACCCGTGTTCTCGACGAGCCCGCCTACGTCGGGGCGTCCACCCCCTCCGGCGAGGGCTCGTTCGCCGTCTACACCACGTGGATCGAGACCGACTTCGTCAACGACATCGAGCCCTACGCCGGCGACAGCGCCGAGGCCGAGGAGGCCGGCGAGCGCCAGAAGGTGACCGTCGAGGTCGGCGGCCGCCGCCTCGAGGTCGTGCTGCCCGCCGGGCTGGCCGGGCTCGGCGGTGGCGCCGCGGCCGGGGCCGCCAAGAAGCCCAAGCGCAGCGGTGGCAAGAAGGCCGCCTCGGCCGCCTCGGGCGACTCCGTCGCCAGCCCGATGCAGGGCACCATCGTCAAGATCGCGGTCGAGGAGGGCCAGGAGGTCGCCGAGGGCGACGTCGTGGTGGTCATCGAGGCGATGAAGATGGAGCAGCCGCTCAAGGCCCACAAGGCGGGCACCGTCACCGGCCTGGCCGCCGAGGTTGGGGCGACCGTGACCAGCGGCGCGGTCATCTGCGAGCTGAAGGACTGACCCGGGCGGACCCCGCGGTCCGACCAGCCCAGCCGCCCGCGGTGCCTACCAGGCGCCGCGGGCGCTGCGTGTGGTGACCTCGAAGGTGAACCAGCTCGAGCGCAGGCCCAGCGCGCTGCGCACCTGGTCCCCGGTGACCTCGACCTGTCCGGCGCTGCCGACCAGCGTCATGGAGACCACCCGGCCACCCCACTCACCGTTGCCGTCGCGGCCGGTGACGGCGATCTGCTGCAGGTCGCCGATGCTCGGCCAGGCCTTCTCGATCCCTTCGTCGCCCAGCGTCACCTCCCACACGTGGTTGGGGTTCCCCGCCCAGCCGTCGTAGGGGTCCGCCTGGGCGGCCAGGTAGGGACGCGACCCCGCCGAGCTCCACCCTCCGTTGCTGGAGGCGAACTGGGTGAACGCCGGGGCCCCGTCGACGGTCAGCACCTGGCCTGCCGTGGCCTGGACCGCGGCGGTGGCCAAGGGGTGCTCGGCCGACTTCCCGCCGTACACCTGGCAGGCGGTGGTGTCGCAGATCTGGTAGTGCCGGGCGAGGGGCTCGGCCCGCTCGAAGGCCGCGTAGGTCCGGGCGGCCACCGACTGGGCGCGGACCGCCTCGGCGCTCCACGAGGCCGGGATCTCCAGCGGGACCACGCCCCGCAGGTAGTTCTCCAGCGAGACCACGTTGACGGTGTCGCGCTCCCGGCTGCCGGGTGTGGGGGTGGCGGCGCGGAGCTTGCCGCGGTAGGTCGTCGAGCCGCCGGGGGTGACCAGGGTCAGGCCGCCCGGAGCGGCGAGCTCGCCGTCGCCGGCCAGCACCTTCCACCGGCGCCAGGCGCCGCGGTCGCGCCACTCGACCACGGCCCGGTTGCGGGCGTTCGTGGTCAGCCGCCACTGGCGGGCCCGACCCTCCGGCAGGCGCCACCGCTGCTTGGACGCGAGGTCCTTGACGGTGATGCCGGGACGGGCGTCGACCACGACGTCGTCGGTGGTGTCGGCGGTGAGGTGCACCCGGACCTTGCCGTCGGCGGCGCCCCACTGGGTGCCGGGGTAGTAGAACTCGACGATCTGCTGGTAGGTCAGGCCGGCGCGAGCGGCTCCCTCGGCGCCGTACTGCGACATGCCGTGCCCGTGCCCGTAGCCGCGCCCGATGATCCGCACCGACGAGGAGCCCAGGACCGACCAGGACTCGGTGGCGGCCACCGGAGGGGCCGGTGCGGGGTCGTCTGCGCCGGCGCCGGAGGCGAGCGGCACCAGGACCAGGGCGGCCGCGAGCGCGACGGCTCGGGCGGCGCACTTGCGGCGCGGAGCAGGACGCGGGCCAGGACGCATGAGGCGGGTACACCTTCTCGGGATCCGGGACCCGGGGGCCCCTGTGACAGCAGTGAACTCGCAGGGAAACACACCGCTGGTCGGGGCACAAACGGAACTCGGGAACTACCGCGCTGTAGTTCCCCGGCAGCGTCCTGGCTCCTCCTGCTTCCCGGCGGGGACCATGCTCGACACCCGGACCCGGGGCCATACGCGGGGCCCCGGGTCCGGGTACCGTCCTGACATGTTCAACAAGGTGCTGGTGGCCAATCGCGGCGAGATCGCGATCCGCGCCTTCCGGGCGGCCCACGAGGTCGGCGCCCGGACGGTGGCGGTCTTCCCCTACGAGGACCGATGGTCCGAGCACCGGCTGCGCGCCGACGAGGCCTACGAGATCGGCGAGCGCGGCCACCCGGTCCGGGCCTACCTCGACCCGCACGCCATCGTCGAGGCGGCGCTGAGGTCCGGCGCCGACGCGGTCTACCCGGGCTACGGCTTCCTGTCCGAGAACCCGCAGCTGGCCGAGGCCTGCGCCGACGCCGGGCTCACCTTCGTCGGCCCGACCGCCGAGGTGCTCACCCTCACCGGCAACAAGTCCCGCGCGATCGCGGCCGCTCGGGCCGCCGGCGTGCCCACCCTGTCCGGCACCACCCCGTCGGCCGACGTCGAGGAGCTCCTGGCCGCCGCCGAGTCGATCCCCTACCCGCTGTTCGTCAAGGCGGTGGCCGGCGGCGGGGGCCGGGGCATGCGCCGGGTCGACGACCCCGCGCAGCTGCGCGCGGCGATCGAGGCCTGCATGCGCGAGGCCGAGGGCGCCTTCGGGGACGGCACCGTCTTCGTGGAGCAGGCCGTGGTCGACCCCCGCCACATCGAGGTCCAGGTCCTCGCCGACGGCGAGGGCGGCGTGATGCACCTCTTCGAGCGCGACTGCTCGGTGCAGCGCCGGCACCAGAAGGTCGTCGAGATCGCGCCCGCGCCCCACCTCGACCCCGCGGTGCGCGAGCGGATGTGCGCCGACGCCGTCCGCTTCGCCCGCGACATCGGCTACCGCAACGCCGGCACCGTGGAGTTCCTGCTCAACCCCGACGGCGACTACGTCTTCATCGAGATGAACCCCCGCATCCAGGTCGAGCACACGGTGACCGAGGAGGTCACCGACGTCGACCTGGTCCAGTCCCAGCTGCGGATCGCGGCCGGCGCGACCCTGGTCGACCTCGGCCTCAGCCAGGAGACCCTGGTCCTGCGCGGCGCCGCGCTGCAGTGCCGGATCACCACCGAGGACCCGGCCAACGACTTCCGCCCCGACACCGGCAAGATCACCACCTACCGCTCCCCCGGCGGGGCGGGGGTGCGCCTGGACGGCGGCACCACCTACACCGGCGCCGAGGTCAGCGCCCACTTCGACTCCCTGCTGGCCAAGCTCACCTGCCGCGGCCGGACCCACGAGCTGGCGGTGCAGAAGGCGCGGCGGGCGCTCGCGGAGTTCCGGATCCGCGGCGTGACCACCAACCTCGCCTTCCTCGAGGCGGTGCTGGCCGACCCCGACTTCGCCGCCGGGCGGGTGACCACCTCCTTCATCGAGGACCACCCCCACCTGCTGGCCACCAAGGCCGACCCCGACCTGGGCACCGCACTCCTCGCCCACCTGGCCGACGTGACCGTCAACCAGCCCTACGGCCCCTCCCCGATCGAGATCGACCCCGCGGCCAAGCTGCCCCCGGTCGACCTGAGCGTCCCGGCTCCCGACGGCACCCGCCAGCGGCTGCTCGCCGTGGGCCCCGAGGCGTTCGCCGCCGAGCTGCGGGCCGCCACCTCGGTGGCGGTCACCGACACCACCTTCCGCGACGCCCACCAGTCCCTGCTCGCCACGCGGGTCCGGACCCGCGACCTGGTCCAGGTCGCCGGCCACGTCGCCCGGCTCACCCCCTCGCTGTGGTCGGTCGAGGCGTGGGGCGGGGCCACCTACGACGTGGCCCTGCGCTTCCTGGGCGAGGACCCCTGGGAGCGGCTGGCCGCGATGCGCCAGGCGCTGCCCAACGTGTGCCTCCAGATGCTGCTGCGCGGCCGCAACACGGTGGGCTACACGCCGTACCCGACCGAGGTCACCGACGCCTTCGTCGCCGAGGCGGCCCGCACGGGTCTCGACGTCTTCCGCATCTTCGACGCGCTCAACGACGTCGAGCAGATGCGGCCCGCGATCGACGCCGTCCGGGCCACCGGCACCACCGTGGCCGAGGTGGCGCTCTGCTACACCGGGGACCTCTCCTCCCCCGGCGAGCGGCTCTACACCCTCGACTACTACCTGCGGCTGGCGGAGCGGATCGTGGAGGCCGGCGCCCACGTGCTGGCGATCAAGGACATGGCCGGGCTGCTGCGCGCGCCGGCGGCCCGGACGCTGGTGACCGCGCTCCGCGAGCGCTTCGACCTCCCGGTGCACCTGCACACCCACGACACCCCCGGAGGGCAGCTGGGGACCCTGCTGGCCGCCATCGACGCCGGGGTGGACGCCGTGGACGCCGCTGCGGCCCCGATGGCCGGCACCACCTCCCAGCCGCCCCTCTCGGCCCTCGTCTCGGCGACCGACCACTCCGAGCGGGAGACCGGTCTCTCCCTGGAGGCGGTGTGCAGCCTCGAGCCCTACTGGGAGGCCACCCGCCGGCTCTACGCGCCCTTCGAGTCGGGGCTGCCCTCGCCGACCGGCCGGGTCTACACCCACGAGATCCCCGGCGGCCAGCTCTCCAACCTGCGCCAGCAGGCCATCGCGCTCGGTCTCGGCGAGAAGTTCGAGCAGATCGAGGACATGTACGCCGCCGCCAACGACATCCTGGGCAACGTGGTCAAGGTGACCCCCTCCTCCAAGGTGGTCGGCGACCTGGCCCTGCACCTGGTGGCCGTGGGGGCCGACGCGGCCGAGTTCGCCGAGGACCCGGGCCGGTTCGACATCCCCGACTCGGTGATCGGCTTCCTGCACGGCGAGCTCGGCGATCCTCCCGGCGGCTGGCCCGAGCCGTTCCGCACCAAGGCGCTGGCGGGGCGCAGCTGGCGCCGGCCCGACGAGACGCTCAGCGACGAGCAGCGCGCCAGCCTGGCCGAGCACCCCCGCGAGACCCTCAACGAGCTGCTGTTCCCGGGCCCCACCGCCGACTTCCGCAAGGCCCGGACCGTCTCCGGCGACCTGTCGGTGCTGCCCACCCGCGGCTGGCTCTACGGGCTCGAGCAGGGCGAGGAGCTCCAGGTCGACCTCGGCCAGGGCAAGCAGGTCCTCTTCGGCCTCCAGGCCATCGGCGACCCCGACGAGCGCGGCTACCGGACCGTGATGGCCACCCTGCACGGCCAGCTGCGCCCGGTCAGCGTCCGCGACCGCAGCGTCTCCTCCGACGTCGCGGCCACCGAGAAGGCCGACCCCGCCCAGCCCGGCCAGGTGGCGGCGCCGTTCCAGGGCGCGGTCACCGTGCTGGTCTCCGAGGGCGACCAGGTCGCCGCGGGCGACACGGTGGCCACCATCGAGGCGATGAAGATGGAGGCGGCGATCACCGCGCCCTCCGCGGGCCGGGTGGCGCGGGTGGCCGTCGGCGGGACCCGCCAGGTCGAGGGCGGCGACCTGCTGCTCGTGCTGGAGTGAGACCGCGGGGCCCGGGCGGCCGCCTCACTCCCAGGAGCCCCGCCGGCCCTGCTTGACGTCGCCGCGGCGCTTCTTGGCCGTCAGCCGGCGCTCCACCGACCCGCGGGTGGGCCGGGTGCGTCGCCGGGGCCGGGGCGGCTCGACCGCCTCGGTCACCAGCTCGACCAGCCGCGCCCTCGCCGCCTCCCGGTTGCGGTGCTGTGAGCGGTACTGCGAGGAGGCCACGGTCAGCGTCCCGTCGACCAGCCGGCCGCGCAGCCGCTGCGCGGCGAGCTCCTTCTGCACCGGCGTGAGGGCGCTGGTCGCGGTCAGCGACCACATCAGCTCCGCCCGGGTGTCGCTGGTGTTGACGTGCTGACCGCCCGGGCCCGACGACCGGGAGAACCGCCACGTCAGCTCGCTGTCGTCGATGACGACCCGTCCCGGGCGACCCATGGGCCCAGTATGCGTCCCAGACCGGAGCACCCGGCAGGGACGGTCCCCCGCATTGCATAGTGTGGCCACATGAAGGCCTTGCTCCTGGAGAACATCCACCCCCGCGCCGTCGAGGCGCTCGAGCGCCGCGGCCTCGAGGTCGAGCTGCTGCCCGGCTCCCTCACCGAGTCCGAGCTCGTCCGGGCCCTCGACGGCGTCTCGCTGCTCGGCATCCGCTCCAACACCAAGGTCGGCGCCGCCGTCCTCGACGCGGCTCCCGACCTGATCGCGATCGGCTGCTTCTGCATCGGCACCAACCAGGTCGACCTGGCCGCGGCGGCCCAGCGAGGCGTCGCGGTCTTCAACGCCCCCTACTCCAACACCCGCAGCGTCGTCGAGCTGGTGATCGGCGAGATCATCGCGCTCGCCCGCCGCCTGCCGGAGAAGATCCAGCGGATGCACGACGGCGTCTGGGACAAGTCGGCCCGCGGCAGCCACGAGGTGCGCGGGCGCACCCTCGGCATCGTCGGCTACGGCAACATCGGCACGCAGCTCTCCAACCTCGCCGAGGCGCTGGGGCTGCGCGTGGTCTTCTTCGACACCGCCGACCGCCCCGCCCACGGCAACGCCCAGCGGATGCACACCCTGGAGGAGCTGCTCGCCGTCGCCGACGTCGTCAGCCTCCACATCGACGGCCGGCCCGGCAACGAGGGGTTCTTCGGCGCCCGCCAGTTCGCCGCGATGAAGCCACGCTCGCTCTTCATCAACGCCTCGCGCGGCATGGTCGTCGACGACCTCGCGCTGCGCGACCACCTGCTCTCCGGCCACATCGCCGGCGCCGCCCTCGACGTCTTCCCGGTCGAGCCCAAGGCGCAGGGCGACAAGTTCGAGTCGGTGCTGCGCGGCCTCGACAACGTCATCCTCACCCCGCACGTCGGCGGCTCCACCCAGGAGGCGCAGGAGGAGATCGGCTGGTTCGTGGCCGGCAAGCTGCTCGGCTTCGCCTTCGAGGGCAGCACCTCCCTCTCGGTCAACCTGCCCCAGGTGCAGCCGCCGCAGCACGACGGCCACCGGATCGGCATCCTGCACCACAACGTGCCCGGGGTGCTGGCCGGCTTCAACACGCTGCTGGCCGCCGAGGGCGACAACATCACCGGCCAGCAGCTCGCCACCCACGGGGCCCTGGGCTACGTGGTCACCGACGCCGCCGACGCCCTCTCCCCGGCGTCGCTGGAGGAGCTGCGCAGCTCCGAGCACACCGTGTGGGTCCGCACCTGGTGAACCCCCGCAGCGGGTCCGCCCGGGTCGGACCCGCGTCCGCCCGGGTGCGACCCGCGTCCGTCCGGGTCGGACCCGCGTCCGCCCGGGTCGGACCCGCGTCCGTCCGGGTCAGACCCGGTGCAGCCGCCGGGCGGCCTCCGCGAGCGACCCGCTCATGGAGGGATAGACGGTGAAGGCCTGGGCGAGCTGGTCGGCGGTCAGCGACTCGCTCACCGCGAGGGAGACGGCGTGGATCAGCTCGCTGGCGCGGGGGCCGACCACCACCCCGCCCACCACGATGCCCGTGCCGGGACGGCAGAAGAGCTTGACGAAGCCGTCCTTGACGCCCTGCATCTTGGCGCGCGCGTTGCCCGCCAGCGGCAGGGTCACCACCTCGGCGTCGATCTCGCCGTTGTCCACGGCCTGCTGCGACCAGCCGACGGTCGCGATCTCGGGCGCGGTGAAGACGTTGGAGGAGACCTTCTTCAGGTCCAGCGGGGCCACCGCGTCGCCGAGGAAGTGCCACATGGCGATCCGGCCCTGCATAGCCGCGACCGAGGCGAGCATCAGCACGCCGGTGCAGTCCCCGGCGGCGTAGACGCCGCGGGCGGCGGTCCGCGAGACCCGGTCGACCCGGATGAAGCCGCCCTCGTCGAGCCGCACCCCCGCCTCCTCCAGGCCGAGCCCGGCGGTCTTGGGGACCGAGCCGAGCGCCAGCACGCAGTGGGAGGCCTCGACGGTGCGGCCGTCGGTGAGGGTGACGGTGACCTTGTCGCCCTCCCGGGTGACCGACTCCATCCGGGACTTGGAGAGCACGTTCATGCCGCGGCGCACCGCCACCTCCTCCAGCACCGCGGAGGCGTCCGCGTCCTCGCCGGGCAGCACCCGGTCGCGGGAGGAGACCAGGGTGACGGGGATGCCCAGGGCGAGGTAGGCGGAGGCGAACTCGGCCCCGGTCACCCCGGACCCGACCACGACCAGGCTCTCGGGGACCTCGGTGAGGTCGTAGACCTGCTCCCAGGTCAGGATCCGCTCACCGTCGGGCTGGGCGCTCGGGAGCGTGCGCGGCGCCGCGCCGGTGGCGACCAGGATCGCGTCGGTGTCGATCGTCTCGGTCCCGCCGTCGGCGAGGTCGACGACCACCTGCTGCGGGCCGGCCAGCCGGCCGTGGCCGCGCACCACCCGGACGCCGTCGCGCTCGAGGCGTCGCTGGATGTCCGCCGACTGCTCGGCGGCCAGCGCCTTGACCCGGGCGTTGACCCGGCCCAGGTCGACGACCACCCGCGCCGCGGAGTCGCCCTCGAGGTCGGTGAGGCTCACCCCGAGCTCTGATGCGGTGGTCAGCTCGGTCATCACCTCGGCGGTGGCGATCAGCGTCTTGGACGGCACGCAGTCGGTGAGCACCGCGGAGCCGCCGATCCCGTCGCTGTCCACCACGGTGACCGTGGCACCCAGCTGGGCGGCGACGTGGGCGGCCTCGTAGCCGCCGGGGCCTCCCCCGATGATGACGACCCGGTCGGTGGACGGGTTTCGGGTGGCCATGACGTCAGAAGTTGATCATGTGGCCGGCGATGCCGTGGACGGCTTCCTTGACCGCCTCGGACAGCGTCGGGTGGGCGAAGACGTTGCGGGAGACCTCGTCGGCGGTGAGGTCCCACTGCTGGGCCAGGGTGAGCACCGGCAGCAGCTCGGTGACGTCCGGCCCGATCATGTGGGCGCCGAGGATCTCGTTGTACTTCGCGTCGGCGACCACCTTGACGAAGCCGGCGGTCTCGCCGAGCCCGGCGGCCTTGCCGTTGGCGCTGAAGGGGAAGGTCGCCGTCTTGACGTCGTAGCCCTTCTCCTTGGCCTGCTCCTCGGAGAGGCCGAAGGAGCCGATCTGCGGCTGGCAGTAGGTGGCCCGCGGGATCATGTCGAAGTCGATCTCCATGGTCTCGGCGCCGGCGATCGTCTCGGCCGCCACGATCCCCATCGCCTCGGCCACGTGGGCGAGCATCATCTTGCCCGTCACGTCGCCGATCGCGTAGACGTGCTCGACGTTGGTCCGGCCGCGCTCGTCGACCGCGATCGCGCCGCGGTCGGTGGTCTTCACCCCGATGGCGTCGAGGCCGTAGCCCTCGAGCCGGGGGGCGAAGCCGAAGGCGGCGAGCATCTTGTCGGCCTCGATGACCTGGGAGTCGCCACCGGCCGCGGGGCTGACGGTGACGCGCACGCCGTCGCCGGTGTCCTCGACGTTCTCGACCTTGGTGGAGAGCATGACCTTGACGCCGAGCTTCTTGTAGTGCTTGAGGAGCTCCTTGGAGACGTCGGCGTCCTCGGTGGGCACCATCCGGTCCAGGAACTCCACGATGGTGACGTCGACGCCGAAGTTCTTCATCACGTAGGCGAACTCGACGCCGATCGCGCCCGACCCACCGATGATGATCGAGCTCGGCAGCTCCTCGTCGAGGATCTGCTCCTCGTAGGTCACGACGTTCTTGCTGACCTCCATCCCGGGCAGCATCCGCACGGTGGCGCCGGTGGCGATGATCAGGTCGTCGAAGGTCAGCTGGCGGGTGGAGTCGTCGTTCGTCGCGACGTCCATCGAGGACGGCGAGGTCAGGGTGCCCCACCCGTCGATCTCGGTGATCTTGTTCTTCTTCATCAGGAAGTGGACGCCCTTGACGATCCCGGCGCTCACCTGGCGGGAGCGCTTGTGGGTCGGGCCGAACGACATCGTCGCGTCGCCCTCGATGCCGTACTTGGCCTTCTCGTGGGTCAGCGTGTGGGCCAGCTCGGCGTTCTTGAGCAGCGCCTTGGAGGGGATGCAGCCGACGTTGAGGCACACCCCGCCCCAGTACTGCTTCTCCACCACCGCCACGGACTTGCCGAGCTGGGCGGCGCGGATGGCGGCGACGTACCCACCGGGGCCGGCACCGAGGACAACGACGTCGAAGTGTGCGGAGTCAGTCACGGCCACAGCCTAGGCCGCGGCCGGTGGCCGGCATAACCCACCTCCGTTGCGCGATAGCCTGCACCCGTGACGCTGTACGCCGCCTACGGCACCAACCTGGATCCCGGCCGGATGGGTGAGCGCTGCCCGCACTCCCCGTTGCGGGGCACGGGCTGGCTCACCGGCTGGCGCCTCACCTTCGGCGGGGAGGAGCACGGCTGGGACGGCGCCCTGCCCACGATCGTCCAGGATCCGGCCGAGCAGGTCTTCGTCGCCGTCTACGACATCGGCGGCGAGGACGAGGTCGCCCTCGACGGCTGGGAGTCGGCCGACACCGGTCTCTACCGCAAGACCCGGGTGCGGGTGGCCACCCTCAACGGCGAGGTCACCGCCTGGGCCTACGTGCTCGACGCCTACGAGGGCGGTCTGCCGAGCGCCTCCTACCTCGGGGTCCTGGCCGCCGCCGCGGAGGCCGCCGCCGCCCCCGACGACTACGTCGCGGCCCTGCGGGCGCGGGCCTGCCGCTCCACCGGCCTCTGAGCCGTCGCCCCTCAGAAGTCGAGGCGGACGTCGAGCTCGTCGCGGCTCATCCCGGTGGCGAAGAGCACGTCGGCGGCCAGGGAGCGCACCTGCGAGGCCACCGCGGCGCGGTTGAGGGTCATGTGGTCGGTCAGCGAGGCCACCGCCAGCCGTACCGACTCCACCAGGTGGTCCCTCGCCTCGCGCACCTCCGCGGCGTCCGGCGCCTCCTCCAGGCCCGACTCGAAGATCCGCACCCCCCGGGTCAGCGCCTCCACGGAGGCCGCCATCAGGCCGGAGCTCTCCTCCCCCAGCCGCAGCATCGAGGCCACCCGCCGGGCCAGCACCCGGGCGTCACGGACCGCGTTGTCGATGTCGGCCAGCACCGCCGCGAAGCGGGCGACCTCGGAGCGCTGCCGCCACCGCATCGGCGAGATGGTCGCGACCTCCGAGACGTGGGTGGCCGTGGTCTGGGCCGTCTCGACGCGACCCTGCATCCCACGAGCCAGCGCCAGCGCCTCCTCCGCCAGCGCCGCGTCGCCGGCGCGCATCGCCCGGGCCAGCACCTCCAGCACCTGCTCCAGCTCGGCCAGCAGGGGGTGCACCTCCTCGGTGAGGTCGCGCACCGCGTTGCGCGGCACGATCAGCACCATCGCCAGGCCGCAGAGCCCGCCCACCAGGGCGTCCAGGAAGCGGGTCACGGCGGGGTTCTGCGCGCCCGCCGCCGGCAGCACCGCCGCGAGCAGGGCCGCGGAGTTGGCCGCCTGGGTGCGGGCCACGCCCGTGAGCCCGGCGAAGATCGCCAGCGCCGAGCTGGAGACGACGACCAGCGCGATCTGCCACACCCCCCGCCCGATGGCCAGGATGAGCATCTCCCCGACCAGCACCCCCACGGCCACCCCCAGCACCAGCTCGACCAGGGTGCGCTGGCGCAGGCCGCCCCCCGCGACCAGCACGATCACCGCCGCGACGGGGGCGAAGAACGCCTGCTGGTGACCCAGCACCTGGGTGGAGATGGCGAACGCCGCAGCCGTGGCGCCGCCCAGCCGCACCAGCTGGCGCCAGCGCGAGGCCACCGCGTGCAGGCGCTCGCCCAGGGTCATGGGCGCCCGGTCCTGCGCGGGGCAGCGTCGGCCATGACCACACACTCCCACCGACGCGAGTGGCTGGACCAGTAGGTGGCTGCCTAGGATCGACGGGTGACCGAGACCGACCCCACTGCCCTGGCCTCAGCGGCCGCCGCGACGCTGCGTGAGCTCACCGGCGTCGACTCCCACGACGTGGCCCTGGTGCTCGGCTCCGGCTGGCTGCCGGCCGTCGACGCCCTCGGGCCGGCGACCGCGGAGATCTCCACCACCGACCTCCCCGGCTTCCACGCCGCCGGGGTGGCGGGCCACTCCGGCAAGATCCGCAGCATCCGGGTCGGCGACTCCGACGTGCTGGTCTTCCTCTCCCGCACCCACTTCTACGAGGGCAAGGGTGTGCGGGCCGTCGTACACCCGGTGCGCACCGCGGCCGCCGCGGGCTGCCGGGCCATCGTGCTGACCAACGGGTGCGGCGGCCTGCGCGACACCTGGGCCCCCGGGACGCCGGTGCTGATCAGCGACCACATCAACCTCACCGCCACCTCGCCCATCGAGGGCGCCCACTTCGTCGACCTCACCGACCTCTACTCCAGCCGGCTGCGGGCCCTGTGCCGCGAGGTCGACCCCAGCCTCGACGAGGGCGTCTACGTGCAGTTCCCCGGCCCCCACTACGAGACGCCCGCCGAGATCCGCATGGTGCGCGCCATCGGCGGCGACCTGGTCGGGATGAGCACCACCCTGGAGGCCATCGCCGCCCGCCAGGCCGGCATGGAGGTGCTCGGCATCAGCCTGGTCACCAACGCCGCGGCCGGCATCTCCGGCGACCCCCTCAACCACGAGGAGGTCCTCGAGGCCGGCCGGTCGGCCGCGACCCGGATGGGCGCCCTGCTCGGCGACCTGGTCCCGCGGATCTGATGCGGGTCCTGGTCACCGGCGCCGCCGGCTCCATCGGCCGGGTCGTGCTGCCCGGGCTCGCCGCGGCCGGGCACGAGGTCGTCGGGTTCGACCTGGTCCCCACGCCCGAGGGCGTCGACGTCGCCTGGCACACCGGGGACTGCACCGACCCCGACGCCGTGGACGCCGTCTTCGCCGCCGAGTCCCTCGACGCCGTGGTCCACCTCGCCGGCCACCCCGACGAGCTCGACCTGCCCGGGTCGCTCTCGTCCCACGTGGTCACCACCGCGGCGCTCCTCGACGCCTGCGTCGCCCACCGGGTGGACCGCTTCGTCTACGCCTCGAGCAACCACGCCGTCGGGCGGACCCCCCGCACCGACTGCGTGGGCGTCGACGCCCGGCCCCGACCCGACACCTTCTACGGCGTCGGCAAGGTGGCCGCCGAGGCGGTGATGAGCCTGTACGCCGACCGCTACGGCCTGGACGCGGTGGCCTGCCGCATCGGCTCGTTCCTGCCGCGGCCCACCACCGCCCGCCACCTGGCGACCTGGCTCTCCCACGGCGACTGCGTGCGGATGGTCGAGGCCGCCCTGACCACCCGGGCCCCCGGCTTCGCGGTGCTCTACGGCATCTCGGCGAACGCCGACGCCTGGTGGGACCTCGAGCCCGGGCGGGCCCTGGGCTACGAGCCGCAGGACGACGCCTCGTCGTACGCCGACGAGATCGCGCCGCGCCCCGAGGACCCCGCCGAGGCCGCGCACGTCGGGGGCCCCTTCGCCGGCGAGGAGTTCTGGCGCCCGGCACTCCCCCGCCCCTGATCCCCTGGCGCCCCCGGTGCGGGGGCGCCAAGGGCCGAGGTCAGCGGGTGACGCGGAACTTCACGACCTTCTGCACGCGCTTGTAGCTGTCGTCGCCCAGGTAGCGGACGACGAGCCGGTAGGCGCCGCGCTTGCCCTTGGGCAGCTTGATGACGGCCTTGCCCACCTTGTTCAGGGTGGCGCCGAGCGAGACCTTCTTCTTCTTGCCCGGGACCTTGAGCTTCGCCTGGACCTTGCCCGTGCCCGCGCCGGCCTTGCCGGCGACGTCGACCACGACCTTGCCGGGCCTGCGGGTGGTGGGCGCCTTCTTCAGCGTCGCCTTGACCCGCGGCTTCACCTGCGCCGCCGGGGTGGGCGCCGGGGCCGGGGCCGGGGCCGGGGCCGGGGCCGGGGCCTCGGTCGCCGTGGGCGGCGGAGTCGGCTGCCTCAGCACCCCGATCGGGGTCTCGGTGTCGAGGGCGGTCGTCGAGTGCCGGTGCGCCTGCCAGGTGTAGAGCGAGTAGGAGGTGCCGGGGGTGACCTTGGCGAGGTCGACAGCGAAGTTGCGGGTGAAGCCGCCGTTCACCACGGCGCTGGCCGGGACCCAGTCGAAGCCGGCGAACCCGGACTGGCCACCGATGGTGGAGACGTCAGGCAGGCCGCCGGAAGGGGCGACGCCGACGTAGACGCCGTTGTAGTCGGCGTTGCCGCCGAAGAAGTCGGACCCGGTCGCGGTGACCGAGAGCCCGCTCGCGTCCTCGACCACCTGCGCCGTGGTGCTGGGCGCGGCGATGGTGAACGGCGCCGGGTTCTTGAGCTCGGTGGAGCCGTTGAAGTGCGGCTCCACACCGGTGACCATCTGGTCGAGGAACGCCGTCGAGAAGCCGGTGATGGTGGCGGACAGCGTGGAGTCGAGGGTGCCCGTGCTGCTGGTGAACTCGCCAACGACCACGCGCTCCGGTGCCTCGCTGGTGGCGCCGACCTCGCTGGAGACCTCGGCGGTGAGCTGGCCGCTGCCGTCGGCGTCGAGGGTGACGGCCGGGTCGGCGATCGTCACCGAGTAGAGCGGGACGCCCGCGTTGACGAACTGCGTCTTCACGGATCCCTCGTAGCCCACCGTGACGGCGTCGCCGGAGGAGCTCACCGCGCTCTGCGGGAAGGTGGCGACCTTGGGGGTCTTCGCGTACGCGCCACCCGTCAGCTCCCAGGACGGCATGCGGGCGCCGACCTGGGCCGAGATCGACCAGCTGAAGGAGCCGGCGACGGAGTCGGGGGCGACGGGGGCGGCCTGGGCCGCGGGAAGACCGGCGAACGCCGCGGCGGTGAGCGCGACGCTGGCGACCCCCGCGGTCCCGACGGAGAGCCGTCGGCGCAGGAAACGTGAGGTGGACATGCGGGTGTTCCTTTCGGTGGGTGCTGAGCGATGGGTGCTGAGCGATGGGTGCTGAGCGAGGAGGTGACGGTCAGGCCGGGCGGCGAGCCGGCACGAGCAGGAGGAGACCGGCCCCGAGGAGCAGCGCTCCCCCGGCCCACCAGCCCGGATGGACGGTCTCGGCGGTGGCGCCCGCGAGGGAGGTGACCTCGGCGGCGGCCGGCTCCGCCTGCAGGGAGAGCGGCGCGCCGACGACCTGCGGGGCCTCCGGCTCGCCGGGTCCGGCGTCCGGCGGGACCGGCGCGGCCGCCTGGCCCGCCTGCGTCACCGTGGCGGGGCCGGGCAGGGGGCTGGGCAGGGGGCTGGGCGACGGACTGCGGGAGGGACCGGCGGACGGACCGGCCGACGGGCTGGGCCGGACCGGGTTGGTCACCTTCGGCGGCGCCTTCGTCGGCTTGGCGGTCTCGGGCGCCCGCGTGGGCGCGGACGTCTCGGGCAGCGTCCCGGCGTACCCGACCACGACCGGGCTGGGGAGCTTGGTCCAGTCCGACTGGAGCCCGGTGGAGTACCAGAACTGGTCCACCCCCAGCGGTGCGAGGAAGTCGATCATCGGCGCCGGGAAGCTCCCCCAGTGCTCCCCCGTGCGCAGCTGCGGGACCGAGCCGGTCACCTCGACGCCGTGGTAGGCCGGGGTGGCGACCAGGCCGGTCTCCGTCACGTCGACGCCGGAGAGGGTCGCGACGGCGACCCGGCGCCCCTCCACGGGGGTCCAGGTCCGGGTGTCGGTGCGGTCCGCCAGCCAGCCCCCGAGCACTGCGGTGACCTCGCCCGTGCCGCCGCTCAGGCTCAGCTGCGGGTCGGAGACGGTGAAGACGGTGTTGCCCCCGTAGTAGACGACCGTGAAGGTGCCGGTCCACGCCAGGGAGGCGTCCTCGGCGACCGGGTCCACGGTGCCCGCGCCACCGGACACCTTCACCCGGTGACCGCTGAAGGGCCCGTAGAGATCGATGGGCGCGCCCTGGGCGTCGGTGCCCAGCCCCTGCCAGGTGGCGGTCTGCCACGTGCCTGCGGCGTCGAGCTTCTCGATGGTGGTGTTCCCCGCCGCTGCCGACCACTTCGAGGAGGGCAGCGTCGCGCCGCCGCGGCCGGGATCGGCCACCCCGGCGGCGAGGAAGTTGATGGCCGCCGGGTTGTGGGAGCGCGCGTTGGTCTGCTCGTTGAGGCTCCAGGCGAAGACCACGTCGGAGACCTCGACGGTGCTGCCCGGGGCCGGTTCCTCCGGCGACGCGACGGCGGGGGGCTGGCCCGGGCCCAGGGTCGCCAGCAGGGCGACCGCGGCCGAGGCCAGCAGCGCGCCGACGCGCTCAGGCCTGCGCACGACGGCTCCGCATTCTCCGGCGGGTCGCCGCGCCGGCGGCGGCGACGAAGACGAGGGCGCTGATCGCGACGAAGACGGCGGCCGGGGCGCCCTGGGACCACCACGAGGAGCCCGACGATGCCTCCGGCGAGGCGTCCGGGTCCTCACCGGCCACCGGCTGCACGTCGGCCGAGACGCCCGCGGTGACGCCGAACATCACCGAGGCGTCGCGGCCGCCGCCGAAGAGGCGCAGCTCGTGGGTGCCTTCCGGCAGTCCTGCCGGCAGCCCCACGACCCCGACCGCCCGGCCGTCCGCGCCCACCGTGTGCGGTCCGCTGGCCGAGAGCCCGTCGTCGAGGACGACGGTGAACTGCTCGCCCGGGCGCAGTCCGCGGGCGACGAACGACAGTGCCCGCCCGGGCACCGCGGAGGTCCGGTCGACCCGGAGCACGGGCTTGCCCTGCCGGCCCTGCTTCGCCGGCGCGCCGGGTGCCGCGACCTTCCCGGTGCCGTCCCGGGGGGGCCCGGTGGCCGGGGTGCCCGTCCCGGGCGCCGCGGTCTCACCCGGATCCGTGGCGGGCTGCTCGCCGCCCTCGGCCGCCGGCTCGAGGTCGGCGACCCGCACCGGGGTGAAGGTCTCGTTGTTGGCGTTGTGCACCCCGTGCGCGCCCACGGTGATGACCCCGCAGGTCACCTTGCGGCAGTCGACGGTGCGGACCGTGCCGTTGCGCCCGACCCCCTGGAAGGTGGGCCCCGGGACGACGAGCCGCACCGACCAGGAGCCGTCGGCGGACATGGTGCCCCCGTTGGCCGAGGAGGCGGTGTCCGAGCCGGGGAAGGCGACGTAGCGCTGGAACCCGGCGTTGCTGCGCGACTCGCTGTCGGGGACGTAGACGTAGTCGCTGCCCGACCTGCCGCCCTTGCTGGGCTGCCAGCGACCGCTCACCGTGCCGAACCAGACGTAGAGGCCGCCGTGGCCGCCCTTGACCGACTGGAAGCCCCGGCCGGAGACCGTCAGCTCGGTGGAGTAGCGGGAGTCGATGACCTGGCCGCGTCCGTCGTTGTCGACCGTCACCCGCCCGGCCGCCTGCGCCGGGGCGGAGCCGAGGAGCACGACCCCACCGAGCAGGGCCAGGACGGGGAGGAGAGCCAGGGCCGCGGCTCGGCGCGATCCTCGGTGGGGACTCAGGAGGGGCACGAGGTCTCCTTCTCGACGACCTTGACGGCAGGGGGGACGACAGGGGGGACGGCAGGGGGGACAGCAGCGGGGCCGGGGTCGGCGGTCGCTCGCACCGGGACCACCAGGAGGTTCCCGGCGTGCTCCAGCACCTCGACGGGATGCTCGTAGACCTCGGTGAGCAGGACCGAGGTCAGCACCTCCGACGGGCGCCCGACCGCCCGCACGGCGCCCCGGGAGAGGACGCAGACGCGGTCGGCGAAAGCGGCCGCGAGACTCAGGTCGTGCAGCACCACCACGACCGCGGCGCCCGCACGGGCGCTGGCGCGCGCGTGCGTGAGCAGGGCCTCCTGGTGGCGGATGTCCAGCGCGGCGGTCGGCTCGTCGAGCAGGTGCACCTCGACCTCCTGGGCCAGCATCCGGGCGAACGCCACCCGGCCCTGCTCCCCTCCCGAGAGGGTGGGCACCACCCGCGAGGCGAGGTGGTCGACCTCGGTGACCTCCATCGCCTCCTGGACCCGGGCGTCGTCGTCCTCGGCGCGAGGCGTACGACGCCACACCGCCCGTCCCATCTCGACCACCTCGCGCACCCGGAAGCCGAAGGCGAGGATCTGCTTCTGCTGGAGCACCGCCCGGCGGCGGGCCATCTGGGCCGCCGACTGGTCCTCGAGCGGGCGGCCCGCCAGCTCGATCCGCCCGCTGTCGGGGCGGAGGTCGCCCGCGAGCACGGCCAGCAGGGTCGACTTCCCCGCGCCGTTGGGTCCCACCAGCGCGACCAGCTCACCGGGGCGGGCCTCGAAGGAGACGTCGTGGAGGATGCGGTGCCCGGCGATCTCGACGCACACGCCCCGGGCGCTGAGCACCGGCTCGGCGGCGGTGCCGCGAGCGGCCGTCATGCCCAGCCCCCCGCCGTACGCCGGGCGCGCCGCAGCAGCCAGAAGAAGACGGGGCCGCCGACCAGCGAGGTGAGCATCCCGATCGGCAGGTCGGCGTAGGCGATCGCGGTGCGGGCCCACAGGTCCGCCAGGACCAGCAGGACCGCGCCCCCCAGGGCGCTGGCCGGGACCAGCGCCCGGTGCCCCGGGCCCACCACCATCCGCATCAGGTGCGGGATGATCAGCCCGACGAAGGCGATGATGCCGGCGAAGGAGACGGCCGCCGCGGTGAGCACGGCGACCACCACGATGCTGGCCATCCGGAGCCGCTCCACGTCGACGCCGACGTGCCTGGCGCCCCGGTCTCCCAGCGAGAGCAGGTCGAGCCGCCTGGAGAGCAGCAGCGCGGCGACGACGCCCACCAGCGCGGTCGGCGCGGTCACCAGGACCTGCTCGGCGCGCGAGCCGTTGAGGCTGCCGAGCTGCCAGAAGACGATCTCCTCGCGCGCCTGGGTGTCGCCGAGGAACATCAGGAACGCCAGCGCGGCGCCCGCCATGGCGTTGACCGCGACCCCGGTCAGGACCAGGGTCACGACCTCGGTGCGCCCGGAGTCCCGGGAGAGCAGGTAGACCGCGATCGTGGTGAGCAGGCCGCCGACGAAGGCGGCCACGGCGAGGGTCCACTGGCCCAGGAAGGCCACGTCGAAGACGAGCACCGCCGCCGCCGCCAGCGCGGCACCCGAGGAGACGCCGACCACCCCCGGCTCGGCGAGCGGGTTGCCGAAGACGCCCTGCATCACGGCGCCCGCGACGCCCAGGCAGGCGCCCACCAGGACCGCCATCGCCAGCCGGGGGAAGCGCACCTGCCACAGGGTCGACTCCCCCTGCGGGTGGCTGGGCAGGGGCCCGAGGTCGAGCCCGAGGCGGTGGAGCAGGGAGCCGACCACCTCCTCCGCGGGGATGTGGAGCTGCCCCGCGCCCGCGGCCATCGTGACCGCCACCAGTAGCAGGGCGCCGAGCGCACCCAGCACCAGGCGCCGGCTGGTGCTGGTGGCCGGCAGCGGGAGGCTCAGGCTCACGTGAGCTCCTGCGGGGCGTGCACCGCCACCGCGAGGGCGTTGAGGACGTCGGCGGTGCGGGGGCCGTAGCCGAGGATCAGCGAGTCGTCGACGTCGACGAACCGCTCGTTGCGCCCGGCGGGGGTGTTGGCCAGGGCGGGGAGACGCTCCAGCAGCCCCTCGACGCCGCCGGTCGACTCCAGGCCGCCGCGCATCATCACCACCAGCTCGGGCGCCGCGGCGACCAGGCCCTCGGCGGTCACCGGGCGCATCCCCGACCAGCCGATCTCCTCGGCCACGTCGTAGGCGCCGACGGCGTCGATCAGGTCGTCGGCCCCGGACCCCCGGCCGAACATGTAGTAGACCCCGGCGTTGCCGCGCACGTAGAGGAAGATGGTGCGCAGCCGCCGCCGCTCGTCCTGCGGGGCAACCTCGGCGATGTCGGCCTCGACGGCCTCGATCTCGGCGCCGATCCGGTCGGCCAGCGCCTCGCCGGCGTCCGGGACACCGAGGGCGGCCGCGGTCTGGCGGGTGATCTCGCCGACGTTGTCCAGGGTGCGCGAGGACTCCACCACCACGACCGGGATACCGGCCTCGCGCATCTGGAGCACCACGTCCCAGGGGCCCAGCGAGGTGTCGGTGAGGATCAGGGTGGGGTCGAGGTCGAGGATCGCCTCGGCGTTGAGCTCGTGACCGCTGCCGCCGGTCACCAGCGGGAGGTCCGCGGCCTGCTCGAAGCCGGTGGAGAGGTCACGGCCCACCAGGCGGTCACCCAGACCGAGCTCGAAGACCGTGCGGGACAGGGTGCCGTGCAGGTCCAGGGCCAGCACCCGGGAGACGTCCTTCACCACCACCTCGGTGCCCTGGGAGTCGGTCAGGGTGACGGGGAGCTCGGGCTCGGGGTCGGTGGCGACGGGCACGATGTCCGTCTCCTCGACGCCGGCGCTCACCGCGCCGCGCCAGGCGCGCGGGTCCTCGGCGGGGGTGGTGCTCGCCAGTGGCGGCGCGGCCTTCACGGTGCCGGCCGGGCCGGACTCCTCAGCCCGGTCCGGGCCCTGGATCCCGCACCCGGCCACCAGTGCGGTCACCACGGCCAGGGCGCCCGCGCGGAGTACATGCGACCTGAGCAATCTCAACCTCTCCTCGACGTGTGACCGGACCCGGTGGGCCGACGCAGCGCGTGGCACCGGGGCCGGGCGATCGGGTTCCGCACCCGGTCGGGGGTCCCGAGCGGGAACCCGATCGCTTAGGTTAGCCTAACCCAACTAAGGTTCCCCTAAGCATGCGGGTGCCAGCCCTGGCCGCACCCGACCACGACCTGATCCGGAGACCGCCCATGACCGTCCTGGACGCCACGTCCACACCCCTGTCGACCGCGCTGCGCGAGGGCTCACGGGCCCAGCACGACGCCGCCGAGAGCGCCACGTTCATCGAGGACCTGATGGGCGGGCGGATCAACGAAGCCGGATACGTCAACTATCTGCGTCAGCTGCGGACAGTCTATGCGGCCCTGGAAGAGACCGGCCGTGCCCTGGCCGGCCATCCCCTGGTCGCCCCGCTCCACGACGCCGCCCTGGAGCGGCTCCCCAGCCTGGACGCCGACCTGGCGGCGTGGAGCACCGGCGACGACGCCGAGCGGGTCTGCCCCGGGGCCGCTGCCGCCGAGTACGCCGCCCGCATCCGCGCCACGGCCGACCACCCGGTCCGCTTCGTCGCCCACCACTACACCCGCTACCTGGGCGACCTCTCCGGCGGCCAGGCGATCGGCCGGATCCTCGACCGCGACTTCGACCGCCGGGGCAGCGGCCTGTCGTTCTACCGGTTCGACACGATCGCGAAGGTCAAGGCCTACAAGGACGGCTACCGCGCCCGCCTGGACGAGCTGCCCCTCGACGAGGCGCAGCAGGCCGAGGCGGTCGCGGAGGTCCAGCACGCCTTCAGCCACAACCAGGCGGTCTTCGCCGAGCTCGGCCGGCACACGGCACACTTCGCCCGGGCCTGAGACCCGGCGCCGGCGGTTGTCGCCGCAGTGTAGGAATGGTCCATGGCTACCACTGCACTCAAGGGCAACACCGTCCACACCGTCGGCGAGCTGCCGGCCGTCGGCAGCTCCGCTCCGGGCTGGGACCTGGTCGGCGAGGGACTCTCCCAGCTGACCCAGGCCGACTCCCAGGGCACCCGCGTCGTGCTCAACATCTTCCCGAGCGTCGACACCGGGATCTGCGCGGCGAGCGTCAGGAAGTTCAACGAGCTGGCCGCCGGGCTGGAGAACACCACCGTGGTCAACGTGTCGAAGGACCTCCCCTTCGCCCAGGCCCGGTTCTGCGGCGCCGAGGGCATCGACCAGGTCAAGGTCGGCTCGGCGTTCCGCTCCAGCTTCGGCGAGGACTACGGCGTCACGCTGGCCGACGGCCCGATGGCCGGGCTGCTGGCCCGCGCGGTCGTGGTGCTCGACGCCGACGGCAAGGTGACCTACACCCAGCTGGTCGACGAGATCACCACCGAGCCGGACTACGACGCCGCGCTCGCCGCCCTCTCCTGACCCTGCTGCGACGCGAGCCGGCTCGCCCGGGTGGCCCATGCGGCCCCTGGGCGGCCGCGCTACCGTGCGGCCATGACGTCTGAGATCTCCCCCGCAAGCCTGCTCGACCG
The DNA here is from genome assembly GCF_058215795.1 of Nocardioides sp. Z40_12. Lineage (NCBI taxonomy): Bacteria > Bacillati > Actinomycetota > Actinomycetes > Propionibacteriales > Nocardioidaceae > Nocardioides > Nocardioides sp. Z40_12. Next base: position 301,011 of record NZ_JBZAJA010000001.1, read on the forward strand.
CGCCCGCGCCTGGGTCGCCGAGGATCCCGACGACGTCACCCGCGCTGAGCTGGCGGCGGTCATCGCCGAGGTGGAGGCCGGCAGCGACGACGCCGACCTCGCCGACCGCTTCCGCGGCACCCTGGAGTTCGGCACCGCCGGGCTGCGCGGCGCCCTCGGCGCCGGGCCCAACCGGATGAACCGCGTCGTCGTGCTGCGCGCCGCCGCCGGCCTGGCGGCCTACCTGCGCGACCAGGGCGTCGTCGGCGAGGCGTCCGTGGTGGTCGGCTACGACGCCCGGCACAACAGCGAGGTCTTCGCCCGCGACACGTGCGAGGTGATGACGGGCGCCGGCTTCCGCGCCTTCGTCATGCCCCGCCCCCTGCCGACGCCGCTGCTGGCCTACGCCATCCGCGAGCTCGGCTGCGTCGCCGGGGTGATGGTCACCGCCAGCCACAACCCCCCGGCCGACAACGGCTACAAGGTCTATCTCGGCGACGGCAGCCAGATCGTGCCTCCCGCCGACACCGGGATCGCGGCCCGCATCGCCGCGGTCGGCGCGGTCGCCGACATCCCGCGCGGAGGCCCCGGCACCCTGGTCGGCGAGGAGCTCATCGACCGCTACCTCGACACCACGGCGTCGCTGGTGGCCGACGGCCCGCGCGACCTGAAGATCGTCTACACACCCCTGCACGGCGTGGGCGGCGCCAGCGTCGCGCAGGTGCTGGAGACCGCCGGCTTCTCCGAGCTCCACGTGGTGGAGCAGCAGGAGCAGCCGGACCCGGACTTCCCCACCGTCGCGTTCCCCAACCCCGAGGAGCCCGGCGCGATGGACCTCGCGCTGGCGCTGGCCGCCCGGCGCCGCGCCGACCTGGTGGTCGCCAACGACCCGGACGCCGACCGGTGCGCCGCCGCGATCGAGGGTCCGCACGGCTGGCGGATGCTGCGCGGCGACGAGGTCGGCGCCATCCTGGCCCAGCACCTCCTCGACAGCGGCCGCAGCGGGGTCTACGCCACCTCCATCGTCTCCTCCTCGCTGCTGGGCAAGATGGCGGCGGCGGCCGGCCAGCCCTACACCGAGACCCTGACCGGCTTCAAGTGGATCGGCCGGCTGGAGGGCCTCGCCTTCGGCTACGAGGAGGCGCTCGGCTACTGCGTCGACCCCGAGCACGTGCGCGACAAGGACGGCGTCTCGGCCCTGCTGCTGCTCTGCGAGATCGCGGCCGCGGCCAAGGCGGAGGGGCGCACCCTCGGCGACCTGCTCGACGACATCGCGACCCGTCACGGGCTGCACGCCACCGACCAGCTCTCGGTGCGCTTCACCGACACCGCCGGGATCGAGGCCGCGATGGAGCGGCTGCGCTCGACCCCTCCGACCTCGCTGGGCGGCCTGGCCGTGGAGCGCGTCGAGGATCTCGCGGAGGGCTCCGCCGCCCTGCCGCCGACCGACGGGCTGCGCTACACCCTGGCCGAGGGCGCCCGGGTGATCGTGCGTCCCTCGGGCACCGAGCCGAAGGTCAAGTGCTACCTCGAGGTGGTCGTCCCGGTCTCGCCGGAGGACGGCGTCGACGCCGCCCGCATCTGTGCCGCTGGCCGGCTCGACGCCCTCAAGAACGACGTGCGGGCGGCCGCCGGGCTCTGAGCGCCCGGCGTCCCCCCGGGACGGGCCGGGAGGGTGCGCGGTTTGTCGCCGCGCGGCGTGCCACGCCTATGCTGTCGGAGTGACAGCCCCTTCTGCCTCGACGACGAGTGCAGGCCCGGCCGGAGCAGACCTCGCCGCCTCGTTCGGCGACGTGACCGCCTCGGACGCCTCCCTGCGCCGCTTCCTCCACGGACTCCCCGGGGTCGACCAGGTCGGCTGCGAGGCGCGCGTCGCCGGCCTCGGCACCCGGTCCATCAAGACCACCGCCAAGGCCCACGCCCTCGACCTCGCGATCCGGATGGTCGACCTGACCACGCTGGAGGGCATGGACACCCCCGGCAAGGTGCGCGCCCTGGCCGCCAAGGCGATGCGCCCCGACCCGGCCGACCCGACCTGCCCGTCCGCCGCGGCGGTCTGCGTCTATCCCGACATGGTCGCGACCGCCAAGGAGACGCTCGGCGACTCCGGCGTCCACGTGGCCGCGGTGGCCACCGCCTTCCCCAGCGGTCGCGCCGCCCTCGACGTCAAGCTCGCCGACACCCGCGACGCCGTCGAGGCGGGTGCGGACGAGATCGACATGGTCATCGACCGCGGTGCCTTCCTCTCCGGCCGCTACCTGCAGGTCTTCGAGGAGATCGTCGCCGTGCGCGAGGCGTGCGCGCGTCCCGGTGGCGGGGCCGCCCACCTCAAGGTGATCTTCGAGACCGGCGAGCTGCAGACCTACGACAACGTGCGCCGGGTCAGCTGGCTGGCCATGATGGCGGGCGGCGACTTCATCAAGACCTCCACCGGCAAGGTGCAGCCGGCCGCGACCCTGCCGGTGACCCTGACCATGCTCGAGGCGGTCCGCGACTTCCGCGCCCAGACGGGCCGGATGGTCGGGGTCAAGCCGGCCGGTGGCATCCGCACCGCCAAGGACGCCATCAAGTACCTGGTGATGGTCAACGAGGTCGTCGGCCAGGACTGGCTCGACCCGGACTGGTTCCGCTTCGGCGCCTCCACGCTCCTCAACGACCTGCTGATGCAGCGCACGAAGATGACCACCGGCCGCTACAGCGGTCCCGACTACTTCACCCTGGACTGAGGAAAGCAGAGCATGGTCAAGGTTCCCGAGTCGAGCCCCGCGGCTCCCCTCTTCGACTACGCCCCCGCCCCGGAGTCCCGGGCGGTCGTCGACATCCGGTCCTCCTACGGCCTCTTCGTCGACGGCGACTTCGTCGACGGCCGGGGTCAGTCGTTCAAGACCCTCAACCCGGCCACCGAGGAGGTGCTCGCCGAGGTCGCGGAGGCCGACGAGGCCGACGTCGACCTCGCGGTGCGGGCTGCCCGCCGGGCCTTCACCTCGGTCTGGTCGAAGATGAGCGGGCGGGAGCGGGCCAAGTACCTCTACCGGATCGCCCGGATCCTCCAGGAGCGCGCCCGGGAGTTCGCCGTCCTGGAGTCCCTGGACAACGGCAAGCCGATCCGGGAGAGCCGCGACTTCGACGTCCCGAGCGCCGCGGCGCACTTCTTCTACTACGCCGGCTGGGCCGACAAGCTCGACTACGCCGTCCCCGGCAACCGCGACCCGCGTCCGGTCGGCGTCGCCGGACAGGTGATCCCCTGGAACTTCCCGCTGCTGATGCTGGCCTGGAAGGTCGCCCCGGCGCTGGCCGCCGGCAACACGGTGGTGCTCAAGCCCGCGGAGACCACGCCGCTCACCGCACTCCTCTTCGCCGAGGTCTGCCAGCAGGCCGACCTCCCCCCGGGCGTGGTCAACATCCTCACCGGCGCCGGCGCCACCGGCCAGGCGCTGGTCGCCCACGCGGACGTCGACAAGGTCGCCTTCACCGGCTCCACCGAGGTCGGGCGCCGGATCGCACGCACCGTGGCCGGCACCGACAAGAAGGTGACCCTCGAGCTCGGGGGCAAGGCCGCCAACATCGTCTTCGAGGACGCTCCCCTCGACCAGGCCGTCGAGGGGATCGTGACCGGGATCTTCTTCAACCAGGGCCACGTCTGCTGCGCCGGCTCGCGGCTGCTCGTCCAGGAGAGCGTCGCCGAGGAGGTGCTCGAGCGCCTCAAGCAGCGGATGGCGACGCTGCGCGTGGGCGACCCGCTCGACAAGAACACCGACGTCGGCGCCATCAACTCCGCCGAGCAGCTGGGCCGCATCCGCGAGCTGGCCGCGGTGGGTGAGGACGAGGTCGGCAGCACGGGCGGCGCCGGTCGCTGGTCCCCGCCGTGCGAGCTGCCCGACCGCGGTTTCTGGTTCCCCCCGACGCTCTTCACCGGCGTCTCGCAGGCCCACCGGATCGCCCGCGAGGAGATCTTCGGGCCGGTGCTCTCGGTGCTGACCTTCCGCACCCCCAGCGAGGCGGTCGAGAAGGCCAACAACACCCCGTTCGGCCTCTCCGCCGGGGTCTGGACCGAGAAGGGCTCCCGGATCCTGTGGATGGCCAACCAGCTGCGCGCCGGCGTGGTCTGGGCCAACACGTTCAACAAGTTCGACCCCACCTCGCCGTTCGGCGGCTACAAGGAGTCGGGCTACGGCCGCGAGGGCGGCCGTCACGGACTGGAGGGATACCTCAAGTGAGCAGCACGCCCCCCGCCCGCGCCGCGGTGCGCAAGACCTGGAAGCTCTACATCGGCGGCGCGTTCCCGCGCTCGGAGTCGGGCTACTCCTACGTGGTCGAGGACGCGCACGGCGACTTCGTGGCCAACGTGGCCCAGGCCTCGCGCAAGGACGCCCGGGACGCCGTCCAGGCGGCCCGCAAGGCCTTCGGCGGCTGGTCCGCCAGGACGGCCTACAACCGGGCCCAGATCCTCTACCGGGTCGCGGAGATCATGGAGGACCGCCGGCCGCAGCTGGTCGAGGTGGTCCGCCTCTCCGAGGGGCTGGACGCGGCGGCCGCCGCCCGCACCGTCGACGAGGCCGTCGACCGGATGGTCTGGTACGCCGGCTGGGCCGACAAGATCACCCAGGTCGTCGGGTCGGCCAACCCGGTCGCGGGTCCGTACTTCAACCTCTCCTCCCCCGAGCCCACCGGGGTGGTCGCCGTGATCGCCCCCCAGCGCTCCTCGCTGCTCGGGCTGGTCTCGGTGCTCGCCCCCGTCGTGGTCACCGGCAACACCGCCGTGGTGCTGGCCTCGCAGGAGCGCCCGCTCCCCGCGGTCACCCTCGCCGAGGTGCTGGCCACCTCCGACGTCCCCGGCGGGGTGGTCAACATCCTGACCGGGCCGACGTCGGCCACCGCCCCCTGGCTCGCCGAGCACATGGACGTCAACGCGATCGACCTCACCGGGGTCGCGGGCGACGCCGAGGTCGCCACGGCCTACGAGGCAGCGGCCGCGGAGAACCTCAAGCGGGTGCTGCGCGCGCCCGCCGCGGAGCCCGACTGGCTGGGCGACCCTGGGCTGGAGCGGATGACCGCGTTCCTGGAGACCAAGACGGTCTGGCACCCGATCGGCCGCTGAGGCCGGCAGGCCGGTCAGCGCGACATCAGGGCCTCGGTGAAGACGTCGATGATGTCGCGGGGGTCCATGGCCTGGTAGGCCTCACCGCCGGTGGCCTTCGAGATCTTCCGCAGGGCCGGCATGTCGGCGTCCCCGCTGATGCCGACGGAGATGATCCGCACCGGCCGGTCGGGGTCCCTCAGGCTCTGCAGGCGCGAGAGCACCTGCTCCAGCCGCAGCGAGCCCGGGTCCTCGTTGGCCCCGTCGCTGAGCAGGATGACGGCGTTGAAGAAGTTCTCGTCGTAGGCACGGACCGCCTTGGCGTAGGCCGCCACCACCGTGTCGTAGAGGCCGGTGCCGCCCTGGGTGATGCCCTTGAGGGTGGGGACGCGGCCGCGCAGGTAGTCGATGTGCGGCCTGCCCTGGGTGGTGTCGTTGAGGCGCCGCATCGGGGCGAGCTCGCGCCAGTCCTGGCCGGGGCCACCCTGGTCGATGGAGAACGCCCACATCCCGATCCGGGCGTGGCCGGGGAAGACGTCGAGCGCGGTGAGCGCCGCGCCGACCGCGAGGTCCATCCGGGTCTGGCCGTCGCCGGCGGGGAAGTCCATCGAGCCGGAGGCGTCGAAGACCGCCAGCAGGCTCGAGGGCACGCTGAGCACCCGCCACGCGCCGAGCGCGTCGTTGAAGACGTCGCCGGGGACCTCGGTGAAGAGGGTGAGCTCACCCATCCCCCGGCCGGCGATCGGGGCGCCGCCGGGCACCCGCAGGCCGGCCGCGGCGAGCGCGCCCTCGCCGGCGGGCGAGTCGAACCACTCGGCGAGGGCGGCCCCGGCCCGGTCGACCTTGGTGCCCCCGTCGGTCTTGACCAGGGGGAAGGTGAGCAGGGGGGCGCCCGTCTCCGGGGTGACCAGCTGGAGGTCCGGCACGGCCGCACCGGTGGCCAGGAGGTCCTGCTCGGTGACGGGGATCAGCTGGCTGAAGGTGGTGTTGATCCGGTCGAGGGCGACCTCGTCGGCCTGGCCGGAGGTGGCGCGCACGCCGTACGCCTGCGCCGCGTTGACCACCGCCGCGTCGATGCGCTCCGCGACGGCGGCGGCGTCGGCGGAGGAGCCCTCCAGCGCGGGAGCGACGATCCCCAGCGCCGAGGCACCGTCGACCTCGGGGTCGGAGAGCAGCATCCGGCCCGACTCCAGGGCCTCCAGCCAGGTGGCCGGTCGCTCGACCGACGGCCCGCCGGCCAGGCCCACCGGGGTGCTGGCCAGCGAGTCGCTGATCGTGCTGGCCTGGATGCCGACCGCGGCCAGGGCCGCCACCCGGGCCGGGGAGTCGGCCACCCACAGGTGGGGTCGGCCGCCGCCGAACAGGGAGTCCTCGACCGCCGCCGCGCTCTCGGCGCGCAGCTCCACCGGGAAGCACGACTCCTGCTGCTTGAGCGCGATGATGGCCTGCTCCACCGGGACCTCCATCGCGGGCGCGACGCTGACCACGATCGGGTCGTCCGACTCGCAGTCCTCGGCGGAGGCCCCCTCCGGGCCGTCGGGCCGCAGGAAGAGCCAGGCGACGACGGCGAGGACGGCGATCAGCGCCACCACCGGCACGGCCGAGCGCATGCCACCCTCGGCCTTCTCGCTGTGGGCATGGCGTCCTGACCCCATCGGTGTGCTCCCCTCCAACAGCCTCTGCAACAGCCTCTGCTCCACAGTGTGGGTCGAGGATACGGTCCGTCTACCCCTGAGTAAGGGTGTTCGGGCAATCCGTCCACTACGGGGGCGTCGGGCACAATGGTCGCGTGCATGCCCGAGTGATCGTCCTGGCCGGTCCTTCGGGGGCCGGCAAGTCCCGTCTCGCCGAGCGCCTGGGGCTCCCCGTGCTCCGGCTCGACGACTTCTACCGCGACGGCACCGACCCGGACCTCCCCCGCATCACGTCCGGCGCCAACGCCGGGCTGGTCGACTGGGACGACCCGGCGTCCTGGCACCGCGACCGGGCCCTGGCCGCCCTGGAGGAGCTGTGTCGTCGCGGCCGCACCGAGGTGCCGGACTACTCGATCCCCCACAGCCGGGCGGTCGGCAGCCGCCCCCTGGAGCTGGGGTCGCACCGCTTCTTCGTCGCCGAGGGCATCTTCGCCGCCGAGGTGGTGCCGCAGTGCGACGCCGCCGGGCTGCTGGCCGGCGCCTACTGCGTGCGCCAGCAGCGCCTGGTCACCTTCTGGCGGCGGCTGGTGCGCGACCTGCGCGAGCACCGCAAGCCGCCGGGGGTGCTGGTCCGTCGGGGCCTGGCCCTGCTGCGCGACCAGCGCCGGGTCGTCGACCACGCCGTCTCCCTGGGGTGTCGCCCGGTCACCGGGGACGAGGGGTACGACGAGATCCGCGCGTCCATGGCAGAGGCGCTGACGGAGGCCTCGTGACGGCCCCGGGTGCCTGGGCGCGCGAGCTGCTGGCGCGCCCGCTGCCCCAGCCCGACGGGCGCTCCTGCGGTGCGACCGCCCTGGTGGTGGCCGAGGCCTTCCGTGACGAGCGCTACGCCCGCCGCCTCATCCTCGGCGGGGACGCGCGGGTCCGCGAGGAGGCGCTGGCGATGCACCGCCGGGTGACGGGCCCCGTCGACGTCCGCGGCCGTCTCCAGGCGCCCTGGCCGCGCGCGGTGGGCACCCCGCCGTGGGCGGTGGCCCGCCAGCTCGGCGGACGCAGCGGCACCCGGTACCGGGTGCGGCCGGTGTGGCCGGTCCAGCGGGCCCGCCGGTGGGAGGAGGCCTGCGCGGCGCTCGCGCAGGGCGGCCCCGTGGCGCTCTACGTCGGCAGCCGGACGTTGCCCCGGCACGTGGTCCTGGCGGTGGCGGCCGACGAGCAGGCCCGGGAGCTCCGCGTCTTCGACCCCGCACCCGGCCGGCTGCGGCGGATCCGCCGCCAGGACTTCGTGGCCGCCACGATCCCCTTCACCTGGCCGGTGCCGTGGTTCACGGTCGTGCCGCAGCCGCCTCCGCAGCCAGCGCCTCGTAACCCGGCTTCACCACCCGGTCGATGATCTCCAGCCGCTCGTCGAAGGGCAGGAACGCCGACTTCATGGCGTTGAGGGTGAACCAGCGCAGGTCGTCGAACCCGTAGCCGAAGGCCTCCACCAGGCTGGCCATCTCCTGGGTCATCGAGGTGCCGCTCATCAGCCGGTTGTCGGTGTTGACGGTGACCCGGAAGCGCAGCCGGGTGAGCAGCCCGATCGGGTGCTCGGCGATCGAGGTGGCCGCGCCGGTCTGCACGTTTGAGGTCGGGCACATCTCCAGCGGGATCCGGTTGTCGCGCACGTAGGCGGCCAGCCGGCCCAGGCGGACGCTGCCGTCCTCGTCGACCTCGATGTCGTCGACGATGCGGACGCCGTGGCCGAGGCGGTCCGCGCCGCACCACTGGATCGCCTGCCAGATCGACGGCAGGCCGAATGCCTCGCCGGCGTGGATGGTGAAGTGGCTGTTCTCCCGCTGGAGGTACTCGAAGGCGTCCAGGTGGCGGGTGGGCGGGTAGCCGGCCTCGGCGCCGGCGATGTCGAAGCCGGCCACGCCCCGGTCGCGCCAGGCGACCGCCAGCTCGGCGATCTCCCGGGAGCGGGCCTGGTGGCGCATCGCGGTGAGGAGCTGGCGCACCACGATCCGGCCGCCGGCCGCCGCGGTGGCCTCGTCGATCCCCTCCTGCACCGCAGCGACCACCTCGTCGAGCGTGAGCCCGCCCTCCACGTGCTGCTCCGGCGCGTAGCGCACCTCGGCGTAGACCACGCCGTCGTCGACCAGGTCCTCCACGAACTCGGTGGCCACCCGGCGCAGCGCCGCCGCGGTCTGCATCACCGCGACCGTGTGGTCGAAGGTCTCCAGGTAGCGCTCCAGGCTGCCGGAGTCGGCCGACTCGGTGAACCAGCGCCCGAGCGCCTCCGCCCCGGACGCCGGGAGCGGGTGTCGGATCTCCTCAGCCAGCTCGATGATGGTGGCTGGGCGCAGACCACCGTCGAGGTGGTCGTGGAGCACAACTTTGGGGGCACGGCGGACCTGGTCTCTGCTGGGTGTCGTCACGTCCTTATCCTTTCATCCATGCGCACCTTTACCACGCTCGAGGAGATCAAGGCCGCCACCGGGGAGCAGCTCGGCACCAGCGACTGGCTGAGGGTCGACCAGGCCCGGGTGGACCAGTTCGCGGAGGCGACCGGGGACCACCAGTGGATCCACGTCGACGTCGAGCGGGCGGCCGCGGGCCCGTTCGGTGGCACCATCGCCCACGGCTACCTGACCCTCTCGCTCATCCCGCTGCTCGGCACCGACATCTTCACCCTGGACACCCCGGGGGCCAAGCTCAACTACGGCGTCAACAAGGTGCGGTTCCCGGCGCCGCTGCGGGTCGGCAAGCGGATCCGCTGCCACGTCACGATGGGTGAGTGCCAGGACCTGCCCGCCGGCGTCCAGATGACCCTGAAGCACACCATCGAGATCGAGGACGAGCCGAAGCCGGCCTGCGTCGCCGAGACCGTGGTCCTGCTCCTGCCCTAGGGGTGATGGCCGGCCGGCTCAGCCGATCCGGTCGATGATCAGGTCGCCGGGGACGTACGCCGTGGTGTCGACGACGTCGTAGCCGCCCTCCAGGGAGGCCAGGGCCCGGTCGAAGCGCGAGGCGTCGTCGGTGAGCAGGGTGAAGAGCGGGTCGCCGGCGCTGACCCGGTCGCCGGGTCGCGCGTGCCACACCACGCCCGCGCCCGCCTGCACCGGGTCCTCCTTGCGGGCCCGGCCCGCCCCGAGCCGCCAGGCGGCCAGGCCGACGGCCATCGCGTCGAGCCGCGTCAGCACGCCGGAGGACGGGGCGGTCACCACGTGGGACTCGCGCGCGGTGGGCAGCGCGGCGTCGGGATCGCCGTGCTGGGCGCGCACCATCGCCCGCCACACGTCCATGGCCGAGCCGTCGGCGAGCTTGTCGGCGGGGTCGACGTCGGTCACACCCGCGCCGGCCAGCATCTCGCGGGCCAGCGCCACGGTCAGCTCCACCACGTCGGCGGGTCCCCCACCGGCCAGCACCTCGACGGACTCGGCCACCTCGATCGCGTTGCCGGCGGTCAGACCGAGCGGGGTGGACATGTCGGTGAGGAGGGCCACCGTGTGCACCCCGGCGTCCTTGCCGAGCGCCACCATGGTGTGCGCCAGCTCGCGGGCCCGCTCGAGGTCCTTCATGAAGGCACCCGTCCCGACCTTGACGTCGAGCACCAGCGCGCCGGTGCCCTCGGCGATCTTCTTGCTCATGATCGAGGAGGCGATCAGCGGGATCGCCTCGACGGTGCCGGTCACGTCGCGCAGCGCGTAGAGCTTCTTGTCGGCCGGGGCCAGCCCGTCGCCGGCGGCGCAGATGACCGCGCCGACGGACTCCAGCTGGGCCATGATCTCCTCGTTGGACAACGCGGCGCGCCATCCGGGGATCGACTCCAGCTTGTCGAGGGTCCCACCGGTGTGGCCCAGCCCGCGACCCGACAGCTGCGGCACCGCCACGCCGCAGGCGGCCACCAGGGGCGCCAGCGGCAGGGTGATCTTGTCCCCCACTCCCCCGGTGGAGTGCTTGTCGGCGGTGGGGCGCGAGAGCCCGGAGAAGTCCATCCGCTCGCCCGAGGCGATCATCGCGTGGGTCCAGCGGGCGATCTCGCGCCGCTCCATGCCGTTGAGCAGGATCGCCATCGCGAGGGCGGCCATCTGCTCGTCGGCCACGTCACCGCGGGTGTAGGCCCCGATGACCCAGTCGATCTGGCTGTCGCTGAGCTCGTGGTGCTCCCGCTTGGCGGTGATCACCTCGACAGCGTCGTGCTGGGCTCCTGTGCCGGCCTCCGAGTGGGCCACGTCTCACACATCCTTCAGGTCGTCGGGCCCGAACGCATCGGGCAGTACCTGGTCCATCCGGCGGATGCCGGAGACCGTCCACAGCAGCAGGTCGCGACCGCCGTGCTCGAAGAGCAGCTGGCGGCACCGCCCGCAGGGCATGATCACCGCGCCGGTCCCGTCCACGCAGACGAAGTGGGTCAGCACCCCGCCACCGGTGGCGTACAGCTGGGAGACCAGCCCGCACTCGGCGCAGAGCGTCACGCCGTAGGCGGCGTTCTCCACGTTGCAGCCGACCAGCACCCGGGCGCTCCCGTCGGGGCCCTCGGCCCGCGCGGCCGCGCCGACCCGGTACCTGCTGTAGGGCGCGTAGGCACGGCCGGCGACCTCCGACGCCGCCCGCGCCAGCTCCTCCCAGTCGTCCTGGGTCCACTCCCGCGACTCGAGCGCCACGTCAGCTCTTCACGTAGGGCTCGCCGTCGGCGGCCGGCGGGCGGACCCGCCCGACGAAGCCGGCCACCGCGATCACCGTGGCCAGGTAGGGAGAGGCCCGCAGCAGCTCGCCCGGGATCTTGTCCAGGAAGGCGAGCTGGGCCTGCAGGGTCCACATGAAGCCGAAGAACAGCGCCGCGAGCGAGGCGAAGACGGGGTGCCACCGGCCCATGATCACCGCGGCCAGGGCGATGAAGCCGTTGCCGGCCGAGGCGCCGTTGTCGAAGGAGCCGGTGGAGCCCACGGTGAAGTAGGCGCCGCCCAGGCCGGCCAGGGCGCCGCCCAGCAGCACGGCCTGCCAGCGGACCCGGTTGACCTTGATGCCGACCGTGTCCGCCGCCTTGGGGTGCTCCCCGACGCTGCGCACCCGCAGCCCCCAGCGGGTCTGGAAGAGCAGCCAGCTGACCAGGACGACCGAGAAGTACATCAGGTAGACCAGCAGCGACTGGTTGAACAGCGTCGGCCCCAGGACGGGGATCTCACTGAGCACCGGAACCTCGATCCGCGGCAGGATCAGCGGCTCGTTGAGGTACTGCTTGATCTCCGGGTCGCTGGGGATCTGGCTGAGCAGGAAGCTGGACAGGCCGGTGGCCAGAGCGATCAGCACCACCCCGAGGACGACCTGGTTGACCAGGTAGCGCATCGCGAAGACACCGAGCAGGGCCGCCATCCCGACGCCCGCGAGGACGGCGCCGACCAGGCCCATCTCCGCGCTGTAGGCCAGCGACGAGGCGACCGCCGCGAAGAAGGCGCCCATCAGGAACTGGCCCTCGATGGCGATGTTGATGACACCCGCGCGCTCGCACAGCACCCCGGCCAGGGCACCGAGGACCAGCGGCGTCGCCAGCCGGATGGTGCCCGGCAGCGGGTTGGTCATCACGATGGAGCCGGCGCTGGTCTGGTCGGAGTAGACCCACACCAGGAAGCCGCCGAAGAAGGCGGCACCGACGGCGAGGTGCACCACGATCCCGACCCAGTTCCGGGGCACCCGGTTGACGGCGGCGAGCACCACCGCGACCGCGGCGAGGACGACGGCCGGCCACAGGATGAAGAGCCCGTTGGCCTCCACCGGCGGGTGCTCCTTGCGGTTGACCCGGTCCTCGAGGGTGAACCAGACGGTGGCGTCCTTGGTGGTCAGCGCGAACGCCACCAGGGCGGCCAGGACCAGGGCGTAGACGACCACCAGCTTGATCTGGCGTCGGACGTCGGCACGGTCACGCACCTCGACGGTGCCGGTGCTGCTCACTGCGGTCGCGGTGCTCATCCGCCCCATCCCTTCGCCTGCACGGTGGACCCGGACGCCGTGGTCCTCATTCGGGTCATGCCGCGGACCAGCGCAGGTGCCGCGACGAACAACACGATCAGGGCCTGGAGCACCTGCGCGAGCTCCTTGGGCGTGCCGGCCGAGGCCTGCATCGCCACGCCACCCACGCTCAGGGCGCCGAAGAGCAGGCCCGCGAGCACGGTGCCCAGCGGGGTGGCCCGGCCCAGCAGCGCGACGGTGATCGCGTCGAAGCCGATGGCGCCGGCCAGGGTCGGGCTCAGCGAGGACTGGTCGCCGAGCACCTGCATGGTCGCCGCCAGGCCGGAGAGCGCCCCGGCCATCAGCATCGCGACGGTGAAGACCTTCGCCACGTTCATGCCGGCGGTGCGCGAGGCGTCGGGGTTGGCGCCGACGGCGCGCAGCTCGAAGCCGAGCGTGCTCCGCTCCAGCACCCACCAGACGGCCAGCGCGGCCAGGAAGGCCAGGAGCACGCCGAGGTGCACGTCGCGCAGCGCCCCGAAGGCCGCCGAGTCGGCCACCGGTGGCGACTGGGTGTTGTCGCTGCCCGGCCGCTGGAAGGCGTCCTTGCTGAGGGCGTAGAGCAGGATCGAGGCCGCCAGGTAGTTGAACATGATGGTGGTGATGACCTCGTGGGCGCCGGTGCGGGCCTTGAGGAAGCCGACCAGCGCGCCGTAGAGCCCACCCGCGGCGACGCCGGCGAGGAGGGCCACCAGCATGTGCAGCACCGGCGGCAGGTCCCAGGTGAAGCCGACGTAGCCGGCGGCCAGGAAGCCGAAGACCATCTGGCCGGTCGCGCCGATGTTGAAGAGCCCGGCGCGGAAGGCCAGCGAGACGCCGAGGCCGGCACAGATCAGCGGGGCCGACCGCTCCAGCGTGGTCCCGAGCCGGCCGGGGCTGCCGACCGAGCCCTTCACCAGCGCGGAGTAGGAGGACCAGATGGCGTCCCAGGAGGCGCTGAGGAAGTCGGCTGGGTAGGTGAAGAGGTAGGGCAGCGCCTCGATCGCGTCCTGGTCGCTGAGCACCACCAGCAGCGCGCCGATGACGAGCGCCACCACGATGGCCACCGCCGTCTCCATCAGGGTCGGCAGCCAGCTCACCGGCTTGCGCAGGTCGGCGCGGGTGGGCTGCGTCTCCTCCGGCTTGGGGTCCGTCCCCGTGACGGGGGTCTGCGCGCTCATGCCTTCACCTCGGTGCTCTCCGTGCCGGCCCCTGCCATCAGCAGGCCGATCTCCTCGCGGGGCGTGTCGGGACCGACGACGCCGACCACCCGCCCGTCGTACATCACTGCGATCCGGTCCGAGAGGGCGTAGATCTCGTCGAGCTCGGTCGAGACGATCACCACCGCGGTGCCGAGGTCGCGCTCGGCGATGATCCGTTTGTGGATGAACTCGATCGAGCCGACGTCGACGCCGCGGGTGGGCTGGGCGGCGACAAGCACCTTCAGCGGCCGGGAGAACTCCCGGGCCACCACCACCTTCTGCTGGTTGCCCCCTGACAGCGAGCTGACCGGGGTCTCGGCGTTCTCGGTGCGGATGTCGAACTCCTCGATCCGCGCGTCGGCGTTCTTCGCCATGGCGTCCAGCCGTAGGGCGGGGCCGCGGGAGAACTCCTCGCTGCGGTAGAGGTCGAGGACCAGGTTCTCCCGGACGCTGAAGTCGCCCACGTAGCCGTCGTGGGAGCGGTCCTCGGGGATGTAGCCGATGCCGGCGTCCAGGCTCTCGCGGGGACCGTGCCGGGTGATGTCCTCGCCGTCGAGCCGGATGGTGCCGGCGTCGGGACGGATCAGGCCGAGCAGCGACTTGACCAGCTCGGTCTGCCCGTTGCCCTGCACGCCCGCGATGCCCAGCACCTCACCGCCCCGGGCGGCGAGGGAGACGTCCTTGAGCACCTGGTGGCCACGCGGGTCCACGACGGTGAGGTTCTCGACCGCGAGGACCTCGGCCCCGGTGTGGGGCGGCTCCTTGTCGACCACGAGCTTGACCGCACGGCCGACCATCATCTCGGCCAGCTCGGTCTCCGAGGCGGTGGGCGGGGCGGTGCCGACGACCTTGCCGCGACGGATCACGCTGATCCGGTCACCGACGGCCTTGACCTCGCGCAGCTTGTGGGTGATGAAGACGATCGAGGTGCCCTGCTCCTTGAGCGCACGCATGATGGTCATCAGCTCGTCGATCTCCTGCGGCGTCAGCACCGCGGTGGGCTCGTCGAGGATCAGCACCTTGGCGTCGTGGGAGAGCGCCTTGATGATCTCGACCCGCTGCTGCACGCCGACGGGGAGGTCCTCGATCAGGGCGTCGGGGTCGACCGCCAGGTTGTAGCGCTCCGAGAGCTCGCGCACCGTCTGCGCCGCCTTGGCCCGGTTGAGGACGCCGAGGCCGCGGGTGTGCTCCCGGCCCAGCATCAGGTTCTCGGCGACGGTGAAGACCGGCACCAGCATGAAGTGCTGGTGGACCATGCCGATGCCCGCGTCGATGGCGTCACGCGGCGAGGCGAAGGTGACCGGCTCGCCGTCGACGAGGATCTGCCCCTCCGTCGGGTCCAACAGCCCGTAGAGCATGTTCATGAGCGTCGACTTGCCTGCACCGTTCTCGCCCAGCAGGCAATGGATCTCGCCGGGCTCGATGGTCAGGTCGATGTGGTCGTTGGCCGTGAAGGCGCCGAACCGCTTGGTCAGCCCCTGGATCTCGAGCCTCACTGGAATCCTCTCGACGTCGATGTCGGACGCCTCGTCCGCGACCCGGCCCCGGGCGGGCGTCGGATCGACCCTGGAACACCGACGCCGGAGTGGGGAGCGTGCCCCCCACCCCGGCGCCGGGAATTGCTTTCAGACCCTCGGGGTCACTTGACCTCGAGCTCGCCGGAGACGATCTGTTCCTGCAGCTCGGCGATCTTGTCGGCCACCTCGGGGTCGACGTCGTCGGAGAGGTCGGCCAGCGAGACGCCGCCGTTCTCCAGGGTGCCGACGTAGACCTCGTTGTTGAACTCGTCGTTGAGCGAGGCCTCGATGGCCGCCTCGACGGCGACGTCCATGCCCTTGACCACGGAGGTCAGCAGCACGTCGCAGTACTCCGAGGCCGAGACGCAGCCGTCGGTGTCGACCCAGATCGCGTGGACGTCGGCGTCCTTGGCGGCCTGGAGCGCGCCCAGACCGGCCGGACCGGCAACCGGGAAGACGATGTCCGCGCCCTGGCCGATCATCTGCTCGGCGATCGCCTGGCCCTTGGTCTTGTCCTCGAAGTCATCGGTGAAGGAGCCGGACTTGCCGTCCCAGCCGAGGAGCTTGACGTCGGCGTCCTCGTCCTCGTTGTACTTCTCGATGCCCTGGCGGAAGCCCTCCATGAAGATGGTCACGGTCGGGATGTTCATGCCGCCGAGGGTGCCGACGGTGCCGGTCTCGGAGGTCGCCGCGGCGAGGTAGCCGGCGAGGAAGGAGTTCTCGTTGGCGTTGAAGGTCAGGCCCTTGACGTTCTTGGGGGCCTTCTCGTAGGCGAAGTCGACGATCGAGAAGTCGACGTCCTTGTTCTTCTTCGCGGCCGCCAGCGTGGCGTCGCCGAGGAGGAAGCCCACGGTGGTGATGGAGTCGCAGCCCTCGGAGACGAGCGCGGCGATGTTGTCGCCGTACTCGCTGTCGGACTGGGACTCGACCTCGCCGGTCTGGACGCCCAGGTTGGTGGCGGCGTCCTCCATGCCGTCGTGGGAGGTCTGGTTGAAGGACTTGTCGTCGAAGCCACCCGAGTCGGAGACCATGCAGGCCTTGAAGTCGACCTGCTCGGCGGGCGCCGAGCTCGCCGTGGCGGCGGGGGTGCTGGTGTCGTCCGCCTCATCGTTGGAACGCTCGCCACATGCGGCGAGGGTGAGAGCAGCGATACTGACCACTGCGGCGATACGGGCCGTCTTCTTCACGGCGCCTCCTGATCTTTGTTCCTGGCGCTCGGGGCGCATTTCGGCATCACAGTAATACCGGCGAGGAGCGGGCGAGGCGCCGCACCCCCCTTCGTTACCGGAGGGTGACCTAGCGGGCTCAGACCCGGCCCCGGGGCCGGTCCAGGGCGACCACCGCCGCCTCGGCCAGCACCCGGGCCGCGATCGCCACGGCACCCTCGTCGACCCTCAGGTTGCCCTGGTGCAGGTCGTACGTCGGGCCGCCGGGGGTCCGGGTGCCCAGCCGCCCCATCGCGCCGGGGACCCGGTCCAGGTACCACCCGAAGTCCTCCCCGCCGAGGCTCTGGCTGGTCGGCACGTGTCCGTGGCCGCCGAGCACGGACTCGACCGCCGAGGCGAGCACCGCGGTCGGCTCGGCACCGTTGACCACCGGCGGCACGCCGCGCTGGTAGGAGACCTCGGCGGTCACGCCGTAGGGGGCCACGATCTGGCTCACCAGGGTCCGGACCAGGTGCTCGGCCTCCGCCCACGCGACCGCGTCGAGCATCCGCACCGTGCCGGCCAGCTCGCCCGTGCCCGGGATCACGTTGTGGGCGGAGCCGGCGTGGACGCTCCCCCAGACCACGCTGGCCCCCGCCCGCGGGTCCAGCCGGCGCGACAGGATCGCGGGCAGCTCGGTGAGCAGCTTGCCGAGGGCGAAGGTGAGGTCCTCGGTCAGGTGCGGCCGGGAGGTGTGCCCGCCCTTGCCGGAGAGCCGGACGTTCAACGCGTCCGCGGCCCCGGTCAGGGGGCCCACCCGGAGCCCGACCCGGCCGACGTCGAGGCTGGGGTCGCAGTGCAGGCCGAAGATCTGGTCGACGTCGTCGAGCGCCCCGGCGTCGATCAGGTGCAGTGCGCCGCCGGGCATGACCTCCTCGGCGGGCTGGAAGATCAGCCGCACCCGGCCCGCCAGGAGTCCTCGGGCGTGCACCTCCTCCAACGCCAGCGCGGCGCCGACCAGGCCGGCGATGTGCACGTCGTGACCGCACGCGTGGGCCACCCCCGGCACGGTGCTGACCCAGGGGTCCTTGATCCGGTCCTCGACCGGGAGGGCGTCCAGGTCGGCGCGCAGCGCCACCCGGGGGCCGCTGCTCCCGAGCTCGGCGATCACCCCTCCCCCGGCGATCCGCCGGGCTTGCCACGCCGTCGGGTCGAGCAGGTCGACGACCACGTCGCTGGTCCGGCTCTCGGCCCAGGACAGCTCGGGGTGGGCGTGCAGGTCGCGCCGGAGCTCGATCAGGTGGTCGGCGTACTTCGTCACCACCTCGGTCACGACGGCGGCGGCGACCGGGGCGGAGGCGCGGGAGGTGCGTTCGCTCATATTGCCTCCAGAGTAGTAGCCGGGTCGCTCAGCGCTCGTCGTAGGCGGCGAGAACACGGTCGGCCGCCTCCGGGGCGGCCATCCGGCCGGCCAGCACCTCGGCCCGGACCTCCTCGCGCACCGCGTCGACCGCCGGCGAGCGCCGCAGCCGGTGCTCGAGCTCCTCGAGCACCAGGGCCCAGGTGAACTCCAGCTGCTGGCCGGCGCGCTTGGCGGCCAGGCCCTCGGCGGCGAGGTGCTCGCGGTGGGAGAGCACCCGGGCCCAGACGTCGGCGACGCCGGTCCCGGTGAGTCCGGAGCAGGTCACCACCGGTGGCGCCCACTCGTGGTGGCCCCGGACCAGGCGCAGCGCCCCGGCCAGCTCGCGGGCCGCCACCCGGGCCTCGCCCTCGCGGTCCTCGTCGGCCTTGTTGACCGCGACCACGTCGGCGATCTCCAAGATGCCCTTCTTGATCCCCTGGAGCTGGTCCCCGGTGCGGGCGATGGTGAGGAAGAGGAAGGTGTCGACCATCCGCGAGACGGTGATCTCGGACTGGCCGACCCCGACCGTCTCCACCAGCACGACGTCGTGGCCGGCGGCCTCGAGCACCGTCATCGCCTGGCTCGTCGCCCGGGCCACGCCCCCCAGGGTCCCGGCGGACGGCGAGGGCCGGATGTAGGCCCGCGGGTCCACGGCCAGCCTGGCCATCCGGGTCTTGTCGCCCAGCACCGACCCGCCGGTCCGCACCGAGGAGGGGTCCACCGCCAGCACCCCGACTCGGCGTCCCTCGCCGGTGAGGTGGGTGCCCAGCGCCTCGATGAAGGTGGACTTGCCGACCCCGGGGACGCCGGAGATACCCACCCGCACCGCAGGCGAGCCGACGCCCGCGACCGGGGTCAGCTCGGCGAGCAGCTCGCGGGCAGCGGCGCGGTGGTCCGCCCGGGACGACTCCACCAACGTGATGGCACGCGAGACGGCCGCGCGGCGTCCCTCACGGACGCCGGCGACCAGCTCGGCCACGTCGACCGGCGGGGCCGGGCTCACTGCTCGCGGAGCCTGGCCAGCAGGCCGAGCGCGCTCTCGGCGATGACGGTGCCGGGGAGGAAGACCTCGGCGGCACCCATCTCCTTGAGCGTCGCCACGTCGTCGGGCGGGATGACCCCGCCGATGACGACCATGACGTCGGGGCGCCCCAGCTCCGCGAGCGCCTTCTTCAGCGCGGGCAGCAGCGTGAGGTGTCCGGCCGCGAGCGAGGAGACCCCGACGATGTGCACGTCGGCGTCGACCGCCTGCTGGGCCACCTCCTCCGGGGTGGAGAACAGGGGGCCCACGTCGACGTCGAAGCCGAGGTCGGCGAAGGCGGTGACCACCACCTTCTGGCCCCGGTCGTGGCCGTCCTGGCCCATCTTGGCCACCAGGATGCGGGGACGGCGTCCCTCCTCCTCCTCGAACTCCGCGGTGGCGGCGAGCACCTCCTCGACCCGCGAGTCCTGTCCGCTCTTCGCCTCGTCCCGGTACACGCCGCTGATCGTACGGATCACCGCCTGGTGCCGGCCGTAGACCTTCTCCAGCGCGTCCGAGATCTCCCCGACGGTGGCCTTGGCCCGGGCGGCGTCGACCGCGAGGGCGAGCAGGTTGCCCTCCAGGCTGCCGCCACCCCCTCCCGTCGACTCAGTGCCGCGCTCGGCGGAGGCGGTCAGCGCCTCGAGGGTCCGGCGGACCTCGTCGTCGTCCCGCTCCGCGCGCAGCCGCTCCAGCTTGGCGATCTGCTGGCGGTAGACCTCGTCGTTGTCGACCCGGAGCACGTCCAGCGGGTCCTCGTCGGCGAGGCGGAAGGTGTTGACGCCGATGACCTTCTGGGCCCCGGAGTCGATCCGCGCCTGGGTGCGCGCCGCCGCCTCCTCGATGCGCATCTTGGGGATCCCCTGCTCGATCGCCTTGGCCATGCCGCCGGCGGCCTCGGCCTCCACGATGTGCGCCCACGCGCGCTCCGCGAGGTCGTGGGTCAGCTTCTCCACGTAGTAGGAGCCGCCCCACGGGTCGATGACCTCGGTGGTGCGTGACTCCTGCTGGAGCAGCAGCTGGGTGTTGCGGGCGATCCGGGCGGAGAAGTCCGTGGGCAGCGCGATCGCCTCGTCGAGGGCGTTGGTGTGCAGCGACTGGGTGTGCCCCTGGGTCGCGGCCATCGCCTCGATCGCGGTGCGCTGGACGTTGTTGAAGACGTCCTGGGCGGTCAGCGACCAGCCGCTGGTCTGGCTGTGGGTGCGCAGCGAGAGCGACTTGGGGTTCTTCGGGTCGAACTGGCGCACCAGCCTGGCCCACAGCGCGCGGGCGGCGCGCATCTTGGCGACCTCCATGAAGAAGTTCATCCCGATCGCCCAGAAGAACGAGAGCCGCGGCGCGAAGTGGTCGATGTCGAGCCCCGCGTCGAGGCCGGCCCGGATGTACTCCACCCCGTCGGCCAGCGTGTAGGCCAGCTCCAGGTCGGCGGTCGCCCCGGCCTCCTGCATGTGGTAGCCGGAGATGGAGATCGAGTTGAACCGCGGCATCCGCTGGGAGGTGAAGGCGAAGATGTCGCTGATGATCCGCATGCTCGGCAGCGGCGGGTAGATGTAGGTGTTGCGGACCATGAACTCCTTGAGGATGTCGTTCTGGATGGTCCCCGTGAGCTGCTCCGGCTTCACCCCCTGCTCCTCGGCCGCCACGATGTAGAGCGCCAGGACCGGCAGCACCGCGCCGTTCATCGTCATCGACACCGACATCTTGTCCAGCGGGATGCCGTCGAAGAGCGTGCGCGTGTCGTAGATGGAGTCGATCGCCACGCCCGCCATGCCCACGTCCCCGCGCACCCGCGGGTGGTCGGAGTCGTAGCCGCGGTGGGTCGCCAGGTCGAAGGCGACGCTGAGCCCCTTCTGGCCGGCCGCCAGGTTGCGGCGGTAGAAGGCGTTGGACTCCTCGGCGGTGGAGAAGCCGGCGTACTGGCGCACCGTCCACGGCTGGGTGGTGTACATGGTCGGGTAGGGACCGCGCAGGAACGGGCTCAGGCCGGGCCAGGTGTCCAGCGCGTCGAGCCCCTCGAGGTGCTCGGGGCCGTAGACGGGCAGCACCTGGACGCCCTCGGGGCTGAGCCAGCCGTCCCCGTCGGTGCGCGGGGTCTCGGCCCGCTCGCCGGTGGCGGCCAGGTCGACCTCGGCGAAGTTGCTCGGAATGGTCATGCCAGTGCCTCCCGGATCCGGGACAGGAACGACAGCGCGTCCACGCCCATGGCGGCGGAGTCGTCCACCGTGTCCTCGGTGATGTTGATCTTCTCGCCGGGCTTGCCGGCCAGCACGACGTAGGACGCGCCCGCGGCGCGCAACGCGGCCACCGCGTCGGCACCCCACTCCGCGTACGCCCGGTCGGTGCCGGCCAGGCAGACCACCGGCTGGCCGGAGTAGGCGGCGAGCAGCGACTCGACGCCGTCGGTCGGTCCCGCCACCTCCACGGCGACGCCGCCGGCGGCGAGCAGGTTGGTGGCGAACGTCGCCCGTGCGGTGTGCGCCGCGATCGGGCCCATCGTCGCCAGGAAGACCGGACGTTGCGCCGGCTCGTCGCGCAGCCCCTCGAAGAGGCTGCCGTAGGGGCGCACGCCCCGGTCCGGCGCGGGTTCCCGCGTGGGCAGCACCTCGGCCAGGTTCGGGAACTCCGACAGGCCGGTGATCGGCCAGGAGCGGTCGGCGACCTGCGCCTGCCGTTGCGCCGAGGTCGCGACCACGCGCTCGACGAGGGCCTCGCGGGCCTCGAAGGAGGCGGCCCCGCCCGCCGACTCGATCCGGCCGAGCTCGGCCCAGCCGGCGACGGCCAGGTCGTCGGTCAGCTTCTCCACCGCGTAGGAGCCGCCCGCCGGGTCCGCGACCACGGCCAGGTGCGACTCCTCGATCAGCAGCGAGGAGGTGTTCCTCGCGATCCGCCGGCCGAACGCGTCGGGACGCCCGAGCCGCTCGTCGAAGGGCAGCACGGTGACGACGTCCGCGCCACCCACGCCCGCGGCGAAGGCCGCGACGGTGGTCCGGAGCATGTTCACCCACGGGTCGAACCGCGTCATCATCGGACGGCTGGTCACCGCGTGCTGGACCTGCGGCACGTCACCGGCGCCGGAGGCCTCCAGGATCCTGGCCCACAGCCGGCGGGCGGCGCGCAGCTTGGCGATCGTCGGGAACTGCTCGTCGGTGGCCGCGTAGCGGAACTCGATGACCCGGGCCGCCTCCTCGACCGGCATCCCGGCCTCGGTCAGGACGCGCAGGTAGTGGACGCCGACCGCCATCGTCCAGCCGAGCTCCTGGACGTCGCCGGCTCCCTTGTCGTGGAGCGCGGTGCCGTCGACGACGAGACCCAGGATCCCCAGCTGCCAGGCCCGGCGGGCCAGCGCGGCCAGGTGCTCGATCGGCTCCACGCCCTCCTCGGACTCCCCGGCGCCGAACAGGTCGAGCGTCTGCGGGTCGAAGGAGAGGTTGGCGCCGGCCGCGACGGGTCCATCCCAGGCCTCCAGCAGGTCCGCCAGGGCGGCGGCCTGCGCCGGCGTGGGCCGGTCCAGGGCCACCGGGGCGAGGTCGAGCAGCACGCCGGCCAGGGCGGCCTCGAGGTCCACCTCGGCGTCGCCGAGGGTCAGCAGCAGCGAGGTGGCGCCGTTCTCCAGGTCGACCAGGGCGGCCTCGTTGAGCGCCGAGGCGTCGTCGCCGACCAACGGCGTGCGGACGTCCCAGGCGCCGGCGCGGGCCGGCCGGCCCGAGGTGGTCAGGCCCTCGAGGGAGGCGGGGCTGCCGATGGGGTCGACGACGATGCCGTCCAGCGTGGTGCGCGCGAGCTTGCGCCAGACCAGGTCGTCCGGCTCGTCGTCGCGCATCCGGCCGGTCTTGCGGAGCACGGCCGCGGTGGCGCGCTCCCAGTCCGCGGCGGTGGCGGCGTCGGCCTCGGAGGAGAGCGCGAGTCGCTCGTGGGGTGAGGTCATGCTGGGCAGGATAGGCCGGACCCCTCCTCGCGCCGTGCGCCTGGTCGCATGTCAGGACCCCGGGTGCCCCGCTCCCGGGAGCCGGGCGGGGGTGACCCGTCAGTAACCGGACGCATCTCACACCGTGACCCGGAGCCGGTGGTCCGCAGCGCCTGGGAGGCGCGGTAGTTTGTCCTCTTGTGGCAACCCATACTCCTACGCGGACCCTGGCCAAAGGGTCACGCTCCACGCGCTCGACCGTCGCCCTGAAGATCACCATGGCCGTCAGCGGCCTCATCTTCATCGGCTACCTGGTCCTTCACATGTACGGCAACCTCAAGGTCTTCTCGGGGCACGACGCCTTCAACGAGTACGCGCACCACCTGCGGGTCTTCGGGGAGCCGATGCTCCCGGAGAACGGCCTGCTGTGGATCATGCGTGTGCTGCTGATCGTCGCCTTGATCGCGCACGTCTACGCGGCCGCCGTCCTGGCCCGCCGGGCCCAAGCGGCCCGGACCACCAAGTACGTGATGAAGAAGAACCTGGGCTCCTCGCTCTCCTCGCGCACCATGCGCTGGGGCGGCATCACGATCCTGTTCTTCGTCATCTGGCACCTGCTCAACTTCACCATCGGGAAGATCAACCCCAACCCCGACGGCACCGGCACCGCGGACCCCTACAACCTGCTGGTCGAGTCCTTCGAGCTGTGGTGGATGACCGGCATCTACCTGCTGGCCATGGTCGCCCTCGGCATGCACCTGCACCACGGCACCTGGAGCGCCATGCAGACGCTGGGCTTCACCAACACCGCCCGCTCCCGGGCCCGCGCCAAGGCGGCCGGCTGGGTGGTGGCGATCGTCATCGCCGGCGGCTTCGCGCTCGTCCCGATCTCGGTGCTCCTCGGCATCGTCTCCAAGTAAGGACCCCCCTCTCCCATGGCTCTCCTGGACGGAACCACCCAGCTCAACCAGCCACCGGTGCAGATCTCCGACGACGCCCGGGGCTACTACACGCTCGGCGACAAGCTCGTCGACCCGGTCGCCCCCACCGGACCCATCAAGGACCGCTGGACCAACCGCAAGTTCGAGAACCGCCTGGTCAACCCGGCCAACCGCCGCAAGATGAGCGTCATCATCGTCGGCACCGGGCTGGCCGGCGGCGCCGCCGCCGCCACCCTGGGCGAGGCGGGCTACCACGTGAAGTCCTTCTGCTACCAGGACTCCCCGCGCCGGGCCCACTCGATCGCCGCGCAGGGCGGCATCAACGCGGCCAAGAACTACAAGGAGGACGGCGACTCCACGCACCGCCTCTTCTACGACACCGTCAAGGGCGGCGACTACCGCGCCCGCGAGAACAACGTCTACCGGCTCGCCGAGGTCAGCGCCAACATCATCGACCAGTGCGTGGCCCAGGGCGTCCCGTTCGCCCGGGAGTACGGCGGCCTGCTGGACAACCGCTCCTTCGGCGGCGTCCAGGTCTCGCGCACCTTCTACGCCCGCGGCCAGACCGGTCAGCAGCTGCTGATCGGCGCCTACCAGGCGATGGAGCGGCAGGTGGCCGCCGGCACCGTCGAGCAGTTCACCCGTCACGAGATGCTCGAGCTGGTCATCGTCGACGGCAAGGCCCGCGGCATCGTGGCCCGCGACCTGGTGACCGGAGAGGTCCAGACCCACCTGGCCGACGCGGTCGTGCTCGCCTCCGGCGGCTACGGCAACGTCTTCTACCTCTCCACCAACGCGATGGGCTCCAACGTCACCGCCACCTGGCGGGCGCACCGCAAGGGCGCCTACATGGCCAACCCCTGCTACACGCAGATCCACCCGACCTGCATCCCGGTCTCCGGGGACCACCAGTCCAAGCTCACGCTGATGTCGGAGTCGCTGCGCAACGACGGCCGGATCTGGGTCCCGAAGAACGTCGAGGACTGCGAGAAGGACCCGCGCGACATCCCGGAGGAGGACCGCGACTACTACCTGGAGCGGATCTACCCCGCCTTCGGCAACCTGGTCCCCCGCGACATCGCCTCCCGCGCCGCCAAGTACATGTGCGACGAGGGCCGCGGTGTCGGGCCCGCCGTGCGCGAGGTGGACAAGGACGGCAACGAGCGGATGGTCCGTCGGGGCGTCTACCTCGACTTCGCCGACGCGATCCAGCGTCTCGGCGAGGACGCCGTCCGGGAGAAGTACGACAACCTCTTCGACATGTACCAGCGGATCACCGGGGAGAACCCCTACCAGGTGCCGATGCGCATCTACCCCGCGGTGCACTACGTGATGGGCGGCCTGTGGGTCGACTACCACCTGCAGTCCAACATCGAGGGCCTCTTCGTCACCGGTGAGGCCAACTTCTCCGACCACGGGGCCAACCGGCTGGGCGCCTCGGCGCTCATGCAGGGGCTGGCGGACGGCTACTTCGTCCTGCCCAACACCATCCGCGACTACCTCGCGGACGCCCCCTTCGAGAAGATCGCCGAGGACCACCCCGACGTGGTCGCGGCGCGCCAGGACGTGGAGCAGCGGATCCAGCGGCTGCTCTCCATCAACGGCACCCGCAGCGCCGACAGCTACCACAAGGCCCTGGGCAACATCATGTGGGAGTACTGCGGCATGGAGCGCAACGAGGCGGGGCTGCGCAAGGCGATCGACATGATCCGCGAGCTCAAGGCCGACTTCTGGAGCAACCTGAAGGTGCTCGGCACCGCCGACAGCCTCAACCAGAGCCTGGAGAAGGCCGGCCGGGTGGCCGACTTCATCGAGCTCGGCGAGCTCATGTGCATCGACGCCCTCAACCGCCGCGAGTCGTGCGGCGGTCACTTCCGGGCCGAGTCGCAGACCGAGGACGGCGAGGCGCTGCGCCACGACGACGAGTTCGCCTACGTGGCGGCCTGGGAGTGGGGCGGCGACGAGGGCCTGCCGGTCCTGCACAAGGAAGACCTGATCTACACGGCCATCGAGATGAAGCAGCGGAGCTACAAGTGAGCATGAACCTGACCCTGAAGATCTGGCGTCAGCCGGACGGTGCCGACAAGGGCGCCATGCACACCTACCAGGTCTCCGACATCTCCCCCGACATGAGCTTCCTGGAGATGCTCGACCAGCTCAACGAGGAGCTCAACGAGCGGGGCGAGGAGCCGGTGGCCTTCGACTCCGACTGTCGCGAGGGCATCTGCGGCATGTGCGGCATGATGATCAACGGCCAGGCGCACGGCCCCGAGGTCACCACCACCTGCCAGCTCCACATGCGCTCCTTCTCCGACGGCGACACCATCACTATCGAGCCGTGGCGCTCGGACGCCTTCCCGGTCATCAAGGACCTGGTCGTCGACCGTGGCGCCTTCGACCGGATCATCCAGTCCGGCGGCTTCATCTCGGTCAACACCGGGTCGGCCCCCGAGGCCAACTCGGTGCCGGCTCCCCGCGACAAGGCGATGCGGGCCTTCAACGTGGCCACCTGCATCAGCTGCGGCGCGTGCGTGGCCGCCTGCCCCAACGGCTCGGCCTCGCTCTTCCTGGGCGCCAAGATCACCCACCTCGGCGAGCTCCCCCAGGGCCAGCCGGAACGGAACTCGCGCGTGGTCGACATGCTCGGCCAGCACGACCACGAGGGCTTCGGCGGGTGCACCAACATCGGTGAGTGCACCGCGGCCTGCCCCAAGGAGATCCCGCTCGACGTCATCTCGCAGCTCAACAAGGACCTGCGCACGGCGATGAAGAACGGTCTCTGAAGACCAGAGCACCTACGCGGACGGCCGGCCCCTCGGGGCCGGCCGTTCGTGCGTCCGGGGGCTCAGGCGCCGAGGGGGAATGACCGGGTGGGCATCCACCCCTCCCCCTCGTGGTGGTGATAGAGGTGGAACTCCCGGGCCTCGAAGTGGCACTCGAAGTCGGCCAGCTCGGCGAAGGCGCGGTCCAGGCGCTCGTCGTCCACCTCGTGGGCGACGGTGACGTGCGGGTGGTAGGGGAAGGTCAGGCGGACGTCGAGCGGCGTCGTCCGCACGTCCTTGGCGAGCGCCTCGCACTGGGAGATCCCGCGCGCGACCGTCACGAAGACCACCGGGGAGACCGGCCGGAAGGTGCCGGTGCCGCGCAGGTGGATCGGGAACGGGCGGTGGCGCGAGGCCACCCGGAGCAGGTGCTGCTCCACCTCGGCCATCGCCTGGTCCCCCGCCACCGCCGTGGGCGGGATGAGGGTGATGTGGGTGGGGATCAGCGTGGCCGACACGTCGCCCAGGGCGGACCGGTAGTCCTGGAGCTGCTTGCCCCAGGGCTCCGGCACGGCGATGGCCACGCCGATGGTCTGCACGCGCGCGCCTCTAACGGCCGGCCGGCGCGACGAAGCCCACGCGCTCGTAGACGTCGCGCAGCGTCGCCTCGGCCACCGCCGAGGCCTTCTCCGCGCCCAGGGCCAGCACCTCGTCGAGGTGTGCCCTGTCCTCGAGCAGCTCGAGGGTGCGCTCCCGGAAGGGCGTCACGAACTCCACCACCACCTCGGCCACCTCCTTCTTGAGGTCACCGTAGCCGCGACCGGCGAAGCGCTCCTCCAACTCCTCGACACTGGTGCCCGAGAGTGCGGAGTGGATGGTGAGCAGGTTGCTCACCCCGGGCTTCTCCTCGGTGTCGAAGCGGATCTCGCTGCCCGAGTCGGTGACCGCCGAACGGATCTTCTTCGCACTCACCGACGGGGGGTCGAGCATCTCGATGATGCCGTTGGGCGACGAGGCCGACTTCGACATCTTGGCCGTCGGGTCCTGGAGGTCGGCGATCCTCGCCGTCTCCTTGAGGATGAACGGCTCCGGCAGCCGGAAGGTCTTCTTGTAGCGGTGGTTGAACCGCTGGGCCAGGTCGCGGGTCAGCTCGAGGTGCTGGCGCTGGTCCTCGCCGACCGGGACGTACTGCGGACGGTAGAGCAGGATGTCGGCGGCCATCAGGATGGGATAGGTGAACAGGCCCACACTGGCCGCTCCCTCGCCCTGCTTGGCGGACTTGTCCTTGAACTGGGTCATCCGACGGGCCTCACCGAAGCCGGTCAGGCACTGCAGGACCCAGCCGAGCTGGGCGTGCGCCGGCACCTGGCTCTGCACGAAGATCGCCGCCCGCTCCGGGTCGATCCCGGCGGCGATCAGCTGGGCGCCCGCGCGCAGCGTGCGCTCGCGGAGCACCTTGGGGTCCTGCTCGACGGTGATCGCGTGCTGGTCGGCGATGAAGAAGAACGGCTCGTACTCGGCCTGCAGGTCGACCCACTGCCGCAGCGCACCGAGGTAGTTGCCGAAGTGGAAGGAGTCGGCGGTGGGCTGAATGCCGGAGAGCACGCGAGGTCGGGCGGTCGGAGCGGACATGGCAGCCATTGTCACAGGCGACGCCCGACCCGCAGAAACCGGCTCGGCCACCGATCCGTTCGTCCGCGCCGCGTACTGCGCACTATCCTCTCGCGGGTGGGGAAGAGAGCAGGCAGCCTGCCGC
Source organism: Nocardioides sp. Z40_12 (assembly GCF_058215795.1). NCBI lineage: Bacteria > Bacillati > Actinomycetota > Actinomycetes > Propionibacteriales > Nocardioidaceae > Nocardioides > Nocardioides sp. Z40_12. The sequence continues at coordinate 329,318 of NZ_JBZAJA010000001.1, forward strand.
CGTCGGCGCTGCCGGTCGTCGCGCTGGTGGTCCTCGACGTCGTGGTGGTGCTGCTCCTGCTGGGGGCCACCGGCGGGGTCGACCATGCCGCCCAGGGACTCGACCGCTCCACCCGGTGGAGCTGCACCGACCGGGCGCTGGAGTCCGACGAGCGCGCCGGGGGCTACGACGTCGGTGAGGAGTCCCGCTTCGTCGGCCCCAACACCATCGAGTTCGAGGTGCGCCGCGACGACCGGGAGGCGCAGCGCATCCGGTGCGTGTTCGAGGCGGGCGGGGACGAGATCGGCGACCCCCTGCGGGTCGTCGAGGCGCGGGTGCTGCCATGACCTCGTCCTCCCTGACCCGGCCGTCGGCGCCCGGCGACTGGCCGGACCCGGCCCGCGCCCACCCGTGGCTGGCGGTGGCGGTGCTGGCGGTGACCAACCTGCTGCCCCTCGTCCTGGTCGTCCAGGGCTCGCTCGACCTGCCGCTGCTGGTCGTCTGCTATGTCGTGGAGGCCGTGCTGGTCACCCTCTCCACCCGCGCCCGCGAGGGGAGGTTCGCGACGCTGCGCGGCCGCGCCCTCTTCGCCCTGGGCCTGGTGCTCTTCGCCGGGGCGCCACTGACCGCCGTCACCTGGGGCGCGTCCACCGGGGCGGTCCTGATCGCGACGGTGCTCCTCTTCGTGGTCGGCCTGCGCACCGCCGAGCGGCAGGCCGGACCCACCGAGCAGGGCTGGGTCGGGACCTACAGCTGGCACCTGTGCGTCGTCTTCGTCGGCTCGGCGATCGCCGTCCCCTACATGGAGGACCTCTCGGTGCTGCACCAGGCGGGATGGCAGCCCGCGCCCCTGGGGGAGTTCCCGCTCTCCGGGCTCGCGCTCGGCGTCAACCGGGCCATCGTGGACAGCGGCGTGGCGCCCGAGGTCCTCGGCACCGCCGTCTTCGTGCTCTTCAAGACGGTCAACGAGGTGACGATGGCGGCCCGGCGCGCCTACCTGTCGACCCGCTGGAGGTGGAGCCGGGCGGAGAGCCCCAGCACGCCCAGCCCCAGCACCGAGAGCCCGAAGCCCACCAGCCCGGGCGCCCGGTAGCCCCAGCCGGCCGCGATGACCAGCCCGCCGAGCCAGGCGCCCAGCGCGTTGGCGACGTTGAGGGCGACGTGGTTCATCGTCGCGCCGATCGTCTCCGCGTCGCCGGCGACCTCCATCAGGCGCAGCTGCAGGTTGACCACCAGGATCGACCCGGTGGCGGTGATCCCGAAGACGATCGGCAGGGTCCACCAGCCGGTGGGCGCCAGCACGGAGAAGGCGAGCAGCAGCAGGCCCTGACCGCCGCCGCCGATGAAGAGCGAGCGGAAGACCGACCAGGCGGCGAGCTCGCCGGCCAGCCAGGTGCCGACGACCATGCCCAGCCCGAAGGCCAGCAGGAAGACCGGGGCCACGGACTCGGAGAGCCCGCCCACCTCGGTCAGCGTCGGGACGATGTAGGTGTAGACCGCGAACATCCCCCCGAAGCCGACCGCCCCGGCGAGCACCGTCAGGAGCACCTGGGGCTTGGCCAGGGCGCTGAGCTCGCGGCGCCAGTGCGCGTCGGCGTCGCCGGGCTGGGAGGGCACGAAGGCGAGCACCAGGGCCAGGGTGAGCAGACCCATCCCGGAGACCAGCCAGTACGCCGCCCGGTAGCCGGCCGTCTGGCCCAGCCAGGTCGCGGCAGGCACGCCGAGCAGGTTGGCGACCGAGAGACCCAGCATCACCATCGCCACCGCCCGGCCCCGGCGGCCCGGGCTGGCCAGCCCGGCGGCCACCAGCGAGGCGACCCCGAAGAAGGCGCCGTGGGGCAGCCCGGAGACGAAGCGCGCGACGAGCAGGGCGTCGTAGGAGGAGACGAGGGCGGTCGCCACGTTGCCCACGGCGAAGAGGACCATCAGGCCCACGAGCAGGGCACGGCGCGGCCAGCCGGACCCCAGGAAGGCCACCACGGGCGCGCCCACCACCACGCCCAGGGCGTAGGCGGAGATGGCGTGGCCGGTCGAGGGGATGCTCGCCCCGACGCCGCGGGCCATCTGCGGCAGCAGGCCCATCGAGACGAACTCGGTGGTGCCGATGGCGAAACCGCCCATCGCCAGGGCGGCGATCGCGAGGCCGGCGTGCCTGGCGGCCGCGCGCCCTTCCGGAGCTCGTTCAGTCGTCGTCTGCGCCACGAGGGTGCAGCACCACGCCGCCGCCGGCTATTCCGATCTCGGGGGACGGATCCTCCACCGCGCGCGCCCGGCGCCTCTCCCGGAGGTGGAACCCGAGGTCGAGGACGGTCTTGAGACCGCAGAGGAGGAGCACCGGTGCCAGCAGGCTGGTCGTCCCCAGCGGCCCCGGTCCCTCGACCTGGTCGCGGACCATCAGCAGGAAGCCCACGATGATCGAGAAGTGGAGCACCAGCATCCGCGGATAGGGCTGCCACATCGCCTGGCTGGGCGAGAGCTGCGAGCGCTCGTCCTCGCCGAACCAGTTGACCGCCAGCGAGACCACGTGGCTGAGCAGGAAGGCGAGGCCGGTCAGCAGCCAGTACCTGCCGTTGAGCTCCCCCGCGGCGGCGAACGCCAGGCCGAAGGCGAAGAAGCCGTGGACCAGGGTGAAGATCCCGAAGTGGAAGGAGAAGAACCCGGCGAGCATGCCGCGGGGCATCAGGTGGGCGGGGCGGTCGTTGATCCTCAGGCTCGAGCCGGCTGGCTCGGCCCCGCGGGCGCTGGCGATCTTGACCACGCCCACCGCCCAGACGGCGAGGTTCTCCAGCCAGTAGACGACGAAGACGTCGCCCATCGTCATCCACCCGGCCAGCACCGCCGCGACCGGCAGCAGGTTGACCGCGACCAGGGCGAAGGCGGAGAGCAGCGGCGCCGCCGACACGAGGTCGGCGGCGCCGCGGCGGTCCGGGCGCTGGCTCATCAGCCGAGGGAGGCGATCGCCTCGTTGAGGGTTCGCGAGGGACGCATCACCGCGGTGACCTTCTCCTCGTCGGGGCGGAAGTAGCCGCCGATGTCGGCCGGCGCCCCCTGCACCGCGTTGAGCTCGTCGACGATGGCCGACTCGCTCTCGCGCAGCGAGGAGGCCAGCGAGGCGAACGCCGCCGCCAGCTCCGCGTCCTCGGTCTGCCCGGCCAGCTCCTCGGCCCAGTAGAGGGCGAGGTAGAAGTGCGACCCGCGGTTGTCGATCGTGCCGAGCTTGCGCCCCGGGGAGCGGTCCTCGTTGAGGAAGGTCCCGGTCGCGCGGTCCAGGGTGTCGGCCAGGATCTGGGCCCGCGCGTTGTCGGTGCTCTGCGCGAGGTGCTCGAAGCTGGCGGCCAGCGCGAAGAACTCGCCCAGGCTGTCCCAGCGCAGGTAGTTCTCCTTGACCAGCTGCTGCACGTGCTTCGGCGCGGAGCCGCCGGCGCCGGTCTCGAAGAGGCCGCCACCGTTCATCAGCGGGACGACGGAGAGCATCTTGGCGCTGGTGCCCAGCTCCAGGATCGGGAAGAGGTCGGTGTTGTAGTCGCGCAGCACGTTGCCGGTCACCGAGATGGTGTCCTCGCCGCGACGGATCCGCTCCAGCGAGTACGCCGTCGCCTCGGCGGGCGCCATGATCTCGATGGTCAGGCCCTCGGTGTCGTGGTCGGTCAGGTACTCCTCGACCTTGGCGATCAGGTTGGCGTCGTGCGCACGCTCGGCGTCCAGCCAGAAGACCGCCGGGGAACCGGTCGCCCGGGCGCGGGTCACGGCCAGCTTGACCCAGTCGCGGATCGGGTCGTCCTTGGTCTGGCAGGCGCGCCAGATGTCGCCCGCCGCGACCTGGTGCTCCATCAGCACCTCGCCGGTCGAGCTGACCACCTGCACCGTGCCGTCGGCGGGCACCTCGAAGGTCTTGTCGTGGGAGCCGTACTCCTCGGCCGCCTTGGCCATCAGGCCGACGTTGGGCACCGAGCCCATGGTGGCCGGGTCGAAGGCGCCGTGGGCCCGGCAGTCGTCGATGACGGTCTGGTAGACCCCGGCGTAGGAGGAGTCCGGGATCACCGCGAGGGTGTCCTGCTCCTCCCCCGCGGCGTTCCACATGTGACCCGAGGTGCGGATCATCGCCGGCATCGAGGCGTCGATGATCACGTCGGAGGGCACGTGCAGGTTGGTGATCCCCTTGTCGGAGTCGACCATCGCCAGGTCGGGACCCGCGGCGATGGCCTGCTCGAAGGCGGCCTTGATCTCGGCACCGCCCTCGACGGCGTCGAGCCCGGAGAGGATGCCGCCGAGCCCGTCGTTGGCCGAGAGGCCCGCGGCGGCGAGCTGCTCGCCGTACTTCTCGAAGACGTCGGCGAAGAAGACCTCGACCACGTGGCCGAAGATGATGGGGTCCGAGACCTTCATCATCGTCGCCTTGAGGTGGGCGGAGAAGAGGACGCCCTCCTTCTCGGCCCGGGCCACCTGGTCGGCCAGGAAGCTGCGCAGCGCCGAGACGCTCATGAAGGTGCCGTCCACGACCTCGCCCGCGAGGACCGGGACCGACTCCTTGAGCACCGTGGTGCTGCCGTCGGCGGCGACGAGCTGGATCTTGAGCGTGTCCTCGGCGGGCAGCACGACGGACTTCTCGTTGTCGCGGAAATCGTCCTTGCCCATCGTGGCCACGTTGGTCTTGGAGTCGCTCGACCAGGCACCCATGCGGTGCGGGTGCGCCTTGGCGTAGTTCTTCACCGACGCCGGCGCACGGCGGTCGGAGTTGCCCTCGCGCAGGACCGGGTTGACGGCCGAGCCCTTGACCCGGTCGTACTTGGCGCGGACCTCGCGCTCCTCGTCGGTCTGCGGGTTCTCGGGGTAGTCGGGCAGGTCGAAGCCCTGCTCGCGCAGCTCCTTGACCGCCGCCTTGAGCTGCGGGATCGAGGCCGAGATGTTGGGCAGCTTGATGATGTTGGCCTCGGGCCGGGTGGCCAGCTCGCCCAGCTCGGCGAGCGCGTCGTCGACCCGCTGCTCGGCGGTCAGCCGCTCGGGGAACTGGGCCAGGATCCGGCCGGCGAGCGAGATGTCGCGCGTCTCCACCTCCACACCCGCGGTCCTGGCGTAGGCCGAGACGATCGGGAGGAAGGAGTACGTCGCCAGGAGCGGCGCCTCGTCGGTGAGGGTGTAGATGATCTTTGCCATGTGGCAGCGACTCCTTGTCGGAACTGTCCGGATGGATTGCTTGACGTCAAGATACCCGACGGAGGGGTATCTCTAGCCTCGCACCCGTGGACATGGGAGGCTAGGCCTCATGACTGGGGGAACTGCGCCCGAGACGGCGCCCATGCAGCAGGATTCGCCGACCACCGCACAGAAGCTGGCAGCCGAGGTGCTCGGGACCTTCGTCCTGGTGCTGTTCGGGTGCGGTACAGCCGCGATGAGCGGTGACTTCGTGGCGACGGGCCTGGCCTTCGGCCTCGCCGTCCTGGTCATGATCGCCGCCTTCGGCCGGATCTCCGGCGGTCACTTCAACCCCGCGGTCACCCTCGGCGCCGCCCTGGGCGGCCGCCTCGCCTGGCGCCTCGCCCCGGGCTACATGGCCGCCCAGCTGCTCGGCGCCATCCTCGCGGGCGCCTGCCTCTTCGGCCTGATGCACGGCTTCGAGGTCTTCTCGACCGGCGACTCGCTGGGCCAGAACGTCTTCGGCGACGAGAGCCGGGGCAACTACGCCTGGTGGGCCGCACTCCTCCTCGAGCTGCTGATGACGATGATCTTCGTCTTCGTGGTCCTCGGGGTCACCGACGCCCGCAACTCCACCCTCGCCGCCCTGGCGCCGATCGCCATCGGCCTGGCGCTGGCCGCCATCCACTTCGCCTCCATGTCGGCCACCGGCACCTCGGTCAACCCGGCCCGGTCCATCGGCGTCGCGCTCTTCACCGACACCGACGCGATGGCCCAGCTGTGGGTCTTCGTGCTCGCCCCGCTGCTCGGCGCCGCGCTCGCCGGGGCCACCTACCCGCTGCTCTTCGGCCAGGGCGCCCCTCCGGTCCCCGGCTCCGGGCTGCACCTCTCCGGCCCCAAGGCCCCGGCGGGCCAGCAGCCCCCCGGCTACGGCCAGCCGGCCCCCGGCGCACCCTGGGCGGGCGTCGCCGGCCAGCCGCACCCCGGCCAGCCGCAGCCCCAGCCCGGCCAGTGGGGCGCACCCCCGCAGGCACCGCAGGCACCTCCGGGCCAGCAGCCCCAGAGCGGCCAGTGGGGCGCACCCCAGGACCCGTCCTGGGGCCAGGCGGCTCCCACCCAGACCCGCCAGCCCTACCCGCCGGAGCACGGCCAGCCTCCCGCGCCGGGCGGCCAGTGGGGTGCTCCGCCCCAGCAGCAGGGATGGGGAGCCCCGCCCCCCGACGAGGAGGACGGTCGCACCCAGATCCGTCCCGGCGGCTGACCCCTCAGCCGCCCGGGCGGTAGTCGACCAGCTCGGCACGCTCGGTGCCGGCGAGGCGCTCGCGCAGCACCTCGCCGACGCCCTCGGCGTGGTAGGCGGTCCACTCCGTCCCGTCCGGCGCGGTCAGGGTCGTCTCGAGCAGGTCGGCGAACCGCCCGGCCGGCACGGTGGCGGAGACCTCGCGCTCCCCCACCTGGACCACCCCCCTGGGCTCGCCGTCCAGCGCCCAGCGGGCGAACCCGTCACCGCGACGCGGGGCGGCCGGCATCGCCAGTCCGGCCTGCGCGCCGTCGGTGCCGGCCTCCCACTCGCCCTGCACCCCCATCGCCCAGACGTTGCCGCGGAGGTCCTGGGCGAACCACGCGACCTCCCGCGTCGCCACACCCGCGTCGTCCTCGGGGCCCTCGCGCTCGGTGAGCACCTGGGTCGCGGCCACGCCGGCCACGGTCCGCGACTGCGGCAGCACCCGGGTGGTCTCGGTGACGGCCCCCGACGCGGTGTCCAGCTCGCGGGTCCAGACCGCACCGGCCCGCAGCGGCAGCCAGGGGTTGTCGATCCCGGCGACGAAGTCCGCGGGGTCCGGCGACGGCGTCGGGACCACCAGCTCGTCGACGCCCGAGGGCGGGCTCTGCGGGGGCGCGGCCCCGCAGCCGGCGCCCAGGCAGGCCAGCAGCACCGCGGCCACGACGCCGCGCCGCCGGCCCCCCGCGCTCAGCACCCGGCCGGGTGTGGGTGAGTCGGTCATGGGGAGCCATGATGCCAGCGTGCGACCCCGCGCCCGCCCGGCGCATGCCCGGGACTAGAGTCGAGTCGCTCATCCTTTTCGTCGAGTCACCACTCCAGGAGTCCTCGTGTCAACCAGCGCCCCGCTCAAGGTGGCCGTGACCGGTGCCGCCGGTCAGATCGGCTACAGCCTCCTCTTCCGTCTCGCCAGCGGCTCCCTGCTCGGCGCCGACCGCCCGATCCAGCTGCAGCTCCTCGAGATCGAGCCCGCGCTCAAGGCGCTCGAGGGCGTCGTCATGGAGCTCGACGACTGCGCCTTCCCGACGCTGGCCGGCGTCGAGATCGGTGCCGACCCCGAGAAGATCTTCGACGGCGTCAACCTCGCCCTGCTCGTCGGCGCCCGGCCCCGTGGGCCCGGCATGGAGCGCGGCGACCTGCTGTCGGCCAACGGCGCGATCTTCACCGCCCAGGGCAAGGCGCTCAACAAGGTCGCCGCGGACGACGTGCGCATCGGCGTCACCGGCAACCCCGCCAACACCAACGCGCTGATCGCCGCGACCAACGCGCCCGACATCCCCAACGACCGCTTCTCGGCCCTGACCCGGCTGGACCACAACCGGGCCATCTCCCAGCTCGCGGCCCGGACCGGCGCGAAGGTCACCGACATCAAGAAGATGACCATCTGGGGCAACCACTCGGCCACCCAGTACCCGGACCTCTTCAACGCCGAGGTCAACGGCCAGAACGCCGCCGCCGCGGTGGACGACCAGGACTGGCTGGAGAACACCTTCATCCCCACCGTCGCCAAGCGTGGTGCGGCGATCATCGAGGCCCGGGGCTCGTCGTCGGCCGCCTCCGCCGCGTCGGCCACCATCGACGCCGCCCGCGACTGGCTGCTCGGCAGCCCCGAGGGTGACTGGGTCTCCATGGCCGTCGCCTCCGACGGCTCCTACGGCGTGCCCGAGGGTCTCATCTCGTCGTTCCCGGTCACCACCAAGGACGGCAACTGGGAGATCGTCCAGGGCCTGGAGGTCAACGACTTCTCCCGCGCCCGGATCGACGCCTCGGTCGCCGAGCTGGAGGACGAGCGCAAGGCGGTCACCGAGCTCGGCCTGATCTGAGCCACGCTCCCCCGCACGACGGCGTCGACCCACTGGGTCGGCGCCGTCGTCGTTTCTCAGTCCGGCTGGTCCGGGATGGAGCTGGCGAGGACCACCAGGGCCAGGCCCACCGCAGAGAGCAGGCCGGCGTCCACGGCCTTGCTCCGCACCGCCAGCATCCCGGCGTCGCGGCTGCCGAGCAGCACCCGGACGACGGCGGCCACCAGGAGGACCCCGCCGAAGATCCGGATCCCGGTCCGCCAGGACCCGAGGACCACGACCACCAGGGCACCGGCGGTGATCCCCAGGAAGAGCAGGTAGAAGGCGCCACCGATGGTCGAGGGGTAGGTCCGCTCCCCCGGCTCGTGCTCCTCGGGCTCGCGCACCTCGCCGTCGACCAGCGACTCCGCCGAGACCGGGGGGACGTCCTCGGGCGGCACGATCTCGCCGTCGCTCACTGCGAGCGCTCCGCCGCCTGCTGCTCGGCGAGGGTCACGATGTTGGACAGCAGCATGGCGCGGGTCATCGGGCCCACTCCCCCGGGGTTGGGCGAGACCCAGCCGGCGACGTCCCCCACCTCGGGCGCCACGTCGCCGGCGAGCCGGCCGTCGACCCGGGAGACCCCGACGTCGAGCACCGCCGCACCCGGCTTGACCATGTCGGCGGTGATGATCCCCGGGACGCCGGCGGCCGCCACCACGATGTCGGCCCGGCGCACGTGCGCGGCCAGGTCGACCGTGCCGGTGTGGCACAGGGTGACGGTCGCGTTCTCGGAGCGGCGGGTGAGGAGCAGCCCCAGCGGCCGGCCCACGGTCACGCCGCGCCCCACCACCACGACCTCGGCGCCCGCGATCGGCACGTCGTGGCGGCGCAGCAGCTCCACGATCCCGAACGGCGTGCACGGCAGCGGCGCCTCGTGGCCCAGGACCAGCCAGCCGAGGTTGGTGGGGTGCAGGCCGTCGGCGTCCTTGGCGGGGTCGATGAGGCCGAGCACCCGGTTCTCGTCGCGGCCCCGCGGCAGGGGCAGCTGGACGATGTAGCCGGTGCAGGCCGGGTCGGCGTTGAGCCCCCGGACGGCCTCCTCGATCTCCTCCTGGGAGGCGGTCTCGGGCAGGTCGACGCGGATCGACTCGATCCCGACCTCGGCGCAGTCCTTGTGCTTGCCGTTGACGTACCACCGCGAGCCGGGGTCGTCGCCGACCAGGACCGTGCCGAGGCCCGGGTGGATGCCGCGCTCCTTGAGCGCGGCGACCCGCACCGTGAGCTCCTGCTTGATCGCCGCTGCGGTCGCCGTGCCGTCGAGCCTGAGTGCAGTCACGTGAGGCAGTCTAGGAGCCCCGAGCACCTTCACCGCGCCCCGGTCAGTGGAAGAAGTGGCGGGTGCCGGTGAAGTACGTCGTCACCCCTGCTGCGGCGAGCGCCTCCACCACCTCCGGGTCGCGGACCGAGCCCCCCGGGGCCACGATCGCCCGCACCCCGGCCTCGACCAGGATCTGCGGTCCGTCGGCGAAGGGGAAGAAGGCGTCGGAGGCCGCCACGGAGCCCGCGGCCCGGTCGCCGGCGCGCTCGACGGCCAACTTGCAGGAGTCGACCCGGTTGACCTGGCCCATCCCCACCCCGACCGAGGCGCCACCGGCGGCCAGCAGGATCGCGTTGGACTTCACCGAGCGGCAGGCCCGCCAGGCGAACTCCAGGTCGGCGAGCATCTCCGGCGTCGCGGGCTCGCCGGCGACCAGGCGCCAGTCGGACGGGTCGTCCCCGCCGCCCTCGACGACGGCGTCGACCAGGTCGCGGTGCTGTACCAGGAGCCCGCCGGAGATGGGCCGGCTCTCCACGCCCGTGCGGCCGGGCGGGTCGCACTCGAGAAGACGGATGTTGCGCTTGGTGCTCAGCAGCTCTACCGCGCCCTCCTCGTAGCCGGGCGCCACCACGACCTCGGTGAAGACCTCGGAGACCTGGCGCGCCATCTCGACCGAGACCGGCACGTTGGTGGCGATCACCCCCCCGAAGGCGGAGACCGGGTCGCAGGCGTGGGCCTTGCGGTGTGCGGCGGCCACGTCGTCCCCGACCGCGAGGCCGCAGGGGTTGGCGTGCTTGATGATCGCCACGGCCGGACCGGCGAAGTCGTAGGCGGCGCGGCGCGCGGCGTCCGCGTCGACGTAGTTGTTGTAGGACATCTCCTTGCCGTGCAGCTGCCGGGCCTGCGCCAGCCCGGGCTCGACCACGTGGCCGTCGGCGTAGAGGGCGGCCGCCTGGTGCGGGTTCTCGCCGTAGCGCAGCACCGCCTGCTTCTGCCAGGTCGCCCCGGTCCACGCGGGGAAGCCGGTGCCGTCGCTGGTGTCGGTCAGCACGTTGCCCATCCAGGAGGCGACCGCGACGTCGTAGGAGGCGGTGTGCACGAAGGCCTCCGCGGCGAGGCGCTGCCGCTGCGCGAAGGTGAAGCCGCCCTCCGAGGCCGCGGTGAGGACCTCGTCGTAGCGCTCCGGGGAGGTCACGATGGCCACCGAGGGGTGGTTCTTGGCCGCGGCCCGGACCATCGAGGGCCCGCCGATGTCGATCTGCTCCACGCACTCGTCGGGGCCGGCACCGGAGGCGACCGTCTGGGCGAAGGGGTAGAGGTTGCAGACGACCAGGTCGAAGGGCTCGACCTCCAGCTCCTCGAGCTGGGCGACGTGGCTCTCGAGCCGGCGGTCGGCGAGGATCCCGGCGTGCACCCGGGGGTGCAGGGTCTTGACCCGGCCGTCCAGGCACTCGGGGAAGCCGGTCAGGTCCTCGACGCGGGTGACCGGCAGGCCGAGGCCCTCGATCAGCGCGGCCGAGCCGCCCGTGGAGACCAGGGCGACGCCGGCGTCGTGCAGGCCCCGGACGAGGGCCTCCAGGCCGGTCTTGTCATAGACGGAGACGAGCGCTCGGCGGAGCGGGATGCGGTCGGACACGGTGACTCTCCTCGGCAGGGGACGGACGATCCTCCGGGGCACCCAGGCGTTCGATGCCGCGCGACGTCACTCCCTGGTGGTGTCCCACCTGCGCCAGTCGTGTGCCCCAACCCTACGACGCCGCGGAGCCGAAGCGCACCTTGCGCCCCTGCACGGACAGACCCTCGCGGGCGATCCGGCCCACGGCCTCGACGAGCATCGCGCGCTCGGCGGTCTTGATCCGCTCGTGCAGCGACGCCGGGTCGTCGCCGTCCTCGACCGGGACCACCCGCTGGGCGATGATCGGGCCGGTGTCGACCCCGCCGTCGACCACGAAGAGGGTGCAGCCGGTCACCTTGACGCCGTACTCGAGGGCGTCGGCCGGGCCACGGACGCCCGGGAACGACGGGGAGAGAGCGGGGTGGGTGTTGACGACCCGCCCGGGGAAGAGGGCCAGGAACTCCTCGCTCAGCAGCCGCATGAAGCCGGCCAGCACCACCAGGTCGGGCTCGAAGCCGGCCACCGCCCGGGCCATGGCGTGGTCCCAGGTCTCGCGGGACTCGAACCGGCTCAGCTCCTTGACGAAGGTCGGCACCCCGTGGCGCTCGGCGCGGGCGAGCCCCTCGGCGTCCGGGCGGTCGGAGCCGACGCCGACGACCCGGGCCCCGAAGGACGGGTCGGCGCAGGCGTCGAGGAGGGCCTGCAGGTTGGTCCCCGCGCCGGAGACGAGGACGACGAGCCGGGCGGGAGCGGGGAGGCTGGACACGCGGGGAGTCTAGTGACCCCGGTCGGCCTCGTCCGCATCGTCAGCCGGCACCGAGGTGTGCCGCTGCCACCAGGTGATCGCCAGCCCCCCGACCAGGCCGCCGACGCCCATCGCGGTGACCAGGTGGACGAGCACCTCGGAGGTGAACGGCCCCACGAACCGCATCCGGCCCGGGCCCGCCGCTCCCCCGGCCAGCGACGTCAGGGCGGTGAGCACGACGCCGGCGAGCAGGCCACCGCCGCAGCCGCGCAGCGCACCGTGGTCCCAGCGCAGGGCGGGACGCCGGCGCTGGGTGCGCACGGCGGCGGCCGCCGCCACGGCGGCCGGGACGAGCATGATCGCCGCGGCCCCCGGCAGCACAGTGCCCTCGTCGGGCAGGGCGGCCAGGAGCGGCAGGATCGGCAGGGGCCCCAGCGCCACCGCCGCCGGGGAGACCAGGGTGCCGCCGCCCACCGCGAAGCCGGGGCCGGCCAGGAAGGCGCTCGCGCAGAGCACGGCGTTGGGCAGCAGGGCGAGACAGGCCAGGACCAGCAGCACGGTCTCGCCCGGCGACGTGCCCAGCTGCTCGACCATGTTGGCCGCCTCGCCGAGGTCCAGGGCGAGCGCGGCGAGCAGCAGCAGTGCGGCGACCAGCAGGTGCAGCAGCACCGCCGACCTGGCGGTGATGAGGGTGTGGCGCAGCACCGGGGAGAGCGCCGAGCCCCAGACCGCGGCCCGGCCGGAGCCGGCGGCCACCGCCGGCGCCGCGACGAGCACGGTGAGGCCGGCCACCCACGTCAGCACCGGGCCCTGGGCGGAGGCGAGCTCCTCGCCGAGGACGCCGCCCAGCCCGAGGGCGACCGCGGAGTATCCGAGGCCGAAGCCGAGGACCGCGACCGGCACGGTCCAGTCGCGCTGTCCGTCGTCGATGCCGTGGGCGTCGGGACCGTGGCCCCACAGCCGCTCGCCGAGCCGGTACCCGCTGCGCCAGACGCTCCACAGCGCCAGCAGCGTCAGCCCCAGCGGGACCAGCGTCACCGGGGCGCCGCGCACGACGACGCCGGAGCCGTGGGCGACCAGCCAGCCGCCGGCGCCCACGGCCAGGGCGGCCCGCGGCTCCCCGTGGGCACCGAGGTCGCTCAGGAACCAGCCGAGCAGGGCCAGCACGACGCAGGCGGCCAGGACCAGCCCGGCGGCCAGCACCCCCGCGAGCAGCGCGAGCACCAGGACCGGTCGGCGGCGCGGCCCGGGCGGCGTCTCCTGGGAGGCCGCTCGTGCCCCGGACGCGGTGGAGGACAGCAACGAGGTCATGGCGCTGCCATCATCTCCCCCGCGACCTGCCCCCGGGCGCAGGCACGCCGTCCCCGCACCTGGGCACCGCGGGCCCGCGGCGGCGAGCGCGACGAATGCCGGAGACCGCTGCGTGGCCTCCACCCCTCACGTACCTTGGAACCGCCATGACGCAAGCGAACGACTTCGACGACCTCTACAAGGACGTGCGCGACCGCCTCCTTGCCGAGGCCTACGCACTGACCGGCGACCTGCACGTGTCGCGGACCGCCGTCCGCGACGCCTTCGCCGTCGCCTGGCACCACTGGCACAAGGTTCGCACGCTGGCCGACAAGGAGGCGTGGCTGCGGCCGCTGGTCTGGCGCCGGGCCCGGCACCGGCACACCGCCCGACCGTGGCACAAGGAGAAGGACGTGCCCGCCGAGGTCGCCGCGACCCTCGATGCGCTGTCGACGCTCTCCACGGCCCAGCGCAAGGTCCTGGTGCTGGCCGACCTGCCGGGCCTGCCGATGCCGGAGATCGCCCGCGAGGTCGGTGTCCCCCAGGACACCGCGCGCCGGCTCCTGACCGAGGGCACCGCGGCCTTCGCCGAGGCCCGGGACTGCCGGGGGCCGGAGGTCGAGGAGCACCTCGAGGCGCTGGCGACCTTCACCGCGGGCGGACGCTGGCCGCGCAGCACCGCGTTGCGGCGGGCCGGGACCGCCCGGCGCCGTACCCACACCCTGGTCGGGGTGGCCGCCACCGTGGTCGCGGTGGTGGCCAGCGGGGTGGTCGTGGCCCAGGGCGACACGGTCGACGCCAGCCTCGGCGACCAGGGCTTCGAGCGCCGGGCCACCCAGGTCCAGGCCGAGGAGGTCGCTCCCACCCTGACCGAGGAGGTGCTGCTGCGGCCCGAGCAGGTGCGGCGGGTCAGCCGGGGACTGAAGTGGACCGAGACCTCCACCCACGACAACCGGGACGGCGACGGGCTGGTGCTGCCGTGCCAGGGGGCCCGGTACGCCGACCCCGAGGGCCTCGGCACCCTGGTCCGGTCCTTCGAGGGCAGCACCCGGCCCAAGGCGGCCCGCGGCAAGAAGAACCGGAAGAAGCGCGCCGAGCCGAAGGTCACCGCCACCGCCACCGAGGTGGTCGACCTCTCGGCCACCCCCGAGGCGGCCGCCGAGGCCTTCCGCACCGTCCAGGGATGGATGGGGGCCTGCACGGCGCCGCGGACCCAGCTGCTCGCCGTCCACGACCTGCGCCGGGTCGGTGACGAGGCCCGCCTCTACACCCTGCGCCAGTGGTCGGGCCCGACCCGCACCCTGCAGGTCGGCGTCGCCCGCTCCGGCCAGGTGCTGACCACCGTCGCCACCCGGGTCCCTGGGGTGCGCCGCGCCACCCGCCCGACCGCCCAGCTGCTCGCGGCCGCGGTGAACGCCGGGTGCGGCCTGCCCGGCACCGGCGCCTGCGCCTCCCCGCCACGGGCCCGCCCCGCCAAGGTCCCCGTCTCGGCGGTGGCCCCGGGGATGCTCACCGAGTCCGACCTCCCCCCGGTCTCCGGCGCCGTCGGCCCCTGGGTCGGCACCACCCCGAAGCCGGCCGGGAGCAACGCGGCCTCCACCCGCTGCGACCGCGCCGACTTCCAGGCCAAGGGACTGCGGGACAGCCAGACCCGTACCTTCCTCTTCCCGCGGGGCAACCGGACCGACGAGTTCGGGCTCACCGAGACGGCCGCGACGGCGCGGTCGCCGAAGGTGGGCCGGGCCTTCGTCGACCAGGTCCGCTCCCGGTTGGCCCGGTGCGCCCAGGAGGGCTTCGGGACCGAGGTCTCCCGCCTCTACAACCGCGACGGGAAGAAGGTCGACCTCACGGTGTGGCGCCTGGAGCTGGCGATCTCCGACGCGCAGTCGGTGGAGTTCCTGATGGCGGTCATGCGCCACGGCGACAAGGTCGCCCAGGTGGGCTTCACCCCCGCGCGGGACCGCACCATGGCGCGTGACGACTTCGTCTGGCTCGCCACGCGAGCGCTGGAGCGGCTGCCCCGCTTCGAGAAGCAGGGCTGACGACGAGACGCCCCGACCACCGGTGGGTGGTCGGGGCGTCTCGCGGTGCGCGTGCGCGCGGGGCCTCAGAGGCTCTTGAGGATCTCCCGCATCAGCGCGGCGGTCTCCGAGGGGGTCTTGCCGACCTTGACTCCGGCCGCCTCCAGGGCCTCCTTCTTGGCCTGGGCGGTGCCCGAGGAGCCGGAGACGATGGCGCCGGCGTGGCCCATCGTCTTGCCCTCCGGGGCGGTGAAGCCGGCCACGTAGCCGACGACCGGCTTGGTGACGTGCTCCTTGATGTAGGCGGCCGCCCGCTCCTCGGCGTCGCCGCCGATCTCGCCGATCATCACGATCGCCTTGGTCTCCGGGTCGTTCTCGAAGGCCTCGAGGGCGTCGATGTGGGTGGTGCCGATGATCGGGTCGCCACCGATGCCGATCGCGGTGGTGAAGCCGTAGTCCTTGAGCTCGTACATCATCTGGTAGGTCAGGGTGCCGGACTTCGAGACGAGACCGATCGGACCCTTGCCCGCGATGGTGTGCGGCGTGATGCCGGCCAGCGACTCCTCCGGCGTGATGATGCCGGGGCAGTTGGGGCCGATCATCCGGGTGGACTTGCCCTCGAGGTAGGCGAAGACCTCCGCGGTGTCCTGCACCGGGACGCCCTCGGTGATGACGACCAGCAGGCCGATGCCGGCGTCGATGGCCTCGATGCAGGCGTCCTTGGTGAAGGCCGGGGGGACGAAGACGACCGACACGTCGGCGCCGGTCTCCTTCATGGCCTCCGCGACGCTGCCGAAGACGGGCAGCTCCTTGCCGGCCAGCTCGACGGAGGTGCCGGCCTTGCGGGCGTTCACACCGCCCACGATGTTGGACCCGGCCTCGACCATGAGGGTGGTGTGCTTGGAGCCCATCCCGCCCGTCATGCCCTGGACGATGATCTTGGAGTCCTTGTTCAGGTAGATAGACATGTGTTCGTGCTCCGTCTCAGGCGCTGTGCTTGTCGGTGTTGGCCAGCTCGGCGGCCTTGTCGGCCGCGCCGTCCATGGTGTCGACGAGGGTCACCAGCGGGTGGTTCGCCTCGTTGAGGATGCGGCGCCCCTCCTCGACGTTGTTGCCGTCGAGACGGACGACCAGCGGCTTGGTGGCCTCGTCACCGAGGATCTCCAGGGCGCCGACGATCCCGTTGGCGACCTCGTCGCACGCGGTGATGCCGCCGAAGACGTTGACGAAGACGCTCTTGACCTGGGGGTCGTGGAGGATCACGTCGAGGCCGTCGGCCATCACCTGGGCGTTGGCGCCGCCCCCGATGTCGAGGAAGTTGGCCGGGGTCACGTTGCCGTGGGCCTCGCCGGCGTAGGCGACCACGTCGAGGGTCGACATGACCAGGCCCGCGCCGTTGCCGATGATGCCGACCTGGCCGTCGAGCTTGACGTAGTTGAGGCCCTTGTCCTTGGCCTTCGCCTCGAGCGGGTCCTCCTCGTCGCGGATGGTGAACGCGGCGTGGTCCTCGTGGCGGAACTCGGCGTTCTCGTCGAGCGAGACCTTGCCGTCGAGCGCCTCGAGCTTGTCGCCCTCGAGACGGGCCAGCGGGTTGACCTCGACCAGCGTCGCGTCCTCCTCGACGTAGACCTTCCACAGCGCCTGGACCATCTCGATGGCCTGGTCGCGCAGCTCGGCGGGGAACTTCGCCTCGTCGACGATCGCGGCGGCCTTCTCCGGGGTCACGCCCTCCAGGGCGTCGATCGGGATCTGGCGCACGGCCTCGGGGTTGGTCTTGGCGACCTCCTCGATCTCCACACCACCCTCGACGGACGCGATGCACAGGTGCGAGCGGTTGGCGCGGTCCAGCAGGAAGGAGAAGTAGTACTCCTCCACCGGCGGGGTCGCCGGGGTCACCAGGACCCGGTTGACCGTGAGGCCCTTGATCTCCATCCCGAGGATGTTGGCGGCGTGATGCTGCGCCTCGTCGGGGGTCTTGGCCAGCTTCACCCCGCCGGCCTTGCCACGGCCGCCGGCCTTGACCTGGGCCTTGATGACGGTGACGCCACCCATCTGCTCAGCAGCGGCCCTGGCCTCGTCGGCCGACTCCACGACGACACCGAGGGTCGTGGTGACACCGTGCTTGGCGAAGAGCTCCTTCGCCTGGTACTCCATCAGGTCTGACATCCACCCAGTCCTTTTTTTCTCATTGACAGTCCGGGGATTCCTTCGGGCACCATAGACCTCAGCACCGCTCAGGCCCGAGTCCGGGTCCGGCCATGGACGCACAGTGATCAGGCCCCGGCCAGCCGACCCGTCGATAGCGTGGGCGCATGGGCGCAGTGACGTGGTTCCGGCGGGACCTCCGCACCCGCGACCACCCCGCACTCCTGGCCTCCACGACGGCCGGGCCAACCCTTCCCGCCTTCGTGGTCGACCCCCGCCTGTGGGCACAGGCCTCGCCGCTGCGCCGCGCGTGGCTGGCCCGCAGTCTCCGGGCTCTGGACGAGCGACTGGGCGGCGGCCTGGTGGTCCGCCTCGGGGACCCCGCCGTGGTGCTGCCCCGGCTGGTCGAGGAGGTGGCGGCGACCTCGGTGCACGTCTCGGCCGAGACCACGCCGTACGGCGCCCGCCGGGACCGCGCGGCGGAGCGGGCGCTGGCCGAGCAGGGTGTGGCGCAGTGGCGCCCCTCGGGCTCCCCCTACCTCGTGGGGCCGGGCCTGGTGCGCAACCAGGCGGGGAGCCCCTACCAGGTCTTCACCCCCTGGGCGCGCGCGTGGCGCGCGGCGCCCCGGCCCGACCCGGCCCCGACACCCCGGGCACCGCAACTGGTGGCGGCACCCTCCGACCCGGAGGCGCTGCGCCTGCTGCGTGAGGCCGCCGCGGCACCGGCCCGGCTGCCCACCGCCGGGGAGGAGGCCGCCTGGCGCCGGTGGCGCCGGTTCCGCGACGACCTGCTCGAGGACTACGACCGCGACCGCGACCGCCCCGACCGCGACGCCACCTCGCGCCTCTCCCCGTGGCTGAGCGTGGGCGCCCTGCATCCGCGCTCGCTGCTCGCCGACCTCGCGGGTCAGGGCGGGCCCGGCGCCCAGCGCTTCGTCACCGAGCTGGGGTGGCGGGAGTTCTACGCCGACGTGCTCCACCACCGGCCCGACTCGGCCTGGGCGGACCTCCGCCCGGCGCTGAGCGGCCTGCGCTACTCCCACGAGGAGGACGCGGTCGAGGCCTGGCGCACCGGCACCACCGGCTTCCCCTTCGTCGACGCCGGCATGCGCCAGCTGCGCGAGGAGGGGTGGATGCACAACCGGCTGCGGATGGTGACCGCCAGCTTCCTGACCAAGGACCTGCACGTGTGGTGGCCGGTCGGTGCCCGGTTCTTCCTGGACCACCTCGCCGACGCCGACCTCGCCTCCAACAACCACGGGTGGCAGTGGGTGGCGGGCACCGGCACCGACGCCTCCCCCTACTTCCGGGTATTCAACCCCGTCGCCCAGGGGCTCCGCTTCGACCCGGACGGCGTCTACGTGCGCCGGTGGGTGCCCGAGCTGGCCCACCTGCCCGGCGCCGCCGCGCACGAGCCGTGGCGTCACGAGGGTGGCCTCGACCACGGCTACCCGCTCCGGATCGTCGACCACGCGGCCGAGCGCGAGGAGGCTCTGCGGCGCTACGCGGAGGCCCGCTGAGCGGGCGCCGGGTGTGATTGTCCCCACCGCCACGGGCTGGTCTGGACCGGCGAACCCGCCCTGTCCTGCGGTTATGCCGCGCGCCCAGCAAAGTTGTTCCACACTGGGAGACCTGGGCATTCCGGCAGGGGCCGAAGATCCGGTACAGTCGCCCGAGTTGTCCGGCTACTGGCCAGTTGTACCCCCTACTTTGCGAGGTAAACCTAGATGGGAAACCACCGAGCTGAGCGCGGCACCCGCCGCGCAACCTCGGAGGTTCGCGCACCGCGCAAGCCCCTTGTCACCCGCCACTCGGCCCCCGCGCCCCAGGCGAGCACGCCGCTCCGCTCCGAGGTCCCGGCCTCGGAGCCGCGCACCGGCTCGACGCCCGTCGCCGGCAAGCGCGCCGCACGACCCGAGCCCAAGCGCGCCGCCCGGGCACCCCGGTCCCTCTCCGCCGCCAAGCCCGCCCGCCGGGCGCGTGTCTCGCGCAGCGAGGTCGAGCGCACCCCGGCCGTCGCCGCCAGCCGGCCCGGGCCGGTCCGCGTCGCCTCCGCCTCCAGCTCGACCGAGATCCTGAGCCCCGCCACCGGGAAGCGCCGGGCCGCCCGCTCCAGCGCCGCCGACACCCGCGGCTCCTTCCTCAAGGCCCTGCCCTCCGCGCCGATCCTGGCCGGGGTGGCCGCGCTGGCCGTCTCGGCCGGCGGCGCCCTCACCGCCGGTCCGTCGCTGACCGAGGCCTCGCACAGCACCACCTCCGAGGTCGCCGCCGCGGCCTCCGCCGCCGGCTTCGCGGTCGACGAGGAGATCCTCGAGGAGCGCACCGGTGTCGTCAGCCGCGACTCCAACCGGCTCGAGGCCGCCGAGCGCGTCGAGGCCAAGCTGGTCGCCAAGGCCGAGAAGGCCGCCGCCCAGCGCTCGAAGACGCTGGAGAGCCTCTCGGTCCAGGCCGACCGGCAGGCGGCCAAGATCGAGGCCAACCAGTGGGTCATGCCGGTGGAGGGCTACCGCCTCTCCGCCACCTTCGGGATGTCGAGCAGCCTGTGGTCGACCACCCACACCGGCCTCGACTTCGCCGCTCCCTCCGGCACGCCGCTGCGCGCGGTCGCCAACGGGACGATCACCGAGGTCGGCTACGACGGCTCCTACGGCAACAAGACCGTGCTCACCCTGGAGGACGGCACCGAGGTCTGGTACTGCCACCAGACCAGCATGAACGTCAGCGTCGGCACCAAGGTCACCGGCGGCCAGGTCATCGGCACCGTCGGCAGCACCGGCAACTCGACCGGTCCGCACCTCCACCTGGAGATCCGCCCCGGCGGCTCGAACCCGGTCGACCCGTACTCGAGCCTGCTCGAGCACGGCCTGCGTCCCTGACGCCGCGGCGGACGGACCCTCGGCCCGCGGGCTCGGCCCCCCGGCCGGCCGCCCTCGGCTAGAGCTTCTCCACCGGGGCGTAGCGCAGCAGCAGCCGCTTGACGCCCTCGGACCCGAAGTCGATCGACGCCACCGACTTCTCGGCCGCGCCCTCGACGCTCACCACGGTGCCCAGGCCGAACGAGTCGTGTGCCACCCGGTCGCCCGGCGACAGGGACGGGATCGGCCGCGAGGGCCGGGCCTTCGAGGCCGCGTCGGCACGCAACGCTGCCGAGGAGAAGTTGCGGCGACCCGCGGCCGTGGGCGCTCCCAGGCCGGCCGGGGACCCCGACGCCAAGTCCGGACGCGACCACCTGGTCTGGGCCGCCTCGGTGCGGCGCCAGTCGACCAGGTCGACGGGGAGCTCGTCGAGGAACCGGGAGGCCGGGTTGTGCGAGGGCGCTCCCCAGGCCGAGCGGACGACGGCGCGTGAGATGTAGAGCCGCTCCCGGGCCCGGGTGATGCCGACGTAGGCCAGCCGGCGCTCCTCCTCGAGCTCGGTCTGGTCGCCGAGGGAGCGCATGTGCGGGAAGACGCCGTCCTCCATGCCGGTGAGGAAGACCACCGGGAACTCCAGGCCCTTGGCGGTGTGCAGGGTCATCAGCGTCACCACTCCCTGCTCCTGCTCCTCGGGGCTCTCGGGGATCTGGTCGCTGTCGGCGACCAGGGCGACGCGCTCGAGGAAGTCAGCGAGCCCGGGGGCGACGGTGCCCGCCTCCACGTCGGTGGGATCGGCGGACGGCGCGGCCACCGGGTCCTCGGCGAACTCCCGGGCCACGGCCACGAGCTCGGCGAGGTTCTCCACCCGGGTGGCGTCCTGGGGGTCGTCGGAGGCCTCCAGCTCGGCGAGGTAGCCCGAGCGCTCCAGCACCGACTCGAGCACCACGTCGGCCCGCTCGCCGGCGTCGACCATCGACATCAGCTCCTCGATCACCCCCACGAAGGAGGTGATGCTGCGCAGGGAGCGAGTGGCCAGGCCGGGCGCCTCGTCGGCCCGGGTCAGCGCCTCCCAGAAGGTGAGCCCGTCACGTTGGGCCAGCGCCGCGACACACGCCTCGGCGCGGTCACCGATGCCGCGCTTGGGGGTGTTGAGGATGCGGCGCAGCGAGATCTCGTCGGCGGGGTTGACCAGCAGCCGCAGGTAGGCCAGCGCGTCGCGCACCTCCTTGCGCTCGTAGAAGCGCACTCCCCCGACCACCTTGTAGGGCTGCCCGGTGCGGATGAAGATCTCCTCGAAGACCCGCGACTGGGCGTTGGTGCGGTAGAAGACCGCGACGTCGCCGGCCCGCAGGCCGCCGTCGACCAGCCGGTCGATCTCGTCGGAGACGAACCGGGCCTCGTCGTGCTCGTCGTCGGCCACGTAGCCGACGATCCGCTCCCCCTCGCCGGCGTCGGTCCACAGGCGCTTGGGCTTGCGTCCCTTGTTGTTGCCGATGACCGCGTTGGCGGTGGTCAGGATCGTCTGGGTGGAGCGGTAGTTCTGCTCGAGCAGGATCGAGGTGGCGTCGGGGAAGTCCTGCTCGAAGTCGAGGATGTTGCGGATGTTGGCGCCCCGGAAGGCGTAGATCGACTGGTCGGCGTCGCCGACCACCATCAGCTCCGCCGGCTCCACCCGCTCGGCGGCGGGGGTGCTGCCGATCTCCTCGGGGTCGTGGGCGCAGAGCTGGTGGATCAGCGCGTACTGCGCGTGGTTGGTGTCCTGGTACTCGTCGACGAGCACGTGCCGGAACCGCCGCCGGTAGGTCTCCCGCACCTCCGGGAAGGCCTGGAGGATGTGGACGGTGAGCATCAGGATGTCGTCGAAGTCCAGCGCGTTGGCCTCGCTCAGCCGACGCTGGTAGAGCGCGTAGATCGAGGCATAGGTCTCCTCGAAGCCGTTCCGCGTCTCCTTCGCCGCCTCGTCGGGGTCGCGCAGGTCGTTCTTCTGGTCGGAGATCCAGTTGAGGACCGCGCCCGGCTGGTACCGCTTCGGGTCGAGCTCGAGGTCGCGCAGCACCAGGGTGACCAGGCGCTTGGAGTCGGCCGCGTCGTAGATCGAGAAGCCGGACTTGTAGCCGATGCGCTCGATCTCCTTGCGCAGGATCCGGACGCAGGCGGAGTGGAAGGTGGAGACCCACATCATCCGGGCGCGCTTGCCGACCAGGTCCTCGACCCGCTCCTTCATCTCGGCGGCGGCCTTGTTGGTGAAGGTGATCGCCAGGATCGAGCCGGGGTGCACCCCGCGCTGGGCCACCAGCCAGGCGATCCGCCTGGCCAGCACCCGGGTCTTGCCGGAGCCCGCCCCGGCCACCACCAGCAAGGGCGCGCCCTCGTGCACGACGGCCTGGCGCTGGGGCTCGTTGAGGCCCTCCAGCAGCTCTTCGGCACTGGGGCCGCGGCGGCCGCCGGGCGGACCGCCCGCGGGGCGCTCGGGCTGCTGGGGGTGTTCGAGTCCGGGAAGGGTGAAGGGGCTGCTCATCTCGGTGCCACCCTACGTGGCGGCACCGACGGGTCAGGCCGCGTGCACCGGGCTCCAGAAGATCGCCACCGCGATGTTGATCACCGTGAGCGCGAGCAGCCCGTAGAAGAGGCCGTCCGGGATGCGGGGCTTGCGCATGTTGGCCATCACCAGCACCAGGAGCAGGAGGGTGATCGCGAACTTGACGCCGATCTTCATGTGGTCGGGGTCACCCACCGACTCCAGGACGCCGACCAGGAGCACGCCGCTGACGAAGGCGGTGCCGATCCCGTCGCGCATCAGCCTGTTGACGCGCTTCTCCCCGTCGGAGAGCTGCACCAGCAGCCCGCCGAGCAGAGCGGCGAAGCCCAGGATGTGGATGAGGAGCAGGACCAGACGCAGGATCTCCATGCGGCGAAGGGTAGTGCCTCAGGCCGCCCACGCCGTGGGCGGGCCCAGCGGGGACGGCGGCCTCAGGCCGCCCACGCCGTGGGCGGGCCCAGCGCGGACGGCGGCCTCAGGCCTTCCGGCCGCGCCGCGGCCGCGGCGCCGGACGCACCACGAGCACCGGGCAGGGCGCGTACTGCTGGACGCGCTGCGCGGTGCTGCCCACCAGCACGGTGTCGCTGATCCCGCGGCTGCCGCTGGCCACCACGACCAGGCCGGCGTCGACCTGCTTGGCCAGCTTGAGGATCTCGTTGGCCGGGGAGCCGCTGCGGATCCGGCGCTGCACCTTGGGGCCCCAGCCGTCGAAGACCTCCGCGACCGCGGCGACCGCGCGCTCGGCGGCCGTCCGGAAGGACGCGGACTCCGCCGCCCCGACCCGCTCGGAGCCGTGCAGGTCGTCGGCGAACGGCACCGCCGCCAGGGGACGGACCACGGCGACCACGGTGATGACCGTGATCTTGGCCGGGTCGGCGAACGACTTCAGGTGGCGGGCCGCAGCCAGCGACTGCTTGGACCCGTCGGTGGCGACGACAACATGCATCTCAGGCTGCCTTTCTCCGGCTGACCACATACTGCACCACATAGAGGACGAAGCCCACCGCCACGAGTGCCGCACACCACAGCAGCGAGGAGGGATCGTCCCAGATCACGTAGACGAGCAGCACCAGGTTGCCGACCAGCCCGACCACCAGCAGGGGGCGGTTGGCGTGGAAGGTGCGCTCGTGGGCGTCCTGGTCGCCGAGCTTGAGGGCGGCGGTGATGACCAGGGCGTAGATGAAGAGCAGGAAGACGACCGTCACCGTGGCCAGGCGGCCGACGAGGTCGAGCCCGCCGTCGGTCACCTCGGTGACCCAGGTGCCGATCACCAGCAGCAGCACCAGGACGAGCGCCGAGAAGATGAGACCGACCCAGGGGCTTCGGCGCGCGGCGTGGATGCGGCCGAAGACCCGGGGCACGACGTCCTCGTTGGCCATCCCGTAGAGGATGCGCGGCTGCGTGACGACCGCGACGAGCGTGGTGTTGGTGATCGCGATGCACGCGATGATGGTGAACAGCACCGTCAGGAAGCCGACGGGGACCGGGACCAGGTCGGCTTCCACCACCTCGAGAAGAGCCACCTCGGAGTCCGCGAGGGTGGAGGCCCCCACGGTCAGCGCGGCGGCGATCGAGACCAGCACGTAGATCACACCGGCGGCCACCATGCCCCCGATCAGCGCGCGGGGGAAGGACTTCTCCGGCGCCACCGTCTCCTCGGCGACGTTGACGGCGTTCTCGAAGCCCGTCATGGAGAAGAAGGCCAGCGCGACGCCCGCCACGATCGCGAAGATCGCGTTGTCGCCGTCCCGGGTGTCGAACTCGGTGAGCACCCCGAAGTCCGCGTCGCCCTGGGCGACGTACCAGATCCCGATGCCGACGATGATGATCAGCCCGGCGACCTCGATGAAGGTCATGACCATGTTGGCGACCACCGACTCGGTGATGCCCAGGAAGTTGATGACCGTGAGCACCAGCAGGAAGACGAGCGCGACGACCAGCGTGGGCGGGAACGCCCAGAGCTCGCCGAAGTACTGCGCGAAGCCGGTGGCCAGCGAGCCGGCGGCGGCGAAGCTGGCGGAGAGGAAGCTGACCGTGATGAGGAAGGTCAGCGCCCGGTTGCCGAAGGCCTTGTTGACGTAGAGCGCGGCGCCCGCCGCCTGGGGGTACTTCGTGGCGAGCTCGGCGTAGGCGAGCCCGGTGATCGCGGCGACCGAGACGCCCACCGCGAAGGCGATCCAGAACGCACCGCCCACCACGCCGGCGACCTGTCCGATGAGGACGTAGATGCCGGAGCCGAGGACGTCGCCGAGGACGTAGAAGAAGAGCAGGCGGCCGGTGATGGACCGCTTGAGCCCGGAGTCGTCGTCCTGGTCGGCCGCCGGCGGGCTCGTCGTCCCTGAGTCGTTCACCTGCCTGGCGTTCCCCCTCACCGCCGCCGCGAAACGTGACGCGGGCGCTCAGAGCAGGCGTCGCTCGGAGGCCCAGCGGGTCAGCTCGTGGCGCGAGGAGAGCTGGAGCTTGCGCAGCACCGAGGACATGTGGGTCTCCACCGTCTTGATCGAGATGAAGAGCTCGCGGGCCACCTCCTTGTAGGCGTAGCCCCGGGCGATCAGCCGCATCACCTCGCGCTCGCGCTCGGTGAGCCGGTCCAGGTCCTCGTCGACCGCCGCGACCTCGATCGACCCGGCGAAGGCGTCCAGCACGAAGCCGGCCAGGCGCGGGGAGAAGACCGCGTCGCCCTCCGCGATCCGGCGGATCGCGTCGACCAGCTCGGGGCCGGTGATCGTCTTGGTCACGTAGCCCCGGGCCCCGCCACGGATGGTGCCGATCACGTCCTCGGCCGCGTCGCTCACGCTCAGCGCCAGGAACTGGGTGGCCGGGGCCGCCACGGGCGCCGCCGCGATCCGGCGCATCACCTGGACTCCCCCACCGCCGGGCAGGTGGACGTCGAGGAGGACGACGTCGGGCCGGTGCTCCTGGATCGCCTGGACCGCCTGGTCCACGTCCGCCGCCTCTGCGACCACGTCGACCGTCGCGGCCCCCGCGGAGGCGAGCTCGGCGCGCACCCCGGCCCGGAACATCGCATGGTCGTCGACGACCACGACCCTGGTCCTGCTCTGCTCCACCTATGCCTCCTCGAGCGGCATCCGCAGCCGCACCTCGGTGCCGTCGCCGGGCGCGGACCGCACCTCGGCGGTGCCGCCGTGCCGCTCCATCCGGTCCATGATGCTCCCTCGCACGCCGAGGCGGTCCTCCGGCACCCCCGTGAGGTCGAAGCCGGCGCCGCGGTCGCGCACGAAGACCTCCACGGCCTCCCGCCCGACCTCGGCGTAGACGTCGACCCGGCCGGTGCCGGCGTGCCGGGCGGCGTTGACCACCGCCTCGCGCATCGCCAGCACCAGCGGCCGGAGAGCCTCGGTCAGGGGCACGTCCTCGCCGACGGTCACCACGTCGACGACCGCGCCGTGCTCGTCCTCCACCCGGGCCGCCGCCTGACGGATCGCGCCCAGCAGGGTGTCGGCGTCGGTCGCCTCCCCGGCGTAGAGCCAGGCTCGCAGCTCGCGCTCCTGGGCCCGCGCGAGCCGGGCCACGGTGGCCCCGTCGTCGGCGTTCTTCTGGATCAGCGCGAGCGTCTGCAGCACCGAGTCGTGCAGGTGGGCGGCCATGTCGGCGCGCTCCTGGGTACGGATCCGCTCGGCCCGCTCCGCCCCCAGGTCGGAGGCGAGCCGGAGGATCCAGGGCCCGAGCACCACCGCGAGCCCGACGATGCCCAGGAGCGCCGCCAGGCCCACCTCGCGCACCTGGGCGAAGCCCTCGTTGCTCACCGCGAACAGGGTGATCGCCCCGGCCACCAGACCCGCCCCGGCCACCAGGCGCAGGTAGGAGGCCAGGGTCCCCCGGCCGAAGACCGCCCGCACCGGTCCGAGCCGGCCGGTGGTGTCGAGCCAGCGCTCGCGCTGCGCCTCGTCGGCCTGCCGCCACAGCAGGGCCACCCCCGCGACGGCGAGCACCAGGGGCCACAGGGCGCCGCCCGTCCCGACGAACGCCTGGAGCACCAGCACCATGCCGAGGCCCAGCGCCCCCAGCGCGATCGCCGGTCCGACGTCGGTGAACCGGGCCACCCGGCCCGGACGCCGGCCCGTCCGGGTGGCGCCCTCCACCCCGGGCGCGGCGGTCTCGAACCGGGCGTCCGAGGGCAGGAAGAGCCACATCGCGGCATACATGGCGACGCCCAGACCACCGAGCGCGGTCGCCGCCACGAAGGCGGCCCGGACCCAGAGCACGGGCACGGCCAGATGGCGCGCGAGCCCCGAGGCGACCCCGCCCAGGACGAGCTCCTCGGAGTCCCGGGTGGCGCGGCGGGGCTCCGGCCACGTCTCGGGGCCGGGTGGGAGGATGCCGGAGGTGGTCATGAGAGCACCATCGTCTCAGGCCGGCACCCCGGCGACCATGAGGTCAGCCCCCGACACGACCCCGAGATCGGTCGGGTCGGGTCCGGGCCGGGCCAGGGTCTCCCCCGATGGCGGGCACGCGTGGAGCAGAGCAGGGTGGAGCACATGGACGAGACCTCAGGACCCGACACCCGGGCCACCGGACCGACACCCCCGCGCGGTGAGCCGTCGAACGCCCCCGGGCCACGCGTGACCAGCGAGCAGGTGCGAGACGTCAACCGCCTCCGTCGCCCGGTCGACCGCAAGATCGCCGGCGTCGCCGCCGGACTCGCCCGGCACCTCGACATCGACCCGCTGCTGGTCCGCATCGCCTTCGTGGTGCTGGTCTTCTTCGGCGGTTCCGGCCTGGTGCTCTACGGCGCCCTGTGGCTCCTTCTCCCCGAGGACGGCGCGAGCGAGGCGCCGCTGCATCTCGACGAGCGCAGTCGCGGGATCGCCGTGATCGGGGCCGGAGTGCTGGCCGCCGTCCTGCTGCTCGGCGACACCTGGAACCTCTACTGGTTCCCGTGGCCGCTGGCCCTGGTCGCGCTCGCGGTCTGGTACTTCTTCTTCCGCGACCAGACGCGGCGGCCCGCGCCGACGCCGTACGCCGGCACTCCCCCGCCGACCGCGGGCCCGGCGCCGGGCACGGCGCCGCTCGATCCGGTCGCGCCGGCCTCCCCGGTGGACCCGGTGGACCCGGTGGACCCGGTGGACCCGGCCGTGGGCTACGCCCCGAGCTATGCCGAGACCTACGGCGGACCCCCGCTCCCGGCGCGGCCCCCGCTGACCAGGCCCCGGGACCCGCACAAGCGCGGCCCCCTGCTCTTCTGGCTCACCTGCGCGCTGATCGCCCTCTGTCTCGGCGTGCTCGGCATCGTCGACCTGGCCGGTGCGCAGGTCGTGGAGAGCGCCTACCCGGCGCTGGCCCTGGGGATCGTCGCCACCATGCTCGTGGTCGGCGCCTTCTACGGCCGGGCCGGCGGGCTCATCGCGCTGGGCCTGGTGGCGGCCGGCTGGATGGCCGGGAGCATGGCCACCGAGGAGTTCCGCGGCGATCGCCTCGAGATCGTCCCGATCACCCCGACCGAGCTGCAGCGCACCTACGAGATGAACACCGGCGAGCTGCTCCTGGACCTGCGTGAGGTCGACGACCTCGACGCCCTGGACGGCCGCGACGTGGACGTCTCCGGTGGCGTGGGACGCATCGAGGTGCTGCTGCCGGACGGCCTGGCCGCCGACGTCGACGCCAGCGTCGGAGGCCCGGGCCGGGTGGAGCTCTTCGACTCCGTGGACCGCGGCGGGATCGGCGCCAGCGCCTCGGCCTCCAGCAGCAACGACGACGACCAGCCCAGGATCAGCCTCGACGTCGGCATCGGCGTCGGCGAGATCGTGGTCACCAGCGAAGGAGCGATCCGATGACCGAGCACGGGTACGACGCAGGCACCGACGTGTCCACCGACCCCTTCGCCCCCGAGGGGCCGGTCCAGGAGCCGGGGGGCCGGCACCCGCTCAACATCACCCACCTGGTGATGGGCATCGCCTTCCTCGGGTTCGTGGCGGTGTGGGCGGCGATCGTCTCCGACCTGGTCCACGTCGACGACCTGCGCTGGCTGCTGCCGGTGCCGTGGGTACTGGCGGGTCTCGGCGGGCTGCTCGCGGTCGCCTTCGGCAGCCGCCGTACGACCTGACACGTCACCCCCCACCACTTCTGCTCAGCGGACCCGCCCCGGCCCGAGGCCCAGCCGCGCGGCGAACGCCGACCGCCCCGCCGGGGTGAAGCAGGAGTGGCGCAGCAGGTGGTACCAGGCGTCGATGCGCCTCGGGTCGTGGGCGCGACCGAGGCTGTCGTCCGCGTCGCGCAGGACGCCGACCGCCCGGTGCACCAGGTCGTCCGCGGTGTAGCCCCTCCGGATCCAGCCGGCACGCACCAGCGCCCTGGCCCGCCGCAGGTCGGCCCGCTGCCGGGACACCTCGAGGTGGTGGCCGCCGTCGTACTCGTGGAGCACCCGGGTGCCGGCCAGCCGGAGATCGCCGCGCGCCACGAAGAGCCCGTCGTCGTCACGGACGTCGGCCTGCGGCTCCACCTCGACGCCACAGACCTGGTGGAGCCGTCGCAGCACCGTCTCCCACGCGGACTCCGACCGGCCGTCGGCCAGTACGAGCACCCGGCGCAGCCGCGGTGCGCCGCGGCAGCGCACGCGTGCGCACTCCTCCAGCCCGGCACGATCGGTGATGGCGAGGTGGAGCGCGGAGTCGACCAGCACGGTGAGGTCCAGGTCGAACAGGTGGCGACCGAGGCTCAGCAGGGTGGGCCCTGGCGGATCCACCGGCACTCCCGCGATGAACACGGGCTCCTCGAGCCGGCTCGGGCGCTGCACGGCGAGCCCCGGCCGCACCGGCCGGCTCCCCTCCGGCGGCATCGCCACGAAGACCGGGATCCCGGCGGGCAGGGGTGGCAGCCAGAGCCCGTGGAGCACCGCGGCGGTGAGGTGGGTGAAGCGCGCCGCCGGCGGGAGCACCAGGCTCCAGGCCCGCAGGTCGGCCAGGAACGGGTCCGGCGTCTCCACCCGCCGGTGCACGCCTCGGGTCACCGCCGTCCAGCCGGCGCCGGCTCGGGTCCCGCTCGTGGTCCGCTTGGTCTCCGCCACGGCGATCAGCCTGGTGGTCGAGCCGACGTCGTGCCTCGTGGCCGTCCCGTGCGTGTGGAGTCGTCCGGGAAGTGGTGGGTTGGTGACGACGAGCGGGCCGGACGGCGCATCATCTCGCCAGTTCCGGACGCACGGGTGGCCCGGGCGGCCCGGGCGGCCGGGCGGCCGGGGCCGCCCGGGGCGGGGCGCAAATGATTCGTCCCGGCGGCCGCCACTCCGTAGAATCGAGCGAGTGCGCCAACTGCCTCTGACCGACCCGGGAACCGCCGACCACCGGTCCCCGGGACGCTTCCTCTGGTGGATGGCCAAGGGCCAGTGGCAGACGCTGGCCGGGGGGATGGCCTTCGGCATCGTCTGGATGGGCGCGCAGGCCGTGATGCCCGCGGTGCTGGGCCGGGCCATCGACCGCGGTGTCGCCGCCCGCGACGGCGACCAGCTGCTCCTCTGGGCCGGGGTGATGCTCGCGATCGGCCTCGTCCAGGCCTTCAGCGGGATCATGCGGCACCGTTTCGCGGTGACCAACTGGCTGATCGCCGCCTACCGCACGGTGCAGCTGGTGGGCCGGCACACGGTGCACCTGGGCGGCACCCTGCCCCGCAAGGTCTCGGCCGGCGAGGTGATCGCGATCGGCACGAGCGACATCTCCCACCTGGGCCAGGTGATGGACGTGACCGCCCGCTTCGCCGGGGCGATCGTCTCCTTCGCCCTGGTCTCCGCGATCCTGCTCAGCACCTCGGTGACGCTGGGCCTGGTGGTGCTGATCGGCGTCCCGCTGCTGATGCTGCTGGTCGGTCCGCTGCTGAGCCCCCTGCAGCGCCGCAGCGCCCACCAGCGTCACCTGATGGGCGAGCTGTCCAACACCGCCACCGACATCGTCAGCGGGCTGCGGGTGCTGCGCGGGATCGGCGGCGAGCAGGTCTTCCTGTCCCGCTACCGGCGGCAGTCGCAGGAGACCCGGCAGGCCGGCGTCCAGGTGGCCCGGGTCCAGTCGGTCCTCGATGCGCTGCAGGTCTTCCTGCCCGGGTTCTTCGTGGTGCTGGTGGTCTGGCTGGGTGCCCGCTCCGCGGTCGCCGGTGACATCACCGTCGGCGAGCTCGTCGCCTTCTACGGCTACGCGGCGTTCCTGATGATCCCGCTGCGCACGGTCACCGAGTACGCCAACAAGTTCATCCGGGCCCGCGTCTCCGCCCGACGGGTCTGCACCGTGCTGGCCCTGACACCGGAGCACACCGACCCGCAGACCCCCGCCCCCTCCCCGCCCCCGGGCTCGGAGCTGTACGACGCCCGCAGCGGCCTGCGGGTCCGCCCCGGCCGGCTGCTCGCGGTCGTCTCCGAGCGCCCCGACGAGTCGGCGCTCCTGGCCGACCGGCTGGGGATGGCGGCCGCGGAGCTCGACCACGACGTCACGCTCGGCGGGGTGCCGCTGCCCGCCCTGAGCCGCCGGGAGGTCCGGGAGCGGATCGTGGTCTCCGACACCGGGGCGACCCTCTTCTCCGGCCGGCTGGCCGACCGGCTCGACGTCAGTGGGCAGGGCGGGGAGCAGGCCGTGCGCGCCGCCCTGGCCACGGCCAGCGCCGAGGACGTGCTCGAAGCGCTGCCCGACGGGCTGGACACGGTGGTCGCCGAGCGCGGGCGCAGCTTCTCCGGCGGGCAGCGCCAGCGGCTGGTGCTGGCCCGGGCGCTGACCGGCGACCCGGAGGTCCTGGTCCTGGTCGAGCCCACCTCGGCGGTCGACGCCCACACCGAGGCGCGGATCGCGGCGCGACTGCGCAGGCACCGCGCCGGGCGGACCACCGTGGTCACCACCACCAGCCCGCTGATGCTGGACGCCGCCGACGAGGTGGTGCTGCTGGCCGACGGCCGCGTGGTGGCCACCGGCACGCACGCCGAGCTGCTCGACTCGTGCCCGGACTACCGGGCCGTGGTCACCCGCGAGTCCGAGACGGAGCCCACCCGATGAGCGCGGGCACCACCCTGCCGGTGGCGCAGAGCGGCGAGGTCGGGCGCTATGCCGTCTCGGTCCTGCGCCGCCATCCCCGGCTCCTGGTCGGGGCGCTGACCCTGCACGTGCTCGCCGCGGTCGCGGCGCTGGCCGCTCCCCGGCTCCTCGGCGACCTGGTGGAGGCGGTCGAGAACGGGACCACCGTGGGTCACGTCGACCGGATCATCCTGCTGCTCGCCGGCTTCCTGCTCGTGCAGACGGTGATGACCCGCTACGCCCGCCTGGTGAGCCAGATCCTCGGCGAGCAGGTGCTGGCCGAGCTGCGTGAGGACTTCGTCGACAACGCCCTGGCGCTGCCGATCGGCACCGTGGAGTCGGCGGGCTCGGGCGACCTGATGACCCGGACCAGCCGCGACGTCGAGCAGCTCGGCTGGTCGGTGCGCTGGGCGCTGCCGGAGTGGACGATCGCGGCCGTGACCGCGGTGCTCACCCTGGCCGCGGCGATCAGCGTCGGGTGGTGGGTGGCGCTCCCCTGCCTGCTGGCGCTGCCACCCCTGGTGATCGGGCTGCGGTGGTACCTGGCCCGGGCCAAGGACGGCTACCTGCGCGAGTCCGCGACGTACTCCCAGATCAACTCCACCCTCACCGAGACCGTCGAGGGCGCCCGGACCGTCGAGGCCCTGGGCCTGGCCGAGGAGCGGGTCGCCCGGATCGACGCGGACTGCAAGGACTCCTTCGACGCCGAGCGCTACACCCTCTCGCTGCGCACCCGCTTCTTCCCCAGCATGGAGATCTCCTACCTGCTGCCCACCGTCGCGACGCTGCTCTTCGGCGGCTGGCTCTACACCCGGGGCAGCGTCAGCCTGGGCGAGGTCACCGCAGCCACCCTCTACGTGCAGATGCTCATCGACCCGGTGGACCGGATCGTGGCGATCCTCGACGAGCTCCAGATGGGCGCCGCCTCCCTGGCCCGGCTCCTCGGCGTCGCCCAGGTCCCCGACGACCGCGAGGCGACCGACGCCCGACCGGTGGACGAGCGGCTGCGGGCCGAGGACGTCCGGTTCGCCTACGTCGAGGGCCGCGACGTGCTGCACGGTGTCTCGATGGACATCGGCGTGGGCGAGCGGATCGCGATGGTCGGGCCGTCGGGGGCCGGGAAGTCCACGCTGGGCCGGCTGCTGGCCGGCATCCACCCGCCGCGCACCGGCTCGGTGACCGTCGGCGGGGTCGGGCTGACCGAGCTCCCGCTGGCCGACCTGCGCGGCCACGTGGCGCTGGTGACCCAGGAGCACCACGTCTTCGTCGGCTCGCTGCGCGACAACCTGGCGCTGGCGGTGCCCGAGGGGCGCACCGCCACCGACGACGACGTGCGCGCCGCCCTCGACGCGGTGGACGCCCTCGACTGGGTCGAGGCGCTGCCCGACGGGCTCGACACCGAGGTGGGCTCCGGCGGCCTGGCGCTCAGCGCGCCGCAGGCCCAGCAGGTCGCGCTGGCCAGGCTGGTGCTGGCCGACCCGCACACCCTGGTGCTGGACGAGGCGACGTCGCTGATCGACCCGCGCGCGGCCCGCCACCTGGAGCGCTCGCTGGCCGCGGTGCTGCACGGGCGCACCGTGGTGGCGATCGCGCACCGGCTCTTCAGCGCCCACGACGCCGACCGGGTCGCGGTGGTGGAGGACGGCGTGATCACCGAGTTCGGCTCCCACGACGAGCTGGTCGCCGCGGGCGGGTCCTACGCCGCCCTCTGGGAGTCCTGGCACGGGCGCGACTGAGCACCGCAAGGCTCACAGATTTCGGGCGCGGGTCTTCACCGGCCGCGACAAACTGTGACAGTGTTGCTGTCACAGTCTCGTCCGCAGAGGAGTAGGAACCCGATGAAGCTCGCCACGCAGCTGATGTACGACGGCAACCCGCGCGACACCGCCGACACGGTGGTGGGGTGGGAGAAGGCGGGCCTCGACGTCGTCTGGGTGGCCGAGGCCTACGGCTTCGACTCGCCCACCCTGATGGGCTACCTCGCCGCCAAGACCGAGACCGTGCAGATCGGCTCGGCCATCCTCAACATCTACTCCCGCACTCCCGGCGCGCTGCTGCAGACCGCCGCCGGCCTGGACAACGTCTCCGGCGGCCGGGCGATCCTGGGCCTGGGCGCCTCTGGCCCCCAGGTGATCGAGGGCTTCCACGGCGTGCCCTACAGCAAGCCGCTGGCCCGGACCGCCGAGGTGATCGACCTCGTCCGGCGGGGCCTCGAGCGCCAGCCGCTCACCTCCGAGGGCCTCTTCCACCTGCCGCTGGACAAGGAGCACGGCGCGGTCACGGGGCTCGGCAAGGCGCTCAAGCTGCTGACCCGTCCCGAGCGGGCCTCGATCCCGATCTGGATCGCGGCGCTCGGCGAGAAGAGCGTCGCGCAGACCGCCGAGATCGCCGACGGCTGGATCCCGCACCTCTTCCACCCCGAGAAGGCCCACCTCGTCTGGGGCGACGCCCTGGAGGCCGGCAAGGCCAAGCGGCTGCCCGGCCTCGACCCGCTCCAGATCACCGCCGGGGGCATGGTCGCCATCGGCGAGGGCCCGGAGACCAAGGCGCTGCTCGACTTCGTGCGGCCGATGTTCGCCCTCTACGTCGGGGGCATGGGCGCGAAGGGCAAGAACTTCTACAACGACGTGGCCAAGGCCTACGGCTACGAGCAGGAGGCCGAGGAGATCCAGGACCTCTACCTCTCGGGCAAGAAGAAGGAGGCCGAGGCGCGGATCCCGCTCGA
Source organism: Nocardioides sp. Z40_12 (assembly GCF_058215795.1). Classification (NCBI taxonomy): domain Bacteria; kingdom Bacillati; phylum Actinomycetota; class Actinomycetes; order Propionibacteriales; family Nocardioidaceae; genus Nocardioides; species Nocardioides sp. Z40_12. Next base: position 363,751 of record NZ_JBZAJA010000001.1, read on the forward strand.
CTGGCTGGAGGCCGCCAACCTGGTCGGACCGGCCTCCTACGTCAAGGAGCGGATCGCCGCCTTCGAGGAGGCCGGGGTCACCCACCTCAACATCACCCCGGTCGGCGCCGACCCGACGGCCACGATGGCCCAGGTCAAGGAGATGGTCTCCTGATGAGCACCAGCACCGTCTTCGAGGCCGAGCACGAGGACTTCCGCGCGACCGTGCGCACCTTCTTGGAGAAGGAGGTCGTGCCGCACCACAAGCAGTGGGACGCCGACGGCATCGTGCCGCGCGAGCTCTGGGCCAAGGCCGGCCAGGCCGGCCTGCTCTGCTTCGACGTCGCCGAGGAGTACGGCGGCCCCGGGATCGACGACTTCCGGTTCAACGTCATCGTCTCCGAGGAGGCGACCCGGGTCGGCGCGAGCGGCCCCGGCTTCTCGGTGCACACCGACATCATCGTCCCCTACCTGGTCAGCCTGGCCGACGAGGAGCAGAAGCGGCGCTGGCTGCCCGGCTGCGTCTCCGGCGAGATCATCACCGCGATCGCGATGACCGAGCCGGGCGCCGGCTCGGACCTGCAGGGCATCAGGACCACGGCGGTCGACGCCGGTGACCACTACGTGCTCAACGGGTCGAAGACCTTCATCTCCAACGGCATCAACGCCGACCTGGTCATCGTGGTGGCGCGCACCGACCCCGAGGCCGGCCACCAGGGCATCAGCCTGCTGGTGGTCGAACGCGGCATGGAGGGCTTCGAGCGCGGCCGCAACCTGGACAAGATCGGCATGCACGCCCAGGACACCGCCGAGCTGTCGTTCACCGACGTCCGGGTGCCCAAGGAGAACCTGCTCGGCGAGGCCGGCCAGGGGTTCATCTACCTGATGATGAACCTGCCGCAGGAGCGGCTGATCATCGGCGCCCAGGCGGTGGCCGCCGCCGAGCACGTCGTGGAGCTGTGCCTGTCCTACGCCAAGGAGCGGGAGGCCTTCGGCCGCCCGATCGGCAAGTTCCAGCACACCCGGTTCCTCCTGGCCGAGATGGCCACCGAGGCCCGGGTGGCCCGGGCGTTCCTCGACGACTGCATGCGCAAGCACCTGGCCAAGGAGCTGACCGCCGTCGACGCCGCGATGATCAAGTGGTGGGCCACCGAGCTGCAGAACAAGCTGGTCACCCAGGGCGTCCAGCTGCACGGCGGCTACGGCTACATGATGGAGTACCCGATCGCCCGGGCGTTCATCGACAGCCGGATCTCCACCATCTACGGCGGCACCACCGAGATCCAGAAGGAGATCATCGGGCGCAGCCTCGGCATCTGACCCGGCCCGGGCCCGACGACGCGGCTACTCCCCCGCGTCGTCGTGGTCGTCGGTTCCCAGCGTCTGGCTGGACTCGGCGCGGCTGCGGGAGGGGTCCTCGGTGCGACCCGCGGACTCCTCGAGGATCACCCGCGCCTGCCCGGCCGGGTCCTCGCTGCCGGCCGCCCGCTCCTCGGGCAGCAGCTCGGCTCGCCGGTCCACGTCGTCGTGGTCGGCCGGGGCTGGGGTCTGCTCGTTCGGTGTCTGGCTCATGCGCCCCCCGTACCTTGCGCGCAGCGCCCACAAACGTTCGGACGCTGCGCCGAACCGCTTGCGGACATACCCCCGGTAGGTGAGACTCGCGTCACACTCAACCCGAGGGAGCATCTGAATGACCGACGTCCTTGCCGAGCGCGACCGGATCCAGCAGCAGGTGGAGGGCCGGACGCTGATCGACGCGCTGGCCGACACCGTCGACAGGCACGGCGACGAGCCGGCGTACTCCGACCGCCACCGCGTCGAGGAGGGGTGGCGGACCCTCTCCTGGCGCGAGACCCGGGAGCTCGCCCTCGACGTCGCCGCGGGCCTGGCGGCGATGGGCGTCGCGCCGGGCGACCCCGTCGCGGTGATGTCCAGCAACCGGATCGAGCACGTGGTCGCCGACATGGGCGCGGTGCACGCCGCCGCGGTCCCGATGTCGATCTACCAGACCCTCTCCCCCGAGCAGGTCGCCTACGTCGCCGAGCACTCCGGCACCAAGGTCGCGATCCTGGAGCACGAGGACCACCTCGCCCGCTGGAAGTCGGCCCTGGACGCCGACGGCGAGATCCGGGTCGTGCTGATCGACGCCGGCTCCCCCGGCGGCGACCGCTTCTCCACCTGGGACGAGCTCGTCGAGTCCGGGCGGGCCAGGCGCGCGGAGCGCCCGGGCGAGCTCGAGGAGCGGCACCGCGCGCTGACCCCCGACAGCCCGGCGACGATCCTCTACACCTCGGGCACCACCGGCAACCCCAAGGGCGTGGTGCTCACCCACCACAACGTCGCCTTCGAGGCCGTCAGCACCCTGGAGGCGGCCGGCCTGGTCGACGACCGGCAGACCCAGATCAGCTACCTCCCGCTGGCCCACATCGCCGAGCGGATCCTCGGCGTCTACGGACCCCAGATGCAGGGCAGCCACCAGTACTGCATCGCCGACCCGTCGATGCTGCTCGCCACCCTCGGCGAGGTCCACCCCACCGCGTTCTTCGGCGTCCCGCGGGTCTGGGAGAAGATCCAGACCGGCATCGCGGCCAAGCTCGCGGCCGACCCGAACCCCGACAACGTCCGGATGGTCCAGGAGTCGATGGCCGCCGGTCTCGCCTGGGTCGAGGCGCAGGAGGTCGGGGGCACGATGACGCCCGAGGTCGAGGAGGCCTACCGCAAGGCCGACGAGGCCATCCTGGGCTTCCTCAAGCTGCTCCTGGGCCTCGACCAGGTGCGCTGGGCCGGCTCCGCGTCGGCCCCGATGCCGCTGGAGACCACCCGCTTCATGGCGGGCCTGGGCCTGAAGGTCTACGACGTGTACGGGATGACGGAGACCTGCGGCGCGGTCACCGCCAACGGGCCGGGCGGCTTCCGGATGGGCACCGTCGGCCGGGCGACCCCGGGCATGGAGGTCACGCTGGGCGAGGACGGCGAGGTGCTGGTGCGCGGGCCGGTCAACACGCCGGGCTACCACAAGCAGGAGGACGCCACCCGGGCCCTGATCGACGCCGAGGGCTGGCTGCACACCGGGGACATCGGCACCATCGACGAGGACGGCTTCGTCTCGATCGTGGACCGCAAGAAGGAGCTGATCATCACCTCGCAGGGCAAGAACATCGCGCCCTCCAACATCGAGAACTACCTCAAGGAGTCGCCGATCATCGGCCACGCCATGGCGATCGGCGACGGCCGCCCCTACGTCGTGGCGGTGCTGACGCTGGACGGCGAGGTCGCCCCGGTGGTGGCCCAGCAGCTGGGCCTGGAGTTCACCGACCTGGCCGACCTCGCCTCCCGCCCGGAGATCCGGGCGATGGCACAGGCTGCGGTCGACAAGGCCAACGAGCGGCTCTCGCGGCCCGAGCAGGTCAAGGCGTTCGAGCTGCTCGGCACCGAGTGGACCGCGGAGTCCGAGGAGCTCACCCCCACGCTCAAGCTGAAGCGCCGCGTGGTCAACCGCAAGTACTCCGACCTGGTCGACCGGCTCTACAGCTAGTCGGCAGCACCACCCGGGCGCCGGACCGTAGTAGATCGAGTGATTTACTGCGGTCCGGCGTTCCACGTCCAGCGGGAACGAGAACGGAGACACAGCACGTGAAGCAGGAACGGGCGCAGGCACCGACCTACGCGGTGATCGGCGCCGGCCCCAGCGGACTGGCCGCCGCCCGCTCCCTCCAGCGCCGAGGGCTGGCGTGGACCGGCTACGAGCGCGCCGACGGCGTCGGCGGCCTGTGGGACATCGACGCCGAGCACAGCACCGTCTACGAGTCGGCCCACCTGATCTCGTCGAAGACCACCACGCAGTTCGCCGAGTTCCCGATGGACGACGCGGTCGCCGACTATCCCGGGCACCGCGAGCTGCTGGCCTACTTCAACGCCTTCGCCGACCGCTTCGGGCTCCGCGAGGGCTTCCGGTTCCGGACCACGGTGACCCGGGTGGAGCCGGACGGCGAGGCCTGGCTGGTGACCGTCACCGGCCCCGACGGCACCCGGACCGAGCGCCACGCCGGCGTCCTGGTGGCCAACGGCACCCTCAGCGAGCCGGCCGTGCCCAGCTTCCGCGGCAGCTTCGACGGCGAGGTGCTGCACACCAGCGCCTACAAGCGGGCGCAGGTCTTCGCCGGCAAGCGGGTGCTGGTGATCGGGGCCGGAAACTCCGGCTGCGACATCGCCGTGGACGCCGTGCACCACGCCGCGTCGGTCGACCTCAGCGTGCGCCGCGGCTACTACTTCGTCCCCAAGTACCTCTTCGGCCGTCCCTCCGACACCCTCAACCAGGGCAAGCCCCTCCCCCCGCGGATCAAGCAGGCGATCGACACCCGGGTGCTCAAGGCGTTCACCGGCGACCCGGCGCGGTTCGGCCTGCCCGAGCCGGACTACAAGATCTACGAGTCCCACCCGGTGGTGAACTCGCTGGTCCTGCACCACCTCGGTCACGGCGACATCACGGTGCGCCGCGACGTGGACTGCTTCGACGGGGACGGCGTGCGGTTCGTGGACGGCGAGCGCGCGGCCTACGACCTGGTGGTCCTGGCCACCGGCTACCGGCTGCACTACCCCTTCCTGGACCCGGCGCTCCTCGACTGGGCCGGCCCGGGCAGCGGCACCTCCCCGGACCTGCACCTCAACATCTTCGCCAGGAACGCCCCCGGCCTGTTCGTCCTCGGGATGGTCGAGGCATCCGGGCTGGGCTGGCAGGGCCGCTACGAGCAGGCCGACCTGGTCGCCGCCTACCTGGCCGCCCGGCGCGACGACCCGGTGCGCGCGACCCGCTTCGAGCGCGAGCAGGTCCACGGCCCGGCGCCCGACCTCACCGGCGGCTACAAGTACCTCGGGCTGGAGCGGATGAGCTACTACGTCAACAAGGACGCCTACCGGTCCGCGGTCCGCGAGGCCCTCGCCACCCTCCAGCAGAAGGAGCAAGCCTCGTGATCGCCCAGCTCACCCCGCTCGTCGCGGACGTGGACAGCATCAGGATCGCCTTCGAGGAAGGCTCGCTGACCACCCTCAAGATCGTCATCGGGGCGATCCTGTTCGGCATCGCCCTGGACACCACGCTGGAGGACTTCAAGCTCGCGGCCCGGCGCCCGGGCACGATCGCCATCGGCGTGGTGGCGCAGTTCCTGCTGCTGCCGGCGCTGACCTTCGGGCTCACCCTGCTGCTCGACGTCCGCGGGTCCGTCGCGCTCGGGATGATCCTGGTGGCCTGCTGCCCACCCGGCAACGTCTCCAACATCCTGACCCACCGGGCCCGCGGCGACGTGGCGCTCTCGGTCTCGATGACCGCGGTGGGCAACGTGCTGGCGATCTTCGCGATGCCGCTCAACGTCGCGTTCTGGGGCGCCCTGCACCCCACCGGCAAGGCGGTGCTGGAGGAGATCGAGCTCTCCGCGTGGGACATGCTCTCCGAGATCGCGCTGGTGATCGGCCTGCCGTTCGTCGCGGGCCTCACGATCGCCCGGTTCTGGCCGGTCGTCGCCGCGAAGGCGGGCAAGGTCGTGGGGCCGCTCGCCTTCCTGGGCCTGGGCGCGGTGATCGTGGTCGGCGTCGCCAACAACTGGTCGATCTTCGTCGACTACATCGGCGTGGTGGTGATCGCGGTCTTCCTGCACGACGCGCTCGCCCTGCTGCTCGGCTACGGCATCGCCAAGGCCACCCGGCTCCCCGACCCCAGCACCCGGGCGATGACCTTCGAGGTCGGCATCCGCAACGCCGGACTCGGCCTGCTGCTGGTCTTCTCCTACTTCGACGGGCTGGGCGGCATGGCGCTCGTCGCCGCCTGGTGGGGCATCTGGGACATCATCGCCGGGCTGGCCGTCGCCCAGTGGTGGCGGTCCAGGTCGACGGCACCGCGGAACCAGGAGGCAGCGGTATGACCACGATCCTGGTCACCGGGGGCAGCGGCTTCCTCGGCACCTCGGTGGTGCGCGGGCTCGCCGAGGCCGGCCACCGGGTCCTCAGCGCCGACCTGCGCACGCCGCCGGAGCCCGCTGGGGGCGTGGAGCACCTGGTCATGGACGTCACCGACCCGAGCGCCGTCGAGGCCGCCTTCGCCGGCCGCGACGTCGAGGTGGTCGTCCACCTGGCCTCGATCGTCACTCCCGGCAAGGACAGCTCCCGCGAGCTCGAGCACGCCGTCGACGTCACCGGCACCCGGCACGTGCTGGAGGCCTGCCTGGCCCACGGCGTCCGCCGGGTCGTCGTCTCCTCCTCCGGGGCCGCCTACGGCTACCACCCCGACAACGGCGCCGCCCACGGCGGCTGGCTCACCGAGGACGACCCGGTGCGCGGCAACGAGGAGTTCGCCTACAGCCACCACAAGCGGCTGGTGGAGGAGATGCTCGCCGGGCTGCGGGTCAGCGACCCGCAGCTGGAGCAGGTGGTGCTGCGGATCGGCACGATCCTCGGCGAGCGGGTCGACAACCAGATCACCGCCCTCTTCGAGAAGAAGCGGCTGCTGAAGATCCGGGGCAGCGCCTCCCCGTTCGTCTTCATCTGGGACACCGACGTGGTCGGCGCGATCGAGCGGGCCGCGACCGGTGAGGTGACCGGCGTCTTCAACGTGGCCGGCGACGGGGCGATGACCATCGACGAGATCGCGGCCGCGCTGGGCAAGAGCACCCTGGCGATCCCCGAGCCGTTGCTGCGCGCCGTCCTGGCGGTGGGCAAGCGGCTCGGCCTCACCGCGTACGGTCCGGAGCAGACCGTCTTCCTGGCCCACCGCCCGGTCCTGGACAACACCAGGCTCAAGACGGTGCTCGGGTACGTGCCGTCGCGCACCACCGCGGAGGCGTTCGACGCCTGGCGGACGGCGCGCGGGCAGGCGGGCGCACTGCCTCAGATGAGGTAGCCCGGAGCGCCCTAGGGGAAAACCCCGATGCGCCTGGGGGCCTGCGGTGCTGCACTGGACGGATGAACCGTCAGATCGCCGGCCGGCTCACCGGCCCCGTCGCCAAGTGGGTCGTGCTGGCCCTGTGGCTCGGCATCACCATGGGCTCCTCCGTCTTCGCCGCCAAGCTGGTCGACGAGCAGAACAACGAGGCGAGCTCCTGGCTCCCTGAGAGCGCCGAGGCCACCCGCGCCCTGAGCAAGCTGGAGGCGTTCCAGGACCCGGACGCCATCCCCACCGTGGTGGTCTACGACAAGTCCTCGGGGCTGACCGAGGCCGACCTGGCCGCCGCCGCCGCCGACGCCGAGGAGTTCGCCGCGCTCGACGACGTCGAGGGCGAGGTGGTCGGCCCGATCCCGTCGGAGGACGGCGAGGTGGCGCAGACGATCGTCACCTTCGACCTCGGCGCGGAGGGATGGAACCTGATGCCGGACGTCGCCGACGACCTGCGCGAGATCGCGACCCTCGACGGCGGTGACGTCTACGTCGCGGGCCCGGGCGGCCAGGCGGCCGACGCGGCCGAGGCGTTCGGGGGCATCGACACCACCCTGCTCTTCTCCACGCTCGGCATCGTGGTCGTGATCCTGCTGCTGACCTACCGCAGCCCGGTGCTGTGGGTGCTGCCGATCATCTGCGCCGGGGTGGCCCTCTTCGGCGCCCAGGCGCTCATCTACTTCCTGGCTCGCTACGCCGACCTCACGGTCAACGGGCAGAGCTATGCCATCCTCACCATCCTGGTGATCGGCGCCGGCACCGACTACGCCCTGCTGATCGTGGCGCGCTACCGCGAGGAGCTGCGCCGCCACGAGGACCGGCACGAGGCGATGGCCTTCGCGCTGCACCGCGCCGCGCCGGCGATCCTGGCCAGCGCGGCCACCGTCACCATCGGGATGCTCTGCCTGATGCTCGCCCAGATGAACTCCACCGCAGGGCTGGGCCCGGTGGCGGCCATCGGCATCGCGGTCACCTTCCTGGTCCAGATCACGCTGCTCCCGGCCCTGCTGGTGGTCTGCGGGCGCTGGGTCTTCTGGCCCAAGCGCCCCACCTACGGCTCCCCCGAGCCGACGCGGACGGGCTTCTGGGCCAGGGTCGGGTCCTGGATCGCGCCGCGGCCGCGGCAGGTGTGGGTGGTCACCGCCGCCCTGCTGGGGATCGCCTGCCTCGGCCTGTTCCGGCTCGACTCCGGCGGCCTGTCGACCGAGGACTCCTACACCGAGGAGTTCTCCTCGATCACCGGCCAGCAGGTGCTCGAGGAGCACGGCCTGGTCGACCGGTCCAACACGGTCCAGGTGGTCGCCGACGCCGACCAGGCAGCCGCGGTGCGGCAGGCGATGACCGGCATCGAGGGGCTGAGGGAGCCCTCCGAGCCGGTGGTCAAGGACGGGGTGGCCTTCGTGGAGGGCGTGGTCACCCACGACATCTCCTCGCCGGAGGCGTTCGACGTGGTGGAGGAGGTCCGGACCGCCACCCATGCGGTGCCGGGCGCGGACGCCCTGGTGGGCGGCGGGACCGCCTTCCTCCTCGACACCAGGGAGGCCTCCGCCCGCGACAACCAGGTGATCATCCCGACCATCCTGCTGGTCGTCTTCCTGATCCTGGTGCTGCTGCTGCGGGCGCTCGTCTCGCCGCTGATCCTGGTGGCGACGGTGGTCCTCTCCTTCGGCGCCGCCCTGGGCATCTCGGCGCTCGTCTTCGAGTACGTGCTGGGGTTCGCAGGCTCCGACTCGTCGTTCCCGCTCTTCGCCTTCGTCTTCCTGGTCGCCCTGGGCATCGACTACAACATCTTCCTGATGACCCGGGTGCGCGAGGAGTCCCAGACGCTCGGCACCCGGGCCGGCTCACTGGCCGCGCTCACCTCCACCGGAGGGGTGATCACCTCCGCGGGCCTGGTGCTGGCCGCCACCTTCGGGGTGCTGGGCACCATCCCGGTGGTCTTCCTCGCCGAGCTCGGGTTCGCCGTGGCGCTGGGGGTCATCCTCGACACCATGATCGTGCGGTCCGTCCTGGTCACCGCCATCAACCTCGACCTCGGCCCCCGCATCTGGTGGCCCAGCCGGCTCGAACCGACCGGCACCCCGCCGACGGCGTCGGTCACCCCTGCCGGAGCGATCCCGCCACGGGACGGAGTCGACGGCGAGCGCCAGGACCAGCACGTCGACGGTGGGCGTGAGGCGCACCGCGCCTGAGCACGCTCAGCTCAACGCAGGGCCAGCCTCTCGCAGGCCGAGGCCAGCTCGGGCGTGCAGATCTCGTCGAGCGTGAAGACCTGGTCGCGCACCACGGTGCGGCTGATCGTCGCGCTCGTCACCGGCTGCGGCTCGAGCAGGAAGGAGGCAACGCCCTCGTAGTCCGCGGTGCCGGTCACCTCCGTGCCCGAGAGCAGGCTGACCGAGAGGTCGGCCGCCTGCCTGGCCAGGGCGGGGATCGGCTTGTAGATCGTGACCCCCTGCTCCCCCGCGACCAGGCGGCGCACGGCGTCCAGCTGGCCGTCCTGGCCGGTGAGGAACGGCCCCGGACCCGGGAGATCCAGGTCCGCCAACGCGGCGGCGACCCCGCCCGCCTGGGTGTCGTTGGCGGCCACCACCGCGTCGACCCGGCGCATCCGGGAGCCCTGGGACTCGATGAATTCCTGTGCCTCGTCCGCGTCCCAGGTGTCGGGTGAGAGCTCGTCGACCACGCGGATGCCGGCCGCGTCGAAGACCTTGCCCAGGGCCGGCCGGAGGGCCGCGGCGTTGGAGTCGCCGGCGCCGCCGTTGATCACCACCACCTCGGCCCGGCGACCGACGGCGTCGACCACCGCTTCGGCCATCTGGGTGCCGATCGTGGTCGGGTCCACCGAGACGAACCAGTCCGCCCCGGCCACGTAGCGGTCGTAGGCCACCACCTCCACGTCGCCGGCCTCCAGCACCATCCGCTCGCCGGACTCGGAGTCGACCGCATTGAGGACGACGACGTCCGCCCCCGCCTCCAGCGCCTCGGCGAGCTGCTCCTCCTGGCGGGCGGCGTCCTGGTCGGCCTGGTAGAAGAGGTAGTCGCACCCCCGGCAGGTCTCCGCCACCCGGGCGCGGAAGACCGGCTCGTCGATCTCCTCCCAGCGGTCGGCCCCGGTGCCGGCCAGCAGCAGCGCCACCACCGCCCGGTCCGGCCGCACGCAGGCGGAGAGCGTCGAGGCGAGGAGGAGGCCGAGCACGAGTGCGATCAGTCGCCGGGGAGCGGTCACGGCGACGGATCCTCCCCGGCGCCGCCCCCGCCGAGAGGCAGGAAGCCGTCGTCCGGCGGACAGTGCCCGGCGGTCTGGAGGTCGCTGCTCATCGCGGCGGCGTTCCACCGGGTCACGTCCGTGCCGGCGGGCGTGCCCTCGGCCTTGGGGAAGACCGCGACCAGCCGGTCGCCGTCCACCTCCGGCTCGGTCTCGACCGTGGTCCTCGCGTACTCCGGGCCGAGCACGGAGACGCTGTGGTCTCGCACCTCGCCGTCGAAGTACTTCACGACGAGCTGGACCAGGGCCTGCTCGTCGTCGGCCAGCACCACGGAGTAGTCGAAGCCGCTCCGCGCCGGCACCGGATAGCCCTCCCAGGTCACGGTGTAGGCGTCGTCGTCCTCGGCCACCGTGACCCGGCCGGGCGAGGAGCCCTCCAGCTCGCAGGAGGCCTCCCTGGCCTGCGTCTCCCCCTCCTCGGTGCCCTCGGACGACGCGCTGCACCCGGCCGCCAGCAGCAGTCCGGCCAGCAGCGCCGAGGTGATGGCATGCCTCGTCATGGTCCTCCCCCCGTCGTGGCTCACTCCCACTCGATGGTGCCCGGCGGCTTCGAGGTGATGTCGACCGTGACCCGGTTGACCTCGGCCACCTCGTTGGTGATCCGCGTCGAGATCCGCTCCAGCACCTCGTAAGGCAGCCGGGCCCAGTCGGCCGTCATCGCGTCCTCCGAGGTCACCGGGCGCAGCACGACGGGGTGCCCGTAGGTGCGGCCGTCGCCCTGGACGCCGACGGAGCGGACGTCGGCCAGCAGCACCACGGGCATCTGCCACACGTCGCGGTCGAGCCCGGCCCGGGTGAGCTCCTCGCGGGCGATGGCGTCGGCCTCGCGGAGCAGGTCGAGCCGCTCGCGGGTGACCTCGCCGATGATCCGGATCCCGAGCCCGGGACCGGGGAAGGGCTGGCGCCAGACGATCTCGGGCGGCAGGCCGAGCTGCTCCCCGACGAGGCGGACCTCGTCCTTGAAGAGGGTGCGCAACGGCTCGACCAGCTCGAACTCGAGGTCGTCGGGGAGCCCGCCGACGTTGTGGTGGGACTTGATGTTGGAGGTGCCGGCGCCGCCGCCGGACTCGACCACGTCGGGGTAGAGCGTCCCCTGGACGAGGAAGGCGACCTTGTCGCCCGCCTCCATCGCCTCGCCGAGCACGTCGGCCTCGGCGGCCTCGAAGACCCGGATGAACTCGCGTCCGATGATCTTGCGCTTCTCCTCGGGGTCGGTGACCCCGGACAGCGCCGAGAGGAACCGCTCCTCGGCGTCGACCACGTGCAGCTTGACCCCGGTGGCGGCGACGAAGTCGCGCTCCACCTGCTCGGCCTCGCCCTTGCGCAGCAGCCCGTGGTCGACGAAGACGCAGTCGAGGCGGTCGCCGATGGCGCGCTGGACCAGCGCCGCGGCGACCGCGGAGTCGACGCCGCCGGAGAGCCCGCAGATGGCGCGGCCGCCCTCGCCGACCTGGTTGCGGATCCGCTCGATCTGCTCCTCGACGATGTTGACCATCGTCCAGGTGGGGCGGCAGCCGGCGATCTCGTGCAGGAAGTGCTCGAGCACCCGCTGGCCGTGCTCGGAGTGCAGCACCTCGGGGTGCCACTGGACCCCGGCGAGCCGGCGCTCGGTGTGCTCGAAGGCCGCGACCGGGGTGACGTCGGTCGAGGCCAGCACGGTGAAGCCGTCCGGAGCGGCCCGCACCGAGTCGCCGTGGGACATCCACACGTTGTGCTCGGCGGGGATCTCGGCCAGCAGGGTGCCGGGCTCGACGACCCGCACCGGCGTCCGGCCGTACTCGCGGGCCCCGGTGTGGGCCACCTCGCCACCGAGACCGCTGGCCATCAGCTGGAAGCCGTAGCACATCCCGAACGTCGGGACCCCGGCGTCGAAGAGGGAGGAGTCCAGGCCGGGCGCCCCCTCGGCGTAGACGCTGGAGGGGCCGCCGGACAGGATGATGGCCGCGGGCTTGCGGGCGAGCATCTCGGCGACCGGCATGGTGTGCGGCACGATCTCGGAGTAGACCCGTGCCTCGCGCACCCGGCGGGCGATCAGCTGGGCGTACTGCGCCCCGAAGTCGACCACCAGGACCAGGTCGTGCTCAGCAGGCGCAGTCATGCCAGCACTCTAGCGAGGCGGACGACACCGGAAATGCACCAGGGCCCGACCGGGGAGGGAGGTTGGCCGAGCCCTGATCGTCCACGTCGCTGAGAAAGGACCTGGACGTCGACCCGGCTTTCATGGGAGGGAGTGCCGGGCCTGCACTTCAAGGACAACGATGCCCTACCACTCCAAGTTATGCCCGTCTATCGGACTATTTCGTGTCCGATCTGCTCCCGTGGCGCCCCGGTGACCTGCACGATCGGCAGCCGCAGCGCGGCCGGGGCGGTCCGCGGCACCGCCGGGTTGCGCGGCTCGACGGGCGGCACCGGCCGGTAGGCCTCGCCCAGCGCCGGCCTGGGGTCCGCCTCGCCCTTGTTGGGCCACAGGGCCATCGCCCGCTCGGCCTGGGCGGTGATCGTCAGCGACGGGTTGACGCCGAGGTTGGCCGAGATGGCCGACCCGTCCACGACGTGCACCCCCGGGTGGCCGAAGAGTCGCTGGTAGGGGTCGATGACCCCGTTCTCCGGGGAGTCGCCGATGGTGCAGCCCCCGATGAAGTGCGCGGTCAGCGGCCTCCCGAAGGGCTCGCCGATGGTGCCGCCCGGCGTCCCCCCGATCTCCTCCGCCATCCGGCGGGCCGCCTCGTAGGCCTGGGGGATGTAGGTCGGGTTCGGCTCGCCGTGCCCCTGCCTGCTCGACATCCGCCAGCCGAAGGGCGTGCGCACCCGGACGGTGGTGATCGAGTTGTCCAGGGTCTGCATCACCAGCGCGATCACCGAGCGCTCCGACCAGTGCTTGAAGTCGTAGAGGTCGAGGGCGTTGGCCCGCTCCCGCCACAGCTCTCGCAGCCAGATCCCGATCCGGGACCGTCCAGGCACCGGATCGGCCAGCACCGTCTGCAGCAGCGCCATCACGTTGCTGCCCTTGCCGTAGCGGACCGGCTCGATGTGGGTGTGCTCGTCGGGGTGGAAGGAGGAGGTGATGGCCACGCCCTGGCTGTAGTCGGTGGCCAGGTCGGGCGCGAGCGCCCCGAGGATCGCCTCGGAGTTGGTCCGCGCCAGCACGCCCAGCCGGTCCGAGACGTGCGGCAGGTCGCCGTCGCCCTTCAGCTTGTGCAGCAGCTTCTGGGTGCCCAGCGCGGCCGCGGAGAAGACCACCTGGTCGCAGGTGAACTCCTTGACCGCGCTGCGCCGCGACAGCTTGGCCTTGGTCCAGCGCGCCTGCACCGTGTAGCCGCCCTCCGGGCGCGGCCGCACCCGGGTCACGGTGGTGAGCGGGTGCACGACCGCGCCCAGCCGCTCGGCGAGGTGGAGGTAGTTCTTGACCAGGGTGTTCTTGGCGTTGTGACGGCAGCCCGTCATGCACTCCCCACACCCCAGGCAGGTGTTGCGGGCGGGCCCGGCGCCCCCGAAGTAGGGGTCCTCCACCGCCTCGCCCGGCGTCTGCCCCGGGCCGCCGAAGAAGACGCCGACCGGGGTCGGGTGGAAGGTCTCCCCCACCCCCATCTTCTCCGCGACCCGCTCCATCACGTCGTCCGAGGGGGTGCGCAGCGGGTTCTCCACCACGCCCAGCATCCGCTTGGCCTGGTCGTAGTAGGGCGCCAGCTCGGCCCGCCAGTCGGTGATGTGGGCCCACGACGGGTCGCGGTAGAACGCGTCCAGCGGCTCGTACAGCGTGTTGGCGTAGACCAGGGAGCCGCCGCCCACACCCGCTCCGGCGAGGATCAGGCAGTCCTTGAGCAGGTCGATGCGCTGGATGCCGTAGAGCCCGGCCCCGGGCATGAACAGGTAGCGCTTGAGGTCGAACGAGGTGGGGGCGAAGTCGGCGTCGTCGAACCGGGCGCCCGCCTCGAGCACGCCGACCCGGTAGCCCTTCTCCGAGAGCCGCAGGGCGCTGACCGAGCCGCCGAAGCCCGACCCGATGACCAGGACGTCGTAGTGCGCGGCCGCGGCGCGGGGGCGCGCCATCAGGCGCGGCCGAGCCGGTTGAGCAGGCGCAGGCTGACGGTCATCATCCGGGCGTAGGCCTCCTCCGACATCCCCGCCGGCGGACGGATCGGCAGGCCGCGCTGGGTGCCCACCGACTGGGTCTCGGTGTAGCGCAGGATGCCCTCGGCGCCCTGTCGGCGGCCGAGCCCGGAGTCCCGCATCCCGCCCATCGGGGCCGCGAGCGTGCCGAAGGCCGCGCCGTACGGCTCGTTGACGTTGACCGTGCCGCAGCGCAGCTGCCGGGCGATCTCCCGGCCACGGGTCCCGTCGGCGGTGTAGACCGAGGCGTTCAGCCCGTAGCCGCCCTGGTTGGCGCGGGAGACGGCGTCCGCCTCGTCGTGGAAGCGGTAGAGGGAGATCACCGGGCCGAAGGTCTCGGTGCCGAAGCAGGCCATGTCGGGGGTGACGCCCTCGAGCACGGTCGGCTCGTAGTAGTAGGGCCCGAGGTCGGGCCGGGCCCGACCCCCGGTCAGCACCCGGGCACCCTTGGCCACCGCGTCGTCGACGTGGGCGGTGACCGCCTCGAGCTGGCGGGCGCTGATCAGCGTCCCCATGTCGACCTCCCAGTCGGAGCTGGCCCCCAGCGCCATCGCCTCGGTGCGGGCCACGAACCGCTCCACGAAGCGGTCGTAGACCTGGTCGGCGACGTAGAGGCGCTCCATCGAGATGCAGAGCTGGCCGGAGTTGGAGAAGGCGCCCCGCACCGCGCCGTCGGCGGCGCGCTCGACCTGGGCGTCGCGCAGCACCAGCATCGGGTTCTTGCCGCCCAGCTCCAGGGAGCAGCCGATGAGCCGCTCCGCGCACTGCTGGGCGATCACCCTGCCGGTCGCGGTGGAGCCGGTGAAGCAGAGGTAGTCGACGCCGGCGATCAACGGGGTGCCGACCTCGGCCCCCTGGCCGGCCACGACCTGCCACAGGTCGACCGGGAACCCGGCCGCCTCGAGCAGCTCGAGGCCCAGCAGGGCCGTGAGCGTGGTCTGGGAGTCGGGCTTGGCGACCACCGCGTTGCCGGCCATCAGGGCGGGGAGGCCGTCGCACAGGGCCAGGGTGAAGGGGTAGTTCCACGGCGAGATGATCCCGACGACGCCCTTGGGGATCCGGTTGACGTCGACCCGGGTGAGCATCGGGAACATGCCCGGGACCCGGTGGGTGGCGAGGTGGCCGGCGCCGGTGCGGGCGTAGTAGCGCGCGGTCATCGCGACGTGCGCCACCTCCAGGAAGGCGTCCTTGCGGGCCTTGCCCGACTCCAGGCAGATGAGCTCGGTGATCTCGTCCTGCCGGTCCAGCACCAGGTCGTGCAGCCGCAGCAGCATCCGCGCCCGGTCGGCGACCGGGGTCCGGGCCCACGACTCCTGGACGCGGCGCGCCCGGGCCAGGGCGAGCTCGACGTCCTCGGGGCTGCTCTGGGGCAGGCGGGCCAGCGGTGCGTCGTCCAGCGGGGAGCGCACCTCGTGGGTCTGCGACCCGGAGGCGACGACCCGGCCCGTCAGCCGCGCCACGTAGTCGGGCTCGAGCGCCCAGCTGGCGCTCGGGTCGTGCTCGGGGTCACGGGGACCGTCGGTCAGCGGGCCGCGGGGGGAGCTGGCAGTCATGTACTGAGAGTATGTGACCCACGTCTCCGCTGCTACCCCGCAGTAGGCACCGGCCTCCCAGAGGTCCGCGACCGGTCAGGCGGGCGGACCGCCCACGATCTCCGGGGCCTGCACCCGCGCCTCGTCGGCCTCCTGGTCGGTGGCCATCAGCTGGCTGCGGCGCTCCGCCTCGACCCGGCGCAGGTAGTGGTCGACCTCCGAGGCGGTGGTCGCCTCGTCCCAGCCGAGCTCGCCGGCCATCAGCCGGGCCGCCTCGGGTGCCGCGAGCACCCCGCGGTCGAAGGTCTCGATGGAGATCCGGGTACGCCGGGTCAGCACGTCGTCGAGGTGCCGGGCGCCCTCGTGGGTCACCGCGTAGACGACCTCGGCGGCCAGGTAGTCCGGAGCGCCGGTCAGCGGCGCCGCTAGCTCGGGCCGGGCCTCCACCAGGGCCAGCACCTCGTCGACCAGGCCGCCGTAGCGGCCCAGCAGGTGGTCGATCCGTCCGACCTGCAGGCCGGCGGCCCGGGCCAGGGCCACCCGCTGGTTGGTCCGCGTCTCGAACCCGTAGGCCCCGACCAGCGGGACCCGGTCGGTGATGCTGGGCAGCACCGACCCGACGCCGTCGAAGGCGACGTCGACCGCGTCCTTGCCCATCACCCGGTAGGTGGTGAGCTTGCCGCCCGCGATCAGCACCAGACCGGGGACCGGGCTGATCGTGGTGTGCTCCCGCGACAGCTTGGTGGTCTCCGCCTCGGCGCCGACCTTGCGCAGCGGCTTGAGCAGCGGGCGCAGGCCGGCGTAGACCCCGACCACGTCCTCGAGGTCGAGCGGCACCTTGAGCAGGCGGTTGATGTGCTCGAGCAGGTAGGTGATGTCGGTGCGACTGGCCGCCGGGTGGGCCAGGTCGAGGTCCCAGGGGGTGTCGGTGGTGCCGATGATCCAGTGCGGGCCCCACGGGATCACGAAGAGCACCGACTTCTCGGTCTTGGTGATGAAGCCGCACTCGGAGCGGATCCGGTCGCGGGGCACCACCAGGTGGATGCCCTTGGAGGCGTCCACCTCCAGCGCTCCCTCGCCGCCCATCATCTCCTGGATCTGGTCGGTCCAGACGCCGGCCGCGTTGATCACGACCTTGGCCCGCACCTCCAGGTCGACGCCGTTCTCCAGGTCCCGGGCACTCACCCCGACCACCCGGTCCCCCTCGCGCAGGAAGCCGGTCACCTTGGTCCGGGTCGCGACGTGCGCGCCGTTGTTGGCCGCCGTGCGGGCCACGGTCATCACCAGCCGGGCGTCGTCGACCTGGCAGTCGTAGTAGCGGATCGCGCCGTGCAGGTCGTCGGTGCGCAGGTCGGGCGCCATCCGGGCCAGCTGCTTGCGGAACAGGTGCTTGTGCTTGGGCACGCCCATGTCGTACTTGCCGGCCATGGCCATCGAGTCGTAGAGCGCGACGCCGGCGCCGACGTACGGGCGCTGCCAGGCGTGCTCCAGCGGGTAGAGGAAGGGCACCGGGCGGACCAGGTGGGGGGCCAGCCGGGTCAGCAGCAGGCCGCGCTCCTCCAGCGCCTCCTTGACCAGCGCGAAGTCGAACATCTCCAGGTACCTCAGCCCGCCGTGCACCAGCTTGGAGCTGCGGCTGCTGGTGCCGCTGGCGAGGTCGCGCTGCTCGACCAGCGCCGTGCTCAGGCCCCGGGTGACGGCGTCGAGCGCCGCGCCGACGCCGACGATCCCGCCGCCCACGACCAGGACGTCGAGCTCGGTGGACTGCATCGCCTCGAGCGCGGCGGCGCGGGAGGCCGGGTTCAGTGCGATGGGAGTGGCCATGCCTCCATTTTGCCGGACGGCCGGTGCCGGCCGACCGGGCGTCCCCTCACGCCCGCAGTCGCGAGGGCTCAGCCAAGGACCACTTCGACGCGCTGGAACTCCTTGAGCTCGGTGTAGCCGGTGGTGGCCATCGACCGCTTGAGCGCACCGATCAGGTTCATCGTGCCGTCGGCCACGTGCGAGGGGCCGAAGAGGATCTCCTCCAGCGTCCCGACGGGCTCGAAGCCGACGCGCTGCCCGCGCGGCAGGTCGGCGTGGTGCGCCTCGGTGCCCCAGTGGAAGCCCCGGCCCGGAGCGTCGGAGGCCCGGGCCAGCGGCGAGCCGACCATCACCGCGTCGGCGCCGCAGGCGATCGCCTTGGCCACGTCGCCGGAGCGACCGATCGAGCCGTCCGCGATCACGTGCACGTAGCGCCCGCCCGACTCGTCGAGGTAGTCGCGGCGGGCCGCGGCGACGTCGGCCACCGCGCTGGCCATCGGGACGGCGATCCCCAGCACGGTGCGGGTGGTGTGCGCCGCGCCGCCGCCGAAGCCGACCAGGACGCCGGCCGCACCGGTCCGCATCAGGTGCAGGGCGGCCTGGTAGGTCGCGCAGCCGCCGACCACCACCGGCACGTCGAGCTCGTAGATGAACTCCTTGAGGTTGAGCGGCTCGGACTGGCTGGAGACGTGCTCGGCCGAGACGGTGGTGCCGCGGATGACGAACATGTCGACGCCCGCGTCGACCACCGTCTTGGCGAACTCCTTGGTCCGCTGCGGGGACAGCGAGCCGGCGACCGTGACGCCCGCGTCACGCATCTGGTGGAGCCGGGCGCTGATCAGCTCGGCCTTGACCGGCTCGGTGTAGATCTCCTGCATCCGGGCGGTCGCGTCGACGCCGGAGAGCGAGGCGACCTCCTCCAGCAGGGGCGAGGGGTCCTCGTAGCGGGTCCACAGGCCCTCGAGGTTGAGCACCCCCAGCCCGCCGAGCCGCCCGAAGGCGATCGCGGTCTCCGGCGACATCACCGAGTCCATCGGCGCCGCGAGCACCGGGAGGTCGAAGCGGTAGGCGTCGATCTGCCACGCCACGCTCACCTCCTCGGGGTCGCGCGTGCGGCGCGAGGGCACGATGGCCACGTCGTCGAAGGCGTAGGCCCGGCGGGCACGCTTGTTCTTGCCGATCTCGATCTCGGTCACGGGGGGCAGCCTTTCACGAGCAGGTCACGGGTGTGGGCGGGCACGACCTCACAGGCCGGAGTAGTTGGGCGCCTCGACGGTCATCTGGACGCCGTGCGGGTGGCTCTCCTTGAGCGACGCCGAGGTGATCCGGACGAACTGGCCCTTCTCCTGGAGCTCGGGCACGGTGCGGGCGCCGACGTAGAACATGGACTGGTTGAGGCCGCCGATCAGCTGGTGGGCGACCGCCCCGAGCGGGCCGCGGTAGGCCACCTGACCCTCGATGCCCTCGGGCACGATCTGGTCGTCGCTGGTGACCTCGGCCTGGAAGTAGCGGTCCTTGGAGTAGGACTTCTTGCCCCGGCTCGACATCGCGGCCAACGATCCCATGCCGCGGTAGGACTTGAACTGCTTGCCGTTGACGAAGACCAGCTCACCCGGGGACTCCTCGCAGCCGGCGAGCAGCGAGCCGAGCATCACCGAGTCGGCGCCGGCGACCAGCGCCTTGGCGATCTCGCCGGAGTGCTTCATCCCGCCGTCGGCGATCACCGGGACGCCGGCGGGCCGCGCCGCCAGCGACGCCTCGTAGATGGCGCTGACCTGCGGGACACCGACGCCGGTGACCACCCGGGTGGTGCAGATCGACCCGGGGCCGACGCCGACCTTGACCGCGTCGGCACCGGCGTCGACGAAGGCCTGGGCGCCCGCGCGGGTGGCGACGTTGCCGCCGATCACCTGGACGTGGCGGGTCGCCGGGTCGGCCTTGAGCCGGCGGACCATCTCCAGGAGCAGGTGCACGTGACCGTGGGCGGTGTCGGCGACCAGCACGTCGACGCCGGCCTCGACCAGGGTGGTGGCGCGTTGCCAGGCGTCGCCGAAGTAGCCGATGGCCGCGCCCACGAGCAGGCGCCCGTCGGCGTCCTTGGAGGCGCGGGGGAACTGCTCGGACTTCACGAAGTCCTTGACCGTGATCAGCCCGGCCAGGCGGCCGTCGGCGTCGACCAGCGGGAGTCGCTCGCGCTTGTGCTGGCGCAGCAGTGCGGTGGCGTCCTCCCGCGAGATGCCCACCTCGCCGGTGACCAGCGGCATGTGGGTCATCACCTCGTCGACCTTGGTGGTCGCCCACTCGGCCAGGGGGGTGAAGCGCAGGTCGCGGTTGGTGATGATGCCCAGGAGCCGCTGGTCGCCGTCGACCACCGGGAGCCCGGAGACCCGGTACTCCCCGCAGATGCGGTCGAGGTCCTCCAGGGTGGCGTCCGGCCCGATCACCACGGGGTTGGAGATGATGCCGGTCTGGGTCCGCTTGACCAGGTCGACCTGGTATGCCTGGTCCTCGATCGACAGGTTGCGGTGGAGCACGCCCATGCCGCCCTCACGGGCCATGGCGATCGCCATCCGCGACTCGGTGACGGTGTCCATGGCGGCGCTGAGCAGGGGCACGCGCAGGGAGATCTCCCGGGTCAGCCGCGTCGTGGTGTCGATCTCGTCGGGCGCGAGGTCGGACTCCCCCGGCAGCAGCAGCACGTCGTCGTAGGTGAGGCCGAGGCTTGCGAACTTCTCAGGGATCTCCACCTCTCCATCCTACTTTGACCACACAGGATCCGAGCCGCATGCTGGCTCAGGGCAGACCACACCCGAGGGGGGACATGCCGCTCAAGCAGCACCACCGCTGGGTGGTCGGTGGATGCGCACTCGTCGTGCTCGTCCTGCGCCTCCTCGGCGTCGGCCAGTCCCCGGGCGCGGACGAGGCGGGTTTCACACTGGTGGCCCGCAGCTGGGACCCTGCGCCCGACTCCCTCTACGGCCCCTACTTCGTGGACCGTCCGCCCCTGCTGATCCTCGTCTTCCGGGTGCTCGACGCCCTCGGTGGCATCACCGCGGTCCGCATCCTGGGAGCGGTCGGCTGCGCGCTCGTCGTCCTCCTCGCGGCCGGCGCGGCCCGGAGCATCGCCGGGGAGAGGGCGCCGGTCTGGGTGGCGATCTGCACCGCGGCCATCCTCGGCAACCCGCTCATCGACCCCGTCGACGTCAAGGGCGAGGTGCTCGGCATCCCGCTCGTGATGGGGAGCTGCTGGCTCGCCCTCCTGGCACTGCGCCGCGAGGCGACCCGCGGCGCCTGGGCGCTGGCCCTGCTGGCGGGGCTGACCGGCTCGCTGGCCACGGGGCTCAAGCAGAGCCTGCTGGGGTCCCTGGTCTTCGCCGCGGTGCTGCTGATCGCCTCGTGGGCGACCGACCGGATCAGCGGGGCCTCGTTCGCCCGGCTCGCCGCCGCGGGGCTGGTCGGCGCGGCCGTCCAGCCCGTCGCCACCGTGCTCTGGGCGCTCTGGGCCGGTGTCGACCTCGACACCCTGGCCTACGCCGTCGTCGGCTTCCGCGCCGACGCCAACGCCGTCCTGGAGGCGCGCCCCTCCGCCGCCAACCACCTGCGGGCGCTGGGGCTGCTCGCGGTGGCGTTCCTCTCCGGGATAGCGGTGGTCCTCAGCCTCTTCGTCGCGCGACTCCCCCGTCTGTTCCGTGCCCATCCCGCCCTGACCGCGGCCATCACCGCGATGGTCGCCTACGAGCTCTACGCCCTCGTCGCCAGTGGGAGCTTCTGGCGCGACTACCTCTTCGCCCTCGTCCCGGCCACCGCGCTGGCCCTCGCGGCGCTCTGCGGCACCCTGGAGCGCGGCGCGATGCTCGTGCCGGGCCCGGTGATCGCGGCCGCGGTCTCCTGCCTGGTCTGCGTGACGGCCTGGCTGGTCGTCGACCCGGGCTGGATAGGCAGCACCGGTGAGGACGACACCGGCTCCTCGGTGGCCGAGGTCGCCGAGCCCGGTGACACGCTGACCGTCTTCGGCGGACGCGCGGACGTGCAGGCCGGCAGCGGCCTCCCCTCGCCGTACCCGTACATGTGGAGCCTCCCGATGCGCACGCTGGACCCCGACTACGAGGAGCTCGTCTCGCTCGTGGAGGGGCCCGACGCCCCGACCTGGCTGGTGGAGGTGGCCCCGTTCGAGGTCTGGAACGCCGAGGCCGGCCACCGGCTCCGCGAGGCGGTGGAGAGCCGCTACGACGTCACGGTGCCCGAGTGTGGGATGGCCAAGCGGATCTGGCGCCTCAAGACCGCGGACCGGGCGGTCCCCCGGCCCCGCTGCTGAGGCTGCGCTCAGCTCCGGCCCTCCGCCTCCTGGGCGTGGTGCAGGGCGGCGGCCTCGTCGGCCTGCTCCGGCATCCAGGTCGCGGGGAGCACGTCGAAGCCGGCGGCGCGGGAGGCCGCGACCACCTCCGGGTCGTCGTCGACGTGCACCACGACCTCGGCCTCCGTGGCGATCCGCCGCAGCTCGCCGACCTTCATCACCCGAGCCGGTCGCCGGTCCCGGCTCCCGCGCAGCAGCAGCTCGCCGGGCGGCAGCCGGTGGCGGCGGAACCACTCCTCGGTGTCGCGCCGGCACTGCTCCGGGCGCCCGGAGAGGTAGACGATGTCGTAGACCTCGGCCAGCCGGCGGACCACCTCGATCCCCTCGGCGAGCGGCGGGTCGTGCCGGGCGGCGGCGAAGAAGGCGCCCCAGTCCTTGGGCGAGGACGTCACGTGACGCACGCGGTGGCGCACGTCGGCGAGCACGCCGTCGATGTCGACGACCGCGACCTGACGCTTCTCCACCCCCACACCGTACGGGCGGTCGCCGAAATGGCGACGGCCCGCCACCCCCTGGGGGGCGGCGGGCCGCAGCGTGTGGTGAGGCGTCGGTCAGTGGCCGTGGCCGTGGCCGGCGGCCGGAGCCTCGTCCTCGTCGGCGGGCTTCTCCACGACCAGGGTCTCGGTCGTCAGCAGCATGCCGGCGATCGAGGTGGCGTTGACCAGGGCCGAGCGCGTGACCTTGACCGGGTCGAGCACCCCCTGGGCGACCAGGTCGCCGTACTCGTCGGTGGCGGCGTTGTAGCCGTTGCCGACGCCCAGCTCACGGACCTTGGTGGTCACGACGTAGCCGTTGATCCCACCGTTCTCCGCGATCCAGCGCAGCGGCTCGTCGGCGGAGCGACGCACGATGCGCACACCCATCGCCTCGTCGCCGGTCAGCCCGAGGTTGTCCTCGAGCACGGAGACGGCGTGCACCAGGGCGGAGCCGCCGCCGGCGACGATGCCCTCCTCGATCGCGGCGCGCGTCGCGGAGACGGCGTCCTCGATCCGGTGCTTCTTCTCCTTGAGCTCGACCTCGGTGTGGGCGCCGACCTTGATGACGCACACGCCGCCGGCCAGCTTCGCGAGCCGCTCCTGGAGCTTCTCCCGGTCCCAGTCGGAGTCGGTGTTCTCGATCTCGGCCTTGATCTGGTTGACCCGGCCCTCGACCTCGGCCTTGTCGCCGGCGCCGTCGACGATGGTGGTCTCGTCCTTGGTGACCACGACCCGGCGGGCCTGGCCCAGGACCTCGAGGCCGACCTGGTCGAGCTTGAGGCCGACCTCGGCGGCGATGACCTGACCACCGGTCAGGGTCGCGATGTCCTGCATCATCGCCTTGCGGCGGTCACCGAAGGCGGGGCTCTTGACGGCCACCGCGTTGAAGGTGCCGCGGATCTTGTTGACCACCAGGGTGGAGAGCGCCTCGCCCTCGACGTCCTCGGCGAGGATGAAGAGCGGCTTCCCGGTGGCGATGACCTTCTCCAGCAGGGGCAGCAGCTCGGCGACCGAGGAGATCTTGCTCTGCACCAGGAGGATGTAGGGGTCGTCCAGGACGGCCTCCATCCGCTCGGGGTCGGAGACGAAGTACGCCGAGATGTAGCCCTTGTCGAACTGCATCCCCTCGGTGAACTCCAGCTCGGTGCCCATGGTGTTGGACTCCTCGACGGTGATCACGCCGTCCTTGCCGACCTTGTCGAAGGCCTCGGCGAGCAGCTCGCCGATGTGGGCGTCGCGGCTGGAGATGGTGGCCACCGAGGCCATGTCCTCCTTGGACTCCACCTCGCGGGCCGCCTCGCGCAGCGCGTCGCCGACCGCCTCGGCGGCGGCGTCCATGCCGCGCTTGAGACCCATCGGGTTCGCGCCGGCCGCGACGGCGCGCAGGCCCTCGTGGACCATCGCCTGGGCCAGCACGGTCGCGGTGGTGGTGCCGTCACCCGCGATGTCGTTGGTCTTGGTGGCGACCTCCTTGGTGAGCTGGGCGCCGAGGTTCTCGAACGGGTCGTCGAGCTCGATCTCACGCGCGACGGTGACACCGTCGTTGGTGATCGTGGGGGCGCCCCACTTCTTGTCCAGGACGACGTAGCGCCCCTTCGGGCCGAGCGTCACCTTGACGGTGTTGGCGAGCGCGTCGACTCCGCGCTCGAGGGCACGACGAGCGTTCTCGTCGAACTCCAGGATCTTGGGCATGTGGACTCCTCCTCAAATGGACGGACCCGGACGCCCGGCCGACCGGCACAGGTGCACGGTGGGCCGGGGCGTCCGGGACCGGGGAACGATCAGGAAACGATGGCCAGCACGTCGCGGCCGGAGAGGATGAGGTACTCGCCACCGGAGTACTTCACCTCGGTGCCGCCGTACTTGCTGTAGATGACCTTGTCGCCCACGGAGATGTCCATGGGAATGCGCTCGGTGCCACCCTCGCCGAAGCGACCCGGACCCACGGCCACGACCTCGCCCTCCTGGGGCTTCTCCTTGGCGGTGTCCGGGATGACCAGGCCAGAGGCCGTGGTCTGCTCGGCGTCGAGCGGCTTGACGACGATGCGGTCCTCGAGGGGCTTGATGTTGACCGACACAGTGCCGACCTCCACTTTCTCCACGTAGCGTGCGCCCGCGGGGCGCGGACTGTCTGGGTTCTCGTGGCTGGCCAGCGCCGTCGCGGGGATCACGGACCGTTCACGAGTGTTGGCAGCCTCAGGGTGAGAGTGCCAGTGGAAACGTTAGCACTCCCCCTGACCGAGTGCCAGAGAGGTCCCCTCCTGCCACTATGTCGTCCGTGGACCTGGAGACCTTCCGCTGGCTGCTCACCGACGACGGCCAGCGACTGCTGGAGCAGGCCACCCATGCCTATGCCGACGCCGAGGGCGATCCCCTGCGCGCCGCCGCCGCCGTCCGCCGGCTCGGTCACGACCCCGACCGGGCCGCCGCGGCCCTGACCACCGTCGGGCTGAGGGTCCGCGCCGTGCCCAAGTTCGGCGAGGACGCGGTCTCGATGTACTTCACCCCCGACGCGCTGGAGCAGGCGACCCGGCGCCGGGTCGCCGACCACCGGGCCGCCCGGCTGGCCGCGGCGCGGCCCGCGTCGGTGGTCGACCTCGGCTGCGGGATCGGCGGCGACCTGGCCGCCTTCTCCCGCGCCGGGCTGGTCAGCGCCGGGGTCGACCTCGACCCGGTCCGGGTGGCGATGGCGGAGGCCAACCTGGCCGCTCTCGGGCTCGCGGGCGCGGTGATGGCCGCCGACGCCACCGCCCTGGACCTCGGCACCTTCGGCGCGGTCTTCGCCGATCCCGCCCGCCGAGGCGCGCGCGGCCGTGTCTTCGACCGGGAGGGATGGACCCCGCCCTGGTCGTTCGTGGCCGACCTCCTCACCGGCGGGCGGGCGGCGAGCGCCGTGGTCAAGGTGGCCCCCGGCATCGGTCACGACCTGGTCCCCGAGGGCGTCGAGGCGGAGTGGGTCAGCGACGAGGGCGAGGTCAAGGAAGCGGCGCTCTGGTCGTCCTCGCTGGCCACCACCAGCCGCCGGGCGACGGTGATCTCCGGGGCGGGCCTCGCCTCCCTGACGGCCGAGGACGACCCCTACGACGGGCAGGAGCGCCCGGTGCGCCCGCTGGGCCAGCACCTCTACGAGCCGGACGGCGCGGTCATCCGGGCCGGACTGGTGACCGCGGTCGCGGCCGGGGTCGAGGGCGGCCTGCTCGACCCCCACATCGCCTACGTCACCTCGGACAAGTCCTTCCGCAGCCCCTTCATGCGCTCCTACTACGTCATCGACGAGCTGCCCTTCCGGGAGAAGCAGCTGCGGGCCGCGCTGGTCGCGCGCAACATCGGCCCGCTGACGATCAAGAAGCGTGGCGTCGAGGTGGTGCCCGAGCAGCTGCGCAAGCGACTGGCGCTCACCGGCGACGAGGAGGCGACGGTGGTGCTGACCCGGGTCGACGGCGTCGGCCGGGCACTGCTGGTGCGCCCGTTCTGAGCCGCCCGACCTGGGCTCAGCAGCCGGGTCGCTGCGACCCGGGAACCGGCACCGGCAACCGTCCGGGAGCCGGCCGCCGGCCGACCAGCACGTCGGCCACCGCCCGCATCGCCAGCGGGGTGTCGCCGTAGGCCGCCACCCGGACCCGCGACCGGGCCCGGGCCAGCACCCAGGGGGCGTCGACCGCCACCGTCACGGCCGCGGGGAGCGCGGGGGCCCCGGGGCGCAGGAAGGCGACCCGGGCTCCTCGCGGTCCCACCCGCAGCCCGGCGGCCCGGGCGGCGGGCAGGAAGGCCCGGACCGCGGCCCGGTCGCCCACCGGCGTCACCCGGCGCCCCACCAGCCGCCCGTGGCACGGCCCGGAGGCGACCGTCACCGCGGCCCGGGACCAGGCCAGGGCCGCGGACCGGGCCGACCCGGGCGGCGCGCCCGTGGCCCGGCGGTGGTGCAGGAGCAGGGCGACCTGACGCGCCGCAGCCTGCTCCAGCCGGGTGCGGGAGAGGTGGCCCCGGCGCACCGCCCGGACGATCCCGGCGCGAGCCCGGCCCACGTCGGCCGGCATCAGCAGCACGTCGGACCCCGCGCGCAGCGCCTGGACCGCCGCCTGTTCCGGCGACCGGGTGCGGGTGACCGCCGCCATGCTCAGCGAGTCGGTGACGACCAGGCCGTCGAAGCCGAGCTGCTGGCGCAGCAGCCCGTGCACCACGCGACGTGACAGCGAGGCGGGGGTGCCGGGGTCCACCGCCCGCACGTCGAGGTGGCCGGTCATCACCGCGGGGGCGCCGGCGCGCACCGCCTCGGCGAAGGGCCTCAGGTCGGCGCGGCGCAGCGCCGCCAGGCGGCGTTCCTGCCGGGGCAGGGTGAGATGGCTGTCGCCGCGCACCGACCCGTGCCCGGGGAAGTGCTTGAGCGGGGCCACCAGGCCCGCGTCACCCAGCCCGCGGACCGCGGCCAGCGCCTGCACCGCGACCTGGGCGGGCGAGGACGAGGCCGACCGGGCGCCGATGGTGGGGTCCGCGGGACCCACGGTGACGTCGGCGACCGGGGCGAAGTTGGCGGTGAACCCCAGGGCCCTCAGCTCGCGCCCGCCGGCCGCCGCGGCCGCCCGGGTCAGCCCGGGGCGGCGGGCCGCACCGGCCGTCATGAAGCTGGGCAGCCGGGTCACGCCGCGCTCGAGACGGGCCACGGCTCCCCCCTCCTGGTCGATCCCGAGGAACAGGGGCCACTCCCGGCCAGAGGCCCGGCGCAGCGCCCGGTTGACCCGGCGCACCTGCGCCACGGAGACGACGTTCTCGGAGAACCAGATGAACCCACCGACATGGTGGCGGCGCAGCAGCCGGGTGGGCGCGCGGACCCCCGACCAGGGCACCACCATCACCTGGCCGGCGAGCTCGGCGGTGCTCAGCCCCGCCACCAGGGTGGCGGCGTGGTCCAGCTCGGCCGCCGTGGGACCCCACCCCTCGGCGAGCCCGAGGGCCTCGGCGGCCGAGGGCTCCGCGGCGGCCAGGACGCCCGCCTCGGGGACGGCCTCGTCCGCCCGCCCCCGGGGCTCCCGCGTCGCCGGGCTCGGGGAGCTGCAGGCGGCGAGGAGGACGGCCAGCACGAGCACCACGGGGAGCAGCGGTGGGAGCCTGCGCCTGTTCACGGGGAGCGGCATGGGGAGGGAGTCTAGAGGCTCCGGACACGCAGAACGGCCCGTCCCCGAGGGGACGAGCCGTTCCTTCCGAACCGCTCAGGCCTCCGCGCTGGCAACCTTGCGCGAGTGGGCGAGACCGAGCAGGCCCAGGATCAGGAAGAGAGCAGCGCCCACGAACGCGGCGATCGCGGCGTACCCGGCGATGGTGCCGATCGTGGCGAACGCGTACCCGTACAGGAGCAGGCCCCGCAGCGTGTTGCCCATGAACAGCGACTCCCGCAGCTCCATCCAGGCCTCCGCCTCGGCAACCTCGTCGTCGGTCGCGTCCGGGTTCGCCGAGACCGCAGCCATCTTCTCCCGACCGATGCCCGAGGCCTCCTCGTAGGTCACCGGCTCACCGTCGTTGAGCGCCGCGCCCTGACCGTTCATGTGCGCCAGGATGTAGTTGTCCGCGTACGCCTTGGCCGCCGGACCGTTGTCCAGCGTCTCGCCCGCGAACTCCTCCAGTGCCTCACCATCGGCCTTGCTCAGGCCACCGGCCTCCACCTGACCGTCGATCGCCTCCTGCGTCGGCATCGTGATGTCCTGCGCGGAGAACTGCTGCTCCACCTGCTCACCGATGAACGTGTTGGCCCACGTCAGCAGACCACCCGCGATCACCAGCACCACAGCCAGCAACAGGCCGATACCGGACAGGACCTTGTCAAGCGTTGCACGCATCTCGCCACTCCATTCATGAGGTGTTCGGACGTCCGGCCCACTCCGGCTCGTCAACTACTACGTACCGTAGTAGTTATCTACTACGTTGGATAGTAGATAACGGAAGTGGCCCGTGAGACTCCGCTCACACCACTTCCACCACTCCAACCTCTCCCGCACCCCCGACGCGGGTCAAACTGGCGCCGGTGCCGAGAACGGCGAGCCGGCGCCGCTCGCCTCAGCCCTCGCCGTCCAGACGGACCCGCTCGGCACCGATCGTGGTGTCGTCGCCGTGACCGGTGTGAACCACGGTGTCGTCGCCCAGCGGCCAAAGAGCGCGACGGATCGACTCCTCCAGGACCCCGCGGTCGCTGAAGCTGCGGCCGGTCGCTCCCGGCCCGCCCTGGAAGAGGGTGTCGCCGGTGAAGACGCACCCGAGCTCGGGGAAGTGGAAGCAGACCGCGCCGGGCGCGTGACCCGGGGTGTGCAGCACCCGGAACCTGGTCCCGGCCACCTCGATCTCCTGGCCGTCGGCCAGGTCGACGTCCCACAGCTGGTCGGGGTGGGTCAGCTCCCAGAGCGGACGCTCCTCGGGGTGCAGCAGGATCGGGGCGACCACCCGCTCCCGCAGGGCCGGGGCCACCCGGACGTGGTCGTCGTGCGCGTGGGTGCAGGCGATGGCGCGCACCTTCCTGTCCCCCACCAGCGCCAGGATCGCCTCCACGTCGTGCGGGGCGTCGATCACCACGCACTCGGCGTCGTCCCCGACCACCCAGACGTTGTTGTCCACCTGGTGGGTCTCGCCGTCCAGGGAGAAGGTTCCGGAGACGACCGCGTGGTCGACCCGCAGCCCGCTCACAGGACCACCACCGAACGGAGCACGTCGCCGCCGTGCATCTTCTCGAAGGCCGCCTCGACGTCGTCGAGACCGATCTCCTCGGTGACGAAGGCGTCCAGGTCGAGCCGGCCCTGCTGGTAGAGGTCGACGAGCATCGGGAAGTCGCGCGAGGGCAGGCAGTCGCCGTACCAGCTCGACTTGAGGGAGCCGCCGCGCCCGAAGACGTCGGCCAGCGGGATGTCGGGGATCTGCATGTCGGGCGTCGGCACGCCCACCAGCACCACCGTGCCGGCCAGGTCTCGGGCGTAGAAGGCCTGCCGCCACGTCTCGGGGCGGCCGACGGCGTCGATCACCACGTCGGCGCCGTGACCGTCGGTGAGCCGCCTGACCTCCTCGACCACGTCGCTGCTGGAGCCGTCCACGACGTGCGTGGCGCCGAGCTCACGGGCCCGCTCGAGCTTGCGGGGGTCGAGGTCGACGGCGATCACCTTCGCCGCTCCGGCCAGCGCCGACCCGGCCACCGCCGCGGCACCCACGCCGCCGCAGCCGATGACCGCGACCGACTTGCCGCGGCCCACGCCGCCGGTGTTGATCGCGGCGCCGATCCCCGCCATCACACCGCAGCCCAGCAGCCCGACGGCCGCCGGACGCGCGCTCGGGTCGACCTTGGTGCACTGCCCGGCCGCGACGAGGGTCTTCTCGGCGAAGGCGCCGATGCCCAGCGCCGGGGTGAGCTCGGTGCCGTCCTCCAGGGTCATCTTCTGGGTGGCGTTGTGCGTGGCGAAGCAGTACTGCGGCTCGCCGCGGCGGCACGCACGGCACTCGCCGCAGACGGCCCGCCAGTTGAGGACGACGAAGTCACCTGGCGCCACCTCGGTGACGCCCTCCCCGACCTGCTCCACGATGCCGGCGGCCTCGTGCCCCAGCAGGAACGGGTAGTCGTCGTTGATGCCGCCCTCGCGGTAGTGCAGATCGGTGTGGCAGACGCCGCACGACTGCACCTTCACGACCGCCTCGCCGGGACCGGCGTCCGGCACGTTGATCGTCTCGATCGTGACCGGCGCGCCCTTCGCGCGTGCCACCACTGCCCTGACCTGCTGCATGTTGCCTCCATCGTGCTCGACCTGCTGTCCCCCGTTCCCCGAGAGCCTGTCACAGCACGCAGGAACGGCCCGTCCCCGAGGGAACGAGCCGTTCCTTCCGAACCGCTCAGGCCTCCGCGCTGGCAACCTTGCGCGAGTGGGCGAGACCGAGCAGGCCCAGGATCAGGAAGAGAGCAGCGCCCACGAAGGCGGCGATCGCGGCGTACCCGGCGATGGTGCCGATCGTGGCGAACGCGTACCCGTACAGGAGCAGGCCCCGCAGCGTGTTGCCCATGAACAGCGACTCCCGCAGCTCCATCCAGGCCTCCGCCTCGGCAACCTCGTCGTCGGTCGCGTCCGGGTTAGCCGAGACCGCAGCCATCTTCTCCCGACCGATGCCCGAGGCCTCCTCGTAGGTCACCGGCTCACCGTCGTTGAGCGCCGCGCCCTGACCGTTCATGTGCGCCAGGATGTAGTTGTCCGCGTACGCCTTGGCCGCCGGACCATTGTCCAGCGTCTCGCCCGCGAACTCCTCCAGTGCCTCACCATCGGCCTTGCTCAGGCCACCGGCCTCCACCTGACCGTCGATCG
The DNA here is from genome assembly GCF_058215795.1 of Nocardioides sp. Z40_12. Taxonomy (NCBI): domain Bacteria; kingdom Bacillati; phylum Actinomycetota; class Actinomycetes; order Propionibacteriales; family Nocardioidaceae; genus Nocardioides; species Nocardioides sp. Z40_12. Next base: position 394,513 of record NZ_JBZAJA010000001.1, read on the forward strand.
CCTCCTGCGTCGGCATCGTGATGTCCTGCGCGGAGAACTGCTGCTCCACCTGCTCACCGATGAACGTGTTGGCCCACGTCAGCAGACCACCCGCGATCACCAGCACCACAGCCAGCAACAGGCCGATACCGGACAGGACCTTGTCAAGCGTTGCACGCATCTCGCCACTCCATTCATGAGGTGTTCGGACGTCCGGCCCACTCCGGCTCGTCAACTACTACGTACTGTAGTAGTTATCTACTACGCTCGTTACCAGATACGCCGAACGGGGGACGAGACCCCGCTCACACTCCCAGCGGCGGCTCAGCGCCAATCAGCGCCACTTGAGGGTAGGCAGCACCGAGGCCACCACCCGACGTCGCTCCTTCTCCGGCACCTTGTGGCGGAAGTCGATGCTGAGCATCACCGTCTTGCCCTCCCGGTTGGTGCCGTAGACGTCCGTCCACTCGCCGCGCCGCTGGCCGGAGAGGCGGTAGAACTCCACCCCGTCCAGCTCGACGTTCTCCCTGCGGCGCACCTGATGGGGCTCGGGGATCAGCCCCAGGTCGAGCTCCGCCAGCTCGTCCAGCGACATGGGCTCCCTCCCGAGCTCCACCAGGACGTCGTCGGCGACCGTCAGGCCGATGAATCCGTCCAGCTCGGGGTGCGTCGCGCCGGTCTGCTCACTGAACTGGTCGTCGTCCAGCACCCACCCGCGAGGGGCGCGCACCTCGAGGACGTCGAACTCCATCAGGTCTCCGGAGGCAAGGGGAACGCTCGGCTCCTCCTCCTGGCTCGGAGTCTCCTCGGGACCCTCCGTCCCGACCGCCGGCGACGACGGGGCCTCGGGTCCCGGGGAGCCGGGGGACGCCTGCCCGTCCTCGCCGCCGCACGCGGTCAGCACCAGCACCGAGACGCAGGCACACGCCACCAACCCGAGCCTTGAGCGCACTTCCGCCACACCCTCTCCACGACCGCCCGACAAGAGGCCAGACCCTAGCGCGGGCACACCCCCGGCCGGCGTCGGCGCTCGTCCTGCGACACCGGTGGCCGGTAGAGTCCGGTGCCGGCCTGTGATCTGGCGCACCCGCCAAGAAACCAGGTTTACGCCTGCGGGGCGAGGGAATAGACGGCGAAGCAGGTCACGAGGGGGAAGGGCGAGAAGAGTGACTCAACAACAGCTGGTGTTCGGTCTCAACCCGATGCTGGCGCCGGTGGGCGCCGCGTACGCACTCATGCAGCAGGTGCAGGAGGCGGTCGAGGCGGTCGACAGCGCCCTCGAGCTGCTCGAGACCGCAGCGTCGGAGCTGAAGGGCTCGGACATGTCGCGCTTCGACCCCAGCCACTTCGGAGGCTCGTGGGCCGGCGCCAACCTCGGCACCCACGGGCAGAAGGCACAGCAGAACGTGCTCAAGCAGCTCAACCAGCTCTCGACGGGCCTCCGGGAGTACCGCGAAGGCCTGATCGACAGCGGCAAGCTCCTCGGCCAGGCCGAGGACAACGTCACCACCGACGCCTTGGTGCTCAAGAACAAGGTGGACAGCTGTGACGCGCCCAACTTCACCTCCGCCACCGGCCGGGACCTCGACGCTTCCTGCGGCCCGGGTGACGACTGATGACCGGCCCGCAGCGCGCAAACCTGAAGCAGGCCGTCGACGGCGCCAAGGAGGAGGTCGTCTGGGACGCCGCCCGGGACTGGCGGAAGAAGGCCCGGGGTCTTGAGGACGTCGCCAAGAAGCTCGCGGCCATGGCGCCCGCGATGGCCGACCTGCCCATGATGAAGACCGGCGAGGCGGTCCGGGCCGCGTTCGAGAAGACCGCCGAGGACATGCTGGCGCGGGCCGACATCCTCCGCGAGGGCCACAAGGCACTCGCCAAGGCCCGCGACGCCCTCGAGCACGCCCGCTCGGTCCACGAGGAGCTCAAGAAGAACCCACCCACTCCTCCCGACGCGTTCGTCCCGGACCCGACCTGGGACGCCGAGACCGCACTCAACAAGGAGATCGCGCACGGCAACGACGTCGACGCGTTCGACAAGGCCTCCCAGGCCCAGGAGGCGGCTGCGGCCAAGGCCCTGCAGCGCCTCAACGAGGACTTCGCGGCGGCCACCGACGTGATGAAGAAGATCCACGGTGAGCCCGACCCGGTCTTCCCGTCGGGCTCGGGAGGCCCCGGCGACCCGAGTCTGCCCGGCGGCGGTCCGCACCCGCCTCTCCCCAATGATCACGGCGGGCCGGGCGGGCAGATCTTCGAGCTGCCCCCGCGCGAGCCGAACCCTCCGGAGGAGGAGACCGAGGAGACCGAGAACGAGCACGAGAACGAGCACGAGAACGAGGAGGAGAACGAGCACGAGGAGGAGAAGGGCCCCAACGAGGAGAAGCCCCGCCCGCCCCACGAGCCGACACCACCACGGCCCCCGATCCCGGAGGTGCCCCCGCGGGGCACCTCGCTCGAGCCAGGCATCGGCGGTCGTGAGGCCGGCCCCGGCGGCGGGCCGGTCGGGACCCCAGGGAGCCTCGGGGCCGGCGTAGCGCCCGGTGCCGGATCGCCTCACGCCGTAGGTGGCGGGGGTGCGATGTCGCCGATCGCCGCGCCCCTCGGCGGGGCACCGGGCTCTGCCGCGGGCGCCGGCGCCCGCGGCGCCGCAGCCGGCCACGTGCGGCCCATCGGGTCCTCCACCCGCACCGCGGGGGGTGCCACGCTCGGGCGCGGCCCGACCGCCGGTGCGGCGGGTTCGACGTCCGCGCGGGCCGGTGCGCCCGGTGCCGCCCGAGGTGGCGCGGCCGGTGGGGGGTCACCGGTCTCCCGCGCCGGTGCCGCCGGAGGAGCCGCCCGGGGGGCAGGTGCCGCCGGAGGAGCCGCCCGTGGGACAGGTACCTCCCGTGGGACAGGTACCTCCCGTGGGACAGGCGCCGCCCGTGGCGCAGCCGCCGGAGCCGGATCCCGTGGCGCAGCCGCCGGAGCCGGATCCCGCAGCGCCGGGGCCGCCGGAGCCGGATCCCGCAGCGCAGCCGCCGGAGCCGGATCCCGCAGCGCCGGGGCCGCCGGAGCCGGATCCCGCGGCGCAGCAGGGGGCGCCGCCGGCAGCCAGCGCGGCGGCCGGAAGAAGGACGGCCGCGAGCAGGAGCACCTGATGACCGAGCAGGACTGGCTCGACGACGACGGGGTCGCTCCCGGCGTCCTGGAGTAGGCGGACGCCGGCTGAGCCCCACCGGTGGTGCCGACGCCCCCGGACCCGCCCGGGTCCGGGGGTGTCGGCGTCCTCAGGCCACGACGGTGGTGATGGGCTGGCTGGAGTCCGCAGGGAGGTCGAGCGACGAGGGTGCCCTCCCCCGGCTCACCAGCTCGGCGCCGAGCGCCGCCACCATCGCCCCGTTGTCGGTGCACAGCCCCGGGCGCGGCACCCGGACCCTGATCCCCTTGGCCGTCGCCCGCTCCACGGCCATCGCGCGCAGTCGCGAGTTCGCCGCGACCCCGCCGCCGATGAGGATGTCCTCGATGCCGTGGGTCACGGCCGCATCCAGCGCCTTGCGGGTCAGCACGTCGCAGACGGCCTCCTGGAACGACGCGGCGACGTCCGCCACGTCGACCGTCTCCCCCGCCCGCTGCTTGGCCTCGACCCAGCGGGCGACGGAGGTCTTGAGCCCGGAGAAGGAGAAGTCGTACCGGTGGCGTTCCAGGTCCCGCCGCGCCGTGAGGCCCCGGGGGAAGTCGATGGCCACGCTGTTGCCGCTGGCAGCGGCCCGGTCGATGTGCGGACCCCCGGGGAACGGCAGGCCCAGCAGCCGGGCCACCTTGTCGAAGGCCTCCCCCGCCGCGTCGTCGATGGTGGCGCCGAGCGGGTCGACGCCGGTGGTGACGTCCTCCACCTTGAGCAGGCTGGAGTGCCCACCGGAGACCAGCATCGCCAGGCAGGGCTCCGGCAGCGGGCCGTGCTCGAGTTGGTCGACCGCCACGTGCGCGGCCAGGTGGTTGACGCCGTACAGCGGCTTGCCCAGCCCCAGCGCCAGCGCCTTGGCGGCGGCGACCCCGACCAGGAGCGCCCCCGCCAGCCCGGGCCCGCTCGTCACCGCGACGGCGTCGACGTCGTCGAGCCGGATGCCGGCCCGCTCGCAGGCTCGCTCCAGCGTCGGGACCATCGCCTCGAGGTGGGCACGGCTGGCCACCTCGGGCACCACCCCGCCGAAGCGCGCGTGCTCCTCCACGCTGCTCGCCACCTCGTCGGCGAGCAGGGTGTGGCCCCGCACGATGCCCACCCCTGTCTCGTCGCAGGACGTCTCGATGCCCAGCACCAGTGGCCCGTCGTTCATGGCTCCATCCTCTCCGATCCCCGCGGCTGCGCCACCTCGGCCGCCTCCCCCAGCGCCCGTTCCAGGACCAGGGCGTCCGCGCCGTCGCGGTAGTAGCGGCGGCGCACGTCGATCCGGGCGAAGCCGTGGCGGCGGTAGAAGGCCACCGCCGGGTCGTTCACCGCGCTGACCTCCAGAAGCATCCGCGACGCCCCGTCCCGGCGGGCCGCCTCGACGGCGACCTCCAGCAGGCGGGTCGCGACCCCGCCGCGCTGCCGGTCCGCCCGGACGCCGATCCGCAGCAGCTCGGCGAAGTCGCCGACCAGCCCGGTCAGCGCGTGGCCGACCACCTCGCCGTCCGGCCCGTGCGCCACCCAGGCCCGACGTCCCGGCGTGTCGACGAGCTCCTGCCAGGCCGCCGCGCCCCAGGCGTCGGCCCCGAAGAGCTCGCCCTCCAGCTCGGCCACCGCCGGCAGGTCGTCGGCCCGGTAGGGCCTGGTCCGGACACCACCGGCGCTGTCGGGGGTCTCGCCACCCCGGGTCACGAGACGGGCTTGGGGGCGTGCCGGGCCACCGCGTCGGGGCGGCGGAGGTAGAGCGGCTCGGGGTCGAGCAGCTCGGCCCTCTCCTCGGTCACCACCCGGGCCAGCCATCCCGCGCTGGGGCGCGTGGGCCCCACCCGGTGGCCGAACGCCTCGGGATAGAGGTGGGCCCCCTCGCCCACGACCGGAAGGGCGGTGGCCACCTCGGCCGGCTTGGTCACCACCGGCCCCTCGACCCGGGTGCCGTCCTCGTAGGAGGCGAGGTAGACCTCCTTGCGGCGGGCGTCGGTGGCCACCAGGAAGCGCCCCGTCACGGCCCCCGTCTCGACAGCCTCCACGGCGAGGACGTCGAGGGTGCACACGGCGTAGACCGGCACCTCGAGCACGTATCCCAAGGTGCGGGCGGTGACCAGGCCGACGCGCAGGCCGGTGAAGGGTCCCGGGCCGGCGCCGACCGCGACCGCGGTGAGGTCCTGGCGCACGGCACCGGCGTCGGCCAGCACCGCCTCGATCAGCGGGGCCAGCTGCTCGCCGTGCTTCATCGGCCGTTCGGAGAGCCGCTCGGCCACCACCTCGGCGCCGTCGTGGAGGGCGACGGTGACCAGCGGGGTGGCGGTGTCGAAGGCGAGCAGCACGGAGCCGAGGCTACCCGCCGGCCGCTCCCGCGCTCAGCCGCGCACCCACCTCAGGCTGACCTGGCGGGGGTCGGCCTCGTCCTCGCCGGGCGCGACGTCGTCGGCGAGCGCGCGGGTGATCCGCACCTCCAGCCGCCGCTCGGCCAGCACCTCGGCCAGGCCCTCGCCCCACTCCACCACGGTCACCGCCTCGTCCAGCGACGCGTCGAGGTCCAGGTCGTCGAGCTCCTCCAGCCCGCCGAGCCGGTAGGCGTCGACGTGGACCAGGTCCGGCCCGTGGGTCAGGGACGGGTGGACCCGGGCGATCACGAAGGTCGGGGAGGTGACCCCGCCGCGCACGCCCAGCCCGTCGGCCAGCCCCTGGGTGAAGGTGGTCTTGCCGGCCCCCAGCTCGCCGCTGAGGACGAGCACGTCGCCGGCCTCCAGCAGGCTTCCGACGCGGCGGCCGAGCTCCTGCATCTGCTCCCCGTCGGCGACCCGGTGAGTCCCGGGCAGCTCGGCCTCCAGCTCGACGAACGGCGCCCGGCCGCCGCAGCGGGTGAAGCCTCGCGCCTCCCAGAAGGCCACGGTCTCCGGCAGCTCCGGGCGGGCCAGCACGCAGAGCCGTTGCTGGGCCACGCCCCCGGCTCGTGCCTCGGTCAGCAACGCCCTGGCCACCCCTCGCCCCTGCTCGCCGGGAACGACGCCGAAACGGCGCAGGAAGAGGGTCTCGTCCCGCGGGTCCAGGAGCACGGCGCCCACCGGGCGGCCGTCGAGCCGGGCCAGCACGCCGCGCCGTCGCCGGAGCCGTTCGGCGATGCTCTCCGCCGTCTCCGCGAGCGCCTCGGCCGGCGGGTCGAGGTCCGGACGCGCGGAGAACGCCGCCCGCACCACCTCGTGCACCTCGCGCGCGGCCTCCGGCCCGACCCGCTCGACCGACACCCCGGAGCCCCCGCCGCTCATGCGTCCCGCTCCTGGGCCGCGAGGGCGGCCCGACCGAAGAGCTGGTCGAGCTCACGGTTGACGTCGTCGTGGCGCTCGAGGATCACCATGTGGCCGGCGCCGACCGCCTCGAACAGGTCGGAGCCATGGATCCGGGAGTGCAGCTTGCGGCTGTGCCCCAGCCGGGTCATCCGGTCCTCGGTCCCGCAGATGATCGAGCACGGCGCCTGGGAGAGCGTCTCGAGGTGCTCGAAGTGGTCCAGCGTGGCGAACGTCGGGTAGAAGTCGGCGACCACCTCGAACGGCGTGCTGTCGATCATCTTGTAGATGAAGTCCACGTAGCTGCGCGGCACGTCGTCGCCGAAGGAATAGCTGTCGATGACGACCTGCGCCACCCGGTGCCCGGCTGCCCGGAGCCGGTCGACCACCAGGTGCCCGCGGTCCAGGACACGCACCGCACGGCTGACGGCGCGGCCGCCGAGGCCCAGCGGCACCATCGGGAAGAGCACCCGCCCCGGGTCCAGGCCGCCGGCGGTGGTGGCGATCAGCGCGCTGCCCACCACCTTGCCGCGGAACAGCTCGGGGAACTGCTGGGCCATCGAGATGATGCTCATCCCGCCCATCGAGTGGCCCACCAGCACGACCGGTCCCGGCGCGGTGGTCTCCACGACGCGGCGCAGGTCCCGGCCCAGCTGCTCGAGGTTGCAGTTCTCGCCGGCCGAGCGCCCGGACCGGCCGTGGGAGCGCTGGTCGTAGAAGACCGTGCGCACCAGGCCCCGGTAGGCGGCGCGCTGGAAGTGCCAGGCGTCGAGGTTGAGGGTGAAGCCGTGGACGAAGACCACCGTCAGGTCCGGCTCCAGGTGGCTGGCCGGCTCGTCGACCTCCACGTGCAGGTCGACCCCGTCGTCGGCGACCACGCGCAGGCTCGGGGAGCGCAGCTCCCCCAGGGCGACGTCGTCACCCGCACCCGCGCGGGCCATCAGCCGCTGCTGACGGACCACCCGGGCCGCGCCACCGGCCGCTGCCACTCCCAGCGCGCCCGCCGCGACCCCCCACGCTCGCCGGCCGATGCTCACGACGTCTCCTCGCACCCTTCGTCCACGGGGCCACCGACGTGCCGGCGCGACAGGCGCCCGCCCATCCTGGTGACCACCTCGTAGCTGATGGTGCCGATCGCCTCCGCCCACTCCTGGGCGGTCGGCTCGCCGCCGGCGCCCGGGCCCAGCAGCACGAAGGGCTCTCCCGCGGCGGGGGACTCCCCGTCGAGGTCGACGAGGAACTGGTCCATGCAGATCCGCCCCCGCAACGGGCGGCGCCGGCCGGCCACCCAGACCTCGGCGCCCGGGCTGGCCGCCCGCGGCACGCCCTCGGCGTAGCCGAGCGGGACCAGCCCCAGCGTGGTGTCACGCTCGGCGACCCAGGTGTGCCCGTAGGAGACCCCGGAGCCCGCCGGCACCTCCTTGACCATCGCGAGGTGGCCGCGGACCGTCATCGCCGGCACCAGGCCCAGGTCGGGCAGCCGCCGGGCGGTGTGGCCCGGCGCGGGGTCCAGGCCGTAGACGGCCAGGCCGCACCGCACCAGGTCGTGGCGGGTGCCGGGGTCCAGCAGGGCGGCGGCCGAGTTGGCCAGGTGGCGCACCTCCGGCTCCAGGCCCGCCTGCTTCGCCACGGTCAGGGCCTCGGCGAAGACCGCCTGCTGCGCCGCGTTGGCCGGGTGGTCGGGCTCGTCGCTGGCCACCAGGTGCGACCAGATGCCGGTCACCCGGACCCGGCCGTCGACCTCGAGCGCGCGCGCGGCCGCCACCAGCCCGGGCCACTCGGCGGGGGTGGCGCCACCCCGGTGCAGGCCGGTGTCAATCTTGAGCTGGACCCGCGCGGCGACTCCCACGCGCGCCGCGGCCGCGGCGATCTCCTCCAGCTGGGCCTGGGAGTAGGCGGTGACGTCGACCGCGGCCGCGACGAGGTCGTCGTACTCCTCGCCCGGCACGGCGAGCCAGCACAGCACCGGCCCGTCGTCGCCCGCGGCCCGCAGCGCGCGTGCCTCGTCGAGGGTGGCCACCCCCAGCCAGTCGGCCCCCGCCCGGCGGGCGGTGCGGGCGACCTCGATCATCCCGTGCCCGTAGCCGTCGGCCTTGACCACCGCCATGAACGCCGCGGGCGCCACGTGACGCCGCAGCAGGGTCACGTTGTGGCCGATGGCCTCGAGGTCGACGACGATCTCGGCACGCGCCGGGCTCGTCGGCTCAGTCATGCCCTCTATTCTCCCACCCCGCGCACGAGCCGCTCCACCACGCTCGGTACCGCGTGAGCCAGGTCACTGGCGCGCAGGGGTCCCCCGCCCGTGGCGGACTCCGCGGCGGCACCGTGGAGCCAGGCGCCCACCGAGGCGGCGTCGAAGGGGTCCAGACCAGCGGCGAGCAGCGCGCCGATGATCCCGGTGAGCACGTCGCCCGCCCCGGCGGTGGCCAGCCACGGTGTCCCGGTCGCGTTGCTGCGCACCCGCCCGCCCGGCTCGGCGACCAGGGTCCGCCGGCCCTTGAGCAGCACCGGGGTCTGCCAGCGGGAGGCCGCCTCCCGGACGTGCCGCAGCGGGGCGGCCTCCACCTCCTCGCGCCCCACCCCGAGCATCCGCGCCAGCTCCCCGGCGTGCGGGGTGAGGACCAGTCGGCCTCGCAGCGACCCGGGCAGCGCGTCGGGCAGGTGAGCCAGCGCGTCCGCGTCGACGACGGCGGGCACCGAGCCCGCGGCCGCCTCCTCCAGGGTCGCGGCGAGGGTGGCAGCCGCCTCGTCGCCTCCCCCGGAGCCGACGCACCAGGCCTGGACCCGCCCGGCCCCGACCACCTCGGGGAACGCCTGCCGGACCCGGTCGGCCACCGGCCCCGGGCCGACGTGGCGCACCATGCCGGCGAGTCCGCAGGAGGCTCCGGCGACGCAGAGCAGGGCGGCCCCGGGAAAGGCGGCGGAGCCGGCCCGCACCCCGACCACGCCGCGGGTGTACTTGTGGGCGTGCGGACCGGGCACCGGCAGCAGCGCCGTCACGTCGGCCGTCTCGAGCTCCTCCAGCGCCGGCGCCGGCAGGTCGAGCCCGAGCCCGACCAGCTCGACCGCGCCGCAGGCCGACGCCGCGGGGTCGACGAGGTGGGCCGGCTTGAGGGTCCCGAAGGTGACCGTCAGGGTCGCCCGCACGTGGGCCAGGGGCGTCTCGCCGGTGTCCACGTCGACTCCGGAGGGGACGTCGACGGCCACCACCGGGACGCCGGCCAGCAGGCGCAGAGCGGCCTCGGCGTCGGGCCGCAGCCCCGGCCGACCGCCGATCCCCACGATCCCGTCGACGACCACGTCGATCCGTTCGCCGCGGGCGACCGGTCCGGCCAGGGCACCCGGCTCCAGCAGCCGCCCCCCGGCCGCCCGCAGGGCGGCGAGTCCCGCGGGGTGGATCCGCTCGGCCAGCGGGACCGCCCACACCTGCGCACCGCGCCGGGCCAGAGCGGCGCCGGCCCACAGGGCGTCGCCGCCGTTGTCGCCCGGCCCCACCAGCAGCACCAGCCGGCGACCGTAGGCGCCGCCCAGGAACCGGGTCAGCGCGGCCGCCAGCCCCGCCGACGCCCGGGCCATCAGGGCGCCTTCGGGGAGGGCGGCCAGCCGCGTCGCCTCCGCCGCCCGCACGTCGGCGACCGGGTGGGCGGCGCGCACCTCAGCCCTCCAGCACGACGACGGCGGAGGCGATCCCGGCGTCGTGGGTCAGGGAGACGTGGACCCGGTCCACCCCCAGCTCGGTGGCACGCGCGGCGACCGAGCCGCGCATCTCCAGGCGCGGACGGCCCGTCTCCTCCGAGACGATCTCGGCGTCGTGCCAGGCAAGCCCCGCCGGCGCGCCCAGCGCCTTGGCCAGCGCCTCCTTCGCGGCGAAGCGGGCCGCCAGCGAGGCCGGCGGCCGGGTCGCCTCCGCGGGGGTGAAGAGACGCTCGCGCAGACCGGGGGTGCGCTGCAGCGAGGTCTCGAACCGCGCCACGTCGGCGACGTCGATGCCGACCCCGATCACCCCCACCGCAGCCTCCCTACTCGACCGTGACGGACTTGGCCAGGTTGCGGGGCTGGTCGACGTCATGGCCCATCAGCGTGGCCAGCTGGCAGGCGAAGAGCTGGAGCGGCACCACCGCGACGAGCGGCTGGAGCAGCACCGGGACCCGGGGCAGCCTGATCAGCTCGTCGGCGTACGGCGTGATCGACTCGTCGCCCTCCTCGGCCAGGCAGATCGTCCGGGCCCCGCGCGCCCGGACCTCCTGGATCCCGCTGAGCATCTTGTCGTGCAGCTGGTCACGGCCCCGGGGCGGCACGACGCACAGCACCGGGAGGCCTTCCTCGATGAGGGCGATCGGCCCGTGCTTGAGCTCGCCGGCCGCGAACCCCTCGGCGTGGATGTAGGCCAGCTCCTTGAGCTTCAGCGCCCCCTCCAGCGCCACCGGGTAGCCGGCGTGCCGACCGAGGAAGAGGACGGAGCGGGTGCCCACGTGGTCGGCGGCCAGCGCGTAGACCTGCTCGTGCAGGTCGAGCACGGTCTGGATGTGGGCGGGCATCTCGTCGAGCTGGTCGAGGACCTCGCCGATCTCGTCGCCGTAGCGGGTGCCCTTGACCTGGGCGAGGTAGAGGGCGAGCAGGTAACAGGCGACCAGCTGGGTCAGGTAGCCCTTGGTGGAGGCCACCCCGATCTCCGGCCCGGCGTGGGTGTAGATGACGCCGTCGGACTCGCGCGGGATGGTCGAGCCGTTGGTGTTGCAGATCGCCAGCACCTTGGAGCGCTGCACCCGGGCGTGCCGGATCGCCTGGAGGGTGTCGGCGGTCTCGCCGGACTGGCTGATCGCCACCACCAGGGTGGAGTGGGTCAGGATCGGGTCGCGGTAGCGGAACTCGCTGGCCAGCTCGACCTCGACCGGGATCCGGGTCCAGTGCTCGATCGCGTACTTGGCCACCATGCCGGCGTAGAAGGACGTGCCGGCCGCGATGATGATGATCTTGTCGATCTCGCGCAGCTCCCCGTCGGAGAGGCGCATCTCGTCGAGCTGGAGCAGGCCGTCGACGTCGCGGCGTCCCAGGAGCGAGTCGGCGACCGCGCGGGGCTGCTCGAAGATCTCCTTGCGCATGAACCAGTCGTGCCCGTCCTTCTCGGCGGCGGTCAGGTCCCAGTCGACGTGGTACTGGACGCCCTGGGCCGGGCTGCCGTCGAAGCCGGAGACCTCCACCCCGTCGCGGGTGATGGTGACCACCTGGTCCTGGCCGAGCTCCAGGGCCTCGCGGGTGTGCTCGATGAAGGCCGCCACGTCGGAGCCGAGGAAGTTCTCCCCCTCGCCCAGGCCCACCACCAGCGGCGAGTTGCGGCGCGCGGCCACCACCCGCTCGGGGTCCTGGCCGTCCAGGGCGACCAGGGTGAAGGCGCCCTCGAGCCGGCGGCAGACCCGCTGCATGGCCACGGTCAGGTCGGCGCCGGCCTCCACCTCGAGCTCGAGCAGGTGGGCCGCGATCTCGGTGTCGGTCTCCGAGAGCATCTCGTGCCCCGCCGCCTCCAGCTCCAGGCGAAGCTGGGCGAAGTTCTCGATGATCCCGTTGTGCACCACCGCTAGCCGGCGTCGCCGGCCCAGGTGGGGGTGGGCGTTGGCGTCGTTGGGCGCGCCGTGCGTGGCCCAGCGGGTGTGCCCGATGCCGGTGGTCGACGTCGGCAGCGGCGTCTCCTGGAGAACCTTCTCGAGGTTGGCCAGCTTGCCGGCGCGCTTGTCCGAGGCGACGTTGCCGTCGTGGGCCACCGCGACCCCGGCGGAGTCGTAGCCCCGGTACTCGAGGCGTCGGAGGCCCTCGAGGACGACGTCCTGAGCCTGCTTGGTCCCGACGTAACCCACGATTCCGCACATGGGCCGTGAGTCTAGTGCCGCGACCCTTTGCAACAATGACGCGCATGTCACTTGCCGGCGACGAGTCCTCGCCGTACGTCGAGCTCGACCGGGCTGCCTGGGCCTCCCTTGCACCCCCCACCGACAACCCCCTCTCGCCGGCCGAGATCGACCGGCTGCGCGGCCTCGGCGACTCCCTGGATCTCGGGGAGGTCGAGCAGGTCTACCTGCCGCTCTCCCGCCTGCTCTCGATGTACGTCGAGAGCGCGGGGCGCCTGCACCGCAAGCAGGAGGCGTTCCTGCACCGCCGCCACCCCCCGCGCACGCCGTTCGTGATCGGGATCGCCGGCTCGGTGGCGGTGGGCAAGTCGACCACCGCCCGGGTGCTCCAGGAGATGCTGGCCCACTGGCCAGAGCACCCCAACGTGGCGCTGGTGACCACCGACGGGTTCCTGCTGCCCAACGCCGAGCTGGAGCGGCGCGGCCTGCTCCAGCGCAAGGGGTTCCCGGAGTCCTACGACCGTCGGGCGCTGCTGAAGTTCGTGGTCGACATCAAGTCCGGTCGCGACGAGGTCGAGGCGCCGACCTACTCCCACCTCGTCTACGACGTGGTGCCTGAGGAGAGGGTCGTGGTCAAGCGTCCCGACATCGTGATCGTCGAGGGACTCAACGTGCTACAGCCGGCCCGGGTCCGCGACGACGGCCGCACCGGCCTGGCGGTCAGCGACTTCTTCGACTTCAGCGTCTACGTGGACGCCGCCACCTCCGACATCCGTCGCTGGTACGTCGAGCGGTTCCTGCGGCTGCGCGAGACCGCCTTCCGCGACCCGGGCTCCTACTTCAGCAAGTACGCCGCACTCACCCACGAGGAGGCCGGGGCCGAGGCGCGCCGCATCTGGGACACCATCAACGGCCCCAACCTCCAGCAGAACGTGCTGCCCACCCGCAGCCGGGCCACCCTGGTGCTGCGCAAGGACGTCGACCACTCGGTGCGCTACGTCCGGCTCCGCAAGCTCTGAACCGCCGGCCACAGCAGCACCGCGACCGCCGGCAACATCGCCACGGCGAAGGCCGCCCCGCCGTCCACGCCGCTGGCCGCGTTGACCGCCGCGTACAGCAGCACCGCCAGCGCCGCCAGTACCGGCACCGCGCCCGCGGCGTGCACGAGGAGGCGCCGGGGCTGCCCGTCGGGGACCAGGCTGCCCACGACCGCCAGAAGGACCACCAACGCCAGCACCGGCAGGCCGAAGAACCACGCGAGCATGGTCGACGCGAAGCCGTAGCCGAAGGTCTCGGTGGTGTCCTCCAGGGCCCAGGAGTCGACGCACCAGCCCGCCAGCACGAGGAGCCCGATCCCGGCGGCCGTGCAGAGCACGGGGAGCCAGCACTCCGCCCGCCCGGTGCTCCGACGGGCGCTGCCGGAGGGTGCGGGGGTCACGACGGGCGGCATCTCGGGCTGGCTCATGCGCCCCACCCTTGCGCCGCCCGGCGGCGGGCGCATCCGCCGCCGTACCCAGGTCCCCGAGACCCCGGCGGACGTCATCAGGCGGGGTCGTCCTAGCGACCAACCGCGATGACGTCCCCCGGCGTGAGCGAGGGTCGGCGTGAGCGGGTCCCCCGCGTGAGCGAGGGGCGGCGTGAGCGAGGGTCAGAGAGCGAGCTGGCGGCGTACGACGTCGGCCAGGCGGTGGGCCACGGCGTCGGCCTCGTCGGCCGAGGGCGCCTCGACCATCACCCGCACCAGCGGCTCGGTGCCCGAGGGGCGGAGCAGGACGCGGCCACGGTCCCCGAGGAGCGCCTCCTCCTCCGCGACGGCGGCCGCCAGGACCGCGTCGTCGTCGGCGCGGGACTTGTCGACGTCGGGCACGTTGACCAGCACCTGCGGCAGCCGCACCATCACCGCGGCGAGGTTGGCCAGGGAGCGCCCGGTGCTGGCCATCCGCTCCATCACGTGCAACGCGGTGAGGATGCCGTCGCCGGTGGTCGCGTAGTCGCTGAGGATCACGTGGCCGGACTGCTCGCCGCCGAGGGTGTAGCCGGAGACCTTCATCGCCTCCAGCACGTAGCGGTCGCCGACCTTGGTCTGGCGCACCCCGACCCCGTTGTCGCGCATCGCCTGGACGAAGCCGAGGTTGCTCATCACGGTCGCGACCACCGTGTCACGGGCCAGCAGGCCGCGCTCGCGCATCGAGAGGGCCAGGATCGCCAGCAGCTGGTCGCCGTCGACGACGTTGCCCTCGTGGTCGACGGCCAGGCAGCGGTCGGAGTCGCCGTCGAGGGCGAACCCGGCGTCGGCCCCGTGCTCGACCACGGCGGCCTGCAGCGACTCCAGGTGGGTCGAGCCGCACCGGTCGTTGATGTTGGTGCCGTCGGGGTCGGCGTGGATCGCGATCACCGTCGCGCCGGCCGCCTCCAGCGCGCGGGGACCCGCGGCGGACGCCGCGCCCTCGGCGCAGTCCAGGACGACGGTGAGCCCGTCGAGCCGGGTCTCCAGGGTGCCCACCAGGTGGTGGGCGTACTCCTCGACGGCGGTCTCGTGGACCCGCACCCGGCCGACGCCGGCGCCGGTGGGGCGGGTCCAGGACTCGCCCATCCGCTGCTCGATGGCCATCTCGATGGCGTCGTCGAGCTTGTGGCCGCCACGGGCCAGGAACTTGATGCCGTTGTCGGGCATGGGGTTGTGGGAGGCCGACAGCATGACGCCGAGGTCCGCCCCGAGGGCCGAGGTGAGGTAGGCGACGCCGGGGGTCGGCAGGACGCCCAGGAGCAGCACGTCGACGCCCGCCGAGGCCAGTCCGGCCACCACGGCGGCCTCGAGGAACTGACCCGAGATCCGGGTGTCACGGCCCACCACGGCCAGCGGCCGGGCCGCGTCGTCGCCCTCGAACTGCTTGAGCTCGACGAGGACGTGCGCAGCGGACACCGAGAGGTCCAGGGCCAGCTCAGCGGTCAGTTGACCGTTGGCCAGGCCCCGGACCCCGTCGGTGCCGAAGAGTCGCTTCGAACCAGACTCCACAGGCAGGATCAGCGCTTGCTGAACTGCGGTGCCTTGCGGGCCTTCTTGAGACCGGCCTTCTTGCGCTCGATGACGCGGGCGTCGCGGGTCAGCAGGCCGGCCTTCTTGAGCGACGGGCGGTTGGTCTCCACGTCGATCTCGTTGAGGCAGCGGGCCACACCCAGCCGCAGCGCGCCGGCCTGGCCGGTGATGCCGCCGCCGTGGATCCGGGCGATGACGTCGAAGCGGCCCTCGAGCTGCAGGTTGGTGAAGGGCTCGTTGACAACCTGCTGGTGCAGCTTGTTGGGGAAGTAGGAGTCCAGGGTGCGGCCGTTGACGGTCCACTCCCCCGTGCCGGGCACGATGCGGACGCGGGCCACGGCCTCCTTGCGCCGGCCGGTGGCCTGCGCGGGGGCGATGGTCGCGGGACGCAGCGGCGCGTCGGCCGAGGGGGCCGACTCGGAGCTGTAGGCGACGCCCTGCTCGTTGGTCTCGAAGGTCTCCTCGACCTCGGTCGGGTTGTTCTCGGTGGTCTCAGCCACGGTAGTTCCTCACTCGTCCTTGGAGAATTACTGGGAGACCTGGGAGATCTCGTACGGCTTGGCCTGCTGGGCCACGTGCGGGTGGTCGGGACCCGCGTAGACCTTCAGCTTCTTCAGGATCTGGCGGCCGAGCCGGTTCTTGGGGAGCATGCCCCAGACCGCGTTCTCGATCGCCTTGCGGGCGTCCTTCTCCAGCAGCTCGCCGAACGGCGTGGCGGAGAGACCGCCCGGGTAGCCGGAGTGGCGGTAGGCCATCTTGGTGACCTTCTTGTTGCCGGACAGGGCCACCTTGCTCGCGTTGACGATGATGACGAAGTCACCCATGTCCATGTGCGGTGCGAAGGTGGGCTTGTGCTTGCCCCGCAGGAGGTTGGCGGTCTGGACGGCGAGGCGTCCGAGGACCACGTCAGTGGCATCGATGACGAGCCACTCGCGCTGGATGTCAGCGGGCTTCGGGCTGTACGTACGCACGGCGAGAACCTTCTCGTTCGTAGGTCCGACCAGGAGGCGTCCTGGTCGGTGGTGGAGCCGCGGCTTCTGACGAACACTGCCCGGCTTGCCACCAGGTCGTGCACGGTGGGCTGTCCGGGTCTGCACCAGGACCAGTCGGGACGGGTCCGGGCGCGGCAGGAGTCGCGACGAGCGAGTCTACGCAGGGTCGGGACCGGCGGCAAAATCCGCTCGGCCCTCCGAACAGCGGACCCCGGCTTAACGGGGTGCGGACCTGAGGACTAGGTTGGACAGGACCTACGACGTGAACAATACGTGCTAAGGAGCCGACGTGACCGACGCACCGGCCACCGATGCCCCGGCCACCGCCGGCGCATCCAACGAGTCCCTCACCGTGCGCGACAACCGCACCGGTGCGGAGTACGACCTCGCGATCACCGACAACACCATCCGCGCCGCGGACCTGGGCCAGATCCGCCTCGGCGACGACCAGCCCGGGCTGGCGACCTACGACCCCGGCTTCGTCAACACCGCCTCGTGCCGCAGCGCGGTGACCTTCATCGACGGCGACAAGGGGATCCTGGAGTACCGCGGGTACCCCATCGAGCAGCTGGCCGAGAAGTCCAGCTTCCTCGAGGTGGCCTACCTCCTCATCCACGGTGAGCTGCCGACCCAGGAGCAGCACGAGAACTGGGTCCACGAGATCACCTACCACACGTTCGTGCACGAGAACGTGAAGTCGTTCATGGAGGGCTTCCGCTACGACGCCCACCCCATGGGGATGCTGATGGCCTCCGTGGGCGCGCTCTCCACCTTCTACCCCGACGCGCGCAACATCGCCGACGGCGACAACCGGCACATGCAGATCGTCCGGATGATCGCCAAGATGCCGACGCTGGGCGCCTGGTCGTTCCGCCACGCGCAGGGCAAGCCGTTCGTCTACCCCGACAACGAGCTGAGCTACACCGAGAACTTCCTCTCGATGCTGTTCAAGATGAGCGAGAAGAGCTTCCACGCCGACGAGCGCCTGGTGAAGGCGCTCGACACGCTGTTCATCCTGCACGCCGACCACGAGCAGAACGCCTCGACCAACGCGGTCCGCTCCGTCGGCTCCACGCAGGTCGACCCCTACTCCGCCGTCGCGGCGGGCGTGGGCGCCCTCTTCGGGCCGCTGCACGGCGGGGCCAACGAGGCGGTGCTGCGGATGCTGCGCCGGATCGGCAAGAAGGAGAACATCGCGGACTTCATCGCCGGGGTGAAGAACGGCGACGAGAAGCTGATGGGCTTCGGTCACCGGGTCTACAAGAACTACGACCCGCGCGCCAAGATCATCAAGAAGTCCGCCGAGGACGTCTTCGAGGTCACGGGCACCAACCCGCTCCTCGACATCGCGCTGGAGCTGGAGAAGATCGCGCTGGAGGACGAGTACTTCGTCAAGCGCAAGCTCTACCCCAACGTGGACTTCTACTCCGGCCTGATCTACGAGGCGTTCCAGTTCCCGCCGGAGATGTTCACCGTGCTCTTCGCCATCGGTCGCACCCCCGGCTGGCTCGCGCAGTGGCTCGAGCTGGTGCAGGACAAGGAGCAGAAGATCGCCCGGCCCAAGCAGATCTACACCGGCGACCGGGGCCTGACCTACGCCCCGCCGTCGGAGCGCTGGGCCTGACCCGAGAGCGACACCGCCAGCACCGCTGAGACCGGGCTGGGCGCGACGGTGACCCGAGAGGGTCACATCGTCCGCTCAGCCCGGTCTCAGCCGCTTTTAGGGGTTGCGGGGCACAGTTGACCTCATGAGTGAGACACCGCCCCCCAGCTTCTACGGCAGCGGGCCGGACCCCGACCGGGAGCCCCGGACCGAGCAGCAGCCGACCCAGTCCCCCTACGGCGCCCACGACACCCGGCCCATCCCCCCGCAGCCGGTGGCCCAGCCCCGTGACTCCCGCCGCGGCAACGGCGGCCTCGTCGCGGGTCTGCTGGCCGGCTCGCTGCTGGTCGGTGGCCTCGCCGGAGTGGCGGGTGCCGCCATCCACGAGGAGTGGCTCTCCGACGACACCCCGGCCGCGACCCCCAGCAGCGACCAGGACTCCGACGCCGTGATCGACCAGGGCACCCCCGAGGCCGGCAGCGGCAGCGTCGAGGCGGTGGCCGGCAAGGTGCTGCCCTCGGTGGTGCGCATCGACGTCGCCGGCTCCGAGGGGCAGGGCTCGGGCAGCGGCATCGTGCTGACCGAGGACGGCCAGATCCTGACCAACGAGCACGTCATCTCCGGTGCCCTCGACGGGGGACGCATCACCGTCACCTTCGACGACGGCACCCGCGCGGAGGCCGAGGTGCTCGGTGCCGACAAGCTCACCGACACCGCGCTGATCCAGGCCGAAGACGTCTCCGGCCTCGTCCCGGCCTCGATCGGCAACTCCTCCGACCTGCGGGTGGGCCAGCAGGTGGTCGCCATCGGTGCGCCCTTCGGCCTCGACGCGACCGTCACCAGCGGCATCGTGAGCGCGCTGGACCGCCCGGTCAACGTCGCCTCCGACGAGCAGGGCAACAGCACCACCTACCCGGCCATCCAGACCGACGCGGCGATCAACCCCGGCAACAGCGGCGGCCCCCTGGTCGACATGAACGGCAACGTCGTCGGCATCAACTCCTCGATCCGCACGGCCTCGTCCGGGCTCGGCGGCCAGGGCGGCTCCATCGGGCTCGGCTTCGCCATCCCGATCGACGAGATCGAGCCGCTCATCGAGCAGATGGCAGCCGGCGAGACCCCCTCCCACGCCCGGATGGGCGTGCAGGTCAGCAACGCCCCCGACGAGGACGCGGACAGCGTCCTGGGCGCCCTGGTCGCCGAGGTCACCTCCCGCTCCAGCGCTGACCAGGCCGGCATCGAGGAGGGTGACGTGATCACCCAGGTGGACGAGGAGAAGATCGACGGCTCCGACGACCTGGTGGCCACGGTCCGCACCTACCGCCCCGGCGACGAGGTCGAGGTGACCCTGGTGCGCGACGGCGAGGAGAAGACGGTCTCCCTCACCCTGGACGACAGCACCGACTGAGGCACACCACGCCGGGTGGCCCGGGCGCGATCGTCAGCGCGTCCGGGCCACCCGCGTCTCGTCCCAGACCGGGCCGTCGGACTCGTAGACCTCCCCCTGCGCCCCGTAGACCAGGAACCGGTCGAAGCCCCGGGCGAACCAGCGGTCGTGGGTGACCGCGAGCACGGTGCCCTCGAACGACGCCAGCCCGGCCTCCAGCGCCTCCGCCGACTGCACGTCGAGGTTGTCGGTGGGCTCGTCGAGCAGCAGCAGGGTCGCCCCCGACAGCTCCAGCAGCAGGATCTGGAACCGCGCCTGCTGGCCGCCGCTGAGCGACTCGAAGCGCTGCTCGGCCGACCCGGTCAGCTCGTAGCGGTCGAGCACCCGGCTGGCCTGCTCCCGGCCCATCCCCCGCCGGCCGGTGCCGTCCGGCCGGGCGTCGCCGCGGTGCAGCACCTCCAGCAGCGTGCGGCCCACCAGCTCGGGGTGGTCGTGGGTCTGCACGAACCAGCCCGGACGGACCCGGGCCCCCAGCCTGGCCCGGCCGGCGTGGGCGACCGGGTCGGGGCGCACGTCCCCGACCGGCAGGTGCTCGACGTCGGGGTCGGTGCCGCCCCCGGCCAGCAGGCGGAGGAAGTGCGACTTGCCGGACCCGTTGCTGCCCAGGACGGCGACCCGCTCGCCGTACCAGACCTCGAGGTCGAAGGGACGCATCAGCCCGGTGAGCTCGAGCTGCTCGCAGACCACGGCCCGCTTCCCGGTGCGGCCGCCCTTGAGTCGCATCACCACCTGCTGCTCGCGCGGCTGCTCGGTGGGCGGCCCCGCCTCCTCGAACCGCCGCAGGCGCGTCTGGGCAGCCTGGTAGCGGCTCGCCATGTCGGAGTTGTAGGCGGCCTTCTGCTTGTACATCAACATCTGCGTGCGCAGCTTGGCGTGCTCCTCGTCCCACCTGCGGCGCAGCTCCTCGAAGCGCAGAAAGCGCTCCTCCCGGGCCTGGTGGTAGCTGCCGAAGCCGCCGGGGTGGGTCCACACCTGGTTGCCCGCGTGCCCGAGCTCGACGGTGACGACTCGGGTCGCGGTGTTGGCCAGCAGCTCGCGGTCGTGGCTGACGTAGAGGATGGTCTTGGGCGAGCTCCGGATCCGCTCCTCCAGCCACGTCTTGCCGGGCACGTCGAGGTAGTTGTCGGGCTCGTCGAGGAGGAGCACCTGGTCCGGCCCGGCCAGCAGGTACTCCAGCACCAGCCGCTTCTGCTCCCCGCCCGAGAGGGTGCTGAGCCGGCGGTGACGGGCCCGGTCGAAGGGCACCCCCAGGGCCTTGACCGTGCAGACGTCCCAGATCACCTCCTGGTCGTAGCCGCCGGCGTCGGCGTAGTCGGACAGGGCGGTGGCGTAGCGCATCTGCGTCGCCTCGTCCTCGACGTCCATCAGGCGCAGCTCACAGGCGTCCACGGCCGCCGCCGCCCGGCGTACCGGCTCCGGGGCGACCGAGAGCAGCAGGTCGGCCACGGTCTCGTCGGCACCGCCGTGACCGACGAACTGCCGCATCACCCCCAGGCCCCCGCTCCGGGTGACCACCCCGGCGTGTGGCGCCAGCTCCCCGGTGACCAGCCGCAGCAGCGTCGTCTTGCCGGCACCGTTGGCACCCACGAGGGCCACCTTGGCGCCGTCGGCCACCCGGAAGGAGACGTCGTCGAGCAGCACCCGCCCGTCGGGCAGCTCGTACCTGATGCCTGCGACGTCGACATGACCCATGCCCCGGATCATCCCCCGCGCACGCGGCTCCGGTCATCTCGGTTCCCACCCCCCCCGACCTTCCTCAGGTGTCCATCAGGGGGGCACCGGAGGCAGAATCGACCGAGATAAGGTGCACTTCTGTCATGACCGTATCGCCGACCTCGATGCGCACCCGGGTGCGACGGACCGCGGTGCGCCTCGCCGGACGGCGCAGCGGTGGCCTCGACATGTCCTCCCTGCGTCGCGTCCCCCAGGCCTGGCGCTACCCCCTCCAGCGCCAGGGGCTCGACCCCGTCCCGGCGCTGGCCGCGGCCCGGGCCAAGGGCCCGGTCACCCGACTGACCCGGCTGCTGGGCACCGACGTGTGGCTGGTGACCGGCCACGAGGCGGCGCGGACCGTGCTGAGCGACGCCGACGCCTTCGGCAACGACGTCCGCTACCTCTTCGGCCGTCAGGGCAGGAGCCCCGCCGAGCAGATCGGCGGGCTCGGGATGACCGACGCCCCCGAGCACACGCGGTTGCGCAGGGTGCTGACCCCCGAGTTCACCCGCCGCCGCCTGGCCCGGCTCGACGAGGCCGTGACCCGGGTGGTCGAGGAGTGCCTCGACGACATGGCGGCCCACGGCCCCGAGGTCGACCTCGTCTCCAGGTTCGGCTTCGCCGTCCCGTTCCGGGTGATCTGCGAGCTGCTGGGGCTGCCCGAGGTCGACCGCGACGAGTTCCAGCGCCGTGGCAGCGCGCGGTTCGACCTCGCGGCGGGCGGGATGGGCTCCTTCGACGCCGCGGCCGGGACCCGGCAGTTCCTCATCGACACCGTCGCCCGGCAGCGCCGCGACCCCTTCCTGCCCGACGGGCTCCTCGCCTCGCTGGTGGCAGAGCACGGGCACGAGCTCGACGACGTCGAGATCGGGGGCCTCGCCGACGGCGTCTTCATCGGGGGCTACGAGACGAGCGCCAGCATGCTCTCGCTGAGCGCCTACGTGCTCTCCCGCGACCCGGTCGCCCACGAGCTCATCCGCACCGGCACGGCCGAGCAGGTCGACGCGGTCGTGGAGGAGCTGCTGCGCTACATCTGCCCGGTCCAGCTGGCCTTCCCCCGGTTCGTCCGCCGGGCCGTCACCGTCGGCGGCGTCGCGATGGCCGAGGGCGACCTGGTGGTGGTCTCGCTCTCCGGGGCCGGGCGGGACCCGGCCCACCGCCCCACCGCGGCCTCCTTCGACCCGCTCGCGCCGCCCGGCGGGCAGCTCGCCTTCGGCCACGGCCTGCACCGCTGCGTGGGCGCCGAGCTGGCGCGGATGGAGCTGCGCACCGGCCTGGTGGCGCTGACCCGGCGCTTCCCCGGCCTGCGGGTCACCGCGCCGACGCAGGAGCTGCGATTCACCGAGCTCTCCATCGTGTACGGCGTCGAGAGCCTCCCGGTGCGACTGGCCTGATTGGGCGCTGTGCCCATGGCCGTGGGTGGGGCGCCCAGCGATGATGGTGGCTCCACACACGAGAGGGGTCGCGATGCGGCTGGAGCTGTCCGCGGAGGATCAGGCGTTCCGGGAGGAGATGGCCGCCGCGTTCGTCCGGGAGGTGCCCGGCGAGATCCGGTCCGCCGTCCTGGAGGGGCACGAGGTGAGCGCGGAGATGATCCGGGTGAGCCAGCGGGCCCTCAACGCCGCCGGGCTCGCCGTGCCGCACTGGCCGCAGGAGTGGGGCGGCCGGGACTGGACCGAGCTGCAGCGCCACCTGTGGCACGAGGAGATGGTCCGGGCGGGCGTCCCGTTACCGCTGCCCTTCAACACCTCGATGATCGGGCCGGTGCTGGCGCAGTTCGCCTCCACCGAGATGAAGGAGCGCTTCCTCCCGGCGACGGCCAACCTCGACATCTGGTGGTCCCAGGGCTTCTCCGAGCCGGACGCCGGCTCCGACCTGGCCGGGCTGCGCACCACCGCGGTCCGCGACGGCGAGGACTGGGTGGTCAACGGCCAGAAGACGTGGACCACGCTGGGCCAGTACGGCGACTGGATCTTCACGCTCGTGCGCACCGACCCGGAGGTGAAGAAGCAGCAGGGCATCTCGATGCTGCTCATCGACATGACCAGCCCCGGGGTGGAGGTCCGCCCGATCGAGCTGATCGACGGCGGCCACGAGGTCAACGAGGTCTGGTTCACCGACGTCCGGGTGCCCGGCGAGAACCTGGTCGGCGAGGTCAACCAGGGCTGGACGATGGCCAAGTTCCTGCTCGGCAACGAGCGGGTCGGCGTGGCGCCGGTGGCGGCGGTCAAGCGGATGCTCGCCCAGGCCAAGGCGCGGGCAGGCCGGCAGCTGGAGGACCCGCTGACCCGCGCCCGGTTCGCCGAGCTGGAGAACCAGCTGCTCGCGCTGGAGCTGACCGCGCTGCGGGTGGTGGCCCACTCCGCCGACGGCGCCCCGCACCCGGCCAGCTCGGTGCTCAAGCTCCGCGGGACCGAGCTCCAGCAGGCGGTGAGCGAGCTGATGGTCGACCTCGCCGGCCCGGCCGCGCTGGTCTCCGCCGCGGTCGACGGGACCGACGCCCCCCACTGGGCCGGGCGCGCCGCGCCGGTCTACCTCAACTACCGCAAGGCCTCGATCTACGGCGGGTCCAACGAGATCCAGCGACAGATCATCGCCCGCACGATCCTGGGACTTTAGGGAGCATCCGATGGACTTCACCCACGACGAGGAGCAGCTCGCGCTGCGCGACGCGGTGCGTGCCCTGCTCGGCAGGAAGTACGCCGACTTCGAGGAGCGCCGCCGCACGGTGCGCAGCGACCTCGGCCACGACGAGACGACCTGGAAGCAGCTGGCCGAGATGGGCGTCCTCGGACTCCCCTTCGACGAGCAGGACGGCGGGATGGGCGCCGGGCCGGTCGAGGTCGGCCTGGTCGCCTCCGAGCTGGGCCGGGTGCTGGCCCCCGAGCCGTTCCTGGCCTCGGTGGTCCTGGGCGGCGGCGCGGTGGCCGCGGTCGGCACGCCGGAACAGCGGGCCGAGCTGCTGGGGGCGCTGGCCGCCGGCGACCGGCGGCTGGCGCTGGCCCACCACGACGGCACCACCCCGGTCACCGCCGACGGGCAGGGCGACGGCGGCTGGACCCTGACCGGGACCAAGGAGCCGGTGCTGGGCGGCGACGCCGAGCAGCTGGTGGTGACCGCCGCGCTGCCCGACGGCGGGACCGGGCTCTTCCTGGTCGACGGCGAGGCGTGCGAGCGCACCACGTGGCCGGCCTTCGACGGCTCCCGGGTCTCCCGGGCTGTCTTCTCCGCCACCCCCGCCACCCCGCTGGGCGAGCCGGGCGCCGACGTGTCGGCGCAGGTCGAGGCCGTCCTCGACCAGGGCCGGATCGCCGCCTGCCACGAGGCGCTGGGCGGGATGGAGGTGGCCCTGCAGGCCACCACGGCCTACCTGAAGAGCCGCAAGCAGTTCGGGGTGCCGCTCAACACCTTCCAGGCGCTCAACTTCCGGGCCGCCGACATGTACGTCTCCCTGGAGCTGACCCGCAGCATCGTGGCCTGGGCGACGATGGTGGTGGCCGAGGGCGACCCGGCGCTGGCCCACGAGGCAGTCTCCCGGGCGGCGCTGCAGACCAGCCGGGCCGGACGCCACGTCGGCCAGGAGGCGATCCAGCTGCACGGCGGGATCGCGATGACCGCCGAGTACCTGGTCGGCAACATCACCAGCCACCTCACCGCCCTCGACCACCTGCTGGGCGACGGGCAGGCACACCTCACCGAGCTGGCCGCCGGCGTCGACGGCTACCCCGGGCTGGACCCGCTGGCCCCGACCATGCGCAGCGCCAGCTCGGCGTAGTGGGCCGCGATCTGGTCGGGGCTCCAGCCGCCGGGGGCGTACCAGCGCGAGACGTCGATGCCCAGGGAGAGCAGGGCCGCCCCGGTCACGGCGGGCTCCGGGGTGTCGAAGTCGCCGTCCTGGACCCCCCGCCGGACCAGGTCGCGGACCAGCACGTCCATGGCGTGCCGCAGGGCGTCGATCTCGGCGCGGTGCGCCGGCGCCAGCGCCCCGAGCTCGTAGTTCACGATCCGGCCCACGGTGCTGTTGGCCGCGTGGTGACGGACGAAGTCGCGGACCAGGACGCGGAGCTGCTCGGCCGGCCCCGGCGAGGAGGCCACCGCCTGCTCGCAGATGCCCAGCGCGGTGCGGTGCCCGGCCAGGGAGATCTCGTGCAGCAGCTCCTCCTTGGAGGCGTAGTGCACGTAGAGCGCGGCGGGGCTCATCCCCGCGGCCGAGGCGATGTCGCGGGTGGTGGTGCCGTGGAAGCCCCGGGCGGCGAACGACTGCACCGCCGCGTCGAGCAGCCTGGCCCGGGCGTCGCGGCCCCGCGCGGACGTACCGGGGGGATTGACGGGGTCGGCCATGCCAGAGATAGTAAGCAAGCGCTTAGTCAGCGGCAACCCTGACCGGGGCCGCTCCCCCACCATCTCGCAGGAGAACACGTTGAACGGACTCACCGGCAAGGTCGCCATCGTCACCGGAGCCAGCCGGGGCATCGGGCTGGGAGTCGCCGAGCGGCTCGTCGCCGAGGGGGCGCGGGTCTGCGTCACCGCCCGCAAGCCCGAGGCGCTGGCCGAGGCCGTCGAGGCCCTCGGCGGCCCGGAGAAGGCCATCGCGGTGGCCGGCAACGCGGCCGACCCGGCCCACCGCGCGGAGGCGGTCGCCACCACGCTGGAGACCTTCGGCAGCGTCGACCTGCTGGTCAACAACACCGGCATCAACCCGGCGTACGGACCGCTGGTCGAGCTCGACCTCGACGCCGCCCGCAAGATCCTCGACACCAACGTCGTCTCCGCGCTCGGCTGGGTCCAGGAGGTCTACCGCGCCTGGATGGCCGAGCACGGCGGCTCGATCGTCAACATCGCCTCGGTGGCCGGCACCAAGCCGGCCCCCGGCATCTCGATGTACGGCGCCAGCAAGGCCACCCTGATCAGCCTCACCGAGTCGCTCGCGGTCGAGCTCGGCCCCCGCATCCGGGTCAACGCGGTGGCGCCCGCGGTGGTCAAGACCCGCTTCGCGAGTGCTCTCTACGAGGGCCGCGAGGAGGAGGTCGCCGCCGCCTACCCGCTCAAGCGGCTCGGCGTGCCCGACGACATCGGCAGCGTGGTGACCTTCCTGCTCTCCGACGAGGCCGGCTGGATGACGGGGCAGAACCTCGTCATCGACGGCGGTCTCACCCTCACCGGCGGCGTGTGATGGGCGGGCCGCTGCACGGCGCCGGCGCGGTGGTCACCGGCGCCGGTCACGGCATCGGCGCCGCCCTGGCCCGCCGGCTGGCCGCCGAGGGCGCCCGCGTGGTGGTCAACGACCTCGACGCCGACGCCGCCCTGGCGGTCGCGGCGGAGATCGGCGGCACCGCCGCGCCCGGCGACTGCGCCTCGGTCGAGGGCGTCGCGAGCCTGGTCGAGACCGCGCGCTCGGCGCTCGGCCGGATCGACGTGTTCATGGCCAACGCCGGCATCGACTCCGCGCACGAGGGCGGCCTCGACAGCCTCCAGGCCGACGAGGCCGTCTGGGATCGGATGCTCCAGGTCAACACCATGGCCCACGTCCGGGCGGCCCGCGCCCTGGTGCCCGCCTGGCTGGCCGACGGCCGCGGCGGCCGGTTCGTGGTGACCGCCTCGGCGGCGGGACTGCTGACGATGCTGGGCAGCGCGCCCTACTCGGTGACCAAGCACGCGGCGGTCGGCTTCGCGGAGTGGCTCTCGGCCACCTACGGCCATCGCGGCGTCACGGTCCAGGCGATCTGCCCCCAGGGCGTCCAGACCCGGATGCTGGAGCAGTCCGGCCCGCTCAAGGACCTGCTCACCCGCGACGTGGCGCTGACCCCGGAGCAGGTCGCCGACACCTGGGTGTCGTCGCTGGCCGACGACCGGTTCCTGGTCCTCCCCCACCCCGAGGTGGCCGACTACTACGCCGCCAGGGCCACCCAGAACGAGCGCTGGCTGCGCGGCATGCGGCGGCTGCAGGCCGGCCTGGACCAGGTGACGGGAGCCACCTCATGACCGAGCTGCAGCACGAGGCCCTGCCCGGCCTCGACCTCGACGCGTTCGGCGCCTGGTACGCCGCCCAGCGGCCCGATCAGCTGGCCGCGGACCGGGTCGCCGGGCTCGGCGCCCGGCTGATCGCCGGGGGAAAGTCCAACCTGACCTACGAGGTCACCGACGGGGACGCCTGGTGGATCGTCCGCCGGCCGCCGCTGGGCCACGTGCAGGCCACCGCCCACGACATGGGCCGCGAGCACACGGTGATGAGCGCCCTCGCCGGCACTGACGTCCCGGTGCCGGCCACCTTCGCCCTGTGCGCCGACGCGAGCGTGCTGGGCGCCCCGTTCTACGTGATGGAGCGGGTCGCCGGGACGCCGTACCGCAGCGCCGCCCAGCTCCGCGAGCTCGGCAGCGAGCGCACCGCCCACCTGGCCGGCGCGATGATCGAGGTGCTGGCCGCCCTGCACGCCGTCGACCCGGCCGAGGTGGGGCTGGCCGAGTTCGGCCGCCCCCAGGGCTTCCTGGAGCGCCAGGTGCGCCGGTGGGGCAAGCAGCTGGAGGGGTCGAGGACCCGCGACCTGCCCGACGCCGACCGGCTGCTGGCCCACCTGGCCGCCCACGTGCCGGCCGAGGGCGCGGCGGGCATCGTGCACGGCGACTACCGGCTCGACAACCTGCTCTCGGTCGCCGAGGACGAGCAGCCGGTCAAGGCGGTCGTCGACTGGGAGATGGCCACCCTCGGGGATCCGCTCACCGACCTGGCGCTGCTGCTGACCTACGACAGCCTCCCCCGGCTCGTGAGCGAGCTGCCGCTCGCCGACGCCAGCACCGCGCCGGGCTACCCCAGCCCCGACGAGCAGCTGGCGGCCTACGTCGCGGCGGGCGGTCGCGAGACGGCCGGTCCCGGCGGCGACATGGACTTCCACCTGGGCCTGGCCCACCTCAAGCTCGCGGTGATCCTCGAGGGGATCCACCACCGCCACCAGGCGGGTCAGACGGTCGGCGGCGGCTTCGACGCCATCGGCGACGCCGTCGAGCCACTGCTGGCCGCCGGCCTGGCGGCCGCCACCGGGCGAGCCGACCTCACCTCCTAACGAGAGAGCCCTCATGGACTTCACCTTCGACGACCGCACCCGCGAGCTCCAGGACGAGCTCCTTTCCTTCATGGACTCCCACGTCCACCCCGCGGAGCAGCGCTTCGAGACCGAGCTGGCCGCCCTGGACGACCCGTTCGCCTGGACCCAGGCGCCGGTGCTCGACGAGCTGCGCAGCGAGGCCCGCAGGCGTGGCCTGTGGAACCTCTTCCTGCCGGTCTCCGCCGACGAGCAGGGCCACGGCGCGGGCCTGACCAACCTCCAGTACGCCCCCCTCGCCGAGATCAGCGGCCGCAGCGGCAACCTGGCCCCCGCCGCGATGAACTGCGCCGCGCCGGACACCGGCAACATGGAGGTGCTGCACATGTTCGGCACCCCGGAGCAGCAGGAGCGGTGGCTGGAGCCGCTGCTCGACGGCCGGATCCGCTCGGCGTTCGCGATGACCGAGCCCGACGTCGCCTCCTCCGACGCCACCAACATCGAGTGCTCCATCGTGCGCGACGGCGACGACTACGTGATCAACGGCCGCAAGTGGTGGATCACCGGGGCGATGAACCCCGACTGCGAGATCTTCATCGTGATGGGCAAGACCGACCCCGAGGCGTCCCGGCACCGGCAGCAGTCGATGGTGCTGGTCCCCCGCGACACCCCGGGCCTGGAGGTGGTCCGGCCGATGCACGTGCTCGGCTACGACGACCACGAGCACGGCGGGCACGCCGAGCTGCGGTTCACCGACGTCCGGGTGCCGGTGGCCAACCTGGTCGGCGAGGAGGGGGCGGGCTTCGCGATCGCCCAGGCCCGGCTCGGGCCGGGGCGCATCCACCACTGCATGCGCTCCATCGGGATCGCGGAGCGGGCGATCGAGCTGATGTGCGAGCGGGCCGGGTCGCGGGTGGCCTTCGGCCGGCCGCTGGCCCAGCAGGGCGTGGTGCGGGAGTGGATCGCGGAGTCGCGGGTCGCGGTGGAGCAGCTGCGGCTGCTGGTGCTCAAGACCGCCTGGCTGATGGACACCGTCGGCAACCGCGGCGCGCACACCGAGATCCAGGCGATCAAGATCGCCACCCCCAAGGTGGTCCAGGAGATCCTGGACCGGGCGATCCAGGTGCACGGCGCGGGCGGCCTCTCCCAGGACTTCCCGCTGGCCGCCTCCTTCGCCGGGATCCGCACCCTGCGGTTCGCCGACGGTCCCGACGAGGTGCACAAGAACTCGCTGGCCAAGGCCGAGATGGCGCGCGTGGCCGCCCGCACCCAGGGCTGACGTCGTGGATCTGTCGCTGAGCGCGGAGCAGGAGGGGTTCCGGGCTCTGGCCCGGGAGTTCCTCGAGCGCGAGGCGGTGCCGCACCGGGTGCAGTGGGACCGCGACGAGTCGGTCGACACCGCGATCATCGCCAAGATGGGCGAGCTCGGGTTCTTCGGGCTGACCATCCCCGAGGAGTACGGCGGCCTCGGCGGCGACTACCTGACCTACGTGCTGGCGATGGAGGAGCTGGGCCGGGCCGACTCCGCGCTGCGCGGCATCGTCTCGGTCTCCAACGGCCTGGTCGGCAAGTCGGTCCTGGCCGCCGGCACCGAGGAGCAGAAGCAGCGCTGGCTGCCGGGCATCGCGACCGGTGAGCTGCTCGGCTGCTTCGCGCTGACCGAGCCCGACACCGGCTCCGACGCGGGCAACCTGACCTCCCGGGCCCGCCGCGACGGCGACGACTGGGTGATCGACGCGCGCAAGCTCTTCATCACCAACGGCACCTGGGCCGACGTCGCGCTGGTCTTCGCCCGCACGGGCGGCCCCGGGCCGAAGGGGATCAGCGCCTTCCTGGTGCCGACCGACTCCCCCGGCTTCGAGGCCCGCGAGATCACCGGCAAGCTCGGGCTGCGGGGCCAGGCCACCGCCGAGCTCTTCCTCGACGACGTCCGGGTGCCGGCCGACGCGCTGCTCGGCGAGGAGGGTCAGGGGTTCCGGATCGCGATGGCCACCCTGGACAAGGGCCGCGTCTCGGTCGCGGCCGGCTGCGTCGGCATCGTCCAGGGGTGCCTGGAGTCGTCGGTGACCTACGCCCAGCAGCGCACCCAGTTCGGCAAGCCGCTGGCGGCGTTCCAGCTCGTCCAGGACCTCATCGCCGACATCTCCCTGGACGCCGACGCGGCACGGCTGCTGGTGTGGCGCTGCGCCGACCTGATCGACCGGGGCGAGCCGTTCGGGGTTGCGGCCTCCAAGGCCAAGCTCTACGCCTCGGAGGCGGCCGTACGGGCCGCCAACAACGCCATCCAGGTGCACGGTGGCGCGGGGTACGTCGACGAGTACCCGGCGCAGAAGTACCTGCGCGACGCCCGGGTGATGACCCTCTACGAGGGCACCAGCCAGATCCAGAAGCTCTTGATCGGCCGGGCCGAGACCGGTATCAACGCATTCACCTGAACCACCGAGGAGCCGCCATGACCGACATCCCCGCCGCACCGGACCGCGACCCCGGGCTGGACCCCCAGCTCGCCGGGCTGCTGGCCCTGATGGACAGCGCCGGCACGAAGATGCACGAGGTCACCCCCGACGAGGCGCGCCGGATGTTCCGCACGCTCACCGTCGACCTCCGCGATCCCGCGGCGGTGCCGCAGGTGGAGTCGGTGCGCGAGATCCGGGTGCCGGGCGGCGACGGCGAGCGCGACGCCCGGGTCTACCGCCCCCACGCCGGCGAGCTGCCCACCGTCGTCTTCTTCCACGGCGGCGGGTGGGTGGTCGGCGACCTGGACACCCACGACCTGACCTGCCGGACCATCGCCACCCTGTGCGACGCGGTGGTGGTCTCGGTCGACTACCGGCTGGCCCCGGAGCACCCCTTCCCCGCCGCGGTGGACGACGCCCTGACCTCGGCCCGCTGGGCCGGCGAGCACCTCGCCGACCTGGGTGGCAGCGACGTGCTGGCGGTGGCCGGCGACTCGGCCGGCGGCAACCTGTCGGCCGTGATCGCGCAGACCTTCCGCGACGAGGGGATCGGGCTGGCCGGCCAGCTGCTCATCTATCCCGGCACCGACCTGCTCTCCGAGCTCCCCTCGCGCACCGCCAACGCCGAGGGCTACTTCCTCGACGAGCCGACGATGCTCTGGTTCGCCCAGCACTACGTGGGCGACTTCGCCGACCTGAGCGACCCCCGGCTCTCCCCGCTGCGCGGCGAGACGGCCGGTGTGGCGCCGGCCGTGGTCGTGGTCGCCCAGTTCGACCCGCTGCGCGACGAGGGCACGGCCTACGCCGAGGCCCTGGCCGCCGCCGGCGTCCCGGTGCTGGTCGAGGAGTTCGACGGGCTGATCCACGGCTTCGTCGACATGGGTCGCCACTCCTCCGCCGCGCAGGCCGCCGTGGAGAAGACCTGTGCCATGTTCCGGCAGGTCATCCACCCCGGGGCCTGAGGCCCATCGGGGGCTCAGGCGAGGGCGGAGTCGGGGATCCAGCTCCCGTGGAATCCCTGCGGCACCCGGGCCGGCAGGTGGACCGTGGCCACCGGACGTCCGAAGTCGTGGGCATCGATGATCACCAGGTCGCTGGCGTCGCGCGCGGCGTCGTACACGTAGCCCAGGAGCCAACCGTCGTCCTCGCCACCGGCGCTGTCGGCCGGGACGAACACCATCTCGCTGGCGATGCGGCCGTGGCCCAGGTCCATCTCGACGGTGGTGCCGGCGACGAGGTCGTGCTTGCGCACCGTGGTCCGAGGGTCCTCGCCCAGGGCGCCCAGGTCGCGTACCGCGGATGCGCCGATCGTGTAGCCGTAGCGGTGACGGCGGCCGGTGAGCCGTTCGTCCCCGCGTGGGAACTCGGTGCCGCGTTCGTCGATCGTCTCGGTGAGGACCTTGCGTGAGGCCGGGTCGATCGTCCAGCGCTCCAGACGGGAGCGATCGGTCACGGCCTCGCCGTCCTCGGCGAAGGCGTGGTCGTGCACCACCAGGTCGACGATCACCCGGTCACCCTGGTCGAAGGCGTTGAGGGGGTGGTAGACGAAGCACGGCTCCACGTCGATCCACACGACGTCGGACCCGGTGCCGGTGCGGGGCAGGAGCCCGACCCGGGCCCCGTTGTCGGGGCGCCAGCGGAAGGGCAGGGCCACGCTCTGGAGGGCGAGCTCCAGGTCGAAGAGCACGGGCAGGTCGAAGAGCACGACCCGGGAGGCGGTCAGGCCCATGTCGTGGAGCATGACCGGAGCCGGAAGACCGACCTCGACGGTGCTGACGAGCGCCCCGCCGGGGTCGATGACGTGATAGCGCAACGCGGGGTCGTCGAACCCGTAGCTCATCACGTGCATCTCACCGGTGCTCGGGTCGAACTTGGGGTGAGCGTTGATGCCGGCAGGGAGAGGGCCCCCGAAGTTGCGCGTGGCGACCGTCTCCAGGTCACCCGTCAGCTCGTAGGGCAGCGACCCCTCGGTCACGGCCAGGATCCGGCCCGCGTGGGCGAACACGTTGGTGTTGCCCGAGCCGGAGTACCACCCGCCGTCCTCGTGGGGCACCGGTGACTCAGCGAGGTGCGCGCTGACCTCCGGACTGCGCACCCAGCGGTTGCGGTACCAGCGCGGCCGGCCGCCGTGCAGGTCGACGCCGTGCACCATCCCGTCGCCCGCGAACCAGTGGTAGGTGTCGGCCTGCGCTGCGAACGGGTTCGGCCCGGTGCGGATGTACCTGCCCGCCAGGCCCGGCGGCACCGCACCCGTGACCTCGAGATCGGTGGCGGTCACCTCCGTGGCCACCGGCGCGAAGTTGCCGTCGAGGTACATCGTTGCCGTCATCGTCTGCTCCCTGGCATCGGGCCGCCGTGCCGATCCCACCACTAGACACCCCTCGTCCGCGACGCGTCAATCCGTAGGCTGGCCGGATGGCCTCGCCGACCAGGGTTCTTCTCGACGTCGACACCGGGATCGACGACGCCCTGGCGATCCTGTACGCGACGGCGTCCGCCCGCCTCGACGTCGCCGGGGTGTCGGCCGTGGTCGGGAACGTGCCGGTCCAGGTGGCTGCTCGCAACGCCGCGGCGGTCCTGGCGGCCGTCGGCGAAGC
The DNA here is from genome assembly GCF_058215795.1 of Nocardioides sp. Z40_12. NCBI lineage: Bacteria > Bacillati > Actinomycetota > Actinomycetes > Propionibacteriales > Nocardioidaceae > Nocardioides > Nocardioides sp. Z40_12. Next base: position 427,643 of record NZ_JBZAJA010000001.1, read on the forward strand.
CTCGGTCCCGGTCGGGGTCGGCGCGTCCGCCTCGACGCAGGGAGTCGGCCCCCGCGTCGGGCCTACCAACCACGGGCCCGACGGACTGGGGGGTGTCACCGTGAGGCCGGCCAACCGGGTGCGCGAGCCGCACCCGGACGCGCTGGCGCTCTTCGACGCGCTGACGTCGGCTCGTCCGCTCACGGTGGCCGCCTGCGCTCCGCTGACGAACGTCGCGCGCTACGCAGCCCGCGGCGGCGTCGCCCGGGTCGTGCTGGTCGGCGGCGAGCTGGTCGCCGACGACGAGCCGGAGTTCAACGTGGGCCAGGACCCGGCTGCCACCCTGGCCGTGCTCGAGGCCGGGACCCCCACCACGGTGTACCCCGTGGACCTGTTCGAGACGGTCACCGTCCCGCCGGGACTCCTCGCGCGGCTGCAGCACGCGCCGGCGCCCGCGGCCCGCCTCGCCGGTGAGCTGCTCGGTGTCCGGCGCCGCCACCTGCTCGGTGACGCCGGCGCACTGGTGTTCCTGACCCACCCCGAGCTCTTCGAGGTCACCAGGACCCGCATGGCCGTCGTGGGACGACGCCTGCTTCCTGCGCCGCACCCGCAGGCCGGGTCCGTCGTCGACGTGGTCACCGCGGCGGACGGTCCCGCAGTGGTGGAGGCCTTCGCCGACGCCTTCCAGCACTCCCGTTGAGGGAGTCCCCGGGCGGGCGGACCGACAGGCGTACGCCACTGTCGGCGGCAAGCCCAGCCGTCAGAACAAGGTCCCCGGCCTCGCCCGCACCTGGGCCGCGGGCGATGTCCGGGCCGGCTCCTCCGTGACGGTGGCCGGCGCGCTGGGCGACGCCGCGACGGTGGCGTGGAGCATCGCCCGGGAGCTCGCCCTCGCCTGAGGTCGGCCCTGACCGGACGGTGATCAGCGCTGCACCCGCGCGCAATCGGGCCAATGCCCTGCACGGGGCCTCGTCCCCGGGAGAGGATCGGCCCGGCGCCCCCGCCCTCCCCGACTCGAGGACCGCATGCTTCTCAGCCTGACCTACTTCAGCTCCGCGACCGCCCGCTTCTCCCCCGGGGACCTCAAGGAGCTGCTCGCCGCCGCCCGGGCCAGCAACGCCGCGACCGACATCACCGGGATGCTGCTCTACCACGACGCCAGCTTCGCCCAGGCGCTCGAAGGGCCGGCCGAGCAGGTCCGATCGACCTTCGACCGGATCTGCCGCGACCGGCGGCACCGCGGCATCTACGTGGGCTTCGAGAACGAGATCACCGAGCGGGCCTTCCCCGACTGGGCGATGAGCTTCCGCGACCTCGACGGGGCCACCCCCGAGGACACCGAGGGCTTCTCCACCTTCGTCCAGGACGTCCGGGCGGGCCGGCCGGTGCCCGGCGACAGCGCACCCCACCACCTGCTGCGCGCCTTCAGCCGTCCCGTGCTCTGAGCCGCTGGCCCCCCACGCCCCGGGAGCGCCATACTCCCGAGGTGGCCGCGATGGAGTTCGAGTTCGAGGGGCCGGTCGTGGAGTGGCGCGGACCGGCGCCCTTCTACTTCCTCGCCGTCCCCGAGGACGAGAGCGACGACATCAAGATGGCGGCCAAGGGGCTGGAGTACTGGGGCCAGGTGCCGGTCGTCGTCCGGGTGGGCGAGACCGAGTTCACCACCGGTCTCTTCCCCAAGGACGGCCGCTACCTGCTGCCGCTCAAGGACGTGGTGCGGCGGGCCGAGGGGATCGAGCCCGGGCAGGTGCTCGGCGCCGCCCTGCGGGTCGGGCGCGGCTGAGGGCTCAGCCCGCCGTGACCCGGCCGGCCTCCACCTGCCAGCGCTGGTCGAGCCTGACGTTCTCCAGCAGCCGCCGGTCGTGGGAGACCAGCAGCAGGGTCCCGTCGTAGGAGTCCAGCGCCTGCTCCAGCTGCTCGATCGCCGGCAGGTCCAGGTGGTTGGTGGGCTCGTCGAGCACCAGCAGGTTGACCCCGCGGGCCTGCAGCAGCGCCATCGCCGCCCGGGTCCGCTCGCCCGGGGAGAGCCGACCGAACTCGCTGCTGACCTGGTCGGCCTTGAGCCCGAACTTCGCGAGCAGGGTCCGCACCTCCCCCGAGGCCAGCTCGGGCACCGCCGCCTCGAAGGCGTCGCCCAGGGGCAGCTCCTCGGCCAGCCCGGAGCGGGCCTGGTCGATCTCGCCCACCGCGACGCTCGCACCCCGTGAGGCGCGGCCCTCGTCGGGCGACAGATGACCCAGCAGCAGGCGCAGCAGCGTGGTCTTGCCGGCTCCGTTGGGGCCGGTGATGCCGACCCGGTCGCCGGCGCCGACCTGGAGCGAGACCGGCCCGAGGACGAACTCCCCCAGGCGCGCGACCGCGCCGTCCAGGGTCGCCACCACGCTCGAGGAGCGGGGTGCGGCGGCGATGTCGAACTGGAGCACCCACTCCTTGCGGGGCTCCTCGACCTCCTCCAGCCGAGCGATCCTCGACTCCATCTGGCGCACCTTCTGGGCCTGCTTCTCGCTCGACTCGCTCTGCGCACGCCGGCGGATCTTGTCGTTGTCCGGGGACTTGCGCATCGCGTTGCGCACGCCCTGCGAGCTCCACTCGCGCTGGGTCCGCGCCCGCGACTGCAGGTCGGCCTTCTTGTCGGCGAACTCCTCGTAGGCCTCCCGCGCATGCCGCCGGGCCACGGCCCGCTCCTCCAGGAAGGCGTCGTAGCCGCCGTCGTAGACCGCCACCCGGTGCTGGGCCAGGTCCAGCTCGACCACCCGGGTGACGCACCGGGCCAGGAACTCACGGTCGTGGGAGACCAGCACCACCCCGGCCCGCAGGCCACGGACGAAGGACTCCAGCCTGGCCAGGCCGTCGAGGTCGAGGTCGTTGGTCGGCTCGTCGAGGAGCACCACGTCGAACCTGCTCAGCAGCAGCGCCGCGAGTGCCACCCGCGCGGCCTGTCCCCCGGACAGCGAGGTCATCAGCGCGTCCGGGCCGGTCTCCAGCCCCAGCTCGGCCAGGACCGACGGCATCCGGTCCTCCAGATCCGCGGCACCGCAGGCCAGCCAGTGGTCCAGCGCCACGGCATAGGCGTCGTCGGCGCCGGGCATCCCGCTGCCCAGCTGGGCGGCCGTCTCCTCCATCGCGGCGGTGGCGGCCGCGGCACCCGTGCGCCGGGCGAGATAGGCCGCCACGGTCTCGCCCTCGACCCGCTCGTGCTCCTGCGGCAGCCACCCCACGAACGCGTCGGCGGGCGCGGTGCTCACCGTGCCGGCCACCGGGGTCGCCTGTCCGGCGAGCAGCCGCAGCAGCGTGGACTTCCCGGCGCCGTTCGCACCCACCACGCCCACCACGTCGCCCGGCGCGACGGTCAGGTCCAGGCCCTCGAAGAGCACCCGGTGGCCGTGGCCGCCGGACAGGCCCTTGGCGACCAGCGTGCCGCGCGTCTCCATGCGCGCAAGGGTAGGTCACGCCGACAGCTCAGCTGCGACCGCCGGCCATCAGGGCCAGGCCCAGCAGCATCTTGTCGCGGGGGTCGGTCAACGAGCGGCCGGTGAGCTGCTCGATCTGCTTCATCCGGTAGATCACCGTGTTGCGGTGGCAGTAGAGGTCGGCCGCCGCATGGGTCGGGGAGCCGTCGTGGTGCAGCAGCGCGGTGAGGGTCTCCAGCAGCGTCTGGGACTGCGCCCGCGGCAGCGCCAGGATCGGGCCGAGCGTCTCGGCGAGCAGGCGGGGCGCCACCTGGGGACTGCCGGCGAGCAGCACCTCGGGCAGCCGCTCGGAGACCGCCACCACCCGCCGTACGCCGCGCGGCACGGTCTCCGCGGCCCGGTGCGCCAGCTGGAACGCGGTCGCGAAGCCGGCCACCCCGTCGGTGCTCACCGCCACGCCCATGCGACCCGGGGCGTGGGGCGCGAAGAGCTCCACCAGTCCCGGCTCGTCGGGCAGCCGCCCGGAGAGGAGCCCGTAGTAGACGCCGGAGCGCACGTGCCACCGGGCGGCGACCCCGAGCCGGTCGAGCCGGTCCTCGACCGGCACCAGGGCGTCGCTGGCCTCCGCCCCGTCGTGCATGGCGACCACGCACGCGATCTCGTCGTCGGGTCCGATCTCGAGCGCGGCGCGGGCCTCGTCGGCGAAGAGCGGGTCGGCCCCGCGGCCTTCGATGAGACCGTCGAGCACGCTCTGCTCGCGTTGCAGGTCCTGGCGCTGGATCCGCGAGCTCTCCCGCCGGTAGGCGTCGATCACCACCGCGTTCTGCACGTCCAGGTTGGTCCAGACCGTGCGCGCCGCCATCAGCAGCACCTGGTCGTCGACCTCGATCGAGGAGTCGGCCGAGACCCGGGTGACCAGCGCCTCCCAGAGGATCCTCGCCCCCAGGGTGTAGGCGTTGAGCACCAGCTCGAGCGGCACGCCCTGACGGGCCCGACGCCGGCCGGTGTCGCGCCACAGCTCGACGGCGTTCTCCGACCCGCCCGGCTGGTCGTCGGGATCACGGTGTGCCGAGAGGATCCGCAGGCCGCGGCGGATGTGCTGGCGGGTGCTCGACCTGACGTCGGCGCGGAACTCGGGTCCGATCCGCTCCCACAGCTCCTGGTCGCGCTCGAAGAGGGTCAGCGTGATGCTGTCCGCGATCACGTCCGACTGGTCGAGCAGGAGGGCCCAGGCGTCGTGGAGCGCCTCCTGGGCCGAGTTGAGGGCGGTGGCACGCATGCATGCACCGTCGCACTGTCTGCACAATCCTGACCAGCCCCAACCGCTAATTGAGGCCGCTGCTCCAAGCATGTTTGGGCGTTCCGCCCAATGACCCGAATGTGCCAGCACACCAAGGTGGTGCAGGTCACATCGCCCAACCCCCGGCAGCGCCACTCACAGGAGGCCTCGTGAGCACCGATCTCGACCGGCCGGCCGCCACTGCCCACCAGCAGCAGGCCGACCTCGAGCTCAACCACGTCACCGTCAGGTTCGGTGGCCTGACGGCCCTCGCGGACGCCTCGCTGCGGGTGCGCCCCCGCACCGTGCACGGCGTGATCGGCCCCAACGGGGCGGGCAAGACGACCCTGTTCAACGTGGCCTGCGGCTTCGTGGTGCCCGACGAGGGGGGTCTGCGACGGCACGGGGAGGAGCTCGGCCGGCTCCGGCCGCACCAGCTCGCCGGCCACGGCATCGCCCGCACCCTGCAGGGGCTGGGCCTCTTCGACCGGGTCACCGTGCTCGAGAACGTCGTCACCGGCGCCGACCGGCACGCACGCACCGGCTTCCTCGGCGCGATGCTGGCGCTGCCGGGGTCGTGGCGCGAGGAGCGGGCGCTGCGCGAGCGGGCGATGGCGGCGCTGGACGCCCTGGGCATCGCGCACGTCGCTGCGCTCTACCCCGGCAGCCTCCCCTACCCCGTCCGCAAGCGGGTGGCGCTGGCCCGCGCCCTGGTGGCCGAGCCGGAGCTGCTCCTGCTCGACGAGCCCGCCAGCGGGCTCTCCGCCGACGAGATGGACGAGCTCGGCGAGCTGATCAGCGGCCTCACCGACCGGATGTCGGTGCTGCTCGTGGAGCACCACATGGACCTGGTGATGCGGGTCTGCGACGAGATCACCGTCCTCGACTTCGGCAAGGTGATCGCCCACGGGACCCCGGACGAGGTCCGCCACGACGAGGCCGTGCTGGCCGCCTACCTGGGCGAGGAGGTCTGATGCTCACCGTCGACCGCCTCACCGTCTCCTACGGTCCCGTCACCGCGCTCCACGACGTCTCCTTCACCGCCGCGAAGGGCGAGATCACCGCCGTGCTCGGGGCCAACGGGGCCGGGAAGACCACCCTGCTGCGCACCATCTCGGGGCTGCACCGCGCCAGCCACGGCTCGATCACCCTGTCGGGCGAGCAGATCGGCGCGGTCGCCGCGGAGCAGATGCCGGGCCGCGGGATGGCGCACGTGCCCGAGGGGCGCGGCGTGATCACCGAGCTCAGCGTCGAGGAGAACCTCCGCCTCGGCGGGCTCGGCCGGGGTGCGGGCCGGGTCACCGACCGCGACCTCTCGCTCGCCCTCGACCTCTTCCCGGTCCTCGCCGACCGCCGCACCCAGCAGGCCGGGACCCTCTCGGGCGGGGAGCGGCAGATGCTGGTGATCGGCCGGGCGCTGATGGCCCGCCCCGAGCTGCTGCTGCTCGACGAGCCCTCGCTGGGCCTGGCTCCCCGGATCGTGGCCCAGATCTTCGCCCTGCTCCGCGGCCTGGTCGCCGACCAGGGCCTCTCGGTGCTGCTGGTCGAGCAGAACGCCCGCAGCGCCCTCTCGGTCGCCGACCACGGCGTCGTCCTCGACCTCGGCCGGGTGGTGGCCGACTCGGAGGCTTCCGTGCTGGCCGCGGACGACCAGCTCCGCCACGCCTACCTCGGGTTCTGACCCGGACCCGGAAGGAGACGACCCACCCGTGCAACAGCTTCTCAACACCGCTCTCGGCGGCCTGACCCTGGGGATGGTCTACGCGGCCTTCGCCCTGGCCCTGGTGCTGATCTGGCGGTCGACCCGCGTGGTCAACTTCGCGCAGGCCCCGATGGCCATGGTCACCACCTTCGTCGCCCTGGTGGTGATCGACGCGGGCTACTCCTACTGGCTCGGCTTCGCCGCGGCGCTGGCCGCGGGCCTGCTGCTGGGCGCCGGCCTGGAGCGGACGATCGTGCGCCACGTCGACGGCAAGGCCGAGATCAACGCGGTGATCCTGACCCTCGGCCTCTTCATCGTGCTCCACTCGGTGGCCGCGGTGGTCTTCGGCAACGAGTACCGCTCCTTCCCCGCCCCCTTCGGCATCCGGGGCTTCGAGGTCGGCGACCGCACCATCGCCCTGACCGGGTTCGGGGTCTTCACGATCGTCGCGGTGCTGGTGGTGATGGGCCTGCTCGTGCTCCTCTTCCGCTTCACCGACCTCGGCCTCAAGATGCGCGCCGCCGCCTTCAACGCCGAGGTGGCCCGTCTGCTCGGCGTCCGGGTCGGCCGGATGAAGACCCTCGGCTGGGCACTCGCCTCGCTGGTCGGCTCCCTGGCGGGGCTGCTCATCGCCGGCGGCAGCCTGGTCCACCCCGGCTACATGGACTCCATCGTGGTCTACGGGTTCGTCGCCGCCGTGCTCGGCGGGCTCGAGAGCCCCGCCGGCGCGGTCGTCGGCGGCCTGGTCCTGGGCCTGACCCTGAGCTTCGTCAGCGGGTACGTCGGCTCGCAGCTCGTCGCGCTCGCCGCCCTGCTGATCCTGATGCTGGTGCTGACCCTGAAGCCCGGCGGCCTCTTCTCCACCACGACGGCGAGGCGGGTCTGATGTCCGGGATGCGTACGACGCTGGGCCGGTCGCTGCGAGAGGTGACCCTGCTCCGCCACCTGGTCGGTGCCGCGCTCGGGCTGGTCGTGGTCGTCCTGGTGCTCACCGCCGTCGACGACTTCCGCCGGTTCCAGCTGGCCGAGATGGCCTACCTCGGCATCGCCGCCGGCGGGCTCACCGTGCTCACCGGCCTCAACGGCCAGCTCTCGCTCGGCCACGGGGCGCTGATGGCCTTCGGCACCTACACCACCGCGCTCCTGCTGCCCGACCGCGAGGCCGGCACCCCGCTGCTGCTGGTGGTCCTGGCCGCGGTCGCCGTCACGGTCGCGGTCGGCGCCCTCGTGGGGGTGGCGGCCGCCCGGCTGCACGGCCCCTACCTGGCCGGAGCGACGCTGGCGCTGGCGGTCGCCGTCCCCGGGATCGCGCTCTACTTCAAGGAGACCCTCGGCGGCGAGCAGGGACTGCCCGTCGTGCTGCCGGACCCGCCCACCTGGGCCGACGACGCGACGTACTTCCTGACCGGCCAGGACCTGACCGGCCGGGGCTGGGTGGCGTTCGTCGCCTGGCTCACCCTGATCGTCACCTTCCTCCTGCTGGCGAACCTGTCGCGCAGCCGGGTCGGGCGCCGCTGGCGGGCGGTGCGCGACGACGAGGTCGCCGCCCAGCTCGCCGGCATCGACCTGGGCCGCGCCCGGGTCTCGGCCTTCATGGTCAGCGCCGCGGCCGCGGGAGCGGCGGGGGCGATGCTGGGCATCGCCGTCCGCCTGGCCGCCCCGAGCTCCTTCACGCTCACGCTGAGCCTCACCCTGCTGGCCGCGGTCGTGCTGGGCGGGCTGGGCAGCCTGACGGGGGCCCTGCTCGGCGCAGCACTGCTGACCTTCCTCCCCCAGTTCGTCACCGGGCTCGGCATCGACGCCGGCCTCGACGACATCGCGGCCGCCGAGCTCGCGCCCCTCGTCTACGGCGTCGTCATGGTGCTCGTCATCCTGCTCGCCCCCAGCGGGCTCTTCGGGACCGTCCACCGCGCCGTGCTGACCAGGCGAGCCCGCCGCACCCCCACCGACTCGGACCCGGCCCCCGGGGCCAGCACCAACACCACCAGAGAGGGAGCAACACCATGAGACGCAGGAACACGAGGTCGACGCGACTGGTCGGCTTGACCGGCCTGGTCGTGACCACCCTTGTCCTCACCGCCTGCGGTGCGGGCGGCCGGGACGACGACGGGGACGGCGACGGCGAGACCGGCGGCGGCGCCTCCGACACCGGGGTCACCGCCGACACGGTCACGATCGGCGGGCACTTCCCGCTGACCGGGGTCGCGGCCCCGGGCTACAGCGATATCCCGACCGGCGCCAAGGCGTACTTCGACTACGTCAACGCCCAGGGCGGCGTCCACGGCCGGCAGATCGAGTACATCGTCAAGGACGACGGCTACAACCCGACCAACACCAGCAAGGTCACCAACGAGCTGCTGCTCCAGGACGAGATCTTCGCGATGGTCGGCGGGCTCGGCACCCCGACCCACAGCGCGGTGGTCGACCAGCTCAACACCGAGGGCGTCCCGGACCTCTTCGTCTCCTCCGGCTCCCTGATGTGGGGCGACGACGTCGAGGCCCGGCCGATGACCTTCGGCTGGCAGCCCGACTACGAGAGCGAGGGCAAGATCATCGGTCAGTACGTCGCCGAGAACATGCCCGACGCCAAGGTCGGCCTCTTCCTCCAGGACGACGACCTGGGCGAGGACGCCGAGAAGGGCGTGCGGCAGTTCCTCGACAAGGAGATCGTCGCGGTCGAGCGCTACACCTCGGGCAACACCGACGTGGGCCCGCAGATCGCCGGCCTCCAGGGCGCCGGGGCCGACCTCGTCCTCTCCTTCAACACCCCCTCCTACACCGCGCTGGCGCAGCTGGTCTCGATGAAGCTGGGCTACAAGCCGAAGTGGTACGTCGCCAGCATCGGCTCCGACCCCGACCTGGTGGGCTCGCTGCTCTCGGAGTTCTCCGAGGGCGCGATCAAGGACGGCACCAGCGCGCTCGAGGGCGTGATGACCTCGGAGTACATCCCCGGCAACGACCAGACCGACGACCCGTGGGTCCAGCTGTGGCAGAAGGTCTGGGACGAGCACGGCGCCAAGGGTGAGCTCACCAACTACCGGATCTACGGCATGTCCCACGCCTACGCGTTCGTCCAGGCCCTGCAGGGGGTCGGCGAGGACCTGACCCGCGAGGGCCTGGTGGAGTGGCTCGAGGAGAACGGCGAGTCGCTGGAGGGTCCGCAGCTGGCTCCGTTCCGCTACAGCGCCGACAGCCACATGGGCATCTCGGGCATGCGGCTGGCCGAGATCAAGGGCGACTCCTCCGAGCCGCTGACGCCGGTGCTGGTCACCGACATCGGGGACGCGGAGATCACCGAGGACTCCTCGGGCCAGGCCGACGACGCGCCGCCGGAGAGCGGGATCGCGGAGTGAGCCACCGCTGGGCGTCGTCCGGGCACCGGGTCACAGCCGCTCCGCGGTCCGGCGCGCGGCGACGCCCAGCACCTCCCAGGCCGTGCTGAACGGGGGCGAGTAGGCCAGGTCCATCCAGGCCAGGTCGTCCACCGTCCCCTCCGCCCACAGGACCGCGGCCGCGGTGTCGACCCGTTTGGCGGCACCGCGGCCGCCCACCAGCTGGACACCCAGCAGCCGACGCGAGGCCCGGTCCGCCATCACCCGGATGGCGACCGGGTCCGCCTCGTCCATGTAGCCGCTGGCGGTCGAGCCCTCGGTCACCACGGCCACCGGGTCGAACCCGGCCGCCTTGGCGTCGGCGTGCGAGAGGCCGGTGCGGGAGACCTCGAGGTACCGGCCGCCGGCGGCGAACCGGGTGATCGCGGTCTCCAGGATGCCGTCGAAGGCGAGCGTCCCCCCGGCCAGGCTGTCGCCCAGGGCCCGGCCCATCTTGTTGGCGTGCGAGCCCAGCGGGCGGAAGACCCGGTCCGCGGCGAGACGGCGCCACGTCTCGCAGCAGTCGCCCGCCGCCCAGACCCGGTCCGCGACCCGGCCGTGCGGGTCGGGGCGCAGTGCCCCCTTCTCCCCCAGCGCCAGCCCCGAGCCGGCCAGGAACCCGGTCGCCGGCACCACCCCGAGGGCGAGCACCACCAGGTCGCAGTCGCGGGACCCGCCCTCCCAGCGGACGGCACGCACCGCGCCGTCGACGACGTCGAGCCCGGTCACGTCGGCGTCGAGCACGACCTCGACCCCGGCGTCGGTCAGGGCGAGCGCCACCCGGTCCGACATCTCCGGCTCCAGGGAGCTCATCACCCGGGAGCGGGTGACCAGGGTGACGCCGAGGCCGCGGCGCAAGGCCGCCTCGGCGACCTCGAGGCCGATGTAGCCGCCGCCGACGACGACCACGTGGGCCGCCTCGCCGGCCCCGGCGAACCGGTCCAGCCACTCCTGCCCGTCGTCGAGGGTCTTGACCTGCCCCACCCCCCGGGGCAGCGCGCCCGTCTCGTCGCGCGCCCAGCCGGGCACGATCGGGGTGGCCCCGGTGGCCACCACGAGCTGGTCGTAGCCGACCGGCTCGCCGCCCTCGACCCGCACCTCGCGCTCGTCCAGGTCGACCCCGGCGGCGCGGACGCCGAGGCGGACGTCGATCCCGGCCCGGCGGTGCTCGTCGGCGGTCCGGGCGACGAGCGCGTCGGCGGAGTCCACGTCGCCGGCCATCCAGTAGGGGATGCCGCAGGCGGAGTACGAGGTGTGCCTGCCCTGGTCCAGCACCGTCACCTCGAGCTCACGCCCGGTGCGCCGGGCGGTGCGCAGCATCTGGTGCGCCGCGGACATGCCTGCCGCGTCGGCGCCGAGGATGACGATGCGCTCGCTCATGCGGGCCAGCCTCGCACGTCGGGTGGCCGGGTGCTCAGGCCCTGCGGGTCTCCAGCACCCGGAACCCCTTGACGCTGGCGAGACGCTCGGTGGGCCAGCCCTGCTCGGTCAGCCAGCGCTGGAGCGAGTCGGCCCCCAGGTTCTTGCCGACCACCGAGACCATCCGCCCGCCCGGCGCCAGCCGCGGCAGCCAGGTCAGCAGCAGCTCGTGGAGCGCCTCCTTGCCGATCCGGATCGGTGGGTTGGACCAGATCTCGTCGAAGAGGTAGCCGGCCGGCACCTGGTCGGGTCGGCACGCCACGAAGGTCCCGGAGACGCCCAGGCTCCGGGCGTTCTCGTTGGCCAGCGCGATGGCGCGCTCGTTGACCTCCACCCCGATCACCCGGGCCAGGGGCACCGCCTTGGCGATGGCCAGGCCGATCACCCCGTAGCCGCAGCCGAGGTCGAGGAACTGGCCCTGGGCCGGCGGCTCCGTCTCGCGGAAGAGGACGGCGGTGGCGTGGTCGAGGTGGCCACGGCTGAAGACCCCCGACCCGCTGACCAGCTCGAGCTCGTGACCCCACACCTCGCAGGTGAAGCTCTCCCGGATGAAGGGCACGTCGGGGTCGGCGGAGAAGTAGTGGTCCTGGTCGCCACCGGTGTCGTTCATGCCAGCTCCCTCTTGGCTCGGGCACGTCGCGCCTGGACCACCAGCTGGTCGTCGGCGGGGTAGCCGACCTCCTCCAGGGTGAGCCCGTGGGCGTGCATCACGGTCAGTGCCGGGTTGCGTTCCCGGGCGGTCATCAGCTCCACGGCCCAGCCCGGCGCGCGCCGCCCGTCCCCCACCGCGACCATGCACCCCACCAGCGAGCGGACCATGTTGTGGCAGAAGGCGTCGGCCCTCACCCGGGCCACGGCCACGCCGGCGGGGTCGCGCTGCCACTCCAGCTCCAGCAGGGTGCGCACCGTGGTGGCCCCCTCGCGGCGCCGGCAGAAGGCGGCGAAGTCGCGCAGGCCGAGCAGGGTGGCCGCGGCCTGGTTCATCGCGTCCAGGTCGAGTGCCCGCGGCCAGGCCAGGACGTGGTGCCGGTGCAGCGGGTCGACCAGGTCGGGGTGGTCGGCGATGCGGTAGGCGTAGCGACGCCACACGGCGGAGAACCGGGCGTCGAACCCGGCCGGGGCCTCGCCCACCCGGCGTACCCGGACGTCGGGGGGAAGGATGCCGTTGAGCCTGCGGGCGAGCGCGTCGGCCGGGGGGTCAGTCGAGCGGCCGGCGGAGCGCGCCAGCAGCTCCGGCGCGAGGTCGACGTGGACCACCTGCCCCCGGGCGTGCACCCCGGCGTCGGTGCGGCCGGCCACCACGGCGCGGACCGGCGAGACCCGCAGCGCGGTGGCCAGCGCGGCCTCGAGCGTCTCCTGCACGGTCCGTCGGCCCGGCTGGGTCGCCCACCCGGAGAAGTCGGTGCCGTCGTAGGCGAGGTCGATCCGGAGGCGCACCGGCCCATCCTCCCAGAAGGGGCGCAGAGTTGTTCAACCAGATGGTTGACGTGGCCGGGGCCACAGCCGTAGGTTTATTCAACCGATCAGTTGAACAAGGAGTCCCCCCGTGGCCGACCCGCTCTCCCGCGTCTTCGCCGCCCTCGCCGACCCGACCCGGCGCGACATGGTCGCCCGGCTCGCCGTCGGCGACGCGACGGTCGGGGAGCTCGCCGAGCCCTACGACGTGAGCATGCAGGCGGTCTCCAAGCACCTCAAGGTCCTGGAGGAGGCCGGACTGGTCAGCCGCACTCGTGAGGCGCAGCGTCGGCCGGTCCACCTGGAGGCCGAGGTGTTCGACCTCATGACGAAGTGGATCGAGCGCTACCGCCGGCAGGCGGAGGAGCGCTACCAGCGCCTGGACGCCGTCCTGGCGCGGATGCAGCAGGAGCAGGACCCCCCTGGCACACCGGAGCAAGAAGGGACAGCATCATGACCATGACCGACCCGACCGACCGTTACGCAGAGGCCGCCATCCAGGCGGACGAGGAGGTCCCCGCCATCCACATCTGGCGCGACTTCGAGGCGACCGTGGCGCAGGTGCTGCGCGCGCACACCGACCCGGACCTGTTCGCCCAGTGGATCGGGCCCGACTCGGTCACCACCCGGATCGACCGGTGGGACTGCCGCACCCTGGGCTCCTACCGCTACCTCAACGTGCACGAGGGGCAGGAGTACGCCTTCCGCGGCACCTTCCCGTACGTGGGCGAGGACAAGATCGTCCAGACGTTCACCTGGGAGGGGATGCCCGAGGCGATCGCGCTGGAGACGATGACCTTCACCGACCTCGGGGACGGCCGGACCCGCGTGCACGGGTTCTCCCTCTGCGACTCCTTCGAGGGGCGCGACGGGATGCTCTCCTCCGGCATGGAGGTCGGCGTCCAGGAGGGTTACGCCAAGCTCGACCGCATGTTCGCCGACGGACGGGTCTGAGGTGGGACTGCCCACCGAGCCCGCCGCCCGCCACCGCGAGGTGGCGGGCCGGTTCACCGCTCTGGTGCGGGGCACGACCGACTGGTCGAGCCCCGCACCGGTGGCGGGGTGGACGGCGCGCGACGTGGTGGAGCACCTGGTCACCTGGCTGCCGGGGTTCCTCGCCGACGCCACGGCGTACCGCTGGGAGCCCGGTCCGCCGGCCGCGCTGGACCCGGTGGCGGCCTGGCTCGCCCAGCTCGAGGGCGTGCAGGGCCTGCTCGACGACCGCGAGGCGGCGGCCTCACCGTTCACCCACCCGCACGCGCCGCCCCAGGACCTGGCGGCGGCCCTCACCACCTTCTACACCGCCGACGTCTTCATGCACTCCTGGGACCTGGCGCGTGCCACCGGCCAGGACGCCACCCTCGACCCGGAGTTCTGCGCGGAGATGCTGCGCGAGATGGAGGCGATGGAGGACGCCGTCCGCGCCTCCGGGCAGTTCGGGGTCCGGCGTCCGGTCCTCGACGGCTCCGGCCCCCAGGAGCGCCTGATCGCCTTCATCGGCCGCGACCCGGCGTGGCGGCCCGGGGCGGACTGAGGCAGGACGCCGCCTGTGGAGTGCCCGCACGGCGCGTCGGCGGGCACTGGCAAGGTGGGGCGCACCTGCCAGCCCCACCCTCGACCGGAGTCGCCGTGCCCGCCACCGGACCGTCGTCCGACCAGACCGCCCAGATGCTCGCGAAGGTGCGCAAGCTGCTCGCCAAGGCCGAGGACCCTGCGGCGAGCCCCGAGGAGGCGGAGACCTACACCGCCAAGGCCACCCAGCTGATCGCCGACTACGGCATCGACGCGGCACTCCTCTCCGCCGACGACCCCGGCAGCGACCGGGTGGCGGACCGGGTGATCGGCCTGGACGCCCCCTACGCGCGGGACAAGGCCCATCTCCTCTGCGAGGTCGCCAACCGGCTGCGCTGCCGGGCCGTGCTGCGCACCCGAGCCTCGCAGTCGGCGCCGACCGAGCACTCCGTCCACCTCTTCGGCCACGCCTCCGACCTCGCCCGCGTCGAGCTGCTCTTCACCAGCCTGCTGATGCAGGCCGGCCGGCAGCTGGCCCGCACTCCCGTGCCGCCCTGGGAGCACAAGGCGGCCTTCCGGCGCTCCTGGCAGGCCGGCTTCCGGATGTCCATCTCCCGGCGGCTGGCGGAGGCGGAGGCCCGGGCCGAGGGGGCGGCCACGGAGCGGACCAGCCGCGGCGGACGCGCCGCCGGCCTGGTGCTGGCCGACCGCGCCGTCGAGGTCGAGCACGCTCTGCGCAACGCCTACCCCGGCGCCCGTCAGGCACGGCCCCGGTCGTTGTCGGGCTCGGGGATGCGCGACGGGTACCTGGCCGGAGAGCAGGCCGATCTGGGCACCACCCGGCTCCGGGGCGAACGGGCCCCCTTGCCGCGGGGCCGGTGAGCCGGGCCACCGGAAGGGCGCGGCTCAGGTAGGCAGGTCAGGCAGGTCAGGCAGGTCGCCCACGCTCGGCGGATCCGCCCCCGGTCGCGACACCGTCACGGCAGCGGCCGCGCTCGCCCACTCCAGCGCCTCGCGCACCTGCCCCCCGGTGAGGGCCCACCCCGCCCCGGGCGCTCCCGGCCGCCGGTCGAGGGCCCCGGCCGCGAGGAGCCAGCGCACCAGCGCGGCGCCGAAGGTGTCCCCCGCCCCGATCGTGTCCACCACCGTGACGGGCCGGCCCTCCACGGAGAGCACCCGCTCGTGGTCGATCCAGAGCGCCCCGTGGGCGCCCCTGGTGACGACCACCGCCCCGGCGCCCTCGTCGAGCAGCCGGCGAGCCGCATCCTGCGGCGTCAGACCGGGCATCAGCACCTCGAGGTCTTCGTCCGAGGCCTTGACCAGGTCCGAGAGAGCCGCGGTCACCGCCACCGAAGCGAGCAGGTGCGGTCCGTCTCCCGTGATCGCAGGTCGCGCGTTGACGTCGTAGACGACGGCGGCCTCCCGCCCCCACCGGCCGACCAACGTCCGCACCGTCGACGCGCCCGGCTCCAGCACCGGGGCCAGCGAGCTGACCAGGAGCACCCGGGGACCTTCGCGGAGGGCGTCGACGGCAGGGTGCAGCCTCCAGTCCACGTCGAAGGAGTACCGGGCCGAGCCGTCGGGCGCGATCCGCGCCTCGGCCGTCGCGGTCCGGGAGAGCACCCTCGGGTCCACCGGCAGGCCGACGCCCTCGGCGGCCAGGTGCCGCGCCAGCCGGTCCCCGCGCGGGTCGGCGCCGAGGGCGGTGAGCAGCCCGACCGGCACACCGAGGCGTGCCAGTGCGACGGCCGTGTTCGCCGCGCTTCCGCCCGGCAGCTCACGCGCGGGCCGTCCGTCGCCGTGCACGACGTCGACCAGGGACTCCCCCACCACCAGCACCTCGTCCATCCCGCGATGCTCGCCGGTCGGGGCTCACGAGTCCAGCGTCATACCCTGTCGAGCATGAGCGAGCCCCCTCTGGTCAGGGTCGACCGCGACGACCCCGTTCCGCCGTTCGAGCAGGTGCGTGCCCAGCTGGCCTCCGCGGCGGCTCGCGGGGAGCTCGCGCCGGGCACCCGGCTGCCGTCGGTGCGCGCGCTGGCCGACCAGCTGGGTCTGGCGGCGAACACCGTGGCCAGGGTCTACAAGGAGCTCGAGGCCGACGGTGTGGTGGAGACCCGTGGACGCGGTGGGACCGTGGTCCGCAGCGGCTCCCGCGCGGAGGGCGACGAGGCGCGCCGGGCGGCCGAGGCCTACGTGGCGACCTGTCGCCGGCTCGGACTGACCCGTGCCGAGGCGATCCGCCTGGCCGAGGACGGATGGTCACGGTGAGACGCACGAAGCCCGCCCCCTGGAGAGGGGACGGGCTTCGCGGGGACTGCTGGGGCGGGAGACCTACTCCTTGACCTCAGCGGCGTCCGTGGACTGCTCCTCGGCGTTCTCGGCGTCCGGCTGGACGGCCAGCACCTCGGCCTCACCGTCGACACCCTCGGCGATGACCTCGGCGGGCGCACCCTCGGAGGTCTCGTCGGCGGTGGTCTCCTCGGCGGTGGTCTCCTCGGCGGGCGCCTCCTCGACCGGGGCGGCAGCCGCCTTGGTCTTCTTCGACGACGCGGCCTTGGGCGAGTACGCCTCGGTGACGAGCTCGATCACGGCCATGGGGGCGTTGTCGCCCTTGCGGGGGCCGATCTTGGTGATCCGGGTGTAGCCACCCGGACGCTCGGCGAAGGTCGGGCCGATCTCGGTGAAGAGGGTGTGCACGACCGACTTGTCGCGGACGACCTTGAGCACCTCGCGACGGTTGTGCAGGTCACCCTTCTTGGCCTTGGTGATCAGCTTCTCCGCGTAGGGGCGGAGCAGCCGGGCCTTGGCCTCGGTCGTGGTGATGCGACCGTGCTCGAACAGGGCGGTGGCCAGGTTCGAGAGGATCAGGCGCTGGTGGGCCGGGCTGCCGCCGAGACGGCGGCCCTTCTTGGGGGTGGGCATCGCTTCTACTCATTCCTCCCCGGCCGTACCAGGTACCGGGGTAGTCGGTCCCGGCGTCGTTCGCCGGGATCTGGGGTGTGTCAGGACTGGTCGTCCTCGACGCTGTGTCAGTACTGCTCGTCCTCGACGAACGCGTCGTCGTCGTCGTCGCTGTAGGCGGCGAGCGCGGCGTGCGGGTCGAAGCCGGGGGCGCTGTCCTTGAGGGAGAGACCCATCTCGACGAGCTTGGCCTTCACCTCGTCGATCGACTTCGCACCGAAGTTGCGGATGTCGAGCAGGTCCTGCTCCGAGCGCGAGATGAGCTCGCCCACGGTGTGGATGCCCTCGCGCTTGAGGCAGTTGTAGGAGCGGACCGTCAGCTGCAGGTCCTCGACCGGCAGGGCCAGGTCGGCGGCGAGCTGCTCGTCGACCGGCGACGGGCCGATGTCGATGCCCTCGGCCTCGACGTTGAGCTCACGGGCCAGCCCGAACAGCTCGACGAGGGTCTTGCCGGCCGAGGCGATCGCGTCGCGGGGACGGATCGACGGCTTGGTCTCGACGTCGATGACCAGCTTGTCGAAGTCGGTGCGCTGCTCGACACGGGTGGCCTCGACCTTGTAGGTCACCTTCAGCACGGGGCTGTAGATCGAGTCGACCGGCATCCGGCCGATCTCGTTGTCGGCACCCTTGTTCTGGACGGCGGAGACGTAGCCGCGGCCACGCTCCACGACGAGCTCCATCTCGAGCTTGCCGTTGTCGGAGAGGGTCGCGATCCGCAGGTCCGGGTTGTGCACCTCGACGCCCGCGGGCGGGGTGATGTCGGCAGCGGTGACGACGCCGGCACCCGACTTGCGCAGGTACATGGTGACCGGCTCGTCGTGCTCCGAGGAGACCACGAGGCCCTTGAGGTTCAGGATGATCTCGGTGACGTCCTCGGTGACGCCGTCGATCGTCGAGAACTCGTGCAGGACCGAGTCGATCTTGATGCTGGTCACGGCCGCTCCCGGGATGGAGGAGAGCAGGGTGCGACGCAGCGAGTTGCCGAGCGTGTAACCGAAGCCGGGCTCGAGGGGTTCGATCACGAACCGGGAGCGGAACTCGTCAACGGTCTCTTCCGACAGGGTCGGGCGCTGAGCGATAAGCACTGAATTCTTTCCTTTCCGGACCCACCCGATATATGACGGGCCCGAACTTCGGCGACGAGGATGAAGTTGAGGGGTGCCCCTCCGGGGCCCGGCTGGGCCGGGCCCCGGAAGGCGGTGGTCGGGAGGAGCTCCCGACCGGACTACTTCTTGGAGTAGAACTCCACGATCAGCTGCTCCTGGACCGGCAGGTCGATCTGCGCCCGGGTCGGGAGCTGGTGCACGAGGATCC
Source organism: Nocardioides sp. Z40_12 (assembly GCF_058215795.1). NCBI lineage: Bacteria > Bacillati > Actinomycetota > Actinomycetes > Propionibacteriales > Nocardioidaceae > Nocardioides > Nocardioides sp. Z40_12. The sequence goes on from NZ_JBZAJA010000001.1 coordinate 446,048, forward strand.
GCATCCGCGAGGGGATCGCCTCGAGCCACGCCGGGACGACGCGCTCGCCGTGGGTCTCGCGAGCCACGATGAAGGGGGTCATCTCCAGGGACTTCTCCCGCACGTCGATCACGTCGTGCGCCGAGACCTGGTAGGACGGGATGTCCACCTTGAGGCCGTTGACCCGGAAGTGGCCGTGGTTGACCAGCTGGCGGGCGTGACGACGGGTCCGGGCGAAGCCGGCACGGTAGACGACGTTGTCCAGGCGGCACTCGAGGAGCTGCAGCAGGTTGTCGCCGGTCTTGCCCTTACGGCGCGAAGCCTCCACGTAGTACTTGTGGAACTGCCGCTCCAGGACGCCGTAGGTGAAGCGCGCCTTCTGCTTCTCGCGGATCTGGAGGAGGTACTCGCTCTCCTTGATCCTGCCCTTGCCGTGCTGGCCGGGCGGGTAGGGGCGACGCTCGAACGCAGCGTCACCACCGACGAGGTCGACACCGAGACGGCGCGACTTCTTGGTCATGGGACCGGTGTAACGGGCCATCTTTCAAAGTCTCCTTAGGTCTCGGGTGATCAGACGCGACGGCGCTTGGGCGGGCGGCAGCCGTTGTGCGGGGCAGGCGTGACGTCCTGGATGGTGCCGACCTCCAGGCCGATGGCACCCAGCGAGCGGATCGCCGTCTCGCGGCCCGAGCCCGGGCCCTTGACGAAGACGTCGATCTTCTTCATGCCGTGCTCCTGCGCCCGACGACCCGCGGCCTCGGCGGCCATCTGGGCGGCGAACGGAGTCGACTTGCGGGAGCCCTTGAAGCCGACGGTGCCGGCCGAGGCCCACGAGATCACCGCACCGGTCGGGTCGGTGATCGTGACGATGGTGTTGTTGAACGTGCTCTTGATGTGGGCTTCGCCCTGAGCGACGTTCTTCTTCTCCTTGCGGCGCACCTTGGTGGTGCGGCTCTTGGGAGGCATTCAGTATCTCCTGAGGTAGCTGGGAAGCGTTGAGTTCGAGGAAGTCAGCAAGTGATCCGGCGGAGGCCGAGGATCACTTCGCCTTCTTCTTGCCGGCGACGGTGCGCTTGGGACCCTTGCGGGTGCGCGCGTTGGTCTTGGTGCGCTGACCGCGGACCGGGAGGCCCATGCGGTGGCGGCGACCCTGGTAGCTGCCGATCTCGATCTTGCGACGGATGTCGGCCTGGACCTCGCGACGGAGGTCACCCTCGATCTTGAAGTTGGCTTCGATCTCATCGCGGAGCTTGACCAGCTCCTCGTCGCCCAGGGTGTGCACGCGGGCGTTCGGGTCGACCCCGGTCGCGGCGAGCAGCTGCTGGGCACGGGTACGGCCGATGCCGTAGATGTAGGTGAGTGCGATCTCGATGCGCTTGTCGCGCGGGAGGTCAACACCAACGAGGCGAGCCATGTGTCTGGCATTCCCTTCGGGTAGTTCGCTGCGGTTTCGTCCGTGTCGCACCCCGGCGCCTCGCACAGGTCCTGGACCTGTGCAACCGGGCTCCGGCCGCTGCTCCGGAGGTGGGTTCGCCGGTCACCCTCGCGGGTGTCCCGGCTAGCGAGCACGTTGAATGGATTCTTCTGTTGTCGCGAGACCGGCGGCGGACCGCCGGCTCATCAGCCCTGCCGCTGCTTGTGGCGCGGGTTCTCGCAGATGACCATGACGCGGCCGTGGCGACGAATGACCTTGCACTTGTCGCAGATCGGCTTGACGCTCGGGTTGACCTTCACTTCGGAGGGCCTTTCTCAGATCGGCTGGTTACTTGTAGCGGTAGACGATGCGACCTCGGGTGAGGTCGTACGGCGAGAGCTCCACCACCACACGGTCCTCCGGGAGGATCCTGATGTAGTGCTGGCGCATCTTGCCGCTGATGTGGGCGAGCACCTTGTGTCCGTTGCTCAGCTCGACCCGGAACATGGCGTTGGGCAGGGCCTCCGTGATGGTGCCCTCGAGCTCGATCACGCCTTCTTTCTTCGGCATGTCCTCCACAATCTGTTGGAACGTTGTCTACCGTGTGCACCCCGGCTGACGGATGTCGTCCGGGGGTGGCCCGGGAACCTCCCGCCTGGGCGGGTGGACCTCGTGCGACAGCCGCTGGTGTCTCATTTCCGCGCATCATCCAAGTTCCCCGAGGAGAGACCTGGTCGATGTCACGGCAGCCGCGAGACGCCGACGAGCATGCCCACGTTGGGCCGACGCATCAGTCTAGTGGGCGACGCCGCGAAACCCTAATCAACCGGGCGGGCCACCGCGGCCCCTCCGAGGAGCCGGGCCCGGCCGCCGGGCTCGGCCGACCGGTCCGGAAGCTGGCGAGGCTGAGGGCCGCGCGGATCCGCTGCCGGCGTCCGAGGCCCGCGACCATCGCCCGGCGCTCCTCCTCGACCCTCTCCCAGTAGGTGTCGGCCTCCTCCGGCTGTGGCGGGGTGGGCCCGAAGACGAAGCCGTCCGCGCGGCGCGCCAGCGCCACGGACCCGCCGGAGGTCATCGCGAGCGACTGCTGGCGGCGCGTCGCCCAGGGCCCGGCCGGCACCGGCTGGCCCAGGTCGCGGGCCTGGTCGACCAGCTCGCGCCAGGCGCCCACGAAGCGTGCCGAGACGACCGGCGCCCGCCGGCGGCGGTGCCGGCGCAGCGTCTTGGCCCCCACGATGGCGCCGACCACGGCGGCGACCAGCAGCAGCGGCAGCCCGACGACCCTGGCGACAGTGCCCACCCAGGCGGGCAGGCCGCCGGCGTCCTCGTCGTCGGCCTCCTCCTCGGCCTCCTCCTGCTGCATCCGGGTGCGCAGCTCGGAGTCGGAGGACTCCCCCAGGTCGGAGGGGGGCGGGATCGGGGCCGGCGGCGGGACGACGGTGCCGGTCATCGGCTCCTGGGTCTCCGGCTGCCGCTCCGCGGGAGGCTTGGTCGACATGAACCGCTCGGTGGGCAGCGTGCGCCAGGTGCCGTCCGCGACCCGGAGCTCGACCCAGGCCTCGACGTGCTCGCCCTTGACCACGCCTCCCTGGGGGACCACCGCACCCAGCACCACCCGGGCAGGGACGCCGAGCTTGTTGGCCATCAGCGCCATCACCGCGGCGTACTGCTCGTCGTTGCCGACCATCGGGTCGGCGTTGACGAACTCGTCGGAGAGGCGCTTGTGGCCGTGGCCGGGGTGGTAGCCGCGCTCGGCCCGGCGGACGCCGTCGGAGTAGCGGCCGTTCTCGCGCAGGTGGTCGGCCGCGGCGAAGACCCGCTCCATCGGCGTGCTGGCCGACTCGGTCCACTTGTCCCGGGCCTGGTCGAGGAAGCCGGTGTCGGCGTTGAGGGCGCCCGGCAGGGGCGAGGCGCCGGTCTCGGCGGTGACGGCGTCCTCGGGCACGACCGCGTCGAAGGCGTAGACGTCGCCGGGGTGCAGCCCGCTCGGCACCACGGCGGTCGAGGTCGCCAGGTTGTAGCGGAAGCTCTCCGCCTTGGTCCTGGGGTCGCCGGCCTCGAACTCCATCGACTGCAGGGCGCCGACGGTCGGCAGCCAGACGCCCGAGTAGCCGGCGGCGACCCGGACCCGGACGCTCACCTCGCGACCGCGGACGGGGTTGTCGATGACCGAGGAGACCCGCTGGAAGGCGTCGCCGGACTCCGCGGCCAGCGGGTCGTTGGTCGCGCCGTAGACCATGCCGTCCCAGTGGTCGAGCGTGGCCATCCGCAGGCGGGTCCCCGGCTCGACGCCCTCCACGACGAACATCTCCTCGTGGAAGACGTTGGTCTTCTCGCTCCGGTTGCCCAGGTCGACGTAGTTGCGGAAGGCGGCCAGCGGCGACGGGTAGGCGCCGATGTCGAACGGCGGCTCCACGTGCTCGCGCAGGACCAGCCGGTCGGGGTCCTCGTCCATGAAGGCTCCGGCCACGGGCAGGGCGAGCCCGGCGGCGACCGCCAGCAGACCGACCGCCGCCGCGACCCGCACGGGGCCCGGGCGGCCCACCCGCACCTGCGCGGTGGCGCTCCGCCCGCGCAGCGCCAGCCAGCCCAGCGCCAGCCCGGCGAAGACCGCACCCTGGACCAGCAGCGACTGGGGGTGGGAGACGCCGAGCAGGATCGCGGCGACCAGCACCCCGGTGGCCGCCAGCACCGGCAGCACGGCGGTGAGCCAGGGCCGGCGCAGCTCGAGCAGCACAGCGCCGGAGCCGACCAGGCCGGCCAGCAGGCCCATCACCCACGGCAGCACGAGCAGCGGCCCGTCGCCCTCCACGGGCGGCAGGGTGGTGAGCAGGTCCTTCCAGCCGTAGAGCAGCTGGTCCACCAGGGTCCCGAGCGTGCCGGGGCCGGGCAGGAAGGCGGTGTCGCCCTCGGAGCGCAGGGTCAGCGGCCCGCCGAGGAGCATGAAGACCAGCACGGTGAGCAGCACCGCCGCGACGGCGGGCAGCCCCACGGCCCGGCACAACACCGAGGCGCCGGCCGCCAGGACCGTGCCGAGCACGCCGACGACCAGGAACTGCCAGCCGGTGAACGAGGCTGCCAGGCCGGAGAGCGCGACGCCGACCAGCACCACCAGGACGGCGAGGTCGACCCACTGCTCCGGGCGGGGCCAGCGGCGCTCGGACCTGGTCCTGGTCCGGGTGCCGGTGGTGGTCGTGGCGCTCATCCGACGCTCCAGTGGAGAAGGCGGCCCAGGTCCTGCTTGGCGGTCAGGTGCAGCACCCGGAGGCCGGCCGCGTCGGAGACCCGGCTGATGCCGGTCGGCTCCACCAGGATGGCGAAGCGCCTCACCTCCGAGCCGAAGGCGGCGGAGGCGCGCTGCACATCGGCGAAGGCGGCCTCCGAGCCGGTGATGAAGAAGGCGATGCTGGTGTCGGGGGCGGCACCGACGGCGCGGCGGGCCGTGGCGACCAGCCCGGCGTCGCCGAAGTCGGCGCGGCAGACCGCATCGAGCGCCAGGTGCCCCTGGCCGCCGGAGGACGCCTGGTTCCCGCAGACGAACGAGACGTCGAACTCGTCGGTGGCGGCGCGCACCGCGATCGAGGCGGCCACCGTCATCGCGGTCTCGAAACCCTCCGGGTCGTGCCAGGAGCGGAGCCGGTCGTCGACCACCAGGGTGGCGTGGCTGCGCCGGGTGTCGAGGTACTGGCGGACCAGCAGCGCGTTCTCCCCGGTGGAGGCCATCACCTTGGCCGAGGAGCGCCAGTGGACGTGGCGCAGGTCGTCGCCGGGCGCATACTCGCGCAGCGCGTGGAAGGCCAGGTCGCTCTGGCTGACGGCGTCGGTCGAGACGCCCTCCAGGTCACGCAGGAGGCCGGCCCCGAGCGAGTCCAGCGGCAGCACCGCGGGGCGGACCAGCACCTCGCGCAGCGGCGTCCAGACCATGTCGCGGGAGAAGAGCCCGAGCGGGTCGCCGCGCAGCGTCGTCGCGGGGCCCACCGGGATCACCCCCCGGCGCTCGGTGCGGATGGTGAACGACTCCTCGTCGCTCTCCTCGGCCCCCAGCGCGCCGACGGCGTACCGGTGCACGGTGGTCCCGACCGGGACCTCGAGCGTGGTGGGCATCATCCGGCGCCCGGAGACGTTGGTGACCACCACGCCGGCGGCCACCGACTCCCCCGCCACCACCCGCTCCGGCTCGAGCCGCAGGTCGACGCGGACAGAGGTCCGCCCCAGCAGGAAGGGGGTCGCCAGGAGCAGCAGCAGCAGGCACGCCGCCGCCAGGACCCCCACCTCGAGCCAGCCCGTCAGGCCGGCCACGACGAGGGCGCCCACGCCCAGCCCCAGCACCACCCAGCCGGTCGGCCGGACGACCGCCAGGACTGCGCGCACCGCTCGCTCGAGGACCTCCATCGACGACTCAGGCCACTCGGTCCGTCGGGGGTGCCACGGAGTCGAGCAGGCGTCCGATCACGGTCTCCACCGAGACGCCACTGAACTGCGCCTCCGCGTCCAGGAGCAGGCGGTGGCTCAGGACGGGCTCGGCGAGGTCGCGGATGTCGTCGGGGACGACGTGGTCGCGGCCGTCGGCGGCCGCCCAGGTCTTGGCCACCCGCACCAGGGCGAGGCAGCCGCGGGCCGAGAGCCCGAGCCTGACGTGGGGCAGGCGCCGCGACTCCTCCGCCAGCTCGGCGACGTAGCCGATCACGGCGGGGTCGACGTAGACCTCGTCGGCGAGCTCGCTCATCTGCGCGATCGTCTGGGCGGTGATGACCGGCGACACCAGGGCGGCACGGTCGCGCACCCGGGCGTTGACCAGCAGCTCGACGGTGGCCTGGCGGTCGGGGTAGCCCACCGAGGTCTTCATCAGGAAGCGGTCCAGCTGCGCCTCGGGCAGCCGGTAGGTGCCGGCCTGCTCGATGGGGTTCTGGGTGGCGATCACCAGGAACGGACGGCCCACGGAGTGCGCGACCCCGTCGACGGTCACCTGGCCCTCCTCCATCACCTCGAGCAGGGCCGACTGGGTCTTGGGCGAGGCGCGGTTGATCTCGTCGGCCAGCACGATCGTGTGGAAGATCGGCCCGGAGTGGAACTCGAACGTGCCCTTGTGCTGGTCGTAGACCGTCACCCCGGTGACGTCGGAGGGCAGCAGGTCGGGGGTGAACTGGATGCGGGCGTGACTGCCCTGCACGGTGTTGGCGAGCGCCCGCGCCAGCATGGTCTTGCCGGTCCCCGGGACGTCCTCCAGCAGGATGTGCCCCTCCGAGAGCAGGCAGGTCAGAGCCAGGCGCACCACCTTGCGCTTGCCCAGCACCGCCTTCTCGATGTTGTCGGTCAGCTGGTCGAAGGTCTTCTTGAACCACTCGGCCTGCTCGTGGGAGATCGTCATGCGTCTTCTTCCGTTCGAGGGGGTCCGTACCCCGGTGTCACCACTGTTTCGAGCCGCTTCCGGTCTGTCTTTCCTTGTCCTCCTGGTTGACCGTGGTGCAGGAGACGACGACGTTCCCGTTCGAGAGATAGACGGGCGTCGTGGCGTTGTACTCGCCCGTCTGGTTCGGGATGGTGTGGAGGACCTCCGGGCTCAGCGGCCACCGGGTGCGCTCCACGCTGCAGTTGTAGGCGGAGAGGAAACCGGTCACCCGCACGGCGATGAAGCCACAGGTGTCGCTGACGCACAGGTCGCCCGAGTCGGGCGGTCCGCACGGGTTGTCCGTGCCGTCCTTGCAGGGGACCCTGGTCACCGTCACCACCGGCGTGGGCGGGTCCCCGGTGGCGATCGCCGCGACCGCCTGCCCCGAGCCGCGACCGGCCGGGGCGTCGTCGGAGATCGTCACCTCGATGCGCGAGGTCGACCGCCATCCCGTCTGGATGGCCGCGAGCGGATAGGTGAAGTTCCCGGGGCCGTAGCCGGAGAGGTCCACGTTGAGGTCGGCCTGGAGGCGTTGGTCCGAGGGGTCGGTCACGTCGTAGACGCGGACGGTCAGCTTGCCCGGGTTCCCGTTGTTGTTGCCCTCCACGACCCACTGCACCGAGCTGCCGTTGACGACGGGGCTCGCCCGGACCATCTGGTCGGTCAACGGCCCGTAGCTCTGGGCGTCCTGGACGTTGCTGTCGCTGCACCGGTCCGCCTCGTTGCAGACCCGCAGGCGCACCGAGTGCGGGTTGAGGTTGTTGGGCAGGCCGATGGTCCGGGTCTGCGGCCCCAGCTGGTTGGCCGGCTGCCCCGCCGGCACGCCGTTGACCAGCACCGTGACGTTGCTCTGGGTACCGCGCGAGGCGGGGACCCGGTAGTTGAGCGTGATCTGGGTGTCCCGGCCGGTGGCCTCCCAGCTCCAGGCGTCCCACGACTGGGGGACGCCCACGGCCGCGAACGTGGCCGGCGGGCTCGCCGCCGAGGTGTTCCGCTCGTTGTGTGCCTGGACCGTGTAGTTCCAGACCCGCCCGTCGTAGGGGACCCCGGTGTGACGGCAGGTCGTCAGCTCGATCCGCCGGCACTCCGGCAGGACCTCGGTCCTGCCGTTGACCGTGGCCCGCACCGAGTAGAGCGTCGGCGCGGGGCCCTCGGGGAGGGTGCCGGCCCAGTCGAGCCTCAGGGTGGTCAGGTCGGGGCCGGTCTGCTGGTCGGAGACGCTCAGTCCCCGCGGGCTCGCCGGGGTGCCGATCGACTGGAAGAGGTCGGAGACCCGGGGGTCGGAGGTCCCGGTGGCGTTGCGCGCCCGGATGGAGAACTCGTACTGCTGGTTGTTGTCCAGGCCGGTGACCACGTGCGTCCGCTTGCTCCCCGTCACCTCCGCGCTGCCGTCGCGCCAGGAGAGGTAGTAGGTCTGCACGTCCGAGACGGCCGTGGGGGCCTTGCCCCACCGCAGGGTCAGCGTCCCGTCGCCGATCTCCTCCGCCCGGATCCACGGCACCCGGCCGGGCTGCTTGTCGATCTCGGCCGAGGGCGAGCGACCGCTCCACTCGGAGAAGCCGACCTTGTTGTGGGCCCTGACCTGGAAGGCGTACTTCTTGCCGTTGTCCGGCACCCGGAAGACGCCCTTGTTGGTCCGGAAGCGCTGCTTGCGGCTCCCGTCGACCAGCGACACCTCGTAGAAGTCGATGCGCGCTCCGCGGGGGTCCGACGGCTGCCAGCTCAGCTCGACCGAGCGGTCCTTGATCTCGTTGGCGAACGGGGCACCGGGGGCCGTGGGCACGTCGAGGACCTCGATGCTCACCCGGGCGCTGACCCGCCGCTCGGGACCAGGGTTGCCGGTCGAGACGTCGCTCATCTCCACCTGCAGCTCGGTGCGCCCGCCGGCCCCCTTGGGGGCGTTGAGGCGCAGCGTCGCACCCGAGGAGGAGGCGTTCACGGAGTTCCCCGACACCCGCCGGACGCCGAGGATCGTGGGCTGCGGGTCGCTCACCCCGGCGCGCAGGTAGCGGGAGAGGTTGATCTCCTTGCTCGACCCCGGCTTCATGTCCGGCACCGAGAACGACATCAACGACGGCGAGGGGGCCCGGGTCACCCGGACCCGGAGGGTGTCGGGGTCGCTGTCACCGGCGCGCACCGAGAGCACGGCCGTGGAGCCCGCTCGCACGCCGCCGTCGACGGCCACGTCGAGCAGCGTCCCCCGCACGGAGGAGAGGGTCACGCCGGAGACCTCCGTGCTCCACACGGCGCTGTAGTCGAGGGCGAAGCGGCCCGGCGCGTCCGGCACCGTGGTGACCGTGCACACCGAGGGCACGTCGATCTGGGCCGAGTCCGAGGCCGCCACCTCGATCGGCGTGTCGGGGCAGTCGAGCTCGGGCCGGTTGTCGCCCACCTGGACGGGGATCGAGATCACCGTCGACCGGGGCGCCTCCTCGGCGTCGTCCTCGTCGGCGGCGGAGACGACCTCCACCATCACCGCCCCGGGGCCGCGGAAGTCGGCGCGGGTCGAGACCTCCACCTCGGTGCCGGAGAGACCGCGCACGCTCACCGCGCTGCGCGGCGACCCCCAGACCTGCTGGGGACCCGACAGGGCGAGCGTGCCGCCGCCGGGGTTGACGATGAACTTGCCGATCTCGATCTTCTTCTTCGCCCCGGAGTCGATCTCGATCAGGGAGCCGTCCTTGAGGTACGGCCGGCCACCGGCCGCGGGCGGCACGTAGAGGGAGGCGCTCGCGACCCCGCCCCGGGCGTCCTCGACCCGGAAGGGCACCACCTTGGGCGCCTTCCCGCGGGTCACGGTGACCGTGTCGCCGACAAGCTCGTAGGTCCCCTCCTCGGCGTAGACGCGGGTCACCCGCAGGTCCTCGACGCTGCCGTCGGGGTCGTAGGCGGCGGGGCGTTCGTCGGCGGCGGCCAGCAGGTCGACCTTGACGGCGTCGCTGGCGTCGGCCCGCCCGAAGGCGTCCTGCACGACGGGCGGGTTGTTGAAGCCCTCGACCGTCTCGATCCGGACCATCGCCAGCGAGGTGGCCAGGCCGTTGCTCAGGGAGTAGACGACCTCGAGGGTGTCGCCGTCGGCCTCCCGGGGCGTCTCGACCAGCAGCGGACCGATCGCGGACTCCAGGCGGGCGCCCTCGGGCGGGTCGACCAGCTCCACGGTGATCCGGTCGGTCGAGCCGATCTCGTCGTTGGCGAGCACGTCGACCCGGGCCACCGCCCCGGGGGCGACCGTCAGGTCGTCCGCGACGGCCACCGGCGGCTGCGGCAGCCCGGCGGGCACCACCGCGACGCGGACGACGCCGGTCGCCTCCGCACCGCGGGAGTCGGTGAGGGTGTAGGCGAACTCGTCGGTGCCTGCCGCGTTGGGGTAGGCCTGGTACTGCAGGTAGTTGGCGCCGAACTCGATGAGCCGCCCGAGCCGGGGTGGCGCGTCGATCCCGGTCACCACCACCGGGTCGCCGTCCGGGTCGATGTCACTGCCCGGCAGCTTGATCCGCAGCGAGTCGCCGGCGACGACCCGGCCCTCCAGGGCGGGCGGCTCCGGCACCGCGTTGGGTCCGTCCTCGGGGACCACCACGACGGTCAGCTTGCCCGCGGCGGTCTCGCCGGTGGAGTTCTCCGCGACGTAGGGCACCGAGAAGGACTCGCGCTCGGCCAACCCCGTGGGAGCCACGTAACGCACCAGCCGGCCGGACGCGTAGGCGGACCCGACGTCTCCGGCGTAGTCCTGGGGCGCCTCGACCGCCAGCTCGCCGGAGCTCTCGACGGTCGCGTCCTGAGCCAGGTCGAGCCGGTCGCCCGACGGGCTGTAGTCGTTGTCCAGGACCGGGTGGGCCACGACCTGGCCCCCTCGCACCACGACCCGGTCGGGCCCGGTGACGGGCGTGTTGTCCTTGGGCCGGGGCCGCTGGGTCACCAGCACCTCGCCCGCGACCCCCGAGACCGTGCCGTTGCTGATGGTGTAGCGCACCACCTGGGCGGCAGGGCTCAGCGCGCCCTGCCGGGCCGAGATGCGCAGCCAGCGCCCCTCCACGATCGCCACGTCGACCTGGTCCGGCCGGTCGGGGCGAGCGGCCTGGACCACGAGGATGCCCCCTGCGGGGTCCACGTCGTTGGCCAGCACGTCGACCGTCGCGGCCGTCTGGCCGTAGAGGGTCAGGGTGTCCGGGGTGGCGACGGGATCCTGGGGGTTCTTGGGCGGGGGCCGCACGTCGACCCGGATCTTGCCCCGCGCCAGCTTCGCGTTGCCGTAGGCGGTCTGGTAGTCCAGCAGGTAGGTCCCGGCCTTGTTGGCGTCGACGCGGACCACCCCGGTGTTGAGGTCGGTGCGCACCTTGGCACCGACCTGGTCGGGGATCCTCCCGCCCAGCTCGAGCTGGGCGTCCGGGGTCCCCGGGTCGGAACCCGGCAGGTCGTTGGCCAGTGGCCGCACCACGATGGGCTTGCCCACCTCGCCGCTCACCACGTCGGGCTCCGCGACGGCCGGGAAGGTCGTCTGCTCGAACTTGTCCTGGACCGTGACGTTGAGGACCTCGCGCACCGGCTCGGAGAGGCCGTCGGAGACGGCGTACTCGACCTGGACCTCACCCCCGCGCCCAGGGGCGGAGATGCGCAGGCGCCCGTTGGTGGTGGCCCGCGCGACCACGCCCTCCAGGCCGCCCACCACCCGCGCCGACTCGAGCATCAGGGGGTCGCTGTCGACGGGGTCGCGCCAGTCCGGCAGCACCGGCAGCTCCAGGGAGCCACTGGCCGGCATCCGCCACTGCCGCGGCTCGTGACCCTCGCGCAGGGCGGGGGCCGCGTTCTCCTGGCCGCCGCGCACGTCGACGGTGACGGTGGCCTGGTCCTTGAGGTTGCGGCCGTCGTCGATGTAGTAGTCGAAGCTGGCCTGGCCCCGGGCGTTCTCCGGCAGCGAGAGCTGGAGGGTCTGCCGGTCGGGGCTGATCGCCACCCGGGCACCGGGCAGGTTGGGCTGGTCGACGCCCTGGATGGCCAGCAGGCGACCCTCGGGGGCCGCGTCGTTGTCCAGCGGGTAGAGGACGCTCGTGCGGCCGGCCCTGGCGCCGAAGTCGTCGGGCTTGGCCTGCGGCGGACGGCGGTCGCCCGTGGTCTGCTGCTCGTCGTCCTTCTTCTGTGTCTCGACCTTCTTGCTGTCGGTGAACGCCTCCCAGTTGTCGATGCGCTGGGGGTTCTCGGAGTCGATCTCCCACACCGAGCCGCTGGCCACGTCGTTGAGCACGATGTCGTCCCGGTTGACCCGGAGGACGAGGTCGCTGGCGTTCCCCTTGGCGCCCAGGGAGGTGGCCGTGGGACGCGACCCGCCACAGCCGACGGCGAGCTGGCCCTCGCCGCCCGACCAGGTCCCGAAGACGCACTCCCCCAGCCGCACCGGCGCGGCCGGGTTCCCCGAGACCCCCTCGACCAGCGTGGTGACGCGGCCGGAGGCGAGGTCGACCTCCGAGAGACCGTCCTCGTGCGCGACCAGGACGGAGTCGGCCGCCGGACCGGCCTGCTGGAGCACCCCGTCGGCCGGGAGCGAGGCGGTGCCGCCCGCCTGGGTCCACAGCGTCCCGCTCGCCCGGTCGAGCGTGACCACCACCTCGCCCACCGCAGTGGCGTGGGTGGGGTCGCCGGCCGCGTCGGGCAGCTTCTCGGTGACCGGGTCCTTGAGGTCGGCTCCCGTCGACTCCGGCTGCCAGACCGCCACCCGGTCCTTGTCGGCGGAGATGACGACCACCGCGCCCCGGCGGGTGACGGTCATGGACGCCGACGCGCCGACCTTGGCGAGCGGCTCGGACTGCTGGTCGAGCGCGGAGGCCAGCGGGGCACCGACCTTGGCGTCGTAGCGAACGGCCCAGGTGCTGCCGGTCTCGGGATCGATCGCGGCGAGGGTGCCGCCGGCCATCGCCACCGTCCCGCCGGGGGCCAGGGAGGAGCTGGCCCCGTCGTTGGCGTCCAGGGTCGCGGGGTCCAGCGGCACCAGCCGCCCGGCCCGGCCGTTGACGCCGACCACGGCCGCGCCGTCCTGGATGATGTCGAGGTCGGCGTCCTGCTCCAGCGGAACGGCGCCGTCGAGCTTGCCGATCGGCTTGTTCACCCGGCCGAAGTAGCCCTTGTCGCTGTTGGTGACCCAGATGCCGCCGTCGTTGAGCTCGGTGCGGTGGGACTGGTAGCCGTCGGCGGAGACCGCGTAGACGAGCACGGCACCGGCCGCCACGGCCAGAGCCGTGTTGGAGGCGATCGCCGCCCGGTGCCGACGCAGGAACCCGCGCATCGTGATGGTCTCCCCCTGAATCTTGTGCAACCACGCACTTCGAGGGGTGAGACTACGTGATCGGGACGACACCGGTGCCATCATGGACGCAGTGCGGTCCGCCACCAGGCGGTCCGCCATCATGATGTCGGGACACGGAAGGAGGGGGCACGTGGTCCAGGAGACCAGGTATGCCGTCGGCAGCGGCCTGTTGATGGGCTCCCGCGACCACTGGCTGCTGCTCACCGACCCCCGCGACGAGGGCGTCGTGGAGGAGCTGTGGGAGGCCCTGGGCACCGCCGACCCCGCGGCGCGGGTGCTCGAGGTGGTGGACCGCGCCTTCGCCGGCCGGGTGCCCGCACTCGCCCTGGTCGACCTGCGCCACGACCCCGGCTCCTCGTCCCAGGCCCAGGTCACCCGCGGCACCGGCGTCGCCCGGGCCACCGACTCCGGCTTCGAGCTGACGCTCGGCGGTACGCCCGACCGGCCGACCCGGCGCCTCGTCGGCGGCGTCGCGGCAGCCGACTCCGCCGAGGTCTGCCGCGCCGCTGCGCCCCGCGCGGCGCAGGCGGTGCCGGCTGCCGGGCTCATCGACGGCATCCCGACGGAGATCCTGCTGGCCAAGGGGCCCGACGGTCCCCCGCCGCGGCAGCCGTCGGTCCGTCGCCGGCACCCGGCCGACTCCACGGCCCGGGAGACCACCGAACCCGACCCTGCCGTGATGGCGCTGCACGCCGCCACCGCCGCTGCCACCGAGGCCGCACCGCTCCCCCAGTCCGAGACCGAGCCCGGCCCGGAGCAGCCCGGCGCCGCCCCGGAGCCCGGACCCGAGACCGGCCCGCGCGACCCCGAGACCGGCCCGCGCGATCCCGAGACCGGCCCGCGCGACCCCGCACCGGCCGGCCAGATGGACCACGACGGCTCCACCGTCTTCCGCCCCGACCACCTCGTGGCCACCGGCCTGGTCGAGACCGTCGACGCCGTGTGGTGCCCTGCCGGCCACCTCACTCCCCCGACCCAGGCGCTGTGCCGCGTCTGCCGCAGCCAGGTGGCTCCCCAGCACCCGCAGCGGGTCCCCCGGCCGGTCCTGGGCGGACTGCGCCTGGCGACCGGCGAGGTGGTGCCGCTCGACCGGGGCGTGGTGCTGGGGCGTCGCCCCCAGCCGCTGCCGGCTCCCGGCGAGTGGCCGCACCTGGTGACCGTGCCCACCGACCGTGGCTTCGTCTCCCGGATGCACCTGCACCTGGCGGTGGAGGGCTGGCAGGTGGTCGCCCGCGACCTCGGCTCCCGAGGCGGGACCACCCTCCGGGCCCCGGGCCAGGCCCCGGTCCGGATGGTCCCGGACCAGCCCTACGTCCTGGAGCCCGGTCACGTGCTCGATCTCGCCGACACCTACGAGGTCCGCTTCGAGGTCGGCCCCGAGGCCGGGTCCGGCGAGAGCGCAGGCACCCGGTGAGCGCCCCGTACCTGCCCGGCTTCACCTTCGTGGAGCACCTGGGCAGCGGCGGCTTCGCCGACGTGTTCCTCTACGAGCAGGAGTGGCCGCGCCAGCGGGTCGCGGTCAAGGTGGTGCGGCCCGACGTCCCGCTCACCGACCGCGAGAAGTCGCTGTTCGCCGCGGAGGCCAACGCGATGGCCCGGCTGGCCGACCACCCCTACATCGTCTCGGTGCTCACCGCCGGCATCACCGAGGACGGTGGCCGCCCGTTCCTGGTGATGCGCTACTGCCCGCCCCCCGACCTCGGGGTGCGGGTGCGCGCCAACCCGATGCCGCCGATGGAGGCCGTGGCGACCGGGATCAAGCTGGCCAGCGCGATCGAGACGGCCCACCGATCCGGCATCCTGCACCGCGACATCAAGCCCAGCAACGTGCTGGTGACCACCTACCACGAGCCCGCCCTGACCGACTTCGGCATCGCCGGCCACGTCCAGGACGTCGACGGCGACAACGACGTCCGGATCTCCTACCCGTGGTCTCCCCCGGAGATGCTCGACGGGCGCTCCAACGGCTCGGTGGCCTCCGACGTCTACTCCCTCGGCGCCACCATCTGGCACCTCCTGGTGGGCCGCTCCCCGTTCTCGGTCCCGAACGGGGACAACTCCACCCGCGCGCTGAGCGCCCGCATCCTGCACGCGGCGGCTCCCGCCACCCAGCGTCCCGACGTCCCCCCGGCCCTGGACCGCCTGCTCCAGCAGTGCCTGGCCAAGAACCCCGACCACCGGCCGCGGACCGCCCTGGACCTGGCCCGGGCCCTGCAGCGGATCGAGAGCGACGCCGGCTTCCCGCGCACCGCGGTCGCCGTGGAGGGCGACCGCTCCGACGAGGCCACGGCGTTGCCCAGGACTCCGACCGCTGTCGCGCCCGGAGCCGTGTCCCCCGCCACCGAGGACCACACGGTGATGAAGCCGGTCACCGTGGTCACCGCCGGCACGCCAGTGTCCGAGGCACGGCAGTCCCGCCCCTCCCAGGAGCGTGCCACCTCGCTCACCGGCGAGCGCCCCACCGGGCGCAGCGCCGTCACGAACGCCGTGTGGACCGTCGCCGCGGTCGTCGCCGTGGTCGCCGTGGTGGCCGGGCTGACGCTGCGCGGCGACCGCGAGCCCGAGGCGGGTGCCGTCCCCACGGCCCCGCCGGCCACCACCCCGGTGCTGCTGCCGGGAGTGCTGGACCAGCCGCCCACCGTGCGGGCGGAGCGCGTCCCCGAGGGCGTCCGGTTCAGCTGGAGCGTCGCCGGGGAGCTCGAGAAGGGCGACAAGTGGCGGCTCTACCTCGTCGAGCGCGACGAGTACCGCAGCACCCGCAAGGACAGCCTCGTGCTGCGCACTCCCCAGCGGGCCTGCCTCCAGGTCTCGCTGGAGCGCGACGGCGCGTCCTCGCCCGCGGGCCGCGACTGCGGCTGAGCCCCGGGCCGGATCGAAGCCACAGACCACGCCGGGCGGGGGCAGGTCAGGCGGATCAGGTCAGTCCGGGCGCCCGCCGAAGGGGACGCCCAGCTCGGCCAGCTGCTGCTCCCCGCCGTCCAGGGCGGTCAGCACCCAGGCGCCCTCGGGGGTGAGGGTGAAGGTGTGCTCGAAGTGCGCGGCCAGGGAGCCGTCGGCGGTGACGACCGTCCACTCGTCCTCCTCGAGCTCGGTCTCCTTGGTGCCGAGGGTGAGCATCGGCTCGACGGCCAGGGCCAGGCCGCGCACCAGCTTCGGCCCCCGGCCGGGTCGACCGTAGTTGGGCACGTCGGGCGGCTGGTGCATCTGGGTGCCGATGCCGTGACCGGTGTAGTCCTCGAGGATGCCGTAGTCGCCGCGCGAGCGGACGAAGGACTCGATCGCGTGCGAGATGTCGCTGACCCGGCCGCCCAGGCGCGCGGCGGCGATGCCCCGCCACAGGCTCTCCTGGGTGACCTCGAGCAGCTGGGCCACGTCGGCGGGCACCTCCCCCACCGCCACGGTGATGGCGGCGTCGCCGTGCCAGCCGTCGACGATCGCGCCGCAGTCGATGGAGACGACGTCCCCCTCGACGAGGGTGCGCCCACCCGGGATGCCGTGCACGACCTCGTCGTTGACCGAGGCGCAGATGGTGCCCGGGAACGGCGGCTGGCTGTAGCCCTTGAAGGAGGGCACCCCGCCCGCTGACCGGATGTGGTCCTCGGCGATCGCGTCGAGCTCGAGCGTGCTGATCCCGGCGCGCACCGAGGAGCGGAGCAGCTCCAGGGTCCGGCCGACCAGCAGCCCGGCGACCCTCATCGCCTCGATCTGCTCCGGTGTCTTGAGCTCGATGCCCCGGTCACGGAAGCCCATGAGCGCGCGACTCAGTCCTGGGGCGGGTCGAGGGCGTCCAGCACCCGCGCGGTGACCTCGGAGACCTCGCCCATGCCGTCGACCTCCACCAGGAGGCCGCGGCTGCGGTAGACGTCGATGAGGGGCGCGGTCTGCTCGACGTAGACCTCCTGCCGACGCCGGATGACCTCTTCGGTGTCGTCGGGGCGGCCCTCGATCTGGGCCCGCTGCAGCAGTCGCTGGACGATCTCCTCGGCGTCGACCGTCAGGACGACCACGGCGTCGAGCGAGTGCTGCTGCGCCGAGAGCATCCCCTCGAGCTCCTCGACCTGGGCCAGCGTCCGCGGGTAGCCGTCGAGGAGGAACCCGTCGACCGCGTCGTCCTCGGCGATCCTGTTGCGCACCATCTCGTTGGTGACCTCGTCGGGCACGTACTCCCCGGCGTCCATGTAGCGCTGGGCCTCGAGGCCCAGCGGGGTGCCGGCCGAGACGTTGGCCCGGAAGATGTCTCCCGTGGAGATCGCCGGCACGGAGAACCGCTCCGCGATGAACTTCGCCTGGGTGCCCTTCCCGGCCCCGGGCGGTCCCATGATGATCAGGCGCATCAGCTGAGGAACCCTTCGTAGTTGCGCTGCTGGAGCTGGCTCTCGATCTGCTTCACCGTGTCCAGCGCGACGCCCACCATGATCAGGATGGAGGTGCCGCCGAACGGGAAGTTCTGGTTGGCACCGATCAGTGCCAGCGCGATCAACGGGATCAGCGAGATGAGGCCGAGGTAGAGGGCGCCCGGGAAGGTGATCCTGGACAGCACGTAGGACAGGTAGGACTCGGTCGGCTTCCCGGCCCGGATCCCGGGGATGAAGCCGCCGTACTTCTTCATGTTGTCGGCCACTTCCTGGGGGTTGAACGTGATCGACACGTAGAAGTACGTGAAGAAGATGATCATCAGGAAGTAGGTGGCCATGTAGAGCGGGTGGTCACCGTTGACGTAGTACCGGTTGATGAACCGGAGCACCGGGTTGCTGGTGTTGTCGTTGAACTGCACCGCCATCGCGGGGAGGTACAGCAGCGACGAGGCGAAGATGACCGGGATGATCCCGGCCTGGTTGACCTTCAGGGGGATGTAGGTCGAGGAGCCGCCGAACATCTTGCGCCCCACCATGCGGCGCGCGTACTGCACCGGGATGCGTCGCTGCGCCTGCTCGATGAAGATGACGCCGGCCACGATCGCCAGGCCGATGACCATCACGATGCCGAAGGTGACCCAGCCCTTCGTCACCTGGACCTGCCACATCGAGCCCGGGAAGGTGGCGACGACCTGGGCGAAGATCAGCAGCGACATGCCGTTGCCGATGCCGCGGTCGGTGATCAGCTCGCCGAGCCACATGATGACGGCGGTGCCGGCGGTCATGGTGATGACCATGATCAGGAAGGTGCCGGTGCTGTCGCTGTGCAGCAGCGGCTCCGCGCAGCCCTGGATCAGGTTCCCCGAGCGCGCGAGGGCGACGATGCCGGTCGCCTGCAGCAGCGCCAGCCCGAGGGTGAGGTAGCGGGTGTACTGCGTGATCTTCGTCTGGCCCGCCTGGCCCTCCTTCTTCAGCGCCTCGAGCCGTGGGATCACCACGACGAGGAGCTGCAGGATGATGCTGGCGGTGATGTACGGCATGATCCCGAGCGCGAAGATCGTCAGCTGCAGGAGCGCGCCCCCGGAGAACATGTTGATCAGGTTGTAGATGCCCTGGTCCTCGACGGCCGCGAGGCACGACTGGACGTTGGCGACGTGGACGCCCGGGGCGGGGACCTGGGAGCCGAGTCGGAAGAGCGTCAGGATCAGCAGGACGAACAGCAGCTTGCGCCGTAGGTCCGGCGTCCGGAAAGCATTGGCGAACGCGCCTAGCACTGGTTCCTCTTTCTCAGCTGGGTCTGGGGTCGGGACGAGCCCGACGCCCGGGACGTGGGCCTGGACACGGGCGTACGAGCGAGGCTCGAGGCACGCGTCACGAGGACCCGGGAGAGCCTAACAGCAGCATCATCACCGTGATGCACGAGCACGGGGCCCGTCACCGCCGTCCGTGGACGGCCGGGACGAGCCCCGTGCGCAGCGTGCTGCTCAGGCCAGCGTGGTGCTGCCGCCGGCAGCCTCGATCTTCTGCTTGGCCGAGCCGGAGAACGCGTTCGCGGTCACCTGGACCTTGACCGAGATCTCGCCCTGACCCAGGACCTTGACCGGGTGGCCCTTGCGGACGGCACCCTTGGCGACCAGGTCCTCGACGGTGACGGTGCCACCCTCGGGGAAGAGCTCGCCGAGCTTGTCGAGGTTGACGACCTGGAACTCCACCTTGAACGGGTTCTTGAACCCCTTCAGCTTGGGGAGCCGCATGTGGATCGGCATCTGGCCACCCTCGAAGGCGACCGGGACCTGGTAGCGGGCCTTGGTTCCCTTGGTACCGCGACCGGAGGTCTTGCCCTTCGAGGCCTCACCGCGACCCACACGGGTCTTGGCGGTCTTGGCGCCGGGAGCCGGCCGCAGGTGGTGCAGCTTGAGCGTCATCTCACTCCACCTCCTCAACCGTCACCAGGTGACGGACAGTGTTGACCATGCCCCGGATCTCGGGGCGGTCCTCCTTGACCACGACGTCGCCGATCCGCTTCAGACCGAGCGTGCGCAGCGTCTCGCGCTGGTTGGCCTTGATGCCGACCAGTCCGCGCTTCTGCTGGACCTTCAGCTGTGCCATCAGGAGGCCACCTCCGCACGAGCCCTCAGGATCGCCGCCGGGGTGACCTGCTCGACGGTCAGACCACGACGGGCAGCCACGGCCTCGGGCTCCTCGAGCATCCGGAGGGCCTCGACGGTGGCGTGCACGATGTTGATCTGGTTGGACGACCCCAGCGACTTGCTGAGCACGTCGTGGATCCCCGCGCACTCGAGCACCGCACGCACCGGGCCACCGGCGATGACACCGGTACCGGGGGCCGCCGGACGCAGCAGCACGACACCGGCCGCCTTCTCGCCCTGGACCGGGTGCGGGATCGTGCCCTGGATGCGGGGGACCTTGAAGAAGTGCTTCTTGGCCTCCTCGACACCCTTGGCGATCGCCGCGGGAACTTCCTTCGCCTTGCCGTAGCCGACGCCGACCAGACCCTCACCGTCACCGACGATCACCAGGGCGGTGAAGCTGAAGCGACGACCACCCTTGACGACCTTGGCGACACGGTTGATCGCAACGACGCGCTCGATGTAGGCGGTCTTGTCCGCGCTCTGGTCGCGGCGGCCGTCACGATTGCGGCCTCCGGACTGGCGCTCGCCACTGCGCTGACCGCGCTGGGCTCCGCTCATGAGACTTTCCTCTTCTCTCTCTTGCTTGTCCGTGCGATCAGAAGGCCAGCCCGCCCTCGCGGGCGGCGTCTGCCAGGGCCGCGACGCGACCGTGGTACTTGTTGCCGGCGCGGTCGAAGACCACGCCGTCGACCCCGGCGGCCTTGGCGCGCTGGGCGACCAGCTCACCGACCTTCTTCGCCTTCGCGGTCTTGTCCCCGTCCACGGAGCGCACGTCGGCCTCCATGGTCGAGGCGTAGGCCAGCGTCTTGCCGACCAGGTCGTCGACCACCTGCACGCTGATGTGCTTGGCCGACCGGGTCACCACCAGACGCGGGCGCTCAGCGGTGCCCGAGATGCGCTTGCGACCACGCATCTGGCGGCGCAGACGCGCCCGGACACGACCGGACGTGTGCTTGTTGTTCGACAGCGAGATAGCCATGACTCACTTACCAGCCTTTCCGACCTTGCGGCGGATCTGCTCGCCGGCGTAGCGAACGCCCTTGCCCTTGTAGGGCTCAGGCTTGCGGAGCTTGCGGATGTTGGCAGCGGTCTCTCCGACCAGCTGCTTGTCGATCCCGGCCACACCGAACTTGGTGGGTCCCTCGACGTTGAACGTGATCCCCTCGGGGGCGTCCACGATGACGGGGTGGGAGAAGCCGAGCTGGAACTCCAGCTGCGTCGGGCTCTTGGGCAGGACCCGGTAGCCGACGCCGACGATCTCGAGCTTCTTCTCGTAGCCCTCGGTGACACCGACGACCATGTTATTGATCAGGGTGCGGGTCAGGCCGTGCAGCGAGCGGCTCTCGCGGTGGTCGTCGGGCCGCTTGACCTCGAGCACGCCGTCCTCGCCCTTGTCGACCGTGATCGGCCGGGCGATGTTGTGCGAGAGGGTGCCCTTGGGGCCCTTCACGGTCACGAGCGTGTCGTCGATCTGCACGTCCACGCCGGACGGGACCGTGATTGGGAGCTTGCCAATGCGTGACATTGTCTGAGTCCTCCTTCGGTCTCGTCGTTACCAGACGTAGGCGAGGACTTCCCCACCCACGCCCTTCTGGTTGGCCTGGCGGTCGGTCAGCAGGCCCTGGCTGGTGGAGATGATCGCGACGCCGAGTCCGCCGAGGACCTTGGGCAGGCCGGTGCTCTTGGCGTAGACCCGGAGGCCGGGCTTGCTGACGCGGCGCACTCCGGCGATGGAGCGCTCGCGGTTGCGGCCGTACTTGAGGGTGATGTTGAGCGTCTTGCCCACCTCGCCCTCAGCCGGCTCCTTCACGTCGTAGGAGGTGATGTAGCCCTCCTGCTGGAGGATCTCCGCGACGCCGGCCTTCAGCTTGCTGTAAGGCATCGACACCGCGTCGTGGTACGCCTGGTTGGCGTTGCGCAGACGCGTGAGCATGTCTGCGATCGGGTCAGTCATCGTCATGGCCGGTCAGGCCCTTTCTTCCTGTGGTTTCGGTCCCTGCTCCCGGAGGGAGGGACCGACCTTCAGCGGTTGGTTGTTGGCAGTGGAGGACGTCACCAGGAGGACTTGGTCACACCGGGCAGCTCGCCCCGGTGCGCCATCTCCCGCAGGCAGATGCGGCAGAGGCCGAACTTCCGGTAGACGGCCTTGGGCCGGCCGCAGCGCTGGCAGCGGGTGTAGCCACGGACGGCGAACTTCGGCTTGCGGGCCGCCTTCACCTTCAGAGCAGTCTTCGCCATGTCAGTTCTCCTTGAACGGGAAGCCGAGCTGCTTGAGCAGCGCGCGGCCCTCGTCGTCGTTGGTCGCCGTGGTCACCACGGTGATGTCCATCCCGCGCGACCTGTCGATCTTGTCCTGGTCGATCTCGTGGAACATCACCTGCTCGGTGAGCCCGAAGGTGTAGTTCCCGCGCCCGTCGAACTGCTTGGGCGAGAGGCCGCGGAAGTCCCGGATGCGGGGCAGGGCCAGGGACAGCAGCCGGTCGAGGAACTCCCACATCCGGTCGCCGCGCAGGGTGACGTGGGCACCGATCGGCATGCCCTCGCGCAGCTTGAACTGGGCGATCGACTTGCGGGCCTTGGTCACCATCGGCTTCTGGCCGGTGATGGCGGTCAGGTCCTTGATCGCGCCCTCGATCAGCTTGGAGTCGCGGGCCGCCTCGCCGACACCCATGTTGACCACGATCTTGGTCAGGCCGGGCACCTGCATGACGTTCTTGATGTCGAACTCGGACTGCAGCGCGGGGAGGATCTCCTCGCGGTAGCGGGTCTTGAAGCGCGGCGACGCGCTCTCAGGGGCAGTCTGCGTCATCTCAGATTTCCTTCCCGGTCCGGCGCGACACGCGGACGCTGCGCTCGGCCGTGTAGGTCGAGCCGTCGCCACGACGCTTGGTGACCTCGTCGCGGCGGAAGCCGACGCGGGTCACGCCGTCGTCCTCGACCAGCATCACGTTGGAGACGTGGATGGGGGCCTCGGCGGTGATGATGCCGCCGGTGCTCCCGGAGCCGGAGTTGACGACCTTGGTGTGGCGCTTCATGCGGTTGACACCCTCGACGATCACCCGCTGCTCCTCGCGGAGCACGCGGATGACCTTGCCCTGGGCACCCTTGTCCTTGCCGGCGATCACCTTGACGGTGTCACCCTTCTTGATGTTCAGGCTCGGCGACTTCTTGGCCATCACAGCACCTCCGGTGCGAGAGAGATGATCTTCATGAACTTCTTCTCGCGCAGCTCGCGGCCCACCGGACCGAAGATGCGGGTACCGCGCGGCTCACCGTCGTTCTTGAGGATGACGGCGGCGTTCTCGTCGAAGCGGATGTACGAGCCGTCCGCGCGACGGCGCTCCTTGACGGTGCGCACGACGACGGCCTTCACGACGTCACCCTTCTTGACGTTGCCACCGGGGATCGCGTCCTTGACGGTGGCGACGATGGTGTCGCCGATGCCGGCGTAGCGACGACCCGAGCCACCGAGAACACGGATGCAGAGGATCTCCTTCGCACCGGTGTTGTCGGCGACCTTGAGCCGCGACTCCTGCTGGATCATTGGTTTCTCCTGGTTGTCGAGCCGGTTCTCGCCCGACCCTCTCGGGTCCCGGCGAGCCTTGCCGAACTGATGTTGGGAAGATCAGGGGCCGTCCGCGACGACCCCGGGGTCACTTGGCCTTCTCGAGGACCTGGATGACGCGCCAGCGCTTGGTCGCCGACAGGGGGCGGGTCTCCATGATCAGGACCCGGTCACCGATGCCGCACTCGTTGGCCTCGTCGTGCGCCTTGAGCTTGGAGGTGCGGCGCATGACCTTGCCGTAGAGGGCGTGCTTGACCCGGTCCTCGACGGAGACCACGACGGTCTTGTCCATCTTGTCGCTCAGGACCAGGCCCTCACGGACCTTGCGGGCGTTGCGTGCAGCCTCGACCGCGGTGTCGTTCTGGCTCATGCGGTGGCCTCTTCCTTGCTCTCGGCGCCCGGCGCGGTCCGGATGCCGAGCTCGCGCTCACGCACCACGGTGTAGATCCGGGCGATGTCCTTCTTGACCGTGCGCAGACGGCCGTGGCTCTCCAGCTGCCCCGTGGCAGCCTGGAAACGGAGGTTGAAAAGCTCCTCCTTGGCCTCGCGCAGCCGGCCCTCGAGGTCGGTCGCGCTCAGCTCGTCCAGCGCCGAGGCGCTCAGCTTGTCGCTCATCAGAATTCACCAGCCTCGCGGGAGATGAACCGGCACTTCATCGGGAGCTTGTGCATCGCGCGGCGCATGGCCTCGCGAGCGACGTCCTCGGTGACACCGGAAAGTTCGAACATGACGCGGCCGGGCTTGACGTTCGCCACCCACCACTCGGGAGAACCCTTGCCGGACCCCATGCGGGTCTCAGCGGGCTTCTTGGTCAGCGGGCGGTCGGGGTAGATGTTGATCCACACCTTCCCGCCACGCTTGATGTGCCGGGTCATGGCGATACGAGCCGACTCGATCTGTCGGTTCGTGACGTAGTGACCCTCGATCGCCTGGATGCCGAAGTCGCCGAAGGCGAGCTTCGTGCCACCCTTAGCCGCACCGGTCCTCTTGGGGTGGTGCTGCTTGCGGTGCTTGACACGACGGGGCATCAACATGGGGGTCAGCCCTCCTGTCCGGTGCTGGGCGCCTCGGCCGCAGCCTGACCGGTGGCCTCGGCCGACGCGACAGCGTTGGCGGTGGCCTCCGAGGGGGCGGCGTCGGAGCGGGGAGCGCGGTCGCCGCGCGAGCCACGGCTCGGGCGGTCGGCGCCACGGGCGGGACGGCCACCGCGACCGGGGGCACCGGCGCGGGCGGCCTGCTGGGCCTGGCGCTCGGCACGGCTGCCGGAGACCTCACCCTTGTAGATCCAGACCTTGACGCCGATGCGGCCGAAGGTCGTGCGGGCCTCGTAGAAGCCGTAGTCGATGTCGGCGCGGAGCGTGTGCAGCGGCACCCGGCCCTCGCGGTAGAACTCGGTGCGCGACATCTCGGCCCCGTTGAGCCGGCCCGAGCACTGGATCCGGATGCCCTTGGCACCGGAGCGCATCGAGGTCTGCATCGCCTTGCGCATGGCCCGGCGGAACTGCACCCGGCCCGAGAGCTGCTCGGCGACACCCTGGGCGACCAGCTGTGCGTCGACCTCCGGGCTCTTGACCTCGAGGATGTTGAGCTGGACCTGCTTGCCGGTCAGCTTCTCGAGCTCTCCGCGGATGCGGTCGGCCTCGGCGCCGCGGCGGCCGATCACGATGCCCGGGCGGGCCGTGTGGATGTCCACCCGGACCCGGTCACGGGTGCGCTCGATCTCGACCTTGGAGATGCCGGCCCGCTCCATGCCCTTGGAGAGCAGCTTGCGGATCGCGACGTCCTCGCCGACGTAGGACTTGTAGAGCTTGTCGGCGTACCAGCGGGACTTGTGGTCCGTGGAGATGCCGAGGCGGAAGCCGTTCGGGTTGATCTTCTGGCCCATTACTTGGAACCGCCCTTCCGTGCCTTGGAGGCGTCGACGACATCGGCCGGCTGGACCGCCAGCGTGATGTGGCTGGTGCGCTTGTTGATGCGGGTCGCACGACCCTGCGCACGCGGGCGCCAGCGCTTCATGGTGGGGCCCTCGTCGACCATGGCCACCGAGACGACCAGGTCGCCGGTGGCGAGGCCCTCGACGGTGCCCGCGTTGGCGATGGCGCTCTCCAGCACCTTGTAGACGGTCTCCGAGGCGGCCTGCGGCGCGAACTGCAGCAGGGCCAGGGCCTCGTCGACGGGAAGGCCGCGGACCATGTCGACGACACGGCGAGCCTTCATCGGGGTGATTCGTACGTAACGCGCGCTCGCGAAGGCTCCCGGCTGGTCGCCGAGCAGCGACTCGCGACGGGCGCTCGTGCGCCTGCGCTCAGTAACGCTCATGGCTGTATATCTCCTATGGCTCGCCCCGCGTCAGCGGCGGCGACCCTTCCGGTCTTCCTTCACGTGCCCGCGGTAGGTGCGGGTGGGGGCAAACTCACCGAGCTTGTGGCCGACCATCGAGTCGGTCACGAAGACGGGAACATGCTTGCGACCGTCGTGCACGGCGATCGTGTGGCCGATCATCGCGGGGACGATCATCGAACGCCGGGACCAGGTCTTGATGACGTTGTGGCTGCCCTTGTCGTTCTCGGCATCCACCTTCTTCATCAGGTGGTCGTCGACGAAGGGGCCCTTCTTCAGGCTGCGAGGCATCTGTCTCTCGTCCTATCCTCAGCGCTTGTTCTTGCCGGACTTGCGGCGGCGGATGATCTGGGAGTCGGAGGCCTTGCGCTTGCGCGTGCGACCCTCGGGCTTGCCCCAGGGGGACACCGGGTGACGTCCACCCGAGGTCTTGCCCTCTCCACCACCGTGCGGGTGGTCGACCGGGTTCATGACGACACCGCGGACGGTGGGGCGACGGCCCTTCCAGCGCATCCGGCCGGCCTTGCCCCAGTTGATGTTCGACTGCTCGGCGTTGCCGACCTCGCCGACGGTGGCGCGGCAGCGGACGTCCACGAACCGCATCTCACCGGAGGGCAGACGCAGCGTCGCGCGCGAGCCCTCCTTGGCGACGAGCTGGGCCGAGATGCCGGCCGAGCGGGCGATCTTGGCGCCTCCGCCCGGACGCAGCTCCACGCAGTGGATGGTGGTACCGACGGGGATGTTGCGCAGCGGCAGGTTGTTGCCGGGCTTGATGTCGGCGCCGACACCGCTCTCCACCGGGGTCCCCTGGGTGAGGTCCTTGGGCGCGATGATGTAGCGCTTCTCGCCGTCGGCGTAGTGCAGCAGGGCGATGCGCGCGGTGCGGTTGGGGTCGTACTCGATGTGAGCGACCTTGGCCGGCACGCCGTCCTTGTCGTAGCGGCGGAAGTCGATGATCCGGTAGGCCCGCTTGTGGCCGCCACCCTGGTGACGCGTGGTGATGCGTCCCTGGTTGTTGCGACCGCCCTTCTTGGGCAGCGGACGGGTCAGCGACTTCTCCGGCGTGGTCCGGGTGATCTCGACGAAGTCGGCCACCGAGGAGCCACGACGGCCCGGGGTGGTCGGCTTGTACTTGCGGATAGCCATTCTCAGTCCTAATTCTTCGCCTTCAGTGCCCGGTCAGCTGACCGGACCCCCGAAGATGTCGATGCGGTGACCCTCAGCGAGGCTGACGATGGCGCGCTTGGTGTCCTTGCGCTTGCCCAGACCGTTGCGCGTACGACGCGTCTTGCCCGAGCGGTTGAGCGTGTTGACCGACGTCACCTTGACGTTGAACACCTTCTCGACCGCGATCTTGATCTCGGTCTTGTTCGCGTCCGGGTGGACGAGGAAGGTGTACTTGTTCGCGTCGAGGAGGCTGTAGCTCTTCTCGGACACGACCGGGGCGATCAGGACGTCGCGGTGGTCCTTGTGCAGCGTGCTCACTTCTGGTCCTCCTCGGCCTTCTTCGACGAAGCCTTGGGCGCAACGGCGACGAACGCGTCGTAGGCACCCTTGGTGAAGACCACGTCGTCGGCGGCCAGCACGTCGTAGGTGTTGAGCTGGTCGACCGCCACGATGTGCACCTGCGGCGCGTTGCGCAGCGAGAGCCAGGTCAGGGAGTCGCTGCGCTCGAGGACCAGCAGGTAGCGGGCCCGGTCGGTCAGCGCGGAGAGCGCGGCCAGGGCGAGCTTGGTGGAGGGCTTGTCGCCCGACACCAGGCCGTCGACCACGTGGATGCGTCCGTTGCGGGCCCGGTCGGAGAGGGCACCGCGCAGCGCGGCGGCCTTCATCTTCTTGGGGGTCCGCTGGTCGTAGGAGCGCGGCTGGGGGCCGTGCACCACGCCACCGCCGGCGAACTGCGGCGCGCGGGTCGAGCCCTGACGGGCCCGGCCGGTGCCCTTCTGCTTGTAGGGCTTGCGGCCACCACCGCGGACTTCACCGCGGGTCTTGGTGGCGTGCGTGCCCTGGCGAGCAGCGGCCTGCTGGGCCACGACGACCTGGTGGATCAGCGGGACGTTGACCTCGACGTCGAAGATCTCCTTGGGGAGATCGACCTTCACGGTCTTGGTAGCCATGGCGCTCAGGCCTCCTTGCCAGAAGTGACGGTGTTCTTGGCGGCGGAGCGGACGACCACGAGGCCACCCCGAGGACCGGGAACGGCACCCTTGAGCAGGATGATCCCCTTCTCGACGTCCACGGCGTGCACGGTGACGTTCTGGGTGGTGACGGTGTCGTTACCCATGCGTCCCGACATCCGGGTGCCCTTGAAGACGCGGCCCGGGGTGGCGCAGGCGCCGATCGAGCCGGGCTTGCGGTGGTTGCGGTGGGCACCGTGCGAGGCGCTCACGCCGGAGAAGCCGTGACGCTTCATCGTGCCGGCGAAGCCCTTGCCCTTGCTGGTGCCGGTGACGTCGACCTGCTCGCCGGCGGCGAAGAGCTCGGGGCTGAGCTCCTGGCCGACCGTGTAGCTGGCGGCGTCCGCGGTCCGGATCTCGACCAGGTGGCGACGGGGGGTGACCCCCGCCTTGGAGAAGTGACCGGCCTCGGGCTTGGTGACCTTGCGCGCCTCGATCTCGCCGTACCCGACCTGGATGGCGTTGTAGCCATCGGTCTCGGGCTGGCGGACCTGGGTGACGACGTTGGTCGCGGCCGCGATCACGGTCACGGGGACGACGCGGTTGTTCTCGTCCCACAGCTGGGTCATGCCGAGCTTGGTGCCCAGCAGGCCCTTCACGTTTCGTTCGAAAGTCATCTCGTCAGACCTCAGAGCTTGATCTCGATGTCGACACCGGCAGGCAGATCGAGGCGCATCAGCGAGTCGACCGTCTTCGGAGTCGGGTCGATGATGTCGATGAGGCGCTTGTGCGTGCGCATCTCGAAGTGCTCGCGGGAGTCCTTGTACTTGTGGGGCGAGCGGATGACGCAGTACACGTTCTTCTCGGTCGGCAGCGGCACGGGGCCGGCGACCTTGGCACCCGTACGGGTGACGGTGTCCACGATCTTGCGCGCCGAGGTGTCGATCACCTCGTGGTCATAGGCCTTGAGCCTGATGCGGATCTTCTGTCCCGCCATAGGTCTCTCTCGTCCTTCTCTCGCACCCCGGGAGGTGCCGCGTCACGGTCTGTTCTCTCGACACGGCTCCGGGTGGAGCCGCACCGCCTGTTCCTCACCTGCCACCGCCCACCCCCGCGGTCGGGCGTGTCGTCCAGATTCCGACGACACAGACCGGGTTCCTTGCAGTGTTCCTACCTCGTGGTGCCCGGCGGTTCGCCGGGCCGATCGGGTCTCGGCCTGATGACTTCTCAGATGGTGCGTCCCACGCGGGGACTACTGAGCTCATGGCACACGGTGGCCGGAGCCACCGGGAGACGCGATTCAGTAGTCAAGGTGAGGCGCACCCCGGCGACCCGCCGGAGCAACCGGACTATCTTGTCAGACCCGGGGACCATCGACCAAATCGGCCGCGCATCGCCTCGGCGCACCGGCCTCGGGTGCCTTCTTCCGGTAGGCCAGGTCGGTGATCTCCCGGCCCTTCTCCAGGCCCTTGCGCTCGAACCGGGTGACCGGGCGCTCCTCCCACCGCGGCACGACGCCGCCCTCGAGGGTGGGCTCCGCGTCGAGGACCTCGATCATCTGCTCGGCGTAGTCGGCCCAGTCGGTGGCCAGCCGCCACAGCGCGCCGTCGGTCAGGCGGGAGGCGGCCATGGCCGTGAACTCCGCGTCGATCAGTCGTCGCTTGCGGTGCTTCTTCTTGTGCCAGGGGTCGGGGAAGAAGGTCCACAGCTCGGACACCGAGCCGGGCGGCAGCACGTGGGCCAGGAACCACGCGGCGTCGACCGAGCAGAAGCGGATGTTCTCGGCCCCCGCCTCGGCCGCCCGCCACAGGCCGTCGGCGACGCCGGGACGCCACACCTCCAGGGCGAGGACGTTGCACTCCGGCCGGGCCGCCGCCAGGACCGCGGTGGCCTCCCCCACCCCCGAGCCGATCTCCACCACCAGCGGTGCGCTCCGGCCGAACCAGCGCTCGAGGTCGAAGTCCGGGCGGTCGACCGCCTCGTCGGGGATCACCCAGTCGGCCTGGTGCGCGGCCCAGCCGTCGGCCTGGCGGGGGGTGAAGCGACTGCCGCGCCGGGAGTAGGAGAGCACCTCGCGCATCCGCCGACCGTCGGCGGTCAGCTTGTGGTGGGGACGGGCGGGACGCACAGACTCGTTCACGCCTCCATTGTCCCGCGACGCCGGCCCCGCGGCCCAGCGGGTGGGGCGGACCTGCCGCCTAGACTCACGGTGTGGAGACCCACGGACGCCGCGTGCCCGGCGACGTGCTGGTGCACCTGCGCCGGGCCAGGGACCACCTGGACCGGCACTACGCCGAGCCCTTCGTCCTCGACGACGTCGCCGCGATCGCGGGGATGAGCAAGTTCCACTTCCTGCGCTCCTTCGCGCTCACCTACGGCAGCACCCCCGCGGCGTACCTCTCCGAGCGGCGCATCGAGCGGGCCCAGGACCTGCTGCGCCTGGCCAACCTGACGGTGACCGAGGTCTGCTTCGCGGTCGGCTACAGCAGCCTCGGGTCGTTCTCCAGCCGGTTCCGCGACATCACCGGCGAGACCCCCAGCGCCTTCGCCCGCCGGTACGCCATGGCGGGGGCGCCACGGATCCCCGGGTGCTACGTCTTCATGGCGGGGCTGGTCGAGCGCAGGAGCGCAATCGAGGAGAAGCCAGGGCCCGGCGCGGGCCCCTAGCCTCGTCCCATGATCACCAACATCTCCCTCGTCTCCGTCTGGGTCCGCGACATCGACGAGTCGCTGGCCTTCTACACCGACGTCCTGGGCTTCGAGGTCGGCGACGACCTCACCCTGGGTCCCGACTTCCGCTGGTGCACCGTGGTCCACCCCACCCAGCCCGAGCTGCACGTGCACCTGACCACCCCGAGCGGCCCGCTGCCCGACTACCTGATCGAGGCCATGCAGCGCGCCCAGGCCGAGGGCGGCCTGCCCGGGATCGGCCTCAACGTCGAGGACTGCCAGAAGGCGTTCGAGGAGCTGAGCGCCAAGGGTGTGGAGTTCCTGCAGGAGCCCCAGGCGCGCCCCTACGGCGTGGAGGCCCTGATGCGCGACAACTCCGGCAACTGGATGGTCCTGGTCGAGCCCCGCGAGTACTCCCCCGAGGACTTCGCCGGCCTCGACATGTCCTGAGCAGGCCCCGGACCGCCGGTGGTCACATCAGGAACGTGAAGAGCGGCGAGCCCGGGGAGACCTGCTCGATGGTGAGCGGGCTCGCCTCCATCCGGGTGAGGAGGCCCGCGAGGTCCTCGGGGCGCTCCAGCTCGATGCCGACCAGCGCCGGCCCGGTCTCGCGGTTGTTCTTCTTCACGTACTCGAAGACCACGATGTCGTCGTCGGGCCCCAGGACGTCCTCGAGGAAGTGGCGCAGCGCCCCGGGCTCCTGGGGGAACGAGACCAGGAAGTAGTGGCGCAGCCCCAGGTGGATGAGGGAGCGCTCCAGGATCTCGCCGTAGCGGCTGACGTCGTTGTTGCCGCCCGAGACCACGCAGACCACGGCCTGGTCGGCCGGGACCTGGCCGGCCAGCCGGCGGGCCGCCGTGCTCGCCAGCGCACCGGCGGGCTCGGCGATGATGCCGTCCACCTGGTAGAGGTCGAGCATCTCGGTGCTCACCGCGCCCGCGTCGACGGTGACGACCTCGTCGACCAGGTCGCGCACCAGCGGGTACGTCAGCTCGCCCACGCGTCCGACCGCGGCACCGTCGACGAAGGTGTCCACCCGCTCCAGCGCCACCGGGCCGCCGGCGGCCAGGGCGGCGGTCATGCTCGCGGCGCCGCTGGGCTCGACCCCGACGATCCGCACCTCGGGGTGACGCTCGCGCAGCCACAGGGCCATCCCCGCGACGAGCCCGCCGCCACCCACGGGGGCGAGCAGGGTGTGCAGCGGCCGGTCCAGCGCCGCGATGATCTCGGGCGCGACGGTGCCCTGGCCCAGGATGGTCCGGGCGTCGTCGAACGGGTGGACGAAGACGGCACCGCTGCGGTCCGCGTCCTCCCGAGCCGCGGCCCCGGCCGCGTCGTAGGTGCTGCCGGCCACGACGAGCTCGATCCGGCCCTCCCCCAGGGCCACGATGCGCTGCCGCTTCTGGCGGGGGGTGTTGCCGGGCACGTAGACCCGGCCGTCGATCCCCAGGCGCGCACAGCTCCAGGCCACGCCCTGCCCGTGGTTGCCGGCGCTCGCGCAGACCACTCCCCTGCGCCGCTCGGCCTCGCTGAGGCCGCTGATCAGGTGGAACGCGCCGCGCACCTTGTAGGAGCGGGTGAGCTGCCGGTTCTCCCGCTTGAGGTGGACCTGGGCCCCGACCACCTGCGTCAGCCGCGGGCTCGCCTCGAGCTCGGTACGCCGGACCACCGGGCCGAGCAGCTCCGCCGCTGCCTCGACGCCCGCGGCGTCCAGCTCTCCTCGCGTCACGGCGCCAGCCTACGCGGGGCGTCGTCCGTGGCGCGTCCCGGGCATGCAGAACGGCCCCGGACCGAGTGGTCCGGGGCCGTTCTGGTGGATCAGCTGGTCCTGGGACCAGCGGGGATCACTTGGTGATCTTGGTGACCCGGCCGGCGCCGACGGTGCGGCCACCCTCGCGGATCGCGAACTTCAGGCCCTCGTCCATGGCGATGGGCTGGATGAGCTCGACCGACATCTCGGTGTTGTCACCCGGCATCACCATCTCGGTGCCCTCGGGGAGGGTCACCACGCCAGTCACGTCCGTGGTGCGGAAGTAGAACTGGGGACGGTAGTTGTTGAAGAACGGGGTGTGACGGCCGCCCTCCTCCTTCGAGAGGATGTAGACCGAGGCCTCGAAGTTGGTGTGCGGGGTCGTGGTGCCCGGCTTGATGACGACCATGCCGCGCTCGACGTCCTCGCGCTTGGTGCCACGAAGCAGCAGACCGACGTTCTCACCGGCCTGGCCCTCGTCGAGCAGCTTGCGGAACATCTCGACACCGGTGACGGTCGACTTGATCGCGCCCTCGCGGATGCCGACGATCTCGACCTCCTCGTTGACCTTCACGATGCCCCGCTCGATGCGGCCGGTGATGACCGTGCCGCGACCGGTGATCGTGAAGACGTCCTCGACGGGCATGAGGAACGGCTTGTCGACCTCACGCTCGGGAGTCGGGATGGCCTCGTCGACCGCGTTCATGAGCTCCATGATCGACTCGCCCCACTTGGCGTCGCCCTGCAGCGCCGGGAAGGCCGCCACGCGGACCACGGGGATGTCGTCGCCCGGGTACTCGTACTCGGAGAGGAGCTCGCGCACCTCCATCTCGACGAGCTCGATGAGCTCCTCGTCGTCGACCATGTCGCACTTGTTCAGCGCCACGACCAGGGCCGGCACGCCGACCTGGCGGGCGAGCAGCACGTGCTCGCGGGTCTGCGGCATCGGGCCGTCGGTCGCGGCAACCACCAGGATCGCGCCGTCCATCTGCGCGGCACCGGTGATCATGTTCTTGATGTAGTCCGCGTGACCGGGGCAGTCGACGTGCGCGTAGTGGCGGACCTCAGTCTGGTACTCCACGTGCGCGATCGAGATGGTGATACCGCGCTGGCGCTCCTCGGGAGCCTTGTCGATCTGGTCGAAGGCCGAAGCCTCGTTCAGGTCCGGGTGCTTGTCGTGCAGGACCTTCGTGATCGCCGCGGTAAGAGTGGTCTTCCCGTGGTCGATGTGACCGATCGTACCGATGTTGACGTGCGGCTTGGTCCGCTCGAACTTCGCCTTAGCCACTGTGGGCTCCTCCTGTTGGTTGTTTCTTGACTCGTGGGTTGGTTGGTGCAGCCGAGGATCCGGGCGAGGTCACTCGCCGCGGACCTTCTTGATGATCTCGTCGGCGATGTTCGAAGGAACCTCGGCGTACGAGTCGAACTCCATCGAGTACGACGCCTGCCCGGAGGTCTTGGACCTCAGGTCGCCAACGTACCCGAACATCTCGGACAGCGGCACGAGGGCGTTGACGACGAGGTCGCCGTGCCGCTCCTCCTGCGCTCGGATCTGGCCGCGGCGCGAGTTGATGTCGCCGATGACCGTGCCCAGGAAGGACTCCGGGGTGGTCACCTCCACGGCGAACATCGGCTCGAGCAGAACTGCCTTGGCCATGCGCGCGGCCTCCTTGAAGGCCTGGTTGCCGGCGATCTTGAAGGCCAGCTCGGAGGAGTCGACGTCGTGGTAGGCGCCGTCCTCGAGCGTGAACTTCACGTCGACCATGGGGTAGCCGGCGAGCACGCCGAACTCCATGGCGTCCTGGCCGCCGGCGTCGACCGAGGGGATGTACTCCCTCGGCACCCGGCCACCGCTGACGTTGTTGACGAACTCGTAGCCCGCACCGGTACCGGTCTCGGGGTCGATGTTCGGCTCCAGCGAGATGACGACCTTCGCGAACTGGCCGGAGCCACCCGTCTGCTTCTTGTGGGTGTAGCTGTGGTTCTCGACCTTCTTGCGGATGGTCTCGCGGTAGGCGACCTGCGGCTTGCCGACGGTGGCCTCGACGCGGAACTCGCGCTTCATCCGGTCGACCAGGATCTCGAGGTGGAGCTCGCCCATGCCGGCGATGATCGTCTGGCCGGTCTCCTCGTCGGTCTTGACCGTGAAGGTCGGGTCCTCGTCGGAGAGCCGCTGGATCGCGGTGCCCAGCTTCTCCTGGTCGCTCTTGGTCTTGGGCTCGATGGCGACCTCGATCACGGGGGCCGGGAACGTCATCGACTCCAGGACGACCTGGTTGGACGGGTCGCACAGGGTGTGACCGGTCTTGGTGTCCTTGAGGCCCATCACGGCCACGATCTGGCCGGCGCCGACCGACGCGATCTCCTCACGCTTGTTGGCGTGCATCTGGTAGACCTTGCCGATCCGCTCCTTCTTGCCGTTGACCGAGTTGACCACGGTCGAGCCGGCCTCGAGCTTGCCCGAGTAGACGCGGACGTAGATCAGCTTGCCCAGGTGCGGGTCGGAGGCGATCTTGTAGGCCAGGCCGGAGAACGGCTCGTCGTCCGACGGCTTGCGCAGGACCACCTTCTCCTCGTCGCGGGGGTCGTGACCCTCGATCGCGTCGATGTCGAGCGGCGACGGCAGGTAGTTGACGACCGCGTCGAGCAGGGGCTGGACGCCCTTGTTCTTGAACGCGGTGCCGCAGAGCACCGGGTTGAGCTTGTCGGCCAGGGTGGCCCGACGGATGGCGGCGCGGAGCTCCTCGACGGTGAAGTTCTCGTCACCCTCCTCGAGGTACTTCTCCATGATCTCGTCGTCGCCCTCGGCGAGGGTCTCGATGAACTTCTCGCGCCACTCGGCGGCCTTCTCGGCCAGCTCGGCGGGGATCTCCTCGATCTCGTAGTCCTCGCCCATCTTGGTCTCGCCGCGCCAGGTGAGGGCACGCATCGCGACCAGGTCGATGACACCGAGGAAGTCGCCCTCGGCGCCGATCGGGATCTGCAGGACCAGCGGGGTGGAGTTGAGGCGCTCGATCATCATGTCGACGCAGCGGAAGAAGTCCGCTCCGGTGCGGTCGAGCTTGTTGACGAAGCACATCCGGGGCACGGAGTACTTGTTGGCCTGGCGCCACACCGTCATGGTCTGGGGCTCGACACCGGCGACACCGTCGAAGACGGCGACGGCGCCGTCGAGGACGCGCAGCGAGCGCTCGACCTCGGCGGTGAAGTCGACGTGACCGGGAGTGTCGATGATGTTGATCTGGTGGTCATTCCACCAGCAGGTGGTGGCAGCGGAGGTGATGGTGATGCCCCGCTCCTGCTCCTGCTCCATCCAGTCCATCGTGGCGCCGCCGTCGTGGACCTCACCGATCTTGTAGGTGATCCCGGTGTAGAAGAGGATGCGCTCGGTGGTGGTGGTCTTGCCGGCGTCGATGTGGGCCATGATGCCGATGTTGCGAACCTTGTTGAGGTCCGTGGTGATGTCAACGGCCACTGAAAGTCACAGTTCCTTAGGGTTTGACGGGTGCGGTGGGGTGCCGGGCGTGCGCCGCTGGGGCGCACGCCCGCCACGATCACCAGCGGTAGTGGGCGAAGGCCTTGTTGGACTCGGCCATCTTGTGCGTGTCCTCGCGCTTCTTCACAGCGGCGCCGAGGCCGTTGCTCGCGTCGAGGATCTCGTTCATCAGGCGCTCGGCCATCGTCTTCTCACGACGGGCCTGGGCGTAGCCCACGAGCCAGCGCAGCGCCAGCGTGGTGCTGCGGTTGGGCTTGACCTCGATCGGGACCTGGTAGGTCGCGCCACCGACGCGGCGGGACTTGACCTCGATCGCGGGCTTGACGTTGTCGAGCGCCCGCTTGAGGGTCAGCACCGGGTCGGTGCCGGTCTTCTCGCGGCAGCCCTCGAGGGCCGTGTAGACGATCCTCTGGGCGACCTGCTTCTTGCCGTCCTGGAGGACCTTGCTGACGAGCTGGGTGACGATCTGCGACCCGTAGACGGGGTCGACGTCGAGCGGACGCTTGGTTGCGGGACCCTTGCGCGGCATGTCAGCTCTTCTCCTTCTTCGCGCCGTAGCGGCTGCGGGCCTGCTTACGGTTCTTCACGCCCTGGGTGTCGAGCGTGCCGCGGATGATCTTGTACCGGACACCCGGCAGGTCCTTCACACGACCGCCGCGGACGAGCACGATGGAGTGCTCCTGGAGGTTGTGGCCCACGCCCGGGATGTAGGCCGTGACCTCGACACCGCTCGACAGGCGCACGCGGGCGACCTTGCGGAGGGCGGAGTTCGGCTTCTTCGGGGTGGTGGTGTAGACGCGGGTGCAGACACCGCGGCGCTGGGGCGAGCCCTTGAGCGCAGGCGTCTTGTTCTTGGACACCTTGTCCTGGCGGCCCTTGCGGACCAACTGCTGAATGGTGGGCACCGGGTGGTTCCCCTTCTTGTTCACTGGTCACGGCCCGGCACCTTGCCGGGCTCGGGGTGTTGCTTGGAGCTGTGCCTGTCGATCAGCGCGGGTGGTCGGCCTGACGGCTTTCGGGCACGCGCGTGGGTCTGGGTGTTCCAGACACGAGTGATCAGGCTACTTCCCCGCGTGGGCGAGGGTCAAAATGGGGACGTCGGGCACCCGGCGGCGGGCTGCGGCGGCGAAGAGCAGCGCGGCCGCGGCGACGCCGAGCATGGTGATCGCGCCACCGAGCACGAGGGTCCACCTGGCTCCCAGCGCCTCGCCGATCCAGCCCACCAGCGGGGCCCCGACCGGCGTGCCACCCATGAAGACCATCAGGTAGAGCGCCATCACCCGTCCGCGCATTCCCGCGGTGGTGTTCATCTGCATGTAGGTGTTGGCTGCGGTGATCATGGTCAGCGAGGTGATCCCGAGCACGGGAGCCAGCAGGGCGAAGGTCAGGTAGGAGGGCGCCAGTCCGGCGACCACCTCGACCGCTCCGAAGAGGAGCGCCGCGCCGACCACCAGCCGGTGCCCGACCCGCTCGCGGCGGGCGGCGCGCAGCGCCCCGGCCAGCGAGCCGACGGCCAGGAAGGTGCCCAGGGCGCCGTACTCGGTGGCGCCCTTGTCGAAGACCTCGGTGGCCATCAGGGCCGAGGTGAGCTGGAAGTTGAGCCCGAACGTGCCGGCCACGAAGACGATCGCCAAGATGAGCAGCAG
This sequence comes from Nocardioides sp. Z40_12, assembly GCF_058215795.1. NCBI lineage: Bacteria > Bacillati > Actinomycetota > Actinomycetes > Propionibacteriales > Nocardioidaceae > Nocardioides > Nocardioides sp. Z40_12. Next base: position 483,217 of record NZ_JBZAJA010000001.1, read on the forward strand.
GTCGGGCCGGTGGCGTACGTAGCGCAGGCCGCCGGCGAGGCCGCCTGCTCCCCGCGGGGCCGGGGCCGGGGTGTCCAGCCGGGTGGGGTCGAGCCGTCGCAGCGCGACGATCGGCGCGGCGTAGGAGATCGCGTTGGCCAGGATCACCCAGCCTGTCGCCGCCACTCCCCCGCCGAGCGCGGCGATCAGCACGCCGGCCAGGCCGGGCCCGACCAGCCGGGCTGCGTTGAAGGAGGCGGAGTTGAGGCCCACCGCGTTGCTCAGGTCGGCCGGCTCGACCATCTCCGAGACGAAGGACTGGCGCGCCGGCCCGTCGAACGCCGAGCTGACGCCCAGCACGGTCGCCAGCAGGTAGACGTGCCAGATCTCGGCGGTGCCGGTGACCGCGAGCAGGCCGAGGACCACGGCGGGCAGGGCCATCCCCAGGTTGGTCAGCTGGAGGAGGCGCTGCTTGGGCATCCGGTCGGCGACCATCCCGGCGAAGGGCGAGAGCAGGAGCATCGGGAGGAACTGGAGCCCGGTGGTGATCCCGAGGGCCACGCCGCTGTTGGCGCTCAGGAGCAGGACCAGCCAGTCCTGCGCCACCCGCTGCATCCAGGTGCCGGTGTTGGAGACCACCCCACCTGCGGCGTACAGGCGGTAGTTGGCGTTGTGCAGGGAGCGGAACGTGGGGCTCAAGGTGTGGCGTTCATTCTTCCTGTGCGAGTTCTTGCATGAGGGTGGCGGCGCGGCTCAGGACCGCACGGTCCTCGGGGTCGAGACCGGCGAGGCGGCGAGCGAGCCAGGCGTCCCGGCGGTCCCGGTCGGCACGGACCGCCTCGCGGCCCTGCTCGGTCAGCTGGACGACCACGACCCGCCCATCGGTCTCGTGGGAGCGACGGACGACGTAGCCGGCCTCCTCGAGGGCGGTGACGGTCCGGGTCATGGACGGCGGCCGGACGTTCTCGGAGGAGGCGAGCTCCCCGATGGTGTGGTCGCCACCACGGAACAGGCACCCCAGCACCGACATCGAGCCGAGACCCAACGGGTTGTCCGGGTGCTGCTCCACGGCCAGGCGCCGACGCAGTCTCATCACCCCGAGCCGGAGCTCCGAGGCGAGCCCCGCGTCGCGTCGGGAGGTCCTGGCGGCGCTGGGCACGATCTTTAGTCTAGGTCATTACCCTCGGTAATTAAATCCCCACGCGGCCACGCACGGCGTGATCTCCCCCACCCCGCCCGACCGGGCGCGGACCTGGTGGAAGCACACGACCGCCCACCCCGTGCGGGGTGGGCGGTCGGGTGGACGCGCGAGGGCGGCTCAGGTGAGCCAGTCGGTGATCGGGTTGATCGCGAAGTAGACGACGAAGAGCGCCGCCACCACCCACATGAGCGGGTGCACCTGGCGGAACCTGCCCAGGACCACCTTGATGAGCACGAAGGCCAGGAAGCCGGCGCCGATGCCCACCGAGATCGAGTAGGCGAACGGCATCAGCACGATCGTCAGGAAGGCCGGGATGGCGATCTCCGGGTCCCGCCAGTCGATCTCGGTCACCTGCTGCATCATCAAGAAGCCCACCAGGACCAGCGCGGGGACCGCCGCCTCCGAGGGGATCGCCGCCACCAGGGGCGTGAAGAAGGTGGCGAGCAGGAAGAGCACGCCGGTCACGATCGACGCGAACCCGGTGCGTGCCCCCTCGCCCACACCGGAGGCCGACTCGATGTAGGAGGTGTTGGAGGAGACCCCGCCCGCACCACCGGCGATGGCCGCCAGGGAGTCGACGACCAGGATGCGCTGGCTGTGCGGCGGCACGCCCTCCTCGTCGTTGAGCCCGGCCTCGGCCCCGATCGCGGTCATCGTGCCCATGGTGTCGAAGAAGTCGGCCAGCATCAGCGAGAAGACCAGCAGCACGGCGGCGAGGGCGCCGCCCTCGATGGTGCTGAAGGCACCGAACAGGTCGATCTGGAACAGCGTGGCGAAGTCGGGCAGGCCGACCAGGTCGCCGCTCGCCTTGGGGATGCTCAGCGCCCAGCCCCCGGCGTTGTCGGGCCCGGCGGCACCGAGGTCACCCACCGCCTCGACGACCACGGCGACCACGGTGGTGATCGCGATGGAGATGAGGATGGCACCGCGGACCTGGCGCACCCACAGGGCGATCATCAGCAGGAGGCCGAGGCAGAAGACGAGCACCGGCCACCCGGTCAGCTGGCCGCCGACCCCCAGCTGGACCGGGACGGTGGTCTGGAAGTCGTCGGGGATCCGGGTCACGACGCGGGCGTCGACGAAGCCGATCAGGGCGATGAAGAGGCCGATCCCGACCGAGATGGCGACCTTGAGCTGCTGCGGGACCGCGTGGAAGACAGCCTTGCGGAAGCCGGTGAGGACCAGGACCAGGATCACGATGCCCTCGAGGACCACCAGGCCCATGGCGTCGGACCAGGTGGACTGGCGGGCGATCGAGTTGGCGACGAACGCGTTGAGCCCGAGGCCCGCGGCGAGCGCCATCGGGAAGTTGGCGGCCGCACCCATCGCGATGGTCAGCAGCCCGGCCACCAGGGCGGTGGCGGCCGCGATCGCGGGGATGCCGCTGCCGGGGACGTCGGTGCCGCCGAGGTACATGCCCTCGGAGTCCGGTACGAAGCCCAGGATCAGGGGGTTCAGCACGATGATGTAGGCCATCGTCAGGAAGGTCACCACGCCGCCGCGGATCTCCTGACCGATCGTCGACCCGCGCTCGCCGATCCGGAAGAAATCGTCCAGGCCGCTCCGCTTGCCGGAGGGCTGCTCGTCCACCTCGTGGTCCGTACGCTGATTGCTCACCCGCGCATCTTGACAGACGTCGGGAGCACCGGCGGCCGAGCCCCCGGGGGCGGACGCGACGGTAGTAGGTTGAGGTCCGTGGAGCCCCGCAACGACCAGCCCCAGACCCACACCCTCGGACGGCGCACCTTCGTGGTCGCCGACGTGGAGCCGCTCGACGTCGACGGGGTACGCACCGTCGGGGTGGGCACGGCGCTCTGGCTGGTCGGCTTCCTGGCCTTGCTGCCGTTCTACTCCCCGCTCGCCGAGGCCGGGCGCCTCTGGTGGCTGTGGACCTGCACGGCCGGGCTCGGGCTCGGGCTCCTCGGGCTCGAGTACTGCCGTCGCCGCCGCGACGCGCGGACCCGCGAGGCCGCGGCCCCGTCCCCCGGTGGGCGCCGACGCCTCTGAGCGGTCAGGCCGTCAGAACGTCTCGAGGTCCTGGTCGAAGGTGTCGTGCGCGTGCTCGGGCACCGGCACCGGCTGCTGCTTGCGGGCGAGCTTGACCTCCGAGTGCGCGCCGCAGCCGTGGTCGAAGGTCACCACCCGGCCGTCGTCGTTGGCGTTGCCGTTGGCGCAGACGCCGAACATCTCCGAGAGCGGGCCGGCCAGGCGCACCAGGAAGCCGCAGGTCGCGCAGGGCTGGGGCGCCGACTTGGCCAGCGGCGAGTCGGGGCCGGCCTCGCCGTCGTGCCAGCGCTGGGCCGCCATGTCACGCCCCTCCAGCGAGAGGGTGCGCACCCGGCCGTCGTAGAGCTCCTCGACCACCCGGCGGACCTGGGCGCGCTCGTCGGCCTCGAGCGGGTCGTCGCCGACCAGGTAGGTGGGGACCAGCCTGGGGTCCTCGTCCTCGACCGGGAGCAGGTCGCCGGGTGAGAGGTCGCCGGGCTGCAGGCGCTCCTTGTAGGGCACCCAGCCCGGCGCCACGATCGCCTGCTCGCCGGGGAGCAGCACCACCTCGTCGATGGTCACCCGCTCCTGCTCCGGGGCCCGCGAGACGGTCACCGACCAGAACCACCCGACGTAGCCGGGGTGGGCGCAGGCGAAGAGGTGGCTGCCGGTGTGCTCGTCCTCGACCTGGAAGCGCAGGTGCTCGCCGACCTGGCGAGCGGGGGCCTCCTCCAGGAGGGCGGCCCGCGCCACTCCCACGGCATCGGCCAGGACGGGGTCGGGCGAGGCTGCGACGACGGCGTTCACGCGCCGATCATGACACGCAGCAGCTGGGACGCCCAAGGCGAGACCACCCCCGGACGGGTGGGGCGCAGACGGCAGGATGGAGCCGTGACCTCCTCACCGCCGGAGCTGCCAGGGCCCGACGCCACGTCCACGTCCGGTCCCACGTCCGATTCCGCGTCCACGTCCTCGGCCGCACAGGACGGCGGGCCGGGCCCCGGACGCCGACTTCTCGCCACGGGTGCCGCCGCGGCCCGGGCCGCCGGGCGGGCCGCCGGGGCGCTGGCGCGCGCCACCGGCCGGGCCGGGCGCTTCACCGCCGGGCAGGCGCGCCGCGCCGCCCGCGCGGAGGGCGCGGGCGACTCCGGCCTCTCCCGGCTGATCGAGCTGCACGCCTTCAACGCCGCAGGCGACGCGGCGGTGGCCATCTCGCTGGCCGGCACGCTCTTCTTCCAGGTGCCCACGGGCGAGGCACGGGGCCAGGTCGCACTCTTCCTGGGCCTGACGATGCTGCCCTTCGCCATCGTGGCCCCGCTGATCGGGCCGTTCCTCGACCGGTTCAGCCACGGCCGCCGGTGGGCGATCGGCACCACCATGGCCGTGCGGGGGTTCCTGTGCTGGGTGCTCGCCACCGCCGTGGTGACCGAGTCGCGGTGGATGTTCCCCGCCGCCCTCGGGGTGCTCGTGGCCTCCAAGGCCTACGGCGTCACGCGGGCCGCCTCGGTGCCCCGGCTGCTGCCCCGCGACCTGACCCTGGTCAAGGCCAACGCCCGGATCTCGTTGGCCGGCGTGGTGGGAGCGGGTGTCTCGGCCCCGCTGGCGGGCCTGGCCGCCTGGGCCGGCCCGGAGTGGTCCCTGCGCTACGGCTTCCTGGTCTTCGTGGTGGCCACCATCTGGGCGATCCGGCTGCCCGGCCGGGTCGACTCCAGCCTCGGGGAGGGCACCCTGGTGCTGCTGGCCGAGAGCGACCCGGCCCCGCACGCCACGCTCACCCCCGAGGGCCGCCGGCCCAGGCTGCGGATCCCGCCGGCGGTGGCCTTCGCGCTCCGCGCCAACTGCGGCCCGCGCTGGCTCTCGGGCTTCCTCACCATGTTCATGGCTTTCCTGCTGCGGGAGAACCCGATCGACGGCTGGCGCCCGGAGGTGCTGCTCGGGCTGGTGATCGGCGCGGCCGGGCTCGGCAACACGCTCGGCATCGCGGTGGCCTCGTTGACCCGGCGGATGGACCCACGTACGACGGTGGTGCTGGCTCTGCTCGCCGACTGCGTGCTGGCCGCGCTCACGGCGGCGTTCTACGGGGTGATCACCCTCGCGCTGCTCGGCCTGACCGCCGGGCTCGCCCAGTCGCTGGCCAAGCTCTCCCTGGACTCCACCATCCAGCGGGACGTGCCGGAGCGGATGCAGAGCAGCGCCTTCGCCCGCAGCGACACCTCGCTGCAGCTGGCCTGGGTCGTCGGCGGCTTCGTGGGGATCGCGCTGCCGCTGATGCCCCGCCTCGGGCTCGGGGTGGCCGCCGGGGTGCTGGCGGCCTGGGCGGCCTTCGTCCTGCTCTCCCGGCAGCAGGAGTGGCTCCGGGGAGGTCGGTCCGCCTAGAGCTCGAGCTCGTCGGCCAGGGCCCGCAGCAGCTTGGCGGTGGGCCGGGCCGTCCGCGGCTCGGGGGCGCGGCCGTGCCGGTAGCCCTCCCCCAGGTCGTCGAGCAGCCGGATCAGGTCCTCCACGATCGGGACCATCTCCTCGGGCTTCTTGCGCTGGGCCTGGCGCTGGTTCCGGCGCACGGACGTCGGCGCCTCGAGCAGCCTGACCTGGAGCGCCTGCTCGCCCTTGCGGCCGGCGGCGATGCCGAACTCGACCCGGGCGCCGTTCTTGAGGGTGGTGACACCCGGGGGGAGCGCGTCGGCGTGCACGTAGACGTCGGGCCCGTCCTCCTGCGACAGGAACCCGAAGCCCTTCTCGGTGTCGAACCACTTGACCTTGCCAGTGGGCACAGCTCTCACGTCTCCTCGGCAGGCGCCGCGGCGCTCGCCGCGGGCGATCCGAAGGATAGGCGGCTTGCGCCCGGCGCCGCCACCCGGTCGGCGACCGCGTCGTTCATCGAACCCGAGCGGAAGCCGCGCGGGTCGAGCTCCGCGGTGGCGAACCCCGCGCCGCGCACGGCAGCGAGGAGCGCGGCCGCGAGCGGCGTCCCCTCGGCCAGGGGCCCGGCGAGCAGGGCGGCGTCGACCTCCACCCGGGCCCGCTCCCCCAGGTCGCGCACGCGCAGGTCGCGCAGTGGCACGCCGGCGCCCGCCAGCACCTCGCGCACCGCGGACTCGGCCCGCTCGACCCGGCCCAGGCGGCTCGGGGAGATCTCGATGTCGTAGGCCACGCGGCTCGACAGGCACGCGGCGGCCGGCTTGTCCCAGGTGGGCAGCCCCCAGAGCCTGGCGGCGGCCCGGACCTGGGCCTTGGTGAGCCCGGCGTCGCGGAGCGGGGTGATGGCGCCCCGCTCGGCGGCGGCCCGGATGCCGGGACGGTGTCCCGCGACCGCGTCGTCGGCGTTGGTGCCGGTGGCCACGTGCGCCAGCCCGTGCTCGGCCGCCAGGTCCTGGAGCACCTCGATGAGCTCGGCCTTGCAGAAGTAGCACCGCTGCGGCCCGTTGGCGCGGTAGCCCTCCCGCTCCAGCTCGTGGGTGGCCGGGGTGAGCACCCTGACCCCCAGTGCCTCGGCGTGCTCACGGGCCGGGTCCCGCTCGGCCTGCGGGAGCGCGTCGGAGTAGCCGGTGGCCGCCACCACCCGGTCGGGCCCCAGCGCCCGCACGGCGGCGGCCAGCAGCATCGCGCTGTCCACTCCCCCGCTGTAGGCCACCAGGACAGACCCGCGCCCGGCGAGGTCGGCCTCCAGCGCGGCCAGCCGGGTGCGCAGCAGGTGCTGCTCGAGCCAGGCCGGGAAGTCGGCCAGGCTCTCGAGCACCACGTCGGTGCCGGCTCCGAGGAGCTCCTCGCGGGTGCACCCCCCGGTCAGCACCGAGACGCTGAGGGCACCCCCGGCGCGGGCCCCCTCCACGTCGTGCACGTGGTCGCCCACGTAGATCCCGACGCCCTGCTCGCGCAGCACCGCTCCCTTGCCGACGCCCCACACGTCCCCGGCGAGGTGGTCCACCTCGAGCCCGAGGTGATCGAGGTGGAGGCGGGCGTTGGGGGTGAACTTCCCGGTGACGACCACGACCCGCCCCCCGTGGGAGCGGACGGCGGCCAGGGCCTCCGGTGCGCCGGCCAGGGTGGGCACCGGCGTGATGGCCAGGTCCGGGTAGAGCAGCCGGAACCGGTCGACGGCCGCGTCGATCGAGCCGGCCTCCAGGTGCCCGGAGAGCAGCTGGGCCAACGGCGGACCGAGCCGCGAGCCGATCGCCTCGACGTCCAGCTCGACGCCGTGCTCGGCACCCAGCACGCGCAGGGTGGCGGTGACCCCCGGCACCGTGTCGATCAGGGTCATGTCCAGGTCGAAGCCGACCACCAGGGGGTCGAGGAGGTCGACCGGGGTCCTCGGCATGCGGCCAGCCTAGGCGCTGCGTGGCAGGACGGGCCCGGTCACCCTCACGCCTCGCGCTCGACCATCATCTCGCGGTCGCCGAAGCGCACGCGGTCGCCGGGCAGCAGGGTGGTGGGCTTGCCGGCGTGCAGCTCGCGGGCCACCCCCTGACGCAGCACCAGGGAGCCGTTGGTGGAGCCTCGGTCCATCACCACCAGGGAGCCGTCCGGAGCGGGGCCGAACTGCGCGTGCGTCTTCGACAGCGACATGTCCGAGGACGGCAGCGGCACGACGTGGCGGACGTGCTCGCCGGTGCGCGGCTCGGGGCGCCGGCCGACCAGGGCCAGCCCCTCGACGACGAAGCCGTCCCCGGTGTCGAAGGTGACCCGCCAGCGCGGACCGGCGACGGGCGGCCGGCCGGCCGCCGCGGGCGCGCGCCTGGCCACGGTGCGCCCCGGGTCGGCCGGGGGCAGGTGCGGCGGCGGCGCCGGCCGGGACTGTGGTGCCACGGGAGCCGGAGCGGCGGCCGCGGGCACGGGGGCAGGCACCGGAGCCGCCGCGGACGGAACCGGAACAGGAGCAGGAGACGGATACGTTGCCGGTGCCGCCACGGGCGGACGGGAGGGTCGCTGGACCGGGGCCGGCGGCTGGGCCGGGGCGGGCACCAGCCGCAGCGCGGTCAGGTTGACCACGTGCCGCGGCGCCTCCTCCTGCTCCTCCACCACGGGCCCCTCGGGACGCAGGTCGACCACCACCGAGCTCGTGAGCTGCTCGTGCCACCCGCGGCGCTGGCCGCGGGGATCGGCCAGCGCGGTCCACGCGAGGGCGGCGAGCCCGAAGCCGAAGGTGGGCAGCGCCGAGAGGCCCAGCACCAGCGAGCGCAGGATGCCGGCCCCCGCACCGACGGGCAGGCCGGAGCCGTGGTGCACCACCCGGAGACCGGCCGCCCGCTTGCCGGGGGTGGCCCCGGTGGCCCCGGTGACCGCGCCACCGACCAGCACCACGACGACGGCGAGCCCCACCACGATCCCGACCGTCGTCCAGAGGCCGTCGCGGCCCCAGACGACCCAGCCCACCACCGCGGTCGCGGCATAGAGGCTCCAGCTGATCGCCCGGTCCAGCGCGAAGGCCATGAAGCGTCGCTCGAGGTCCGCCACCGGGAAGGTGGGCGGGGCGGCGGCGCCGTACGTGGCCGGCCGGGCGGGCTGGGTCACGGCTGGGTGACCTGGATGGTGACACCGTCCCCGAGGTCGATGATGGCGCCGGGGATCAGCTGGACGGCGATGCCCGGCTGCAGGTCCTCCGGCGGCAGGCCCGGCTGGACCAGCAGGGTGCCGTTGGTGGAGCCGAGGTCGGTGGCCACCGCCGAGCCGTGGTCGACCCCGGAGCCCGGGCGGATCTCCAGGTGGGTGGAGGAGACCTCCTGGTTGGGGCTCGGCACGCTCACCAGCTGGGGCTGGTCGCCCGGGGCGAAGCGCCGGGCCTCGGGGGCGCGGCCGACCAGCACGGCACGGTCGACGTCGGCGGTGGTCCCGTGGGAGAAGACCAGGCGCGCCACCGGGCGGGCGGTCACCTTGGGGGCCTGCGGCTGCCCGGGGATCCCCGAGGGGGGCGTCGGGGCGGCCTCGCCGATCTCGGTCAGCCCGTCGTGGTCGGACCCGTTCGACTCCGGGACCTGGGTCGGAGCGGAGGCCGGGGAGCCGCCCACCCGGGGCACCGAGACGGCGGGCACCGGCGGCAGCGGCGGCACCGTGGGCATCCCCGGCACCGGCGCGGCCACGGCCGCCCGCTCGGGCTCGGGCTGGGGCACGGGCTCGGGCTCGGGCTCCGGCGCCAGCTCGACGTGCGCCTCGACCTCGGGCGCCGGCTCGGCGTCGGGCTCGAGCTCCGGCACCAGCTCGACGTGCGCCTGGGGGTGGGGCTGGGGCTCGGGCTGGGGCTCGGGCTGGGGCTCGGGCTGGGGCTCGGGCTCCGGCGCCGGCGCCGGCTCGACGTCCGCCCCCGGGGCCAGCGGCTCCTCGTCGAGAGCGACGGCGTCGACGGCGTGGGCCTCGTCGACCGACGGCCCCCACCGCAGCGAGCCGACCCGGGCCAGGCCCAGCGGCAGTGCCGCCCGGCCGCCCCGGTCGCCGGAGCCGGAGTCGGAGTCGGGCAGGGTCGCGACCATCGAGGTCACGTCGTCGAAGGTCCGCTCGGCCCAGATCTGGTCGGCGGCGGACACCTCGGTGTCGCCCTGCTCGCTGCGCACCGAGACAGACGCCCCGCCGCGCACCAGCACCCGGGCGGAGCGGCCCGTGGCCGCCACCAGGACGAAGTCGGGCAGCGAGGTGAGGCCCTCCGCGAGGAGGTGGTCGAGGACCACCTCGAAGCTGGCCCCGTCGTCGACGGCGGCCCACAGCGCCGCGACCCGCGCCTTCTCCCGGCCCGGCAGCAGCACGGTGACCTCGGGGCCCAGCACGGCCAGCCACGTCCCGGTCGAGCTTGAGCGGTTCTTCACGTCGTTCACGGCAAGGCCCCCAGTTTCGTCTCGAGGCTCAGCTTCTGTCGCTGGGCGTCGTAGGCGTTCTCCTTCTCCAATCCCACCACATCCACGACCACGGCGGTGGCGTTGTCACGTCCCCCGGCAGCCAGGGCGGCCGCGACGAGCCGCTCGGCGGCGTCACGGGGGTCGGAGTGGCGCAGGAGCAGCTCCTCGATCTCCTCGTCGCCGATCATCGAGCTGATGCCGTCGGTGCACAGCAGCAGCCGCCCGGCCGCGGTGAGCGGGAGCGAGAAGAAGTCGGGCTCCGGGGCGTCCGCGGCGCTCAGCGCGCGGGTGATCACGTGGCGCTCCGGGTGCTCGGCGGCCTCCTCGGCCGTGATGCTCCCCGCGTCCAGCAGCTCCTGGACCACCGAGTGGTCGACGCTGATCTGGTCGAGCCCGTCGTCGGTGAGGCGGTAGATCCGCGAGTCGCCCAGGTTGGCCAGCAGCCAGCGCGGCCCCTCGTCGTGGACCAGCACCGCCAGCGCCGCGGTGGTGCCGCTGTGCGGGCGGACGCCGTCCGCCCCGCCCTGGGCCCGGGCGTACTCCTGGAGCCGGGCCTGGCAGCGGACGAGCGCCTCCAGGACGGCCTCCACCCCGCCGCGCGAGTCCAGGTGCTGCCCGGCCAGGCGGCCCAGCTCCTCGACCGCGAAGGCGCTCGCGATCTCGCCCCCGGCATGACCGCCCATCCCGTCGGCCACCACGAAGACGTCGGTGGCCACGAAGAACGCGTCCTCGTTGCCCTCGCGCACGTGGCCCACGTCCGTGGCCGTGCCGTGGTGCAGGTCGACCCCCGCCATGCGCGTCCTCCCCGTCGTGGGGGCCGTCGGTCCGCGGCCGGTCCGCCGCCGGAGGTCCCCTGTTGGCGAGTAGCGTAGGAGGGATGTCGCTGCCGCCGCAGGGGGAGGCCCCCAGGACGCTCGCCGACCAGCTCCGCGGCTGGCCGGACGAGCGGCTCGCCCGGCTGCTGGCGGGGCGGCCCGACCTGGCGTCCCCGGCGCCCCACGACTCGGCCCAGGTCGCCTCGCGCGCGGCGACCCGCTCGTCGGTGATCCGGGCGCTGGACGGCCTCACCCGGTTGCAGCTGGTCGTCCTGGACGCCCTGGTGGTGGCCGGCCACGCCTCGCCCCAGCAGGTCGCCGCGCTGGTGCGCGCGGATCCCGGGGCCGTCGCGGACGCCCTGCAGGTGCTGACCGACCTCGCCCTGGTCTGGGAGTCCCCGCAGGGGCTGCGCCCGCTCACCGGGGTGGCCGACGCCCTGCGCGGCGACGTGGTCTCCGGGCTGAGCGGCCTGCGCCCGGTGACCCCGCACGGCATCTCCGCGGAGCAGGCCGCCGAGCGGGTGGCCCGCCTCTCCCCCGCGGCCCGGGCCCTGCTCGAGCACGTCGCCGACCACGGCGGCGAGGGCACCAGCGAGCGGGTGCGCGTGCCGGCCACCCCCGAGGAGGCCACCACCCCCGTCGAGGAGGCGCTGGCCCACGGGCTGCTGGTGCCGCAGACCCCCGAGGGCCGCGGGACGAGCGTGCTCCACCTCCCGGGTCAGGTGGGCCTCGCGGTCCGGGGCGGGAAGACCACCCGGGAGGCCGCGGACGACCTGCCCGAGCTGGCCACCAGCACCCGCGACCAGGAGCTGGTGGAGCGCACCGCCGCGGGCGCGGCCTTCGAGGCGGTACGCCGGGTGGAGCTGCTGCTGGACAACTGGGGGGTGCGTCCCCCGGCGGTGCTGCGCAGCGGCGGACTGGCGGTGCGGGACCTGAAGGCGGCCGCCACCGAGCTCCACGTCGAGGAGGACGTGGCCGCCCTGCTGGTGGAGGTGGCGGCGGCCGCCGGCCTGCTCGCGGAGGGGCCCGGGCCCGACGCGGTGGCCTCCTGGCTGCCCACCCACGCCTTCGACGCCTGGGCGGCCTCGCCGCCGGCGGCCCGGTGGCTGACCCTGGTCCGGGCCTGGCTCGAGTCCCCCCGGCTCAGCGCCCTGGTCGGCAGCCGCGAGCCCGGTGGCCGGACGCGCAACGCCCTGGCCCCGGACCTCTCCAGCGCCTTCGCCGTCGAGGCCCGCCGGATGGCGCTGGCCCAGCTGCTCGAGCTGGCCGACGGCGAGGTGCTGGCCGCCGGGACCGGGGTGCCGTCCCTGGTCGCCCGGGTGGAGTGGCTGCGGCCGCGGCGACCGCCCACCCGCGCCGAGATGGTCGCCTGGGCGGTGAGCGAGGCCGCCGTCCTGGGCGTCACCGGCCTCGGCGGCCTGGCCGGCCACGGCCGGGCCCTGCTCGCCGGGGGCGCCGAGGCCGGGGAGCGGGCCGCGGCGCTGCTGGCGCCGCTGCTGCCCTCCCCGGTCGACCACGTGCTGGTGCAGGCCGACCTGACCGCCGTCGCCCCCGGCCCGTTGGAGCCCGCCCTGGCCCGCGACCTCCACCTGCTGGCCGACGTGGAGTCACGCGGGGGCGCCACCGTCTACCGGTTCACCCCCGGCTCGCTGCGCCGCGCCCTCGACGCGGGCTGGTCCGGGGCGGAGGTGCACGACTTCCTGGCGCGCACCTCCCGGACGCCGGTCCCGCAGCCGCTGACCTACCTGGTCGACGACGTGGTGCGCACCTTCGGCACGCTGCGCGTCGGCGCGGTGGAGGCGTTCCTGCGCTCCGACGACGAGGCGGCGCTGGGCGCGCTGCTCGCCGACCCCCGGGCGGCCGCGCTCGAGCTGCGACGGCTGGCACCCACGGTGCTGGTCTCCACGCTGCCGGTCGACCTGCTCCTCCCCCGCCTGCGCGAGCTCGGGGCCGCTCCGGTGCTGGAGGCGGCCGACGGGACCGTGCGGGTCGCCCGCCCCGACCTGCTGCGGGCCCGTTCGCCGCGCCCGGCCCCGGTGGCGGCGGTGGCCGCCGCCCGGGAGGCGGCGCGCCTGCAGGCGGCCGTCACCGCGGTGCGCGCGGGCGACCGGGCCGCGGCGTCCGCCCCCGCCCGCCCGCGCGTCGCGACCTCGCCCACCACGGCGCTGGCCGCGCTCCGCGAGGCGATCGAGTCCTCCACCACGGTGCTGATCGGCTACGTGGACAACCACGGCGCGACCACCGAGCGGCTCGTCGACCCGGTGCGGCTGGAGGGTGGCCAGCTGACGGCGCACGACCACCGCAGCGACGACGTGCGCACCTTCTCGGTGCACCGGATCACGACGGTCGGGGCGGCAACCCCCGGACCGTAGACTCGCGCCGTGGACTTCCTCCGGTATGCCGAGTCCGGTGCGGCGCTCCTCAACGCCCAGCCGGTCGACGAGGCGGCGCTGGTGGCCCACCTGGCCGGCCGCGCCTGGCTGCAGGACCAGGTCACCGAGCGCGACGTACGGGCGCTGAGCGCCTTCTGCGCCCGGCTGCGCCCGGTCTTCGAGGCCTCCGAGGAGGGGCGGGTCCGCGACGTCGTGGCCCAGATCAACGCCCTGCTGGCCGAGCACCCGGTCATCCCGATGATCAGCGACCACGACCCCGACGACCTGCACCTGCACGTGGCCGACCGCTCCGCCTCGGTCTCCGACCTGCTGGTCGGCGAGGTGCTGATGGGCCTGGCGACCCTGGTGTGCGACCTCGGCCCGACCCGGCTGGGCGTGTGCAGCGCCTACCCCTGCCGCCAGGTCTACGTCGACACCTCGCCCAACCGGTCCCGGCGCTACTGCTCGGACCGGTGCTCCTCGCGGGCCAACGTGGCCGCCTTCCGCGCCCGGCAGCGGGCGGCCGTGGGGGGACCGGCATGAACGACGGGCCGCTGATCGTCCAGTCCGACAAGACCCTGCTGCTCGAGATCGACCACGAGCGGGCCCAGGAGTGCCGGCGCGAGATCGCGCCCTTCGCCGAGCTGGAGCGCTCCCCCGAGCACGTGCACACCTACCGGCTGACCCCCCTGGGCCTGTGGAACGCCCGCGCCGCCGGCCACGACGCCGAGCAGGTCGTCGACACGCTGCTGCGCTACAGCCGCTACGCCGTCCCGCACGCCCTGCTGGTCGACGTCGCGGAGACCATGGCCCGCTACGGACGGCTGCGGCTGGAGAAGCACCCCACCCACGGTCTGGTCCTGGTCAGCACCGACCGCCCGGTGCTGGAGGAGGTGCTGCGCGCCAAGCGGGTCAAGGGGATGCTGGGCGAGCGCATCGGCGGCCCCGGGGGCGACACCGTGGCCGTGCACCCCAGCGAGCGGGGCAACCTCAAGCAGGCCCTGCTCAAGCTCGGCTGGCCGGCCGAGGACCACGCCGGCTACGTCGACGGGGAGGCGCACCCGATCGAGCTGGTCGAGGACGGCTGGGCGCTGCGCGACTACCAGCGCGACGCGGCCGACTCCTTCTGGCACGGCGGCTCGGGGGTGGTGGTCCTGCCGTGCGGGGCGGGCAAGACGATCGTGGGGGCCAGCGCGATGGCGCACGCCGGCGCGACCACCCTGATCCTGGTCACCAACACCGTCTCGGCGCGCCAGTGGAAGGACGAGCTGCTGCGCCGCACGAGCCTGACCGAGGACGAGATCGGCGAGTACAGCGGGTCGGTCAAGCAGGTCCGCCCGGTCACGATCGCCACCTACCAGGTGATGACCACGCGCCGGAAGGGCGTCTACTCCCACCTGGAGCTGCTCGACGCCCGCGACTGGGGGTTGATCGTCTACGACGAGGTCCACCTGCTCCCCGCGCCCATCTTCCGGATGACCGCCGACCTCCAGGCACGCCGCCGCATCGGGCTGACCGCCACCCTGGTGCGCGAGGACGGTCGCGAGGGCGACGTCTTCTCCCTCATCGGGCCCAAGCGCTACGACGCCCCGTGGAAGGACATCGAGGCCCAGGGGTGGATCGCGCCGGCCGACTGCGTCGAGGTCAGGGTGACGCTGACCGACGCCGAGCGCCTCGCCTACGCCACCGCCGAGCCGGAGGAGCGCTACCGGCTGGCGGCCTGCACGCCGCGCAAGACCGACGTCGTACGCCGGCTCGTCGAGCAGCACGCCGGCCAGCCCACCCTGGTGATCGGCCAGTACATCGACCAGCTCGACAAGCTCGCCGAGACCTTGGGGGCCCCGGTGATCAAGGGCGAGACCCCGGTCAAGGAGCGGCAGCGCCTCTTCGAGGCCTTCCGCTCCGGGGAGCTGGGGCTGCTGGTGGTCAGCAAGGTGGCGAACTTCTCCATCGACCTGCCCTCGGCCGAGGTGGCGATCCAGGTGTCGGGCTCCTTCGGCTCCCGGCAGGAGGAGGCACAGCGGCTGGGTCGCCTGCTGCGTCCCAAGGACGAGGGCCGCTCGGCGCACTTCTACACCCTGGTCTCGCGCGACACCGTGGACGCCGACTTCGCCCAGAACCGGCAGCGGTTCCTGGCCGAGCAGGGCTACGCCTACCGGATCGTCGACTCGCACGACGTCGGGACCTGAGCCCCGGGCTGCTGCGGGTCAGACCGCGGACTCGCCCAGCTGGACGTGCAGGGTGAACCGGTCGGCGCGGTAGGTCGACCGGGAGACCTGGACGACCTGCTCCTGGCAGAGCGCGCGCCGGGCCAGCCGGAGCACGGGCTGGCCGGCGTCGAGGCCGAGCAGGTCGGCCTCCTCGGCGCTGGCCCGGTCCGCCTGCACGGCGTCCTCGGCCCAGGTGGGGCGCAGCTGCCGGCCCTGGAGCGCGTCGTAGAGGCTGGAGGGCAGCCCGGCGGTCAGGAACCCGGGGATCAGCGCCTCGTTGAGGTAGGCGTCCTCCAGGCACATGGTGGCGCCCCCGGCCTTGCGCAGGCGCTTCCAGTGCACCACCGGGGAGTTGGGCTCGATCTCGAGGGCGCGGGCCACCCCGGGCCCCGCCTTCTCGATCCGGGCCAGCAGGGTCCGCGACTCCGCGCTGAGGCCGCGGCGGCGCATGTCCTCGGTGAAGCTGGTGAGCTGGGCGGCTCGTCGCCGCGGACGGGCCACGAAGGTGCCGCGCCCGGGCATCCGCTCCAGCAGGCCCTCCGCGACCAGCGCGTCCAGGGCCTGGCGCACCGTCATCCGGGCCACCTTGAACTGCGAGACCAGCTCGCGCTCGGAGGGGGCCGGGCTGCCGGGCTCGGCGCCGTCGAGAAGGCCGCGGACGTGCTCGCGCACGACCACGTGCTTGAGCTCGCGCTGCACCATCTCGACCGCCTGTTCCACGAGCGGAACGATAGGTGGACGCAACCCGCCGCGTCCGGCGAATGCACGAAGGCGTCGCTCAGTCGGTGGCGATCGCCCTGAGCACGTCCAGACCGGCGGCCCGCCGGGCGGGGAGGACCGCGGCCAGCACGCCGACGACGACGGCGACCACCAGGAAGGCGACCATCTGGTCCCACGGGATGGAGAGCACCTCCAGGCCCTGGTCGCGCAGGGAGCGCATCAGGGCGGTGCCGAACCCCACCCCGAGCGCCAACCCCAGCAGGGCGCCCAGGCCGGCGATGACCACCGACTCCAGGGTGATCATCCGGCGCAGCTGGGGGCGCCCCAGGCCGATGGCGCGCAGCAGCCCCACCTCACGGGTCCGCTCGATCACCGAGAGCGCCAGGGTGTTGACGATGCCGAGCACCGCGATCAGCAGCGCCAGGCCGAGGAGGGCGAAGATCATCAGCACCAGCTGGTCGATCGGCGCGCGCTGCTCCTGCGCGAACGCGTCCTGGTCCTTGACGGTGACGGTGACCAGGTCGGCGACCACGTCCTCGACCCTGGACTGGACCGTCAGGTCGCCGTCGCGGACCTCGAGGACCAGGAAGTTGTCCTGGTCGGGGTAGCCGGCCCGGACCAGCGTCTGCTTGCTGGTGACCAGCGAGGCGCCGAGGACCGGGTTGTCGGTGAAGATCCCCACCACCTCGAGCGCCTGACGGGAGCCGTTGAAGGTGACCCGGACCTCGTCGCCCACCGCGATGCCCGAGTCGTCGGCGAAGCTGCGGTCGACCATCACCTTGGCGCGGCCCAGGTCGTCGACCGATCCGTCCTCCACCTCCATCCCGAGGGGACCGCGCAGCGCCTCGGCGCTGGCCGCCGCCAGGCCCTGCTGCTCGCCCTCCACCTCGGCCCAGACGAACCGCTGGGCCACCACCCGCTTCACCCCGTCGACGCGTTTCATGCTGCGCGCGATGGACGGGGAGAAGGGCTGGCCGAAGCTGTTGCTGACCAGGAGGTCGCCGCGGAAGTTCTGCTCGATGCTCCGGTCGACGCTGGCCTTGGCCGAGTCGCCCAGGATCGCCATCGTCCCGGCCAGGGCCAGGCCGATCATCAGCGCCGACGCGGTGGCCGTGGTGCGGCGCGGGTTGCGCAGCGAGTTCTGGCCGGCCAGGTTGCCCACGGTGCCGAAGAGGGAGGCCAGCACCGAGCGGGCGGCCACCAGGAACGGGTAGCTGATCACCGGGCTGGCGGCGACGACCCCGAAGAGGATGCCGAGGACCCCGGCACCCACCCACCAGCCGTCGTGCTCGACGTCGACCGCGAAGAGCCCGATGGCCAGCGAGGTGCCCCCGAGGACGATCATCGCCATGCCGGCGCCGAACCGCTTGCGCAGCGACCCCTCGGGCATCGCCACGTCGTCGCGCAGCGCCTGGACCGGAGCGATCCGCCCGGTACGCCGGGCCGGCAGCCAGGCGGCGGCCATGGTGACCGCGACGCCGACCAGGTAGGCGGCCACGAAGGTGCGCGGCCGGAAGACGAGGGCCTGCCCGGAGAGGTCGAGCCCGACGGTCGAGAACAGGCTCCGGATCGCCAGGGCCATCAGCACCCCCAGGCCGATCCCGACGGTGGCGCCGAGGGCGCCGAGCACGGCCGCCTCGGCGAGCACCGAGCCGGTGACCTGTCTCTTGGAGGCGCCGAGGGCGCGGAAGAGGGCGAGCTCGCGGCTGCGCTGGGCGACCAGGATGGAGAAGGTGTTGACGATGAGGAAGGCGCCGACCACCAGCGAGATGCCGGCGAAGATCAGCAGGAAGGTGGTCAGGAAGCTGACCGCCTTGAGCAGCTGGGTGGCGCTCGCCTCGGCGGCGTCGTCACCGGTCTGTGCCTCGAGCCGGTCGGGCAGCACCTCCGCGACGCGCTCGGCCAGCGCCGCCTGGGAGACCCCCGGCGCCGCGGTCACCCACACGTCGTGGAACTTGCGCCGACCGTCCAGGAAGAGCCGTTGGGCCACCTTGGTGTCGAAGCCCACCCAGGAGGCGCCGTTGAGGGATCCCCCGTCGACGAAGTCGACGATGCCGACCAGCTGCGGGGTGAGCACGGGACGGTCCAGGGTGGTGATCAGCTGCACCTGGTCGGCCACGTAGTAGCCGGCCCGCTTGGCCGAGCCGGCGTCCATCACGATCTCGCCGGGCCGCTCCGGAGCGCGCCCGCGCACCACCTGGAGGCCGGTCAGGCCGTGGCCGGCCGGGGCGCCCGTCCAGTTCCCCGCCAGCCCCGGCGCCCCCATGCCGCCCAGGGCCTTGCCGTCCTTGCCGATGATCATCACCGAGGCGTCGGTGACGTTGCCGTCGACCCGGGCGACCCCCTCGACCTTCTCCAGCTTGCGCACCAGGCTGGCGGGGATGGTGCGGGTGGAGCCGCTGCCGGACTGCTCGCCGGCCGGGCTGACCACCACGTCGCCCACGGTGGAGGCGAAGAGGGCGGTGAAGCTGCGGTTGAGGGTGTCGGTGAAGATCAGGGTGCCGGCCACGAAGGCCACGCCGAGCACGATCGCGAAGGTGCTCATCAGGAGGCGCACCTTGCGCCCCAGCAGGCTCTTGATCGCCGCGCGGAACACGTGAGTCGTCCGGCCGGGTCAGAGCGGACCGGCGCCGGGCGCCGTCATCCGGGTCATCACCGTGAGCACCTGCTCGCGGTCGGGCTCGTGCAGCTCGCTGACCAGCCGGCCGTCGGCGAGGAAGAGCACGCGGTCGGTGTAGGCCGCGGCGACGGCGTCGTGGGTCACCATCACGATGGTCTGGCCGTAGTCGTCGACGCTGCGCCGCAGCAGCTCGAGCACCTCGGCGCCGGAGTGGGAGTCGAGGTTGCCGGTGGGCTCGTCGGCGAAGACGATCCGGGGGCGGCTGACCAGCGCCCGGGCCACGGCGACCCGCTGCTGCTGGCCGCCGGAGAGCTCGTTGGGCTTGTGGCCGAGGCGCTTGCGCAGGCCGACGGTGTCGATCACCACGTCGTACCAGCGACGGTCGGGCTTGCGGCCCGCGATGGACAGCGGCAGGAGGATGTTCTCCTCCGCGGTCAGGGTCGGCACCAGGTTGAAGGACTGGAAGACGAAGCCGATCTCGTCGCGCCGCAGCGCGGTCAGCGCGGCGTCGCCGAGCTTGCTGAGCTCGCGCTCGCCGATCCACACCTCCCCCGACGTCCCGGTGTCCAGGGCCGCGCAGCAGTGCATCAGCGTCGACTTGCCCGAGCCGCTGGGACCCATCACGGCGGTGAACTGACCGGCATGCAGGTCCAGGGAGACCCTGTCGAGGGCGCGCACCTCGGCCTGCCCGGAGCCGTAGGACTTGGTCAGGTCGCGCACCCGCGCGGCGGGGACGGCACCGTCGTACAGACGGGTGACGGAGCCCTCGGCCAGTGCGGTCATGCCCCTAGCCTCCCGTGCCGGTCAAGTCGCACGCCACCGATATCGGGTTATTGGACGAGGGATGGGACGGCACGGGCGTGGCACCGGGGTGCTTGTGGGTCGAACGTCTGTTCGATAGCCTCGTCTCATGGAGCTTCAGTCCAGCCTCTTCGCCGTCCTCGAGCCAGGCCCCACCGAGCTGGCCCCCGAGCGTCGGGTGCTCTCGCGCGGGGCCTGGGTCGACGTCCAGCCGGCCTGGCTGGGCGGCGCCGACGAGATCTTCTCGACCCTGGTCTCCGAGGTCCCCTGGCGGGCCGAGCAGCGCGAGATGTACGACCAGGTCGTCGCCGTGCCTCGCCTCCTCCACCACTACGGCGTCGGGGCCCCGCTGCCCCACCCCGGCCTGCTCGCCGCCCGGGAGGCACTCTCGGCGCACTACCGTCCCCAGCTCGGGGAGCCCTTCGCGACGGCCGGGTGCTGTCTCTACCGCGACGGCCGCGACTCGGTGGCCTGGCACGGCGACCGCATCGGGCGCAGCCGGACGCAGGACACCATGGTGGCCATCGTCTCCCTCGGCGACCGGCGTCGGCTGCTGCTGCGCCCCCGGGGCGGCGGGGCCTCGATCTCGGTCACCCTCGGTCACGGCGACCTGGTGGTGATGGGGGGCTCCTGCCAGCGCACCTGGGACCACGCCGTGCCCAAGCAGGCGCACGCCGGCCCGCGGATCTCGGTGCAGTTCCGCCCGCGCGGCGTGCTCTGAGCCACGGGCCGGCCTCTTCCACCAGGTCTCGGCCGATGCCACAGGCACCGAGATCAGCGGTGAGCTCGCCCGCAGTGCCGGGTGACCTCGGTGTCGCAGTGGTCGGGTCCGCCGCGACCGTTGGCGCGGTCACGTCCGCGGCCACCGATCAGCCAGTCGCCGACCTTCGTGGACGAGCCCGCCAGCACGTCGCGGCCCGGACCTCCGAGGGCGACCTGCCGCTGGGCGGGGGCGCGCTTGTAGCGCAGATCGTTGTAGGTCAGGCTGATGAGGTCCCCTCCACCCTGCCCACGCACCAGCACGTCGCGGCCGAAGGCGGTGAGATGGTCGGCACCCGGCCCCCCGTTGGCCCTCACGACCTTGCCGCCCAGGACGGCCTGGTCGTCACCGCTCCGTCCATGGAACGTCACCCGATCTGCGAACGCGTCCACGTTGTCACGTCCGTCGGTCCCGACGATCCTCGTCAGGCCACCCTTCGCACTGCTCGCGAACCGCCCGTGCTCGACACCGGTGAGCGGAGCGGTGTCACCGTCGCACGTCACGTCGGTCGCGAGCCGGACCGTCAGGTCGGCGCACCCCCGGTTGTATTCGACGCCGTCCCGTCCCGGTCCACCGTCGATCTGGCGCACCTGCAACCACGAGCTGTATCCGCCCCCGACGGCGTCGTCTCCGCCGCCCATCCGCACCTCACCCAACATGCCGTGCCGGACGTAGAGGGTCTCGTCGGCATCGGTGCCGAGGAAGGAGACGGGGGACTCCCAGTTCGGGGCTAGGTACTCTCCGATCTCCCACGAGCCGACAAGGCCCTGCCAGGCCAGCACCTGCACACCGTCCACGGTGGCACGCGCGGAAGGTGCGTCGATCAGCAGTTCGGGATCCTCCCCCGAGGGAGAGGGTGGCAGGACCGCGGAGAGGTTGACCGCGGTCGGGGCGGCGCTGGAGAAGTCCAGGCGACCCCCGGAGGCCGTCGCCCCCCGGTAGTGGAGCTCGGCCGCACCTGGCCCGAAGGAGATGACATCGGCGTTGCCCCCATCGGCGGACGGGAGCGACCACACCGCATCGGCGAGGGTCGAATCGGCGGGGCCGCCACCCATGTCGATCACATCCCGCTGGCTTCCTGGCAGGGCAGTGAAGTCGTCGGAGCTCTCCGCATCGGCGAAGACGGTCTCAGCGAAGCTGCCGCCGGTGAACCGGTCGTCCCCGCCACCGAGGTAGACCGTCATGCCCGACCCCTGGCTCGACTCGTTGACCACCACGTCGTTGCCGGGTCCGGCGTACACCACACCCCACGGCCCTCGCGGGTCCCGACCTCCGGATGGGGCCCCGTGAACCAGGCAGATCGTGTCGTCTCCGCCCAAGGCGTCGAAGCTGTTCCATCCCCCGGGCGTCATCGCGACCACGTCGTCGCCCTCGGTGCCGGTCTCGACCCGGGCGGTGGCCACGATCGTCACCGGCTTGCCCAGGCAGGTTGTCGCCGCGGTCGCGCCGGCTGGGGCCAGGGCCCCGCCCAGTGCGAGGGCGGGTACGACGGCCGTGAGCGCGACCGCGGGCAACAGGACAAGTCGTGCGAGCCTCACTGGAGCTCCTGGCTTGGTCGAGACCGTCTCCGTTTGACGAAGACTAGCGGCAACGAGACGAGCTGCCGATGGTCAAGAATGCACGAGCCGGGTGAAGGGCCGGAGCGCGAAGTCAGCGACGCAGGTGCCGGTCCAGGAAGCGCACGGTCTGCTCCATGGAGACCACCCAGCGCGGCCCGAAGGCGTGCTGCTCGCCCTGGTGGACCTGCAGGGCGCTGTCGACCCCGGCGTCCTCCAGCAGCCGGTGCGTGCTCCGCGCCCAGGCCAGCGGGCAGGAGTCGTCCAGCGTCCCGTGATGGGCGAGGACGGGCACCGCGATCCGGTCGAAGTACGTCCGCGCCGAGAGCCGCTCGTAGAAGCCCGGCCGCTGCCGGGGGGTGCCGAACCGGTCGAAGAGCCGCTCCGCCACCTCGGGGCGCTCGGGGAGCGTCCAGCGGCGCAGGTTGTCCAGGTAGTCCGAGCTCACCGACGAGTAGAGCACCGCGGCGTCCACCAGGTCGGGCTGGGCGACCAGCGCGTTGAGGGTGACCCCGCCGCCCATCGACCGGCCGAGCATCGCCATCCGCTCCCCGTCGACCTTCGGCTCCGCCGCCAGGGCGTGGACGGCGTTGATCGCGTCGCGCGTGTAGCCCAGGCGGGTCTCCCGGTCGAGCTCGCTCGCGGGGTCGGAGCTCGCGTGGCCCCGGTAGTCGGAGTGAAGCACCGCGAAGCCCTGCCGCGCGAGGAAGTCCTGCTCGCGGCTGAGCCCCTGACCGGTGGCGTAGACCGACGGCTCGATGTAGCCGTGGTTGAGCACCACGCCGGGGAACGGCCCGGGACCCTTCGGGATCAGCATCACCCCGGAGACCCGCAGGTCCCCGCTGCGGTAGCGCACCTCGTGCTCGGTGTAGGCCTCGTCGTCGACCGAGACCCGGAGCCGGCGCGGCCGCTCGCTGCCGAACTCCTCGGCCATCAGCGCGGGCAGCGAGTACGGCGAGGTGACGGCCGGTGCGGCGTCGGGCTCCCGCGTCGGTGAACCAGTGGCGCGCGGCGAGGGCGTCGCGCTCTGCGCGGGCGTGTCCCGCGGTTGCTCGGCGTCCTCGGTCTCGGCGCCGCGGGTGCAGCCGCCGAGCACCAGCGCACCCCCCACGACCAGGGCCGCGACCCCGCGGACCGCGCCCACCTCATCCCCGCAGCGGGTCGAAGGGGCGCAGCGGCTCGGGCAGCTTCCCGGTCACGATCCGCTCGGCCAGCAGACGGCCGGTCACCGGCCCCAGGGTGATCCCCCACATGCCGTGGCCCCCGGCGACGAAGACCCGGTCGGCCCGGGTGGCCCCGATCAGCGGCAGGCCGTCGGGGGTGCAGGGCCGCGCTCCGACCCACTCGTCGCGCCGGGACCCGAGCTCGGCCCCGCGCAGCAGCGGGCGGGCGGCGTCGACGATCGCCTCGATCCGCCGGGTGTCGAGTCCGGCGTCGGCGGGCCGGAACTCCATCATCCCCGCGATCCGCAGCCGGTCGCCGTCGGGCGTGCAGGCGACCCGCTGGGCGGGGAAGTAGACCGGCCCCGCGGGCACCGGGTCGATCGGCACCGTGAAGGAGTAGCCGCGACCGGCCTGCACCGGCAGGGTCACCCCGAACGGCCGGGCCAGCTGGTTGAGCCAGGCGCCGGAGGCGATCACCACCGCGTCGTAGGACTCCCCCGCGACCTGCACCTGGTTGCCGCGCTGCTTGAGCGCGTCGACCTGCACCCCGCTCACGATCCGCGCCCCGCGCGCGCGGACCTGCTCGGCGAGCGCGGCGACGTAGGTGCTGGGAGTCAGGTAGCGCTGCCCGTCGAGCCGGATGGCGGCCCCGATCGCCGGGGAGAGCGCGGGCTCGAGCGCCCTCGCCTCGTCACCGGTGAGCACCTCGTAGTCCAGCGGCTGGCCGCTGGCCCGGATGTGCTCGATCTCCTCGAGCAGCACCGCCCGCTCCGCCGGGGTCCGGTAGGCCGCGAGGAACGGTCGCGCCTCGGGCGTGGGCGCCTGCACCCCGCCGTCGCGGAGCCGGTCGAAGTCGTCGAGCGCCAGGGAGTTGATCGGGACCAGCGACCGCATCGCCTCGCGCCAGCGCTCCATCGTGGAGTTGCGGGCGAACCGGACCAGGAAGGAGAGCAGCCGGCGGTCGGTGGTCACCGGGACGTAGACCGGGGACTTGGGGCTCACCACGGCCCGGAGGCCGTACTTGAGCACCGCCGGCTCGGGGAGCGGCGTCGCCAGGCCGGGGGTCAGCCAGCCGGCGTTGCCCCACGAGGAGCCCGCGGCCACCCCGGTGCGGTCGAGCACGGTGACCTGGACCCCGCGCTCCTGGAGGAACCAGGCGGTGGAGAGCCCCACCATGCCGGCACCGACGACCGCGACGTGCTGGGGGGAGGGCGTGGCCATGCCCAGCAGCATGGTCGATCGAGGGGCGTTGCGCTAGTGCAACAGTCATACGACGCGCGTGCGTGCCACCGTCACAGTGCTGGGCGGCCCACGGGCAACACAACAGGGGCAAACACAACAGGGCCCCCGCCGGAGCGGGGGCCCTGCTGGTGGTGCTGGTCGTGCTGAGGTCCGATCCGAGGATCAGAAGTCCATGCCACCCATGCCACCGGTCGGGTCGCCGCCCATGGGCGCCGCCTTCTCCGGCTTGTCGGCCACGACGGCCTCGGTGGTCAGGAACAGCGCCGCGATGGAGGCGGCGTTCTGCAGGGCGGAGCGGGTGACCTTCGCCGGGTCGATGATGCCCTCGGCGATCATGTCGACGTACTCGCCGTTGGCCGCGTTGAGGCCGTGGCCCGACTCCAGGTTGCGCACCTTCTCCGCGATGACGCCACCCTCGAGACCGGCGTTGATCGCGATCTGCTTGAGCGGGGCCTCGGTCGCCTTGCGGACGATCTCGGCACCGGTCGCCTCGTCGCCCGAGAGGTCGAGCTTCTCGAAGACGTTCTTGGCGGCCTGCACCAGGGCGACGCCACCACCGGCGACGATGCCCTCCTCGACGGCAGCCTTCGCGTTGCGGACGGCGTCCTCGATGCGGTGCTTGCGCTCCTTGAGCTCGACCTCGGTGGCCGCGCCGACCTTGATCACCGCAACGCCGCCGGCCAGCTTGGCCAGGCGCTCCTGCAGCTTCTCGCGGTCGTAGTCGGAGTCCGACTTCTCGATCTCGGCGCGGATCTGGTTGACCCGGCCCTCGATCTGGCCGGTGTCGCCGGAGCCCTCGACGATGGTGGTCTCGTCCTTGGTGATGACGACCTTGCGGGCCTGGCCGAGCAGCTCGATGCCGGCGGACTCCAGCTTGAGGCCGACCTCCTCGGAGATCACCTGGCCGCCGGTCAGGATCGCGATGTCCTGCAGCATGGCCTTGCGGCGGTCACCGAAGCCCGGGGCCTTGACGGCGACGGACTTGAAGGTGCCCTTGATCTTGTTGACCACCAGGGTCGACAGCGCCTCGCCGTCGACGTCCTCGGCGATGATCACCAGGGGCTTGCCGGACTGCATGACCTTCTCCAGCAGCGGGAGCAGGTCCTTGACCGACGAGATCTTGGAGTTGGCGATGAGGATGTAGGGGTCCTCGAGGACCGTCTCCATGCGCTCGGGGTCGGTGACGAAGTAGGCCGAGATGTAGCCCTTGTCGAACCGCATGCCCTCGGTCAGCTCGAGGTCGATGCCGAAGGTGTTCGACTCCTCGACGGTGATGACGCCTTCCTTGCCGACCTTGTCCATCGCCTCGGCGATGGCGTCGCCGACCGTGGTGTCGCCACCGGCGGAGATGGTCGCGGTGGACGCGATCTGCTCCTTGGTCTCGACGTCCTTGGCCATGCTCAGGAGCTCGGTGGAGACGGCGTTGACGGCCGCCTCGATGCCGCGCTTGAGACCCATGGGGTTCGCACCCGCGGCCACGTTGCGCAGGCCCTCGCGGACCATCGCCTGGGCGAGCACGGTCGCCGTCGTCGTACCGTCACCGGCGACGTCGTCGGTCTTCTTGGCAACTTCCTTGACGAGCTCGGCACCGATCTTCTCGAACGGGTCCTCGAGCTCGATCTCCTTGGCGATCGACACACCATCGTTGGTGATGGTGGGCGCGCCCCACTTCTTCTCGAGGACGACGTTGCGACCCTTGGGGCCGAGCGTGACCTTGACCGCGTCGGCGAGCGTGTTCATTCCACGCTCGAGACCGCGGCGGGCCTCCTCGTTGAAAGCAATCAGCTTCGGCATAACTCCTGTGATTCCTTTTCGGGAGTTCGGGGGTGCGGCCCTGATGGGTTGCCCGCGACGGACGATCCGGCTGCCCGGCGAACCCTTCCCGCCGGCGCTTCGGACCTCAACGTCACCAGTCCGCTTCTGTCACTCTCGTGTCGAGAGTGCCAACTCCATGTTTAGCACTCGGGTGGTGTGAGTGCAAACGCCGCCCCCGGGGACCCCCGGGGGCGGCGCACTGCATGACGCGGGAGTGTCAGCCCGGCATACGCAGCAGCTTGACGCTCTTGTTCAACGTGCCGAAGGCTGATCGGAAGGTCTCCTCGAGCTCACCCGCGGCGGCGCAGAAGAAGTAGTCAGCGTCCTTGTTCTCCTTGTCTCGCTCTGCCGGGATCGAGCAATCCGAAGCGGTCGACGCCGTCCCGTCGGGCGTTTTCGACGCGACCTTGGCCAAGACGTCGCGGACGTAGTCGGTAGTGGCCACACCTTCACGACACCGCGCGGTACCAGCCTTGCCGAACCCGATGGTGAGGATCGTGACCCCCCTGGCCTTCACCTCCTCGGCCATCTTCGCCAAGTTCGCGCAACCGGTGTGACCGTGGCTGGAGTTCCGGCCGGCGCCGAAGTCGGTCGCGTTCGCAAGACTGTTGTAGCCGTTGTTCATGACCTCGTCAGGCGAACCGTCGGTCTCGAAGATGATGACCTTCTTGGCCGAGTGCTCCCTCTCCGGCAAGGAGTCGAGGTTATTGGGCGTGTCCCCCAGCACATACCGCGCTGCGCCCTTCAACGCAGACGCGAGGTGCGTCCCGTAGTTGCCGACCTTGGCGCCGGGCATGCAGCGCAGGCCCTTGACCAGGGGGTCGGAGTCCACGATCGTCCCGCTCGGCTCTGTCAGGTATCCGTCGCTGAACGGCACCGCGATCCACTCGCCGTTGGTCGGCTTGCTCGTCGTCTCCAACTGGGGCGTCCCGTCCGAGTTCCACTGCGGGGTGAATGGCGGGAAGAGTCCCAGGAAGCCCGAGCCCTTCTCCTTCTGTTCGACCCCGGACTCGGCGGTCGCGCACACCTCGGGACTGTCCTTGTTCATCCTGCGTGGCTCGGACTTGTGGATCGTGCCGAGAGCCACGTACTGCAGGTCCGGATTCATCACCTTGAGCGAGTCCTCGATAGCGCTCTTCATCGCGTTGCGGTCAGGGTCCTCCATCGACGGAGTTCGGTCGGCCATGATCACGATGTCCAGTGGATTGGGTGGTTCGCTGCCGCACGTCCCGATGCACGCGATCGAGACCTGCGCGCCTGTGTCTCCCTCGTTGTACCCGATCGCAGGCGCGAAGGCATAAGGCACGATCTTGGAGTCCGCCACCCGCACGGTGTTGCACTCGACTTCCGGGCGGGCCAGGTTCGGTTCGCAGGGGATGAAGCAGACGTACTCGTCGCAGACCGTGCCAGGGTAGGGCTGTGTGCCGTGCGGCCTGCAGGTGTTGGGAATCTGGGTGTACTGCGGTGTCATCGCGCTGCCAGTGGAGGCGATGACACACCAGAGGTCGGTCGTGACGCTCGTGTCGGGGTCGTTCGCCTCGGCCATCCCACTCACGATGTCGTTGATCTCCAACTGCTTGCCGGGGAGAGACACAGCTCCGGCGTGTGCCGCAGCGTCCAACGTGTCCTTGAGTCCCTGCTTAGCAGCCACCTGGCTGGCGATATCGACTCCGATGGCGGCAAGCGCCATCAGCAGGACCACGAGGATCGAGAAGAGCACGGCATACGCACCGCGCTCGTCCCGTCGACGCCGAAGTCTCTTGATCATTCGATCCTCATCTCCACCTTGCGCGTCAGGTCGAAACCTCCAGGGAAGAAGATCCCCACGGGCGTCAGCATCTTGTGCTGGTATCCGATCGTGACGACGGCTGTGTCGCCCGAAGTCTTGGTCGCGTCGTAGGCACCCCCGCAGCTCACCCAAGAGCCGGATGAGTACTTCTTGCACCCGACCGTGACAGTGGTGGTTCCCACCTGCGCGGTGGCATCGGTGGCCACCTTCCTCACGTCTGCCTCGGACCCGTTCAGGCTTGCCATACGGGCCGCGTCGCGCGCGGCGTTGTTGATCATCGAGCCACGGTTGATCATGTAGCCGAAGTCGATGATGCCGAAGAGGAGCAGCAGGAAGATCGGCAGGATGAGCGCGAACTCGACCGCGGAAGCTCCCCGCTCATCGCGGCGCCTACGACGTATCGACATGGGACTCCTCAGACGGTCGCGCCGGCCGCCACCACCGACAGGACTACCGGTGGGTACGGCACAGCGTGTCGACTGTACGAACGCCCGGACCGGGTCGCGAGCGATTCGGGAGGAAATGGCCCGAACGGTCTAGTCCGACTGTCCCATCGGCTGACCGTCGGGGTAGCGCTCGCTGAGCACCGACCACTTGTTGGTGCCCTCGAGGTTGTCGCCCTTCTCGATGATCACCAGGTTGTGGAAGCAGTGCACCGCCCTCACCCAGCGGTCGGTGTAGGACGGCTGGTGCGGCACGACGTACTCCTCGTGGTTGAGGCCGTCGACCAGGTCCTTGACCAGGTCCATCGTGGTGCCGCGGGCGTGCCGGTCCTCGGCGCCGCCCCACTCGGGCCAGTAGGAGGTCTGGGTGTCCTCGATCGCGTAGACCGCGCCCTCGGGGAGCAGCGGGAAGAGGATCTCGAAGGTCCGGCGGATGTGGGCCGGCACGTGGGAGCCGTCGTCGATCACCACCAGCGGCACGCCCTGCTCGTCGAGGATCCGGTGCAGCACCGCCTCGTCGGTCTGGTCGCCGCGGTAGGTGGTGATCCGGTTGCGGTCGACGAAGGACTTGTCCTCGATGTCGAGCCCGACGATATTCGCCCGCGGGAAGAACCACTTCCAGGCCTTCAGCGACGCACCCCCCTGCCGGTTCCGGGCGTAGCCGCCGACCCCGATCTCGAGCAGGGTGAACTCCTCGTCGCGCAGGTGCTCGAGGTGACGCTGGTAGTGCGGGGTGTAGCGGTGCACCCCCCACTTGTCGGTCCCGAAGTGCTGCGCCAGCTCGGTGAGGTCGCGCTCTTTCAGCGGAGGCTGCGTCGAGGGTTCGTCCGGCACGGCGCTCACCCTAGTGGGCGCCCGGATGAGTACAACGGCTCATGGCCCCGACGGCCGCCAGGGACCACGATGTGCCCATGGACACCACCACACGGGATCGCGGACCCACGCCGCACTTGGTCCCCGCCACCCCCGGACAGCTCGCCTGGTTGCGCGAGCAGCTCGTCGACTGGCGCGCCCAGGGGCTCGTCGACGACGCCACCGCCCACGCCATCGCGACGCGCTACTCGGAGTCGCGCCGTTTCTCCCTCGCCCGCCTGCTCCTCGCCCTGGGCGCCGGCTTCGTGGGCATCGGCGTGATCTGGCTGGTCGCGGCCAACCTCGACCAGCTCTCCCCCCTCCTCCGCTTCGGCCTGGTCGTGGTGCTGTGGCTGGCGTGCCTGGTCGGTGCGGAGGCGCTCGAGGAGCGCCGTACGTCGCCGCTGGTGGTGGGCGCGGTCAGGACGATCGCCGCGTTCGGCACCGGCGCGGTGATCTTCCAGGCCGCCCAGAGCCTCCAGGTGCCGGCCTACGAGCCCAAGCTCGTCGGGCTGTGGGGTCTGGGAGCCCTCGTCCACGCCTACGCCACCCGCGCCCGCGGTCCGCTGCTGGTCGGTATCGCCGGCGCCACCGGCTGGGTGCTGTGGCAGGGCATCGGGCCCGACCCGACCTTCGCCGGCGCCGTCCTGGTGGTCACCGCCTCGGCGGTCCTCGCCCTCGCTGTCGCCGGGCTGCACGAGCGGTGGCGTCCGGAGTTCTCCGGCCCGTGGCGTCACGTCGGCGCCGGTCTCGCCCTGGTCGGCCTCTTCGTGGCCGGCATCCCGGTGGGCGACGGGTGGGAGCTGCCCTCGAGCTGGTGGCCGGTCCTGCTGACGTCACTCGCCACGGTCCTGGCGGTGGCGACGGTCCTGCTGGGCCGCACCACCGCCCGGTGGGAGGTGCTGGGCGGGCTGGCCGTGATGGGGCTCGCCGCCCTGCTCGCCGCCTGGCCGGCCGGCTCCGACTCCGCGTCGGTGACCGCCGAGGACGTGGGTCACGCGGTGGTCGGGGTGGTCGGCTACGTCGCCCTGGCCGTCGGCGTCGCCGCGCTCGGCACGCTGCGCGACTCCGGGCTGCTGGCCGTGATGGCGACCGTGGGCCTCGTCGTCTTCACCTCGTTCCAGAGCTTCGCCGTCTTCGCGCCGATCGTCCAGGGGGCCTTCCTCTTCCTGCTCCTCGGCGCCGTCCTCCTGGCCACCGGCTTCGGGTTCGACCGGACCCGCCGCCACCTGGCCGCCACCCTCGAGCAGGAGTCACTCCGATGAACAGGTACGCCGTGGCCGCCGGAGTAGCGGCCGTCCAGCTCGCCCTCACCGCCGCCGCGGTGGGTCCCCAGCTCTCCGCCCGGCTGACCGGGGAGACCTACCTGATGCAGGTCGCCCCGGTGGACCCCATCGACCCGTTCCGTGGCGCCTACGTCACCCTCGACTACCCGGACCTGTGGCCGGAGAACCGCAGCACCAGGTTCCTGGACGGCGAGAGGCGTCGGATCTTCGTCTCCTTGGCCGAGGAGGGCGGCGTGATGGTGGCCTCGGGGTGGTCCCGTGACCGGCCCGACGACGGCGTCTACCTCAGCTGTCTCGACGAGGGGTGGACGGCCAGCTGCGGGATCGAGAGCTGGTTCGTGCCCCAGGACGACGCCCGGGAGATCGAGGAGGCGCTCAGTGAGGGCGGCACGCTCGCCGAGGTGCGGATCGACGGCCGCGGCAACGCCTCCGTCGTCGGGCTGCGGACCGACTGATCAGCCGCCCGCGACCGCCGGGATCACCGAGATCTGGGTGCCGTCGGGGGTGGGCGTGGCGAGGTGGTCGAGGAAGCGTACGTCGTCGTTGTCGACGTAGACGTTGACGAAGCGGCGCAGCTGACCCGACTCGTCCAGGACCCGGCCCTTGAGGCCGGGGAACCTCGCGTCGAGGTCGTCGAGCACGGCGGCGAGGTCCGTGCCCTCGGCGCTCACCTCGGAGTCGCCCCCGGTGTAGGTGCGCAGGATGGTGGGGATGCGGACGGAGACACTCATGGCTTCGCTCTCTGCTCGTGCGGGACGGGTGCTGGTCAGTCGGTCAGGCCGGTGGCCACGAACGCGGCGTACGACGGCGCGATGGTCGCGGCCGGCCCGACCTGGTCGGCCACCGCGTCGAGCGTCTTCAGGCCCATGCCGGTGTTGATCACGACCGTCTCCAGCGTGGGATCGAGCTGCCCGGTCTCGACCAGCTTCTTCAGCACGCCCACGGTGGTGCCACCGGCGGTCTCGGTGAAGATCCCCTCGGTGCGCGCCAGCAGCAGGATGCCCTCGCGGACCTCGTCGTCGGTGATGTCCTCCACCGCGCCGCCGGTGCGCCGGCAGATGTCGAGGACGTAGATGCCGTCCGCCGGGTTCCCGATCGCCAGGCTCTTGGCGATGGTGTCGGGCTTGACCGGCCGGATGGCGTCGGTGCCGCCCTTGAAGGCGACGCTGACCGGGGAGCAGCCCGTGGCCTGGGCGCCGTAGATCCGGTAGGGCTTCTCCTCGACGAGCCCGAGCTTGATCAGCTCCTGGAAGGCCTTGTCGACCTTGGTGAGCTGGGAGCCGGAGGCGACCGGGATCACGACCTGGTCGGGCAGCCGCCAGCCGAGCTGCTCGGCGATCTCGTAGCCGAGGGTCTTGGAGCCCTCCGCGTAGTACGGACGGACGTTGACGTTGACGAACGCCCAGCCGTCCTCCTCCCCCGCGATCTCGGAGGCGAGCTTGTTGACGTCGTCGTAGTTGCCGTCGACGGCCACCAGGGAGTCGGTGTAGACCGCGGAGTTGACCTGCTTGGGCTTCTCCAGGTTGCTGGGGATGAAGACCACGGTCTTGATCCCGGCTCGCGCACCCGCCGCCGCGACCGCGTTGGCCAGGTTGCCGGTGGAGGGGCAGGCGAAGACCTTGCTGCCGAACTCGCGCGCGGCGCTCAGGGCGCAGGCCACGACGCGGTCCTTGAAGGAGTTGGTCGGGTTGGTCGAGTCGTCCTTGACCCACAGCTTCTCGAGACCGAGCTCGCGGGCCAGGTTGCGGGCCTCGAGCAGCCGGGTGAAGCCGGGCTCCATGTTGGGGCTCTGCTCGATGTCGGCCGGGACCGGGAGCAGCGCCTTGTAGCGCCAGATGTTGGCGGGACCGGCCTCGATCTCCTCGCGGGTGACCTGCGGGAAGTCGTAGGCGATCTCCAGCGGCCCGAAGCACTCCGGACACGCGTAGTGGGGCCCCAGGGCGATGGCGTGGCCACACTCGCGGCAGGCCAGCCCGGTGGCGTGGCCGAAGGCGCCCTCGCGGAGCTGCCCGGTCGTGGGGTAGTCGGTGACGCCCTGGCCGGCAGGGGTTTCGATCGTGACGGCGCTCATGAAGGTCTCCTTCTCTCATCTGCCCCACGGCGTCTTTCGCCGCGGGCCGGAATTAGCACCTTTTCCGCGACTGACGACGTGGTCGTCAGGAGGCACGCGGCGGTTGCCGGGACTTCGTAGGGCCGTTCCCTCAGTCCCTCTGGATGAGCTGTGCCAGCGTACGACGCCGTCTCACGATGTGCACACGCGTCCCACGATGTGGAGGAGCGTCAGGAGGAGAGGACGTGTCCCGCACGGATGTCGGCGAGGAGCGTCCGGAGCAGGGCCAGCACCCCGTCGGGTCCCTCCACGACCAGGTCGGCGAGCTCGTTGAGGACGTCGGGTCCGTCGCCGCCGTCGGAGCAGACCACCAGCGTGGGCATGCCCTCGTCGCGCATCAGCCGGAGCTCGTTGAACGCCTCCACGTCACCGAGGTCGTCACCGGCGAAGAGGAAGGCACCCGCCCCGAGCCGCTCGGAGAGGCTGCGCACCGCCAGGCCCTTGTGCATGCCGGGGGCCCTGACCTCCACCACCAGGCGGCCGGGCTCGACGCTCAGCCCGTGGCGGTCGGCCGCTTCCTGCAGCAGCGGGAGCATCCGGTCGAAGGACGCCTGCGGCTCGGCCAGCCGACGGGTGTGCAGCGCGACGGCCAGGCCCTTGAGCTCCACGAACGCCTCGGCCGCACCGGCCCGGCGCAGCAGCGTCGGGATCTCCCGCACGAAGGAGGCCAGGCCGTGGGGCGGCCGCGGCGAGATCACCCGGCGCTCGGTGGAGGTCCATCGCTCGTTGCCGTACTGGCCGAGCACCGTGAGCTCCTTGCCCAGGTCGGCGATCTGCGCGCCCAGGACGTCGAGGTCGCCCAGCGCCAGGGCCTGTCGGGCGGGTCGTCCGGTGACCACCGCGATGCCGCGGACCAGGGGCGCCAGCTCGAGCAGGAGCTCGGGGGCGTCGGGGTGGATGTGGGCCCGGGTGGGGTCCTCGACGATCGGGGCCAAGGTGCCGTCGAAGTCGAGCCCGATGACCAGGTCGGGCGCCGCCGCGACCACGTCGGCGTACTGAGCGGCCACCTGGGGGGTGGGGAACTCCATGGCCCCACTCTGTCAGAGTGCTCGGCGCGCCAGGCTCCCCAGGTCGCCAGCCGGTCGCCAGCCGGTCGTCAGCCGGTCAGGATCAGCGTGAGCCGGTCCTGCTTCATCGGGGCCACGGCGGGCTGGATCCGCGCGATGCCGAGGTCGAGGGCCAGCAGCTCGGCCGCGGCCTTGAGCCGCTTGGGGAAGTAGACGGTCGGGGCCGGGATGGTGCCCACCCAGTTGTCGGTCCCCACGACCTGCCAGCCGGCGCCGCTGACCTTCTCGGCGGTGGAGGCGGCGAGCCCCTTGATGCCGGTGTTGTTGTAGACCTCGACGTAGACCTGACCGCGCTCCACGGCCGGCTTCTCCGGCTCCACCGGGGCAGGCTCAGGGACGGCCTCGGGGGCCGGCTCGGCCGCGGACGGCTCCTCCTGGGAGCTCGCCACGGTCTCCACCCGGCGCTCCTGCTCCGGCTGGTCCTTGGTGGCCACGAAGGCGACCCCCGCCATCGCGATCGCGATGACGCTCAGCATGACCAGCGGCGAGGGGTAGGCGACCCCACGCTCGTCGCGTGCCCGGAGGCCTCGCGCGCTCATCTCAGACCTCGAAGCCGAGACGACGGGCGGAGCGCTGGCGCTGACGCTGGGAGCGGAGGCGACGCAGCCGGCGCACCAGCAGCGGGTCGGCCTCCAGGGCCTCCTGGCGGTCGATCAGCGCGTTGAGGACCTGGTAGTAGCGGGTCGAGCTCATGTCGAACTTCTCCCGCACCGCCTGCTCCTTCGCGCCGGCGTACTTCCACCAGTGACGCTCGAAGTCGAGGATGTCGCGGTCGCGCTCGCTCAGGCTCCGGCCGGGCGCGGGCTCCTGGCCCGGAAGGGCGTTGGCGGCGTCCATGTGTGTCTCCCTGCTGGCTTGCCTGGTGGTACGTGGCCGGTGCTGGCGCCCACTGTAGGCGACGAACCACACCGATGTCATTCAACGGGCCGAGTGGCTGCACCCTTCCCATTAAGGTGTGTGCGTGACCACTCCCGGCTCCGCAGATCTCGTCATCGTCGCCAACAGGCTGCCCGTGGACCGGCACACGCTGCCCGACGGGAGTCAGGGCTGGCGACGCTCACCGGGGGGCCTCGTCACCGCCCTCGAGCCGGTGCTGCGGGCCAACGACGGCGCCTGGATCGGGTGGCCCGGCGGCACCGAGGAGGGGCTCGAGCCGTTCGTCGAGGACGGGCTCAAGCTGGTCCCGGTCCACCTCACCGAGCAGGAGCTCCAGCAGTTCTACGAGGGCTTCTCCAACGCCACCCTGTGGCCGCTCTACCACGACGTCGTGGCCAAGCCGGAGTTCCACCGCGAGTGGTGGGACTCCTACGTCGTGGTGAACCGCCGCTTCGCCGAGAAGGCCGCAGAGGTCGCCGCCGAGGGTGCCACCGTGTGGGTGCACGACTACCAGCTCCAGCTGGTGCCGTCGATGCTCCGCGAGCTGCGCCCCGACCTGCGCATCGGCTTCTACCTGCACATCCCCTTCCCGCCCACCGAGCTCTTCCAGCAGCTGCCGTGGCGGCGCCAGGTGCTCGAGGGCCTGCTCGGCGCCGACCTGATCGGCTTCCAGCTGCCCGGCGGCGCCCAGAACTTCATCCGCCTGGTCCGTCAGCGGGTCGGCCACAAGACGCACCGCGACCTGGTCTACCTGCCGGACGGGCGCACGGTGCGCGCCGCCGCCTTCCCCATCTCCATCGACGCCGCCGACTTCGAGGAGCTCGCCCGCTCCGAGCCGGTGCAGAAGCGGGCGGCGGAGATCCGCCAGGCTCTCGGCAACCCGCGCAAGGTCTTCCTGGGCATCGACCGGCTCGACTACACCAAGGGCATCTACGCCCGGCTGCGCGCCTACAGCGAGCTGGTGGAGGAGGGTCACTTCGACGTCGAGGACGCCGTCTTCGTGCAGGTGGCGACCCCCTCCCGGGAGCGGGTCGAGCAGTACCGGATCCTGCGCGACGAGATCGACCGCCTGGTGGGCCGGATCAACGGCGACCTCGGCAAGATCGGACAGCCCGCGATCTCCTACATGCACTCCTCGTTCCCCCGGGAGGAGATGGCCGCCCTCTACCGCGCCGCCGACATCATGGTGGTCACGCCGCTGCGCGACGGGATGAACCTGGTCGCCAAGGAGTACGTCGCCTGCCGCTACGACGCCGACGGCGCCCTGGTGCTCTCGGAGTTCGCCGGCGCGGCCAACGAGCTGCGCCAGGCCTGGCTGATCAACCCCTACGACATCAACGGGATGAAGGCGGCGCTGCTGGAGGCCTTCCGGGCCACCGACAAGGAGCGCACCCGCCGGATGAAGGCGATGCGCAAGACGGTCGTCGACCACGACGTGGCCACCTGGGCCACGGAGTTCCTCGACGAGCTCTCGCAGGTGCGCAGCGACCACGGCAAGACGGTCCGCCCGGCCCACCCGGGCTGAGCGACCCTCAGGCGGTGTCGCCGTTGACCGCGGCGCTCATCTCGGCCAGCAGCGGACCGGCGAGCTCGGGCGGGAGCGCGGCCCAGCCGCGCTCGTAGCCGTAGACCTCGCGCAGCGGGACGGCGGAGCGCTGCCCGTCGAGGATGTCGATGTCGTCCGGGGTCAGGAAGCCCGGGTGCGGCACCCCCACCGCCTCGGAGACCTTGAGCAGGTCGCGGCGCAGCGACATCAGGTAGTTGGCGGCCCGGTCCTTCTTCAGCTCCACGTCGAGGCCGCGGGTGTAGCGGGCCTTCTGGGTGGCGACCCCCACCGGGCAGTGGTCGGTGTGGCACTTCTGGGCCTGGATGCAGCCGATCGACATCATCGCCTCCCGGCCCACGTTGACCATGTCGACACCCAGGGCGAAGGCGACCAGCGCGTTCTCGGTGAGGCCGAGCTTGCCGGCTCCGATGAAGGTCACGTCGTCGGCCAGCCCCGCCCGGGCGAAGCGCCGGTAGACCTCGCTGAACCCGATCCGGAACGGGTAGGCCACCGAGTCGGCGAAGATCATCGGCGCGGCCCCGGTGCCTCCCTCTCCCCCGTCGACGTTGACGAAGTCGACGCCGCGGCTCCCGCTCCCCATCTGGTCGACCAGCTGGTCCCAGAACTCCAGGTTGCCGACGGCCGACTTGATCCCCACCGGGAGCCCGGTCTCCTCGGCCAGCAGCTCGACGAAGTCGAGCATCGAGTCCACGTCGCCGAAGACGGAGTGGCGGCTGGGCGAGGCGCAGTCCACGCCGACCGGGATGCCGCGGATCTCCGCGATCTCGGGGCTGACCTTGGCCCCGGGGAGCATGCCGCCCAGCCCGGGCTTGGCGCCCTGGGAGAGCTTGATCTCCAGGGCCCGCACCGGCGCCGAGGCGACCAGCTCCTTGAGCCGGCCCAGGTCGAAGCGGCCCTGCTCGTCGCGGCAGCCGAAGTAGGAGGTGCCGAGCTGGAAGACGATCTCGCCGCCGTTGCGGTGGTGGGGCGACAGCCCGCCCTCCCCGGTGTTCTGCAGGCTCCCGGCGATCGCGGCGCCCCGGTTGAGCGCCTCGATCGCGGCGCCCGACAGCGACCCGAAGCTCATCCCGGAGACGTTGACCACCGAGCGCGGGCGGAACGCGTGCCGGCGCCCGCGGGGGCCGCCCAGCACCTTGGCCGACGGCAGCGGCACGCCCTCGTCGCCGTGCGGCGCGGTGGCGGCGCCCTCCCCCATGAAGGTGCGGTGCTTGATGATCGGGTAGCCGGCGACCTGCTCGACGTCGTTGTCGGTGCCGAACCCGAAGTAGTTGTTCTCCAGCTTGGCGCTGGCGTAGACCCAGCGGCGCTGGTCGCGGCTGAACGGGCGCTCCTCGTCGTTGCTGGTGACGATGTACTGGCGCAGCTCGGGCCCGATGGTCTCCGCCCAGTAGCGGAAGTGCCCGATGACCGGGAAGTTCCGCAGGATCGCGTGCTTCTTCTGGGTGAGGTCGTAGGCCACCACGCCCCCCAGGACGGTGGTGGCCAGGCCGGTCGCGCTCTTCCATCGCATGGTCCGTGTCTAGCTCGCCGCACCACGCGTTGTCGAGGACGGGGCTAGATTCGTCCCCATGGATCTCGTCCCCCGGCCCGGGCAGGTCGTCGCGGCGGCCGGCAACCTCGCCCAGATGGTCCTGTCGGGCGGGGTGGCCGACCTGCGGCCGCTGCCCCGGACCAGGGTCGAGGAGGGGGAGCACCGCGAGCTCTACCGCTACCGGCCCCGGCCGCACGAGGCGCAGCACGGCGACCCGGTCCTCCTGGTGCCGCCGCTGGCCGCGCCCGCCCTCTGCTACGACCTGCGCCGCGGCTGCTCGCTGGTCGAGCACCTGGTGGAGCGGGACCGGCCCACCTACCTGGTCGAGTACGGCGAGGTCTCCTTCCGCGACCGCGACCTCGACCTCGGGCCCTGGGTCGGGTCGGTGCTGCCGGAGACCGTCGAGGCGGTCTCGCGCGATGCCGGCGGCCGGCCGGTCCACGTCGTGGGCTGGAGCCTGGGCGGGACCTTCGCGGTGCTGGCCGCGGCCGACCGGCCGGACCTGCCGATCGCCTCGGTCACCGCGCTGGGCACGCCCTTCGACGTCGACCGGGTGCCGATCGTGGCGCCGGCCCGACCGCTGCTCGACCTCGCCGACCTGGGCGGTCCGCTCGGCCGGCTCTACCAGGCGGTGGCCGCCCCCCAGCCCCTGGTCCGCTGGGCCACCGAGCTGGGCAGTGTGCAGCGGCTGATCACCGGCCCCCTGGCCCGGGTGGTCAACCTCGAGGACCGCGACTACCTCGCCCAGCTCGAGGCGGTCGGCCGGTTCACCGAGCGGATGGCCGCCTACCCGGGCCGGACCTACGGCCAGCTCTACCACCGGTTCGTCCCCCCCGGCGTGGCCGCGACCGGGCTCGTCCCCGTCGGCGACCGGACGGTCGACCTGGCCCGGGTGACCGCACCCGTGCTGCTCTTCGCCGGGATGCACGACGCGATCGCGCCGATCTCGGCCATCCGGCCCGTCGTCAGGCTGCTGACCGGCGCCGCGGAGGCGAGGTTCGAGATGGTCCCCGGCGGCCACCTCGGCATGCTCACCGGCCGCCAGGCACGGAGCACCACCTGGCCGGTCCTCGACGAGTGGCTCGACCAGTGGTCGGGTCGCAAGGAGCCGAAGGCCGGGGCGAACCGCAAGCGCCGGCGCCGCCCGACGTAGCCACGACGGAGCGCCAGGTCTTCGGGCCGACGCTCGGGGCCGAGCCACCGAACTCGCCGATCTGCCCGGCCCTGTCCCCCGCTGGCCCTAGGGTGCCGCCATGACCGAGACAGGTGTGACCCCCGCCACCCGACTGCCGGCCCGCGTGCGGTTCGGCTACGGGTCGGGCTCGGTGGCCACCGGCGCGTTCGGCACGGTGCCCGGGCTGATGCTGCTGCCGTTCCTCACCGACACTCTCGGGATCGCCGCCCTGTGGGCGGGGCTGATCGTCTTCGCCCCCAAGGCCTGGGACGTGGTCCTCAACCCGGTCGCCGGCCGGATCAGCGACCGCACCGTGGATCCGCGCGGCCCTCGTCGTCCGTGGCTGCTGCGGGCGGGCCTCGCGCTGGCGGTCTGCTTCGCGCTGATCTTCGCCGCGCCCGAGATGGGGTCGAAGGTGGCCGAGGCCGGCTGGGTGCTGGCGCTCTTCCTGGCCGCGGCGACGGCGTACGCGTTCTTCCAGGTGCCCTACGTCTCGATGCCCGCCGAGATCACCGACTCCTACGCCGAGCGCACCCGGCTGATGACCTGGCGGGTGGCGATCCTCGCGTTCACGATCATGCTGGCCGGCGCCACCGCCCCGCTGATCCGCGACGGGGTCGGCGGCCGCGACGGCTACCGGGTGATGGGCGTGGTGATGGCGCTGGTCATCGCGCTCGGGGTGGTGAGCGCCTACCGCGGCACCCGGCACGCCCCGGTCGGCCGGGTCGCGGCCGGCACCGGCTCGTTCCGCGAGCAGCTTCGGGTGGTCGGGCGCGCCCGGGACTTCCGGCTGCTGCTGATCACCTTCGTGCTCCAGGCGCTGGCCACCGGCTGCATGCTGGCCGGCGTCGACTACCTGGCGGGCGACGTGCTGGACAGCTCCGGGGCGGCGACCCTGCTCTTCGTCTGCTTCGTCGGCCCGGCCCTGGTGCTGACCCCTGCCTGGGCCCGGGTCGGCGGACGGCTGGGCAAGAAGAACGGCTACCTGCTCTCGTCCCTGGTCCTGGCCGCCGGGGCCGCGCTGGCCGCCACCGCCCAGGTGGCCCCGACCGGAGTCGTCTTCGCCGCCACCGCGCTGGTCGGCGTCGGGTACGCCGGCTGCCAGGTCTTCCCGATGGCGATGATGCCGGACGCGGCCGCGGTCGACACCCGGCGGACCGGCGAGAACCGGGTGGGCGTCTACACCGGCGTCTGGACCGCCGGGGAGACCCTGGGGCTGGCCCTGGGCCCCGGCGTCTTCGCCGTGGTGCTGGCGCTGGGCGACTACCGCTCCTCGACCGATGGCGGCGCCGTCCAGCCCGACTCCGCGCTGACCGCGATCACCTACGGCTTCAGCCTGCTGCCCGCGGTGCTGGTGCTGCTCAGCCTCTGGTGGCTGCGCGGCTACCGGCTGGAGGCCGCCGACGTCGACCTCGAGGAGAGCCGTGCCTGACGCCCTGACCCTGCTGCACGCCCGGCAGGCCGCCGACCTGCCGGTGCACGGCGGCCGCACCCTGGCCTACGTCTACGACTCCGGGCTCTCCGAGGTCGACGAGATCGGCCGACAGGCGGTCGCGGCGTACGCCGGCTCCAACGGCCTGGACCCCACCGCGTTCCCCAGCCTGCTGCAGATGGAGAACGAGCTGGTCGGCTTCGCCGCCGACCTGCTCGACGCGCCCGAGGGAGCGGTGGGCACGCTCACGTCGGGCGGCACCGAGTCGGTGCTCCTCGCGGTTCAGGCCGCCCGCGACGCGCACCCGGAGATCGAGCGGCCCTCGATGGTGCTGCCCGAGACCGCGCACGCCGCCTTCCACAAGGCCGCCCACTACTTCGGTGTGCGACCCGTGCTCGTCCCGGTCGGCCCCGACTTCCGCGCCGATCCGGTCGCGATGGCCGGCGCCCTCGACCCGAGCACCGTGCTGGTGGTCGCCTCGGCCCCGTCCTACGCGCACGGCGTCGTCGACCCGGTGCCCGAGATCGCGGCGGCCGCCGCCGCCCGAGGGATCCGCTGCCACGTCGACGCCTGCATCGGCGGCTGGGTGCTCCCGTACGCCGCGCGGCTCGGGCGTGCGGTGCCGCCGTGGACCTTCGCGGTCGAGGGCGTCACCTCGATCTCGGTCGACACCCACAAGTACGCCTACGCCCCCAAGGGCACCTCGCTCCTCCTGCACCGCACCAGCGCCCTGCGCCGTCCGCAGTACTTCGCCTCGGCCGCCTGGCCGGGCTACACGATGCTCAACTCCACGGTGCAGTCCACCAAGTCCGGCGGCCCCCTGGCCGGCACCTGGGCGGTGGTCACCACGCTGGGCCACGAGGGCTACCTGCGGCTGACCGCCCAGGTCCTGGAGGCGGTCGACCGGATCCGCGACGGTCTCGGGTCGCTCCCCGCGCTGCGCCTGGTCGTGGCCCCGGACTCGACGCTGCTCGCACTGGCCACCGACGGCAGCTGCGACCCCTTCACCCTGACCGACGAGCTGGCGGCGCGCGGTTGGTACGCCCAGCCCCAGATGTCGTACGGCGACCAGCCGGCCACCGTGCACCTCTCGGTGAGCGCGGCCACGCTGGCCCACGTCGACGAGCTGCTGGCCGCGCTCACCGCCTCGGTGGCCGCGGCGGTGGCCGCGGGTCCGGTCCGGGTCGACGCGGGCGTCGTGGCCTTCGTCGAGGCGCTCGACCCCGCTGCACTGACCGACGCCGACTTCGACGGCCTGCTCGCGGCGTCCGGCCTGCTCGCCGGCTCCGGTGCCGACCTGGCGCTGCCAGACCGGATGGCGGAGGTCAACGCGCTGCTCGACGTCGCGGCGCCGGCGATGCGGGAGGCGCTGCTGGTGGCCTTCCTGGACCGGCTCGCGCGACCGGTGCGTCCACCGGCCAGCTAGGTTGTCGGGCCATGGGAGCACGCGGACTCGCCTCGCTGGTCGAACGCGGCCTGATGGCCGAGGACTGGGCCCGGGCCCTGGAGCCGGTCGACGACCGGATCGCCGCCCTGGGGCGGTTCCTGCGGGACGAGGTCGCAGCCGGCCGTCCCTACCTGCCCGCCGGCGAGGCGGTCTTCCGGGCCTTCCAGCGCCCGCTCGCCGACGTCCGGGTGCTGGTCGTGGGCCAGGACCCCTACCCCACGCCCGGTCACCCGATCGGCCTGAGCTTCGCCGTGGCGCCCGACGTCCGCCCGGTCCCGCGCAGCCTGGTCAACATCTACCGCGAGCTGGCCGACGACCTGGGTCATCCCCCGGTCCCGCACGGAGACCTGAGCGCCTGGGCCGATCAGGGGGTGATGCTGCTCAACCGGGTGCTCACCGTGCGCCCCGGGGACTCCGGGTCGCACCGCGGGCGCGGCTGGGAGGCGGTGACCGAGCACGCGATCAAGGCGCTGGCCGCCCGGGGCGGCCCGTGCGTCGCCATCCTCTGGGGCCGGGACGCCCAGACCCTCAAGCCGCTGCTCGGACCGATCCCCTGGGTCGAGTCCTTCCACCCCTCGCCGCTCTCGGCCTCCCGCGGCTTCTTCGGCTCGCGCCCGTTCAGCCGGGTCGACCGGCTGCTCGAGGAGCAGGGCGGGACACCCGTGGACTGGCGCCTGCCGGAATAAAGTTGAGAGTTTAACTATTATGGTGGGCATGAACCGGATGCCCGCCCTCTTCCTCGGCCACGGCGCTCCCCCCCTGCTGGACGACCCCGTCTGGTCGGGCGAGCTCGCCGCCTGGGCCCGCGACCTGCCCCGGCCGAAGGCGATCCTGATCGTCAGCGCGCACTGGGAGTCCGCGCCGGTGAGCCTCACGGCCAGTGGCGCCGAGCTGGTCTACGACTTCGGCGGCTTCGCCCCGAAGTACTACGAGATGCGCTACGACACCCCCGACTCCACCGCCCTCGCCGCGCGGATCGCCGCGATGATGCCGGACACCCAGCCGGTGCACCAGCACGTCTCCCGCGGCCTCGACCACGGGGCCTGGGTTCCGCTGCGGATCATGTACCCCGCCGCGGACGTCCCGGTGGTGCAGATGTCGCTGCCCACCCAGGACCCCGGCACCCTCATGCAGCTCGGCGCGCGCCTCCGCCCGCTGCGTGACGAGGGCGTGCTGATCATCGGGTCGGGCTTCCTGACCCACGGGCTGCCCTTCCTGCGCGAGTTCCGGATCGACGCCCCCGCCCCCGGCTGGTCGCACGAGTTCGACGCCTGGGCCGCCGAGGCACTGGCCCGCGGCGACGTCGACGAGCTCGCCTCCTACCGGTCCAAGGCCCCCGGCATGCCCTACGCCCACCCGACCGTGGAGCACTACACGCCCCTCTTCGTGACGCTCGGCGCGGCCACCGTCGCCGACGACCCCGGGGACCAGCGGATCGACGGCTTCTGGATGGGCCTCTCCAAGCGGTCCCTCCAGGTCGCCTGAAGAGCTGGTGGTTTCACCGGGTCCCCGGCGAAACCGTCACTTCTTGACCGTTGCAACGGTCAAGAAGTGACAGGGATCCTCGGGGAGACCGGGCAGTTCACCGATCCAGACCCAGCGCGTGCCGCAAACGTCGCGCGGTCGCAGCGCGCTGGGACAGGTCCGACCAGACGAACCGGATCATCGATGCTCGCTCGGCCTCCCGCATCCGGTCCTCCCGCTGCTTCTCCCGGAAGACCGCGTCCCCCGCGGACTCGCCAGGACGCAACAGACGGCCGTACTTCACGGCACCGTCGAACTCGCCCAGCAGGCGCTCGTCCGGCCACCAGAAGTCACTGAGCCCGATCAGATGGCCGTGGAGGTCTGTCACCGGGTGCTGCAGCACAGGTTCGGGCACTCCCGCCCACCAGCACAGGTACCGCGAACGAGACTCGCCGACCGATTCAGCACCGTGCCTGGCGAGCCGCACCGTGGTCTGCAGACGGAGGGTTCCTGGCCAGCGTGCCATCCGCTCGTACGCCGCCCACACGCCGGCCAGGTCGGCAAGACCGCGATGCAGCACGGAGTCGAGGACGACCACCCCCGCCTCCACGTCCGCCAACGACGCGGCCTCCAACGCCGC
Source organism: Nocardioides sp. Z40_12 (assembly GCF_058215795.1). Lineage (NCBI taxonomy): Bacteria > Bacillati > Actinomycetota > Actinomycetes > Propionibacteriales > Nocardioidaceae > Nocardioides > Nocardioides sp. Z40_12. Next base: position 526,953 of record NZ_JBZAJA010000001.1, read on the forward strand.
CCGGACCGGCTTCATCGCATCCACCTCGGCCGTGACGATGTCCGAGGGTTCAACTTCACCCTGGTGGTAGACGAGATCGTGCCCACGCCTGCCTGCGGAGCCGTCGAGCACTGTCACGTGGACCCTGGTCAGGTCTGGGCGGTGGAGGGAGAGACCGTGCAGGACAGCGGCTGAGGTGTGGCTCGGCACCACGGAACCTGGCCGGTGGGTCAGCAGGACCGCGTGCACGGCCAGTGCATGCCTGCCCTCCGGATCGGCTTCCGCCCATCGGCTGGCGTCGACGTACGCCCCGTGACGTACCCGGTGGAGCACCTTGCCGCGAAGCGCGGCCGACAGGTCCCGGTCGCGGTACCCATGGGCAAGGGCGTCACGGCGTAGGAACACACCACTGGGGCGGAGCTGGGAGAGATCGAGCACGATGAACTCTCTGACCGAACCGGTCGTGAACGCCTCGCCACCACCGTGCTTCTGGGGAGGAAAGCCGACCCCTTGCGCCTGTGCACGCCCAAGGGTCCGAAACCGGGGACTTCCCTACTTCTCCCGCCAGTTCCTGACCGTTGCAACGGTCAGGAACTGGCGGGTTCGCCGGGGCCCCGGCGAAACCAACAGGGACGCACCGCAAGCACGGGGGGCGACCCGCGGCCAGGAGTGCGAGACTGACACCCGTGAAGATCCTCTCGATCCAGTCCCACGTCGCCTACGGCCACGTCGGGAACTCGGCCGCCGTCTTCCCGCTCCAGCGTCGCGGCCACGAGGTGTGGCCGGTGCACACCGTCAACTTCTCCAACCACACGGGCTACGGGTCGTGGGGCGGGCCGCTGCTGGCCCCCAGCGACGTGGCGGCCGTCGTCGACGGCATCGAGGACCGCGGAGTCCTCGGCGAGGTGGGCGCCGTGCTCTCCGGCTACCAGGGCGGCGCCGGGATCGCCGACGTGATCCTCTCGGCGGTCGCCAAGGTGAAGGCGGCCAACCCCGAGGCGACCTACACCTGCGACCCGGTGATGGGCAACGCCAAGTCGGGCTGCTTCGTCGACCCCGGCATCCCGCCGATCATCCGCGAGCGCGTCGTGCCCGTGGCCGACATCATCACCCCCAACCAGTTCGAGCTCGGCTTCCTCACCCACACCGAGCCCGACACCCTGGAGAGCACCCTGGACTCCGCGGACAAGGCGATGGCGATGGGCCCGAGCACCGTGCTCGTCACCAGCGTGGAGCGCCCGGACCGCCCCGAGGGGACCATCGAGATGATGGCCGTGACCGCCGAGGGCGCGTGGATCGTGCAGACCCCGCACCTGCCGTTCAAGGCCAACGGGTCCGGCGACGTCACCGCGGCGCTCTTCACCGCCCACCTGCACGAGACCGGCTCCGCGGCCCAGGCGCTGGCCGCCACCACCTCCAGCGTCTTCGACCTGCTGCAGGCCACCCTCGACTCCGGCGAGCGCGAGCTGCGGCTGGTCCAGTCCCAGGAGGTCTTCGCGAACCCGCGGATGCAGTTCGAGGTCCGACAGGTCCGCTGACTACGATGTGCGGGCGCTCTCCGCGAGATGGCGCACGCCGGTGTAGCTCAGTTGGTAGAGCGCCATACTTGTAATATGGATGTCGCGGGTTCGACTCCTGTCACCGGCTCCACGCAAGATGTCCCCCATGACGCCCCTGGACCTGCCCCACCACGACGGCTCGAGCGTCTACCTCGACAGCGGGCGCGGCGTCGACGTCCCGCCGCACCTGGGCGACCTGGTCACGGTCCGGGTCCGCACCGCCGCCGCCGACCCGGTCGAGGCGATGTGGGTGCGCACGACGTACGACGCGGAGCCGGTGTACCACCTGATGGTCGCCCGGCCCGTCGGCGAGGGGGAGACCGCGCGCTGGTGGCACGGCACCCTGCCGGTCCACAACCCGGTGACCCACTACCGCTTCCTGCTGACGCGCGGCGGCGAGCAGCAGTGGCTGACGGGCGCGGGCCCGGTGGACCACGACGTGCCGGACGCCTTCGACTTCAAGGTCTCCGCCCATCCGGAGGCACCCGGCTGGGCGCGTGACGGAGTCATCTACCAGGTCTTCCCCGACCGCTTCGCCCGCTCGGCCGCGGCCGACGAGCGGACGGTGCCCGACTGGGCCGTCCCGGCCGGCTGGGACGACGAGGTCCTCTTCGAGGGCCACGACCCACGCACCCCGCTCCAGCTCTTCGGGGGCGACCTGGACGGGCTCACCGAGCACCTCGACCACGTCGAGGAGGTGGGGGCCGACATCGTCTACACCACCCCCGTCTTCCCCGGCGAGAGCAACCACCGCTACAACGCCTCCACCTTCGACCGGGTCGACCCCCTGCTCGGCGGCGACGAGGCGTACGCCCGGCTGAGCAGCGCGGTCCACGAGCGCGGCTGGCGACTGCTGGGCGACCTGACCACCAACCACACCGGCGACACCCACGAGTGGTTCCGCACCGCGCTCAGCGACCCCGAGTCGCCCGAGCGCGGCTACTACTTCCTCGACGACGACGGCGACTACGAGTGCTGGATGGGCCACCGCACGCTGCCCAAGATCGACCACACCAGCCCCGCTCTGCGCGCCCGGATGGTGGAAGGGCCCGACTCCGTCGTCGCCCGCTGGATGCGCCCGCCCTTCGCGCTGGACGGCTGGCGCATCGACGTCGCCAACATGACCGGCCGCCTCGGCGCCGTCGACGTCGCCCACGACGTGGCCCGCGCGGTACGCCGCACCGCGACCGCCGAGCGCGCCGACGCCTGGGTGATCGGCGAGCACAACCACGACGCCACCGGCGACGTCGACGGCGACGGCTGGCACGGCGCCATGAACTACTCCGGCTTCTCCTGGCCGGTCTGGTCGTGGCTGCGCGACCCGGCGAGCCCGGCCCGCGCCTTCGGCCGCCCCCTCCCGGTGCCTCGGCGCGACGGCCACGCACTGGTCCGCGCCCTGCGCGACTGGCAGGGCTCGCTGGGCTGGCGGGCCACCGCGGCCGGGTGGAACATCCTGGGCTCCCACGACAGCGCCCGGATCCGCACCGTCGTCGGTTCCGCCGAGGTGCACCGGGTCGCCGCCGGCCTGCAGTTCACCATGCCCGGGATCCCGATGGTCTTCGCCGGCGACGAGATCGGCCTGGAGGGCGTGCTCGGTGAGGACTCGCGCCGCCCGATGCCCTGGCACCGCCGCGAGGAGTGGGACACCGCCACCCTGGCGACGTACGCCGCGCTGGCCCGGGTGCGCCGGGAGCATCCCGCCCTGCGCCGCGGCGGACTGCGGTGGGCGCACGTCGGCGCCGACGCGGTGGCCTACCTGCGCGAGCACCCCGAGGGCACCGTGCTGGTCACCGCCCGACGGGCCGGCGGCGCCGCGATCGAGGGGCTCCCGTCGGGACGCCTCCTGCTGGCCACCGAGGACGGTGTCGACGCGGCCCCCGGCGCGGCGTACGACGGGCCGGTGCTCACCGTCCATCTGGCCCGGTGAGACGGGGCACTTCGCCTCTGTCCGCGGCCGGGGACGCTTCCTACGTTGAGGGACGTGACCACGACCGTCGACAGGCTCGCTCGCCGAGTCGGGCTTGACGACGTCCTTCTCGACGTCAAGCTGTCGGTCCCGACGCCCACCCCCGGGCTCCTGAGCCGCGCCTGGCTCACGGACGCGGCCCGCCAGACCGGAGCCGTCGCGGTGGGCGTCACCGCACCCGCCGGCTACGGGAAGTCGGCCCTGCTCCACGAGTGGGCCCAGCGCGAGCACCGCAGAGTCGGCTGGGTCTCGCTGGACGCACTCGACGACCACGCGGACCGCCTGCTCTTCCTGCTCGCCTCCGCCCTCCAGCGCACGTCACCGGAGCAGGCAGGCCCGGCCGTCGCCACGCACAGCCGGGACGCGGCTCACCTCGCCGCGGCGTTCAGGCAGACGGCGACCCCGTTCGTGCTGTTCCTCGACGACCTGCACGTGCTCCGTTCCCCCGAGTGCCACGACGTCCTGGGCATCGTCGGGGCCGCGGTCCCGGCCGGCTCCCAGGTCGTGTGCGCCAGCCGCCACGCCCAGCCGCACCTGCCCCGGCTCCGCGCCGCCGGCGCGGCGATCGAGCTGACCGGAGCCGATCTGCGTCTCGACGCGGCCGGTGCCGCGCACATCTTCGCGGCCGCCGGCACGCACCTCACCCCCGAGCGGGCCCGGGAGGTGACCGAGCGGACCGAGGGCTGGCCGGTCGGCCTCCACCTGGCCGCCCTCGTCGCCCAGGCCCACGTCGACGCCGGCCCGGCCGAGGCCGTCACCGGGACCGACCCCTTCATCGCCGACTACTTCCACCGCGAGGTCTTCGGCGACCTCGACCCGGCGACCCAGCGGTTCCTGCGACGCACCGCCGTCCTCGACCGGCTCCACGGCCCGCTGTGCGACGCCGTCCTGGAGGAGCAGGGCGCCCAGGACCGGCTGCGCACCCTCGAGGCGTCGAGCTCCTTCCTCGTCCCCCTCGACCGGACGAGGGGGTGGTACCGCTATCACCCCCTCTTCCGGGAGTTCCTGCTGGCAGAGCTCGGCAGCGTCGAGCCGGAAGTGACCGAGAAGCTGCACCTGCGCGCCGCGGACTGGTTCGAGTCCCACGGTGCCCCGGAGCGGGCGGTGGAGTGCCTGCTGGCGACCAGCGACCTCCACCGGTGCGCCCAGCTGGTCACAGAGCTCGCCCTGCCCACCAGCAGCGCCGGCGACGTCTCGACGGTGCAGCGCTGGTTGGGGGCCCTGGGGGACTCCGTGATCGAGGCGCACCCGCCCCTGTCGGTCATGGCCGGCTGGGTGGCGGCCTCGGTGGGCGACACACCCCAGGCGCAGCGGTGGGCAGCCCGCACGCCGGACGTCCCCGACTCACTCGCCCCCCGGTCGATGCTGCGGGCCGCGATGTGTCCCGCGGGACCCGAGCAGATGAGGGCGGACGGGGAGCTCGCAGCCGCCGCCGCGGGGGCGCAGTGGAGTCCCTGGCGGGCCGCGTCCCTGTGCCTGCTCGCCGAGGCGCACCTCCTCTGCGGGGCCCTCGTGCAGGCCGCGGACCTCTTCGAGGACGCGAGCGCGGAGGCGCTCTCCGCAGGCAGCGCCGACGCGGTGGTGCACGGCGAGTCGAGCCTGGCCGTCCTCGACATGGACGCGGGCCGCTGGCGCGAGGCGGTGGACCATGTCGACCTTGCGCTGCGCACGGTCGCGCAGCACCGGCTGGAGGACTACGCGGTCAGCCTGCTCGCCTTCGCCGCCGCGGCCCGGCTGGCGATGCACCGCGGCGACCTGGCCCGGGCTGACGAGCGAGTCGAGCAGGCGATGCGTGCCCGAGCGGCATCCACCGTCGTGATGCCGTGCCTGGCGACCAGAGGACGCGTGCAGCTGGCGAAGGTGTGCTGGGCGCGCGGCGAGCACGCCAGTGCCCGGCGGCTGCTGAGCGAGATCGACACCGTCCTGAGACGACGGCCGGCACTCGGCGTACTGGCCGAGGAGGTCTCAGAGTTCCGCGCGCTGATCGCCCAGGGCGCCCGCACCGCTCCGCACGAGGCCCCCCTCACTCCGGCGGAGCTCCGGGTCCTGCCCTACCTGGCGACGCACCTGAAGATCGCCGACATCGGCGCACGCCTCCGGATCTCACGCAACACCGTCGCCTCGGAGGTCTCGGCCATCTACCGCAAGCTCGGCGTGACGTCGCGCGGCGAGGCGGTCGAGCGCGCGACGTTGCTGGGCCTGCTCGGCGGGTGAGCCGGTCAGTCCAGCACGTTCACGGCCCGCGCCACGATCAGCCCGACGATCACGAACGACGTCACGGCCTGGACCGACATGACTGCCTTGGCCCAGGGGGCGAGCGGCATCACGTCGGTGGGGCTGAACGCGGTGGCGTTGGTCAGACCGAGGTAGAGGTAGTCGTGGAACCGCGGGCACCAGCCCTCGGGGCTCACCTCAGGGCTCAGCTGCTGCGGGAAGGCCAGGTCGGGCGTGCGTGGCATCCGCTCGGCGCGCGCCGCGGCCCCGCCCCCGTCGAGCTCGAAGTAGAGCATGGCGCAGGCGATGACGGTGATCAGCCAGACGCAGCCACCCCACCACAGCAGCTCCCGCGCCGAGTCCGTCTGGGCACCGCCGTCGAGGATGTCGACGACGAGCTGGACCGTCGACCAGATGGCCCCCAGGGACAGCAGGGTGATCAGCGCGACCGAGGTGAGCCGCAGCGCGGTGGTCCGGCGCGAGATCCGCCCGGGGTCGCCGGCGAGCAGCGCCGCGAGCAGCAGCCCGGAGATGCTCGGGAGCACCCACGGCTGACCGAGCCGCAGGCTCTCGGGGAGCTGGGCCGTGAGGCCCATGGAGACCAGGACCGCTGCCGCCATGGGCCACCGCGTCTCGCCGTAGGCCTCGCGGCCCTCCCGCACGGACCTCCCCTTCATCAGTGGTGGAAGCCGGTGCCTTCCTCCGCACTCAGGGACTCCTTGGGCCCATGCTTGTCGAGCATCTTCATCGACCGCCGGTAGTCGTCGAGCAGCAGCGACGCCATGTCCCGGCTGAAGTCGTGCCGCACCAGGATTCGTTGGATGGCCAGGTCCTCCCGGTCGGGAGGCAACGTGTACGCGGGCACCTGCCAGCCACGAGTGCGCAGCCTGTCGGCGAGGTCGAAGAGGTTGAACCCGTGGTCCACGCCCTCCTTCAGCTTCCAGGTGAGGCCGGGGATGCCGCCTCGACCGTCGTAGATCATCTCGAACGGACCCATCTGGCCGATCTCGTCGGCCAGGTAGCGCGCGGTCTCGTAGCCTGCCTGGTGGATCTTGCGGTACCCCTCCCTGCCGAGCCGCAGGAAGTTGTAGTACTGGGCGACGATCTGGCCGCCGGGGCGGGAGAAGTTCAGGGCGAACACCGCCATGTCGCCGCCCAGGTAGTTGACGTGGAAGACCAGGTCGTCGGGGAGCTCCGCGGCGTCGCGCCACACCACCCACCCGACCCCGAGAGGCGCCAGGCCGAACTTGTGCCCGGAGGCGTTGATCGACTTCACGCGCGGTAGCCGGAAGTCCCAGATCAGGTCCGGCTCCACGAACGGCGCGATGAACCCTCCGCTGGCACCGTCGACGTGCATGGGCACGTCGAGCCCGGTGTCGGCCTCGAGCTTGTCCAGCGCGGCGGCCACGTCCGCGACGGGCTCGTACTGGCAGGTGAACGTGACCCCCAGCGTCGGGACGACCCCGATGGTGTTCTCGTCGACGCGCTTGAGCACCTCTTCGGGGTTCATGAGCAGCCGGTCGCCCTCCATCGGGATCTCCCGGTGCTCGACGTCCCAGTAGCGGGTGAACTTGTGCCAGCAGATCTGCACCGGGCCGGTGACCAGGTTGGGCCGGTCGGTGGGCTTGCCCTCGGCCCGACGACGCTCCCGCCACTTCCACAGCAGTGCCATCCCGCCGAGCATCGCCGCCTCGCTGGAGCCGGTGGTCGAGGTGCCCATGGTGTCGGCCGCCTCGGGGCTGTTCCAGAGGTCGGCGAGCATGTGCACGCAGCGCGCCTCGAGCTCGGCCGTCTGCGGGTACTCGTCCTTGTCGATCATGTTCTTGTCGACCGACAACGCCATCAGCTCGTTGATCTCGGGCTCGACCCACGTCTGGCAGAAGGTGGCGAGGTTCTGGCGCGAGTTCCCGTCGAGCATCAGCTCGTCGTGGACGACCTGGAAGGCGTGCCGGGGCACCTGCTCGTCGTTCGGGAACTTGTACTTCGGCATCGTGACCGAGAGGTCCGTCGAGGCGAAGACGTCGTCCTCGAGGGCGTCTCGCACTGAGCGTCGGTTGTGCAGCATGTCATTGGCTCCTCAGGTCGGCGCATGGCGCGCCTGTCGTGGTGGGCTGGGGTCGGCTAGGGCGTGGGGACCGTCTCCTCGGTCTCGAGCTTGTCGATCACGTCTTCGAAGTCGTCGAGCTTGTCCGGGCAGTAGGTCTGGACCACGGCGAGGTCGTAGCTGACCAGGCTCGGGTCCAGCACCACCCGGCGCAGGTGGCTGGAGTTGTTGCCGAACTGGGAGAGGGAGAGCTGGTGCTGCAGCTCGCCGGCGTTCTCACAGCTCACCCCCCCGTCGGTGCCGTAGAGCGCGGTCGCCGTCTCGGTGTCGAGTGCCGGCAGGCCGGCGTCGGCGAGCTTCGTGTTGAGCTGGGCGGCGAGCTCCCGCGCCTTGTCGCCGTCCGAGTCGGAGGCAGTGCCCGCGGCCGTGCACGCGGAGAGGCCCAGTGCCAGCGCGACCGCCAGGCCCGTCATCCGCCGCCGTGCGCGACGGCCTTCACGCGTCGTGATCATCGAAGCTCACGCCTCCTCAACCGGGGTGTCGGTATGGGTGTTCTCCGTGGAGGTCTCGACCTTCCACTCCGGCCGGCGCATCTTGTAGAGCACGAACGGCCAGACCCCGAGCAGGACGATCCCGGCCACCAGGATCAGGATGTAGACCCCCTGGGGCGTCGAGTCCGCGTTGCCCGACGGCTCGACGAAGCCGAGGAGGAACGCCGCGACGCTGGCCACGAACCCGACCGAGCCCACCACGGGCATGGCCGGGGTCCGGAAGCCGCGCTTGACTTCGGGGTGGGTCTTGCGCAGCCGCATGGCCGCCAGGAACATGACCATGTACATCAGCAGGTAGAGCTGCACGGCCATGGCGGTGAGGATCCAGAAGACCGACTGCACCGAGGGAAGGATCGCGAACAGCACAGCCATCGCGGTGACGATGAGCCCCTGGACCATCATGATCGGGACCTGCATCCCGTGGCTGTTGGTGCCCTGCAGTCGCGGAGGCAGGTAGCCCTCCTTGCCCACCAGCAGGAGACCCTTGCTCGGCCCGGGGATCCAGGTGACCACCGAGGCGAGGATCCCGATGACGATCAGCAAGGACATGACCGTCGTTCCCCAGGACATCCCGAGATGGTTGAAGAAGACGTCGAACGCCTGGAGCACGCCTTGGGTCAGGTTGACGCTGGATCCCGGCACGCCGATCGAGATGGCCAGGGTGGGGAGGATGAAGACGAAGAGGATGAGGATGACCGAGAGCACGATCGCCTTGGGGAACTCGACGCTCGGCTTGCGCATCTCCGTCACGTGGACGGCGTTCATCTCCATCCCGGCGTAGGAGAGGAAGTTGCTGACGATGAGCACGATGCTCGCCAGGCCGGTGAACTTCGGGAACCACTCCGCGTCGCTGACCGACGGGAGGTGCGAGGTTCCGCCGTCCTGCCAGTAGATGACTGCGAAGACGATCAACGCCGCTGCGGGCACGATCGTCCCGACCAGGAACCCCCACGTCCCCACCTTGGCGAACGCGTCGACGCCCAAGGTCGCGATGAAGGTGGAGAACCAGTACACCACCAGGATGACCAGCCCCGTGAAGAGGCCGGAGTTCGCCAGGCCCGGATCGAAGACGTAGGCGAGCGCGGACGCGAAGAAGGCCAGCTGGGCGGGATACCAGGCGACGTTCTGCATCCACTGCTGCCAGATCGCGAAGAAGCCCAGCTGGTCGCCGTAGGCCTCCTTGACCCAGACGAAGACTCCGCCCTTCCACCCGCTGGCCAGCTCGGCGGCCACGAGTGCCACCGGCACCATGAACAGGATGGCCGGCAGGATGTAGAGAAAGATCGATGCCCAGTCGTAGGCGGCCATGGCCGGCAGACCGCGGACGCTGGCGACCGCCGTGGCGATCAGGATCGCCATCGAGGTCCAGCTGATGTACGAGCTCTTCGGCGCCGAACGCTGCGCCGCAGGGGTCGAGCCGTCTTCCCGAGTAGCCATCTCAACACCTTCCGGTGGATTGCTCCGTCCCACGACGCTAGGTGCATTCCGCCGAGGCGGCATCACTCACAATGAGTGACGCGCCCAGCCGGATGGCGGTGGATGGTGATCTGGTGAACTACTGGGTCAGCGTCGTCTTCCGGGCCATCCCCCTGGCGATGATGGGCGTCTGCATCGGGTTCGGCGTCTACGTCTGGAACGCCGGCGACGCGCCGGGCAACTACGTGGCCGGCCGCGTCGTGACCTTCCTCGGCGCGATCTGCCTGTGCCTGTTCTGCACGGCCGCGACGATCATCCGTCAGCTGATCGGCCGCTTCAACGCCGTCGACCGCGTCCTCTACCCCGCGCTGGGCTACCTGGCGGCGGTCGTCACCGCCGCGTACGGCGTCTACATCTTCACCGGCGCCTCCGGGACCGGCCAGAGCCCGGAGTACGTCGCCGGGCACGTCGTCCTCGGTCTCGGCCTGATCTGCGGCTGCGTGGCCACCGTCGCCACCGCCTCCACCAAGTTCTCCCTCATCCCTCGCAACTCCGCCCGGCCGTCCACCGGACGCCCGCCTGCCGAGGCGTTCTCCAGGGGTTCGGTCCTGGTGCTGGCCGCGATCCCGGTGCTGCTGGCGGCGATCGCCTGGGGCTTCGGCCTCATCAACCTGGCGCTGCCCACCTCGCCCAGCCGGTTCACGGTGGGTCACGTGGTCAGCGGCCTCGCGACCATCTGCACGAGCCTGATCGCGCTGGTCTGGAGCATCCTGCGCCAGATCCAGGACGGCTACGGGGAGCGGGACCGCGTCGGCTGGCCCTGGCTCGTGATCGTGATGGGCGCCTTCTCCGTGGGCTGGGGCGTGGTGCTGCTGGTCCTCGACGCCGAGTCCTACTACCGCACCCCGGGGTTCGTCCTGATCGGCCTGGGGCTGGTCTGCTTCAGCATCCTGAGCAAGGTCGGCCTGCTGGCGCTGGTGTGGCGCCGTACCTTCAGCCTGGCCAACCGGGTGCCGCTGATCCCCGTGGTGACCGCGCTCAGCTGTCTGTTCCTCGCCGCGTTCGTCTTCCAGGCCGCCTTCACCGACTCAAGCGTCTTCATCGCCGCGCACGTGCTGGTGGGGCTGGGGGCGATCTGCTTCACCCTCTACTCGATCGTCTCCATCCTGGAGAGCGGCACCGCCTCCCCGAGCCAGGATCCGTGATCACGCGAGGGCGCTAGGCTGCCTCGATGGCGCTGCGGATCGTGGCACACCGACCGGACCCGGCGATCGTCCGGCTGCCCTGGCACCTGCCCCTGGCCGAGTGGGGCGACGACTACGTCGTCCCGCTGCCGCGCGGTCTCTCCCGCCACGTGGTGCGGATCGTGCGCCTCGGCTCGCGCACCTACGCCGTCAAGGAGACCCAGGAGCCGATCGCGTTCCGCGAGTACCGCACGCTGCGGGACCTGCGCCGCCTCGACCTGCCCACCGTGGCCCCCATGGGAGTGGTCGCGGGACGGACGGGCTCGGACGGCGAGGAGCTCCCCGCCGCGCTGGTCACCGAGCACCTGCGGTTCTCCCTCCCCTACCGGAGCCTCTTCGCGCACGGGGCGACCGCGGCCCACGTGCCGTCCCTGGTCGACGCCCTGGTGGTGCTGCTGGTCCGGCTCCACCTGGCGGGCTTCTACTGGGGCGACGTGTCGCTCTCCAACGCCCTCTTCCGGCGCAACGCGGGCGAGTATGCGGCCTACCTCGTCGACGCCGAGACCGGGGAGCTGCGCGCGACGCTCAGCGACCGGTTGCGCGAGCACGACATCACCGTGGGCTGCGAGAACGTCTTCGCCGAGCTGCTCGACCTGCAGGCCAGCGGCGTGGTCGCCGGCGAGATGACACCGCACCACGTGATCGACCTGCTCCGTGAGCGCTATGCCGCGCTGTGGGCGGAGCTGACCCGGGAGGAGGAGTTCTCCACCGACGAGATGTGGCGGATCGAGCAGCGCATCGAGCACCTCAACGACCTCGGCTTCGACGTCGACGAGCTCGACATCATCACCGACTACGACGGCGAGCAGGTGCGCATCCAGCCCAAGGTGGTCGAGCTCGGGCACCACGCGCGCGAGCTCGCGTCGCTGACCGGCCTGCACGTGGAGGAGAACCAGGCCCGACGGCTCCTCAACGACCTGGCGGCCTTCACCGCGACCCACGACCTCGGCCGCGAGGACCGCCACCTGGTGGCGAACATGTGGCTCACGACCGTCTACGACCCGATCGTCGCGATGATCCCCCCGCAGGCACGGGGCAAGCTCGAGCCCGCGGAGGTCTTCCACGAGATCCTCGAGCACCGGTGGTACCTCTCGGAGCAGGCCGGCCACGAGGTCGACATCTTCGAGACCGCCGGTGACTACATCGACCGGTTCCTCCCGACGAAGCCCGAGGAGGCGATCGCCGCCACCCCCGACGCGTAGGGGGTCAGCCGGCCGTGTCGCGGCCGAGCGGGTGCGGATCCCCACCGACCCCGTTGCGCGCCAGACCGCACGCGATCTCCTCCCCCACCTGCTACCTCCCGAGGTCGAGCCGGGCCAGCACCATGGCCGCGATCCGCCGCGGCGGGTGGGCCACGTCCACCACCATGCCCGCCTCGTCGGGCTGGAGCGGCTCCAGGGTGTCGAGCTGGGACTCCAGCAGGGTGGGCGGCATGAAGTGGGCCCGCTCCGACATCCGCTCCAGCAGCAGCCCCTTGTCGCCGACCATGTGGACGAAGAAGGTGCCCTCACCACCCCGGCGCAGCACGTCGCGGTAGGCACGGCGCAGTGCCGAGCAGCTGAGGATCGTCGGCTGCCCCGCCTCGTCCCGCTCCCGGGTCCAGTCGGCCAGCGACTGCAGCCACCCCCACCGGTCGTCGTCGGTCAGGGGGCGCCCCGACCTCATCTTCTCGATGTTCTCCGGCGGGTGGAAGTCGTCCCCCTCGGCCATCTCCCAGCCCAGCTCCTCCTGCACCGCCAGGGCCGCGGTGCTCTTGCCGGAGCCGGAGACCCCCATGAAGACCAGGTGGAACGGCGGCGCGTCCGAGGTGCTCATCCGACCAGCCAGAGCCCGCAGGCCAGCACGAAGATGGAGAGCCCCAGGGTCGTCTCCATCACCGTCCAGGTGCGCAGCGTCGTCTTGACGTCCATCCCGAAGAACCGGCTGACCAGCCAGAAGCCGGAGTCGTTGACGTGGGAGAGCACGGTCGCGCCGGCGGCGATCGCCATCACCAGGGCGACCAGCTGCACCGACGAGGGCCCCTCGGCGGCGACGGCCGCCGAGATGAGCCCGGCCGTGGTGGTCAGCGCCACCGTCGCCGACCCCTGCGCCACCCGCAGGATCGTGGCGACCACGAACGCCGAGAGGATCAGCGGGAGGCCGAGGTCCTCCAGCGACTCCGAGAGCGCGGAGCCGATGCCGCTGTAGCGCAGCACGCCGCCGAACATCCCCCCGGCGCCGGTGATCAGGATGATCGCGCAGATGGGCCCGAGCGCGTCGTTGAGGATCGACTCGACGTCGGCCAGCGAACGGCCCCGGCTGCCCAGGGTGTAGGTGGCGACCAGCAGGGTGATGAGCAGCGCCACCGGGGTCTGGCCGATGAAGATCAGGGAGTCGACCACCACCCCCTCCTCGTCGAGGTCCCCCGCGGTGCGCAGCGTGGTGAGCACCGTGTTGGCGCCGATCAGCACCAGCGGCAGCAGCAGGATGGCCAGCACGTGCCCGAACGAGGGGGCCCGACGCGGGGTCGTCTCCGCCTCGTCCGCACCTGACCCGCTCCGACCACCCGTCAGCACGCTGTCGTCGATCGGCACCATCACCTTCCCGGCGTAGGCGATCGTGAAGAGGTGGACCCCGACGTACCAGGCGATGACCGCGACCGGCACACCGATCAGGGTGGTCAGGCCGATGCTGGCCCCGATCTCGGCGGCGGCGGTGACCGGGCCGGGGTGGGGCGGGACGATCGCGTGCATCGCGGCGAACCCGCCGGCCGCCGGCAGGGCGTAGAGCAGCACCGAGCCGCCGAACCTGGTGGCGACCGAGAAGATGATCGGGAGGAAGACGACCAGGCCGGCGTCGAAGAAGATCGGCAGGCCGAAGAGGAGGGCCGAGACGCCGAGCGCGAACGGGGCCCGCTTCTCGCCGAACCGGTTGATCAGGGTGTCGGCCAGCACCTGGGCGCCCCCGGTGATCTCCAGGAGCCGTCCGATCATGGCGCCCAGGCCCACCAGGAGGGCGACCGTCCCCAGCGTGGAGCCGAACGCCCCGACCGCGACGCCGGCCACGTCGGCCAGCGGCACCCCCGCCGCGATCGCGGTGCCGAAGCTGACCAGGACGAGCGCGATGAAGGCGTGCATGCGGAGCCCGATGATGAGCACCAGCAGCACGGCGATGCCCGCGGCCGCGATCAGGAGCAGCGTGCCGGATCCGTAGACCGGGTCCATGGGGTCCATCGAGCCTCCTCGGAGTGGCGTGAGTCACACCGTAGCGTCAGGGACCGACGCTCCGCGCCGACCCGCTTGGTGGCAGGCTCTTCGTCGTGAAGACGTCCGACCCCCTCCTGTTCCGCCTCGGTCGTGGCACCGCCCGGCACTGGCTTGCGCTGGTCATCACCTGGAGCCTGCTCGTCGTCCTGGGCTTCGTCACCAGTCTCGGCCTCCTCGGGGGCAGCTCGCTCTTCGACCGCCTCGAGACCGGCGACATCGTGGCCCCCGGCCAGGCGCAGACGGCGCGTGACCTGATCACCGCCACCGACGAGGGCGCCCTCAACGTCACCGCGCGGGTCGACGGCGTCGACCTGGCCGACCCCGACCTCGCCCGTGACGTGACCGAGCTGGTGGAGCGCATCGAGGAGGTCGAGGGCGTCGGCGAGGTCACCTCCCCGATGACCACCCCCGGGTGGCCGCGCTCCCCCGACTCCTACGGCCTGGTGCAGGGCAACGACCCCGCCGGCGGCTCGTTCCTGGTGGTGGTCGAGGTGGGCAGCGAGATCGGGGGCGCCGTCCAGGACGAGGTCGTCGAGGTGCTCAGGACCGACGGGGAGCGGCTGCTCGGCTCGCATGGCGCCGAGGTCTCGGTGGGAGGCACCGGCCTGCTCGTCGACGACGTCGTCGACCAGATCAAGGCGGACCTGACCCGCGGCGAGGGGATCGCCCTCCCGCTCTCCCTGTTGCTGATGGTCTTCGTCTTCGGCGGCTTCATCGCGGCCGGCCTGCCGATCGCCGGGGCGATCGCGTCGATCTCCGGGGCCCTGGCCATCCTCTTCGGCTTCTCCTACCTGATCGACCTCGACGCCACGGTGGTCAACATCGTCACGGTGATGGGCCTGGCCCTCTGCATCGACTACGGGCTGCTGCTGGTGAGCCGCTTCCGCGAGGAGCTGGGGCACCTCGCGGAAGCCGACCGGACGGTCCCGCCCACCCGCGCCCAGGTCGAGGACGCGGTGGGGGCCGCCGTGGCGACCGCGGGCCGCACGGTGCTCTTCTCCGCCCTGATCGTCGGCATCTCGCTGTCGGGGCTGATGCTCTTCGAGGCCCCGGTGATGCGGGCGATCGGCGCCGCCGGCGTCGCGGTCGTCGTGGTCGCCCTGGTCGTGGCGCTCACCCTGGTCCCGGCCCTCTGCTCCTGGGGGGCCGCCCGGCTGGTGCGGCGCCAGGGGGCGGAGGCGGCGCCCGAGGACGGCGTCTTCAGCCGCCTGGCCAGGCTGGTGCAGCGCTGGCCGGTGCTGACCACCCTCGTCAGCGTCGCGGTGCTGCTGCTGCTCGCGCTCCCCGCGCTCGACCTGCGCCTCACCGCGTCGGGAGTCGAGCTGCTGCCCGAGGACGCCGAGCAGCGGGTCTTCATCGAGGACCTGGAACGGGACTACCCGGTCCTGGCCAGCCCGACCGTGACCCTGGTCGCCCAGGCGAGCCCCGAGGAGGCGGCCGCCCTGGTCGCGGAGCTGGAGGGCCTGGACGAGGTCACCTCCGTGGATCCGCCGCGCGTGCTCGGCCCGCTGCCCGAGGGGGTCGAGGCGGACGGGGCCGTCCCGGGCGGACCCGAGCTGGTCTCCCTCGGGGTGCACACCGACGGCGGCGCGATGGGCCAGGCGGCGCGCGACGTCGCCGCCGAGCTCCGCGACGCGGACCTCGGCGTGCCGACCTGGGTGGCCGGTCAGGCCGCGTCGCTCCAGGACTTCACCGACTCGGTCCACGACCGGGCCCCGTGGGCCGCGCTCTGGATCGCCGGAGCAACCTTCCTGCTCCTCTTCCTGCTCACCGGCAGCGTGGTGATCCCGGTCAAGGCGCTGCTGCTCAACATCGTCTCACTCGGCGCGAGCCTGGGGATCCTGGTCTGGGCGTTCCAGGACGGGGCGCTGGAGTCGGTGCTGGGCTTCGACTCGACGGGCGGCATCGAGTCGGTGATCCCGCTGCTGGTGCTCGCCTTCGGGTTCGGGCTCTCGATGGACTACGAGGTCTTCCTGCTGGCGCGCGTCATCGAGCTGCACGAGCAGGGCCAGGACGACGACACCGCCGTACGGGTCGGCCTCCAGCGGTCGGGACGGATCATCACCTCCGCGGCGGCGATCATGGTCATCGTCTTCTCCGGCTTCGCGGCCGGCGAGATGCTGGTGATCAAGCAGACGGGCTTCGCCCTCGCGGTCGCGGTGCTGATCGACGCGACGATCGTCCGGATGATCATCGTGCCCGCCACGATGACGATGCTCGGTCGCTGGAACTGGTGGGCCCCGCGGTGGATGAAGCGCTTGCACGCCAAGTACGGCGTGAGCGAGCACTCCTCCCCCGTGCGGGCCGGGTGAGCCCGGCTCAGTCGATGATGCGGAGCCGCTCGAGCAAGTAGAGGAAGGCGACGGCGAACTCGTTGTCGTCGGTCTCCTTGGCCACGACGTCCCACTCGACCTGCTCGCGCAGCGCCCGCGCCACCGGCAGCAGCCGGCCGAAGTCGCAGTACCGCTCGTCCATGGCGTGCAGCTTGTGGATCATCAGCCGGGTCGCGGAGAGCACCGGCATCACCACCGAGATCACCTCGATCTCGTCCGCGTCGGCCAACATCGCGCGCTCGGCCGGGATGGTGGCGTCCCGGAAGATGACGTCGACCATCACGTCGTCGGTGAAGACCTTGAAGAGCCAGTCCTCGGGGGGCTGGACCACCTGAAGGCCGTGCTCGGCCAGCACCGTCGCGGCCGCCGGTGCGTCGGCCTCGGCGACCAGGAAGTCCACGTCGTGGCTCGGCTCGGGGCCGCCCCGCGCCCACACCGCGTAGCCCCCCGCCAGCGCGAAAGGCAGTCCCGACTCCTTCAGGGCCACGGCGACGCGCTTGAGCGCCTCGCGCAGGTTGGCCTTCTCCTCATCGACGTCCACGGCGCCACGGTACCCAGCGGCGCGATTGATCAACGTGCCCAGCGGGCACAGGCCCGCCATGCGCGTCGCGACCTTCAACATCCTCCACGGCCGCTCACCGGAGGACGACCAGGTCGACCTGGACCGCTTCGCGGCCGCGATCGCCAGCCTGGACGCCGACGTGCTGGCCCTCCAGGAGGTCGACCGCAACCAGGCCCGCTCCGCCGGCGCCGACCTGACCGCGCTGGCCGCCGAGGCGATGGGGGCCACGGAGCACCTCTTCGTCGCGGCGCTGCACGGCAGCCCGGGGGTGTGGATGGCGGCCGACGGCGACCTGGCCCCCGACGCGGCGGCCTACGGCGTGGCGCTGCTCTCGCGCCACCCCGTCACGGCGTGGGAGTCGGTCCGCCTGGCTCCGGTGCCGGTGCGGGTGCCGATGCGCTTCGACGGGAGCCGACGACCCGAGCTGGTGCGCGACGAGGCCCGGGTCGCGGTGGTGGCGACGGTGGAGGGGCCGACCGGCCGGCTGACCGTGGCCAACACCCACCTGACCTTCATCGAGTGGTGGCAGCGGCGTCAGCTGCGCACCCTGCGCGCCGCGCTCGCGGGTCGCCAGGGGCCGGTGCTCGTGCTCGGCGACCTCAACATGGGCACCGAGCGGGCGCAGCGTCTCACCGCCCTGAGGTCCCTGGTGGAGGCGCCGACCTTCCCCGCGGACCGGCCCACGGAGCAGCTCGACCACATCCTGGGCAGCCCGGGCCTGGCCGCGCGGGTGCGCTCGGGGGGCTCCACCCGGCTCGACCTCTCCGACCACCGCGCGCTCTGCGTCGACCTCGGGTGAGGCAGGCTTGATCCATGGAGCAGCAGGGCCGCAGGGGCCTGGGACGTCAGAGCAGCCCGCTGGTCGGCGGGCTGCTCGTGGTCGCGGTGCTCCTCGGAGGCGTCTTCATGCTCCACCCCGGGGCCGAGTACGACGACCTGCGGCGGATCTTCGGGATGGGCCCGGACCGGTTGAGCGCCCCGCTGCCGGTGCACGAGGGGTCGGGGACCTTCAAGTTCCTGTACACCCAGCGGGGCTCCGACGAGCCGGTCTCCTACAGCCCGTGCCGCCCGGTGCGCTACACCGTCAACCCCGAGGGAGCCCCCAGCGACCACATGACCCTGGTCGAGGGCTCGGTGGCGCGGATCGGACAGGCCACGGGCCTGGTCTTCGAGTACGCCGGGGAGACCGCCTCGCGCAACTTCCTGGCCCGGGCGCTCGACCGCAGCGACCCGGTGCTGATCGGGTGGGCGACCCCCGAGGAGCTCCCCGACCTCGCCGGGGACGTCGCCGGGGTGGCGGGCAGCACCGTGGTCTCCCGGGGCTCGGGGCGTCGGGAGTTCGTGACCGGGATGGTCGCCCTGGACCGCGACACCTTCGCCGACCTGATGGGCAGCCCGGCGGGCCGGGCCCACGCCGCGGCGATCCTGGACCACGAGCTCGGCCACCTGGTCGGTCTGGACCACGTGGACGACGAGGGTGAGCTGATGCACCCGAGCGGGGCCTCGCAGGGACGCTTCGGGCCGGGTGACCTCGAGGGGCTCGCCCGCCTCGGGAACGTCTCCTGCTGAAATTGGAGGACCCCGCTGATGTCTCGGGTCACCAGCGGGGTCTGTTGAAGAGATTAGGTCGCACCGGGCCTGCGCGCACGCGTTCCTGCAGGGAAGTGACGCGAATCTCACGCAATCGGGCGGTGACGGCCGGGTACTACCCGAGGATCTTCACCTGGCCGGTGACCTGCCGCGACCCCGTGTCGAGGAGCCGGCTCCCGGCACAGTCGCGCACCACCAACCGGAACCGGTCAGGACCCGACCGGCCACCGTCGACCACGGTGATCTCGTAGGAGCCGGACCGGCCGTCGACCCATCCGGTGCCGGCCAGGCGCGCCTGGCGGTCCGTGATCTCGAGCCGGTCGACCCGGGTGCCGAGGAGCCGCACCGACGCGCTCGCGAAGGTGACCACCCCCGCGGCCCGCCCGCCCCGGCCCTGGACGCCCAGGGCGAACACGCCCTGGCCGCGCTCGGTGCGGACGAAGCCCGCACCGAGCACCGAGCCGTCCGCGACGGCGCCGCGCAGGTCGAGGCCGACCAGCACCGGGTCGTGGTCGGAGTTGCGGAACTCGTCGGGGGCGAAGAGGGAGGCCACCTGCCCCGGGCTCTTGAAGTCGGTGTTGTAGTCCAGGACGCTCGGCTCGTCGGCGTTGACGTGCCAGGGGGCGGCCCCGGTCACCTGCGCGGCGAGGCTCCGCGAGCCGAGGGCGTGGTCGAGCGAGCCCCACTGGCCGTCGAAGACGTAGCTGTACTCCTCCTCGCCACGCTCACGGGCCACCAGGTCGGAGAACCCGGCCTCCTCCAGGGCGCGCACCGGGTCCTCCTGGGCGTAGGCGTTGAGGTCGCCGAGGATCAGCGTGTCGGTGTCGCCGGTTCCCGTGGGGTCCGCGGCCAGCCACTCCCCCAGCTCGGCGGCGGCCACCCGCCTGACCTCGTTGCAGTTGCCCTGCCCGTCGCCCGCGTCGGGCACCGCGCAGGCGCTGCCCTTGCTCTTGAGGTGGTTGACCACGGCGGTGAAGACCCCGCCGGTCGCGCGCTCCCGGAACGCCTGGGCCAGCGCGGGGCGGTTGTTGGCGCGGCCCGCCTCCCCGCCCGAGACGAAGCTGTCGGTGTTGAGCGCCGCGGTGGTGCCGACCGGGGTGACGGCCGCCGGCTGGTAGAGCATGCCGACCTTGATCGCGTCGGTGCCGAGCGCATCGACCTCGCCGGTGCCGGCGTCCGCGTCGACGAAGGCCCACGTCCCGTCACCCTCGACCGCGTCGAGGCGGGCGACGAGGTCGGCCAGCGCACTGTCGGGACCGTAGCCGTCGTTCTCGATCTCGACCACGGCGACGACCTCGGCGCCCATCCGGGTGATCGCCTCGACGGTCTTCGCCGCCTGCCGCTCCAGCTCGGCGGCGTCGTCGGCCCCGCGGCAGTCGGTCGGCCCGCCGGCGACACCGAGGGTGCAGCCGGTGAAGGTGTTGAAGTAGTTCAGGACGTTGAGACCGGCCACCTGCAGGCTGCCGCCGACCTGCGGCGGACCGCCCGGGCGCTCACCGGCGGCCTCGAAGCGCGCCTGCCCGCCGAGCGCGTCCACGGGGCGCAGACGGTAGGCGTCGGGGCTGGCGGCGTTGCCGCCCCAGGTGTAGGTCATCACGCCCACCGCGCCGGTGACGGTGTCGCCACCGCGCAGCGTGTTGTCGGCGGAGAGCGGCCGCCCCTCACGCCCCCAGACGATCGGGTCGGGGTTCTGCGCCTGGGTGGAGTCGTCGATGATCAGCCGCCGCCGGTCGTTGGCCTCCTGGACACGCTGCGCCTCCGCTCCGGGCGCCGCCACGTCGGTGGGCTGGAGCAGCCGTCCGCCGGAGGAGACGACCACCTGGCCGAAGCGGCCGAGCTGGAAGTGCTCGGTGACCGTCATGGTCTGCGGCACGCTGACCAGCATCCCCTCCACGCGCTCGAGCTCCGCCTCGTCGGCCGGGAAGCTGATCTCGGTGGGCTCCACCGTCTGCCCGGAGGCGCAGACCTCCACCGAGGTGGTCCGGGAGATCTGGGTCTGGCCCGCGAACTCCTCGGCGGTGCCGACCACGCGCACCCGGTCTCCGAGCGCGACGTCGTCGTCGGTGCCGTTGAAGACGAAGATGCCGTCGGAGGTGGCCTCGTCCCCGTCACCCTCGGGGTCCTGGAGGTAGAACCCGCGCAGCCGCGGCGAGGCTCCCTCGTGGTCGCCGACCACCACGCCCTCGGTGGCGACCACCCCGGTGAGGGCCGCGGACGGACCGCTGCCCTGGATGGCGCCGATCGGGGTCGACTCGTCACCGCACGCCGGGGACGGCCCCTCGGCAGGCGGCGGCTCCTCGCCGCCACCGAGGTGGGAGCCGAGGCCGGCGAAGGTGTCGGTGGGGAACCCCTCCCACTCCACCGCCGGGTCGAACGGGTCGGCCGGGTCGGTGTCACCCGCGGTGACCGCCTCCCTGCGGCGCAGGGTGTTGTCGGCGGTGGAGGTCTGGCCGCTGCCCCACTCGGTGCCCGGGTCGACGCCGCCCTGGCCGAGCGAGTCGACCACGGTGTCGCCCCGGCGCAGGGTCAGTGCGTCGTCGCCGTTGAAGAAGCCGGAGCCGCTGGTCTGGTCGGCGACCGCCAGCACCTCGGGTCCGGCGCCGGAGTGGGCGAGCACGAAGACGTCGCCGGGGGCGACCGTGCCGCTCAGCGGGACCGTGAGGCCGGCGGTGCTGCCGCCGTTGAAGAAGATCTGCACGCTGTAGCCGCCAGCGGCGAGGTCGACCGGGGCGCCGGTCCCGTTGTAGATCTCGAGCGCCTTGTTGTTGGCGGAGCCCTCGACGTACTCGGAGAGGAAGAGCTCGCTCGAGGGAGCCGCCTGCGCGGCGCCGGCCAGGGGCAGCAGCGAGGCGGCCAGGACGGCCGCGGCCGCGCAGTAGGCCGGACGAGAGTGGAACGAACGCATGACAGCCCTCCAGGACCGGTGAAGTCGATGGTGCTGCGCCCGACCCTAGGCGTGGCCGGCGACAGATGGAAACACCCTCACCAGCGGTTGCGCACGTCCTCGGCCCACCCCACCAGGTCGGCGACCCGGACCCACGCCCCGGTGTCGTCACGCATGCGGCCCTCCCAGTGACCGAAGCACTGGTGGGTGCGGGAGGCGAAGACCGCCATGTCGATCACCGAACGCTTGAGGTGGAAGGGTGTGAAGGTCAGCTCCACGCTCTCCCCCAGGACGCGCCAGGGTGCCATCCAGTCGTCGCGGTCGTACTCCCAGACCAGCTCCTCGCTGATCTTGGAGAGCCGGCCGTCGACATGGAGGGCGTTCTCCACCGAACCGGTGCCGTCGGTCCAACGGCCACCCACCTGGACGCCGACGACGCGGCCGTCGGTCCGCCCGGACCCCGCGCCCCAGTTCCAGCGCACCGCGTAGGGCCAACGACCACGGCCGTGGTCCAG
This sequence comes from Nocardioides sp. Z40_12, assembly GCF_058215795.1. Lineage (NCBI taxonomy): Bacteria > Bacillati > Actinomycetota > Actinomycetes > Propionibacteriales > Nocardioidaceae > Nocardioides > Nocardioides sp. Z40_12. The sequence continues at coordinate 549,055 of NZ_JBZAJA010000001.1, forward strand.
GGTCGCCCACGACTCCCCCGCCGGGACCTCGACCTCGGCCCCGTCGACCCGGATGCTCCCGGTCGCCGGCCGGGCGACGTCCTTGACCGTGTACTGGAAGAGGCGCTCGCTCCACGGCACCACCACCCCGAGGCTCTCGTGGCCCGCCGGGCGCTCGGCGATCACGTCGACCCGCACCCGCGGTCCGGCGGCGCGCAGCCGGGTGCCACCGGGGACCTCGTCGATCTCGATGCGCAGCTTCCTGGTCCTCGTCCGCACGGGGCCGGCCCCGAGCGTGCCGGGAAGCGAGACGGTGCCCCCGAGCACCCCGATGGCGTCGTGCGCGACGGTCTCCCCCGTGGCCCGGTCGAGCAGCCAGATGCCGTGCACCGCCGCGTAGTCCAGGGCGGAGGTCACCAGGGCGACCACGTGGGTGGGGGTGGTCACCGCCCAGTACTCCCACCGCTTGTTGCGCCCGAGGCCGAGCCGGCCGCGACCGATCCCGTCGGTGGTGACCAGCGGGGTGCGGCTCCAGCCGACGGCGTCGGGGTTGAGCCGGCCGTCGGGCAGCGTCAGCGGGACCGGGGCGACGAGCTCGCGCTCCCCCACCCGCCTGGCGCTCACGGGGCCTCGACCGCGTCCGGCTGCAGCCGGCGGACGTAGAGGGTGCGCTCCTGGCGGGCGACGACGCTGCCGTCCTCGGCGACCAGGTCGACCGGGAAGACCCGCAGCAGGCGCTGCCCGTCGGCGGTCCCCTCACGCAGGCGCTCGACCGCGCTGACCGGCATCTCGACCCGGGCGGTCACCGGACCGGTGCCGGGGCGCAGGAAGTCGATCTCGACGACCTTGTCCCACACGGCGTACCCGGGACCGAGCTGCTGGGCGGCGAGGATCACCACGAATGGGTCGACCATGGAGAAGAGGCTGCCGCCGAAGGCGGTGCCGAAGAAGTTCGCGTTCTCCGGAGTCAGGTCCATCCGGACCAGCGCGTGGGTCCAGTCGGGAGCTATCTCCTCGACGGTGATCCGTTGCGCGGCGAACGTCGGCCAGGAGTTGAGGTGCTCGCGGAGCTGGTCGGGGGTCAGGGCTCGGGGGTCGCTCACCCGGGCGATCCTGCCATCCGGCGCGTGCCGCGGACGAGGAAGACCCCGCCGGTGTCTCGGGTCACCGGCGGGGTCTGAGCAAGAGCATGCCGGGCGCACCACGGGTCGCGCAGCAGAACGGCGAAAGACGCCCGAGGTTTTTCTGCGCGGTCCCGCTACATCGCCCGGGCGAGGCTGCGGCGCAGCGACCAGGCGCCCAGGGCCAGCAGCACCAGCGCCATCGCGGCGAGCACCCCCAGCTGGGGCAGCACGTCCGTCAGGCCGCCGCCGCGCCGCTGGATCTCCGCGAACGCCTCGTAGGCCCAGGCGTGCGGGGTGAGGTTGGCGACCGTGCGGATGGTGTCGGGGAAGAGCTCGAGCGGCAGCATCGAGCCACCCAGCGCGGCCAGCACCAGGCCGATCCCGACGCCCGCGCCACCCGCGGCCCCCTCGTTCTCCAGCAGGGTGCCGAGCAGGATCGCGGCGCCGGCGGCGACCAGGCTGAAGACCGCCAGCACCAGCAGCGAGAGCGCCAGGTTGCCCCAGCGGACGCCGAAGAGCAGGGAGGTGGCGAGCATGATGTAGGCACCCTGGAAGAGGCCGATGGCCCAGCGGCCGAGGGTCTCGCCGGCGATCAGCTCGACGGTGGAGACCGGGCCGGCGAGCATCCGCGCGATCACCCCCAGCCGGCGCGCCTGGATGAGCGTCGCCGAGCCGGCCAGGCAGGCGAGGAAGACGAACAGCAGCAGCTGGCCCGAGGCGCCGAGGTCGAACTGGCCGAGACCGGCGAACTGCTCGCTGAGCTCGTCGACGCTGGTCACCTCCAGGGCCGGGGCCTCGACCTGCCCGGCGGCGTCGGCCAGGGCCGCCTGCGCCCGGTCCACCGGGACGCCGCGGCCGGTGAGGGCGGCGATCTGCCCCTGGGCGGCACGCAGGGCGCCCACCGCGTCGCGGACCTGCTGCTCGACCACCTGGGCGTTGGCCGAGGAGCCGCGGACGACCTCCAGCACGACGGGCTCTCCCGCCTCGTGCGCGGCCTCCGCCTCGGCGTCCACCCGGACGGCGACGTCGATCCGGCCGCGAGCCAGCTGCTCCAGGGCGCCGTCCCAGTCCTGGTCGCTGAGGACGACGTCCGAGTCCTCCAGCTGGTCGGCGAGCTGCTGCTCGAGCGCGCTGCCGCTGCCGCTGAGCGCCACCCGGCCAGCGTTGGCGGAGTCCCCGAACTGCGCACCGATCATCAGCACCAGCAGCAGCGGGAAGACGAAGACGAAGAAGATGTTGGAGCGGTCGCGGAGGAAGAGCCGCAGCTCAAGGCCGGCGACGGTGAGCGCGTTCCTCATGCCTGCCCCCTCACGAGAGTGCTCCCCGGTCGGGGACGAGCCGGGAGAGCAGCCACATGGTGGCGGCGAAGCCGAGCATGATCGCGATCGGGGCGCCGAGGTCGCCCACGCCGCCACCGGCCGAGGTGATCCCGAGCCCGCGCAGCAGCGCCGCCACCGGGTTGAGGTCGAGGACGACGGCGAGGCTCCCGGCGGCGCTGATCGGGAAGAAGGCGCCGCCGCCGATCCCCAGGACCACCGCCACGATGGAGGTGGCGATGCTCGCCTGCTCGCTGGTGCGGGCCACCCGGGCGATCAGGAACATCACCGACGTGGCGGCCGCCACGACGCAGACGACGAGCAAGGCGACGGCCGGCGGAGACCCGAAGTCGGCGTCGAAGAAGAAGCTCCCCACAGTGAGCAGGACGCTGGTGGAGACCACCCCCAGGACGAAGCTGACCAGGGCCTTGGCGGAGACGATCAGCCAGGACGAGATCGGCATCGAGCGGAGCCGGGCCAGGGTGCCGGTCTCGCGGTCCACCAGGAGCGAGGTGACGCCGAAGCTGACGGTGAAGAGCAGGAAGAGCCCGGCCTGTCCGGCGACGAGCGCGGCGCCGGCGTCGAGCTGCTGGTCCGAGGCCTCGCCCTGGCGCAGCTCGTAGGCCGGGCCCGCGGTGGTGGCCTCCTCCACCAGGGCGCCCACCTGCTGCGGCGGGACGCCGGAGGCCAGCCCGGCGCGCGCGGTCTCGGCGCCCGCGCCGAACCGGTCGAGCACGCCGAGGACCACCGAGAGCACCACGTCGGCCTCGAGCCCCGCCTCGTCGCCGCGGACGGCGTCGACGGTGACCGGCTCGCCCGCCTGCGCGGCGTCGCCGAACCCCTCGGGGACGAGCAGGGCGAGAGCGGCCTCGCCGTCCTCGACCTGCCGGCGGGCGGACTTCTCGCCGGTCTCGGTGACCGTGACCTCGAGGCCGTCCTGGCCGTCGAGGCCGGCGAGCACGTCGACGACGACCGCGGCCATCGGGTCGCCCTCCGGGACGCTCACCGCGACGGTGATCGGCTCCAGCTCGAGGTCGTCGGTGCTGCCGAAGACCAGGTTGAAGACGAACATCAGCGCCAGCGGCACCACGAAGGCGAAGATCAGGACCGACCGGTCCCGGATCCGCATCCGCAGGTCGCTGGCGGTCAGGGCGAGGAGCTGGCGCACGGTCAGTCCCTCAGGGCCTTGCCGGTCAGGTGCAGGAAGACCGACTCGAGGTCCGGGCGGGAGATCTCCACGTCCGCCAGCGTCACACCCGCGTCCGCGACGGTGCCGACCACCTGGGCCACGAGGGCCGGCGCGTCCCGCACCGTCAGGGTGGCGGTACGCCGGTCGGCGTCGACCCGTTCCACGCCGGGCAGGGCGCGGAGCCGGTCGGCGGCCGCGTCGAGGCCACCGCTGCCGCTGAGCCGGATGGTGTCGACGCCCCCGGTCAGGCGGATCAGGTCGTCCCGGGTGCCCTCGGCCTGGAGGCGGCCGGAGTCGATGATCCCGATCCGGTCGCAGAGCCGCTCCGCCTCCTCCATGTAGTGGGTCGTGTAGAGGACCGCCATCCCCTCGGCCGAGAGGGCCTCGACCGACTCCAGGATCGCGTTGCGCGACTGCGGGTCGACCCCGACGGTGGGCTCGTCGAGGATCAGCAGGGTGGGCTGGTGGAGGAGACCGATGCCGATGTTGAGGCGGCGCTTCATGCCGCCGGAGTACTCCTTGGTCAGGCTCTTGGCTCGGTCGGCGAGGCCGATCAGGTCGAGCACCTCCTCGACCCGCGCACCCAGCGCCTTGCCCCGCAGGCCCTGGAGCCTGCCGAAGAGGGTGAGGTTCTCCCGGCCGGTCAGCTCGGGATAGACGGCGAGGTCCTGGGGCACCAGGCCGAGGTGTCGCTTGGGCTCGAGGGTCGAGGGCGTCATCGGCTGCCCGGCGACGGTGACCGTGCCGGCGTCGGCACGGATCAGTCCGGCGACCATCGAGATGGTCGTCGTCTTCCCGGCCCCGTTGGGCCCCAGCAGGCCGTAGGTCTCGCCGGGGGCGATGTGGAAGGAGACGCCGTCGACGGCGCGCAGGTCGCCGAAGCGGCGCTCCAGCGAGTCGACGACGAGCACGTCACTGGGGGGCGCGGCGTCGGTCACCCCGTGAGCCTAGGGGCTGAAGGGACTAGCCGCCTGTCTAGCCCGGTCGTACCGTGGTCAGGGTGCTCCTGCCCGAGGTGCTCCTCCAGGTGGTCACCGCGGAGGAACCCGCGGGTCTCCTCCCCGCCCGGCTGCAGATGTCGTTCTCGCTCGGCTGGCACATCGTGCTGGCCTGCTTCGGGGTCGCGCTGCCGTCGATGATCTTCGTGATGCACTGGCGTGGCATCTACCGCGACGACCCCGTCGCCCTGGGGCTGGCGCAACGCTGGGCCAAGGTCTCGGCCGTGCTCTTCGCGGTGGGCGCGGTCTCCGGGACGGTGCTGAGCTTCGAGATGGGGCTGCTGTGGCCCGGGCTGATGGGTCCGTTCGGCGACGTGCTCGGGCTGCCCTTCGCGTTCGAGGGGCTGGCGTTCTTCACCGAGGCCATCTTCCTGGGCATCTACCTCTACGGCTGGGGGCGGATGGCGCCGAAGCGACACCTGCTGACCCTGCTGCCGATGGCGGTGAGCGGGGTGATCGGCACCTTCTGCGTGGTGGCGGTCAACGCCTGGATGAACCAGCCGGCCGGCTTCCGGATCCGGGACGGCGAGGTGGTCGACGTCAACCCGTGGCGCGCGATGTTCAACGACCTGGCGTTCCTGCAGTTCCTGCACATGTGGGTGGCGGCGTTCATGGTCGTGGGCCTGCTGACCTCCGGGGTCTACGCCGTCGGGATGCTGCGGGGGCGGCGGGACGCACACCACCGCACCGGCTTCACGATCCCCTTCGCCTTCGGCTCGGTGGCCGCCGTGCTCCAGCCGGTCGTCGGTCACCTCCTGGGCGGCGGCCTGGCCGACCGGCAGCCGGCCAAGCTCGCGGCGTTCGAGCTGGCCACCACCACCGAGACGCGCGCGCCGCTGCGGCTGGGCGGGCTGCTGATCGACGGGAAGGTCCGGGGGGCGATCGACATCCCCTACATCGGCTCCCTGATCGCCCGGAACTCCTTCGACGCACCCGTCCCCGGGCTCGACACCGTGCCGGTGGCCGACCAGCCTCCGGTCAACATCACCCACCTGACGTTCCAGGGGATGGTGGGCATCGGCTTCGCGCTGATGCTGCTGGTGCTCGTCTACTGGATCGCCCGGTGGCGCGGGCACGACCTGCTCGGCAACGTCTGGTTCCTCCGCGCCTGCGTCGCCGCCGGGCCGCTGGCGGTCGTGGCCGTCGAGCTGGGCTGGACCGCGACCGAGGTGGGCCGGCAGCCGTGGGTGGTCTACGGCGTGCTGCGCACCGCCGACGCCGCGGAGAGCAACGGGTGGCTGTGGTGGCTGGTCACCGCGACGCTGCTGCTCTATGCCGCCATGACGGTGGCCGCGACCGTGGTCATCCGCTCGATGACCGCCCGGTGGCGCTCCGGCAACCTCGACCTCCCCAGCCCCTACGGTCCGCAGCTGCGGATGCACGACAGCGACAGGGAGCGGCCGTGAGCCTGGCGCTGGTCGTGGCCGCCGCGCTCTTCGTGGGCGTGGTGGCGTACGGCGTGCTGGGCGGCGCCGACTTCGGCTCCGGCTCCTACGACCTCACCGCCGGCGGGGACGTCGACGGGGCGGAGCTGCGGACCCTGATCGACCACAGCATCGGCCCGGTCTGGGAGGCCAACCACGTCTGGCTGATCTACGTGCTGGTCGTGTGGTGGACCGGCTTCCCGGAGTCGTTCGCGTCGGCGATGTCGACGCTCATCTTCCCGATGCTCTTCGCCCTGCTGGGGATCGTGCTGCGGGGGTCGAGCTTCGCGTTCCGCAAGTACTCCGCGACGCTGGGCCAGGCCAGGATCTTCGGGGTGGTCTTCGCCGCGTCGTCGGTGATCACACCCTTCTTCCTCGGCGCGGTGGCGGGCGCCATCGCCTCGGGCCGGGTGCCTGCGGAGGGCCGCGGGGAGCTGTGGTCGTCGTGGCTGACCCCGACGTCGTTCTTCGGCGGGGTGATCGCGGTGCTGACCTGCTCGTTCCTGGCCGGCGTCTTCCTGACCGCCGACGCCCAGCGGTCGGGGTCGACGAGCCTGGCCCTGAGGCTGCGCCGCCGCACCATCGTCGGGGGCCTGGTCACCGGCGCGGTGGTCTTCGCCGCGCTGGTGCCGATCTCGCGGGACGCCCCCACCCTCGCCGACGGGCTGACCGGACGGGCCGCCCCGCTGGTGGTGGTCTCGGCCCTGGCCGGCGCGGCCACGCTGGTGCTGCTCTACCGGCGCGAGTACGTCGTCGCGCGGGTGACCGCGGTCTGCGCGGTCGCCGCGGTGCTCTTCGGTTGGGGGTTCGGCCAGTACCCGTGGCTGCTGGTCGACGAGGTCACCATCGAGGACGCCGCCGGGGCCGACTCGACGCTGTGGGGGCTGATCATCGTGGTCGGCCTCGCCGTGGTGATCGTGGGCCCGGCCCTCTACTACCTCTTCCGTCTCACCCAGTCGGAGGAGTGGAGCCGCCCGGATCCCGAATGAGGCGCTGCGCCTGCCACGATGGGGTCTCCTGCACTTCCCCCTCGGAACCGGAGGTCCCCATGCTCGTCCGACCGACCCTGCGCCGTACCGCCTCGCTCGCCGCGACCCTGGTGGCGCTCGGCGCCCTGGCGGCCTGCGGCGACCAGGACGACGACGGCACGGCCACGGATCCCGGCCCCAGCCCCACGGCGAGCGGGTCCCCCGCGAGCGCCGGGCTGGTCTACCACCTGGTCGACACCCGGTTGGGACCGCGGCTGGCGCGGGAGTCGCGTCCGGTCGCCGGCGACCCGGGAGCCGGGGCGCTCGAGGCGATGCTCGCGGGGCCCCTCGACCCCGACTACCGGGCCACCTGGAACCCCGCCACGCAGGTGCTGGGCGTCGAGGAGGCGGACGGCGTCGTGACGGTCGATCTCTCGGCGGAGGCGCTCGAGGCCGACGCCAACCGGCGTACCGCCAAGATGATGGTGCAGCAGCTCGTCTGGACGGCCACCGAGGCGCTCGGCGCCGACCTGCCGGTCGACCTGCTGATCGAGGGCGAGCCGGCCGGCGAGCTGTGGGCCGGGGTCACCTGGCCCGGCGCGACGACGCGCGGCGGCGCCGACGACGTCCGCACCCTGTTCAACATCGACACCCCCGGTGAGGGGGCGAGGGTGACCTCGCCGGTGACGGTGACCGGCGAGGCGGCGGCCTTCGAGGCCAACGTGCCGTGGCGGGTGCTCGACGCGCAGGGCCAGGAGGTGCAGACCGGCTTCACCACGGCGGCCGAGGGCATGACGCTCTCGCCGTTCAGCTTCACCGTCGACCTGGAGCCGGGCATCTGGACGATCGAGGTCGCCGAGGACGACATGTCCGGCGGCGAGGGCGGTCCGGTGATCGCCGACACCCGCACCGTGACGGTGGAGTAGGAGATGCCCTTCCTCGCGATCCTGCTCGACGCCGTCGCCGTCGTGGTCTTCGCGGCGCTCGGCCGCCGGTCCCACGACGGGGAGGACGGCCTGCTGGCCGTCGCGGACATCGCCTGGCCGTTCCTGGTGGGCGCGGCCCTGGGGCACCTGCTGCTCCTCGGAGTGCCGGCCCTGCGCGGACGCCCCGCCGCCACCCTGGTGGCGGGCCTCGTGGTCTGGCCGACCACGGTGGTGGCCGGCATGGTCCTGCGCCAGCTCACGGGTGACGGCACCGCGTGGTCGTTCGTCGCCGTGGCCACCGGGGTGCTGGGGGCGGCGATGCTCGGCTGGCGACTGGTCGCCGCCTGGGCCGCTCGTCGGAGCGCCTGAGCGACTGAGGACAGCCGCTCTCTCCACAGGCCGGGCGTCCCGCGTCCACACGGAGTGCCCGGACTCGGCAGGATCGTGCCCGGGCGCGCACCCGTCCGCGGGCCGCCCCTGGGGAGGAAGCATGGAGATGAGGCTCCAGCAGGAGGCGTTGACGTCGGCGACCCACGCCCTCGAGGCCCGTGCTGACGAGACGGCCGCCCGCGCGGCGCGGATCGAGGCCGCGGTGGCGTCGCTGCTCGGGCAGTGGCGCGGTGACGCCGCGGACCGGTTCGCGGCGCACTGGGAGGAGTGGCGGTCCAGCGCCCGCGAGGTGCTGGACCAGATGGACGCCGACCTGGCGGCAGCCCGGCACGCGGGCGCTGTGCTCGTGGCCGCCGACTCGGAGAGCGGCCGGTCGCAGGCCCGGCTGCTGAGCAGGCTGGGATGACCGGCTACCGCGTCGACCTGGACGAGCTGCGCCTGGTGGTGACGGAGATGGCCCGCTTCCACGCGGAGCTGGCCGACCTGGCCGCCGACGTGGCCCTGACCACGCAGGGGTTGCACGAGCGGTGGGCCGGGGTAGCCCGGGACGCTCACGCCGCTTCCCACGAGCGGTGGCAGGCCGAGCTCGACGACATGCGAGCGGCCCTGGCGGGCATCCGGGCCCTGGGGGCGGACGCGCACGCCAACTACGAAGGGGCGGTGGAGGCCAACCTCACGATGTGGCAGCAGGTCCGGTGAGCGAGTGCTCCGACCCGTCGTAGTCAAGCGCGAACCGGGAGAGGTAGAGGTCGACCCCGGGTGGGGCGGAGAGCATGGTCGCTGCCTCCTGGTCCGCCAGGCGCCGGCTCCCGTCCTGGTCGACGAGCACGCAGACGCCGTAAGGCGTCTGCCACAGCACGCGTCCGGGGCCGCAGGCGCGCGCCCGGAAGCCGCCGTGGGTCTTCCAGCGGTGGTGGGTGCGGCGCAGGGGGCGGGAGTTGTGCGGGCCGGTCTGGCCGGGCGGGCCGTTGCGCTGGTAGGCCGCGACGTGGTCGAAGTCGACGCCGTCGCGGGTGGCGCTGCGGGGCGAGAAGGGGAAGGCGTCTCCCCCGCTGAGCAGCCAGGCGAGGTCCTTGGTGCTCTCGGGGTGCTCGTACTGGTCGACCCGCGGGCGGATCCGGGTGTCGACCACGGGGGTGAGGCGGACGTCGGCGTGCCCGAGGATCTCTCGGAGCGCCTGCACCAGCGCCGGGCCCATCCCCTCGACCCGGGCCGTCCCGGCCTGGAGCGCCATCGAGGCGGCGGTGACGTGCACGAAGACGCGGCCGCGGCCGCGCAGCGCGGCGAGCTGTCGGGTGGACATGGCGGCCAGTCGCTCCACGGTGCGCCGCAGGTGGTCGGGGGCCCAGGCGGGACGGTCGGGCTCCTCGTCGTCCGGCGTGTGGTGGTCGAGCAGGAGCTTCAACAGGTCGGCGGGGCGGGCCAGCCAGCCGAACGCCTCCGCTCGCAGCTCGTCGCGGTTGTGGTCACGCCCCAGCTCGGCACTGAGGATGTCGGCGACCCGGTCGACCATCGCATCGACCCAGGCGGCGTCCCCGGAGCCGACCCGGGCGATCACGTGCCGGAAGCCGAGCTCGTCGGTCCGGCCGAGTGCGACGTACCGCCGGTGCCGCTCGGCCTCGCGCCGCATCGCGTAGGTCTCGGGATCGGCCTCGATCACCTTGGCCCGGGCGATCTCCAGCACGGTGGACGGGGCGTGCCCGGCGATCGCACGGGAGACGGCGGCGTCCACGATGGCCACTGCCTCCCGCGGGACCTCACGCGAGAGGACCGCCACCTTCCTGGCGACCCACGGCTCGCACTCCCCCGCCACCACCACGGACCAGGTCCTGGGAAGCCGGTGGCGGAGGTCGAGGGTGTCCGCGACGAGGGCCCTGGTCGTGGCCACGTGGGTCTCGCGGGCCATCGCCAGCTCCGGGAGGGCGTACTCGCGCACCGGGGGCGTCCCCTCCCCACCGCAGCGGGTCATCGGGTCGCGCTCGTCAGCCGGATGACCGTGCAGCACCGCCCACTGGGAAGCCAGCTCCATCTCGGCGACCTCGGCGCAGCGGCGGGCCGCGAGAGCCTCGGAGGCGGCCGCGAGCAGCGCCGCTGAGGAGAGATCGTCCGTCGTCATGACCCCATCCTGATCGAACACCTGTTCGATAACAAGCAGCGTCTTCTCCTGTGAGACGCGGCGTCGCGGCGGCCGAGAGCTCGTCGCGAGGGCTGGGGATAACTCCGGCAGCGTTCGTCCGTCTTCGCCATGCTCCTGACCATGGAACCCTTCACCAGCGCCAGCCGTCCGCCCCGCACCGCCTCGTCCTTCCCCGACGAGCACGCCGCCGAGACCTTCGTGGGCGAGGTCATCAACGGCCACGCCCCCGAGGTCTTCGACTGGCTCGACTCGGGTCGCCCGTGGCTGATGGTCGAGGACAGCTTCGGCGTGCCGACGGGCCGGTTGGGCAGCCCCCGGGGCGTCGTCGAGGTCACGGGCGTCCGCGTCGTCCTGGCTCGCGACGCGCGGATGCCCGACGGCTTCCGGGTCCACACCGCCTATCCGGAGCCGGGCCTGGAGCCCCACACCGACCTCCCCGTCCTGCGGCACCTCACGGGCGTCTACTTCCACCAGGACTGGGACCACGACTTCGGGACCTATCCCGTGGCCCTGGCGGCGTTCCTGCGCGACTCCCCCGAGTTCGCCCGCCCCCTCCTCGAGGAGCTCGACCGGGTGCGGCCGCTCACCGAGAGCGAGCTCGACCGGCTCTTGGAGGAGCTCGGCTGCCAGTTCACCCTCGCTGCCGGGGAGACCTGGCACGGCTGGGTCGAGGACCTCGCGCGGCGGGTGGAGCACGCCACCTCGCAGTCCACCCCATGAGGATCGCGTTCCTCGGCGAGGGCTACTCCAGCGCCGCCGAGGAGCTCGCCACCGGCAACGAGGTCCTCGCCGTCGCCGCCGGGATCCTGGCGCAGCGGCTGGATGGCTGCGGCGGCATGGCGGGCGACGACGCGACCAGCCACGACTTCGCGCAGGCCTACGACCAGGCAGCGCCCCAGGCGCTCGCCACCCTGGCCGACCTGACCGACACCTTCGGGAGCCTGGCCCTCCTGCTGGCCGCCTCCGAGACCAACCACGCGGCCGCCGAGGAGGCCAGCGCCGGCCGGTCCGACGTGCCGCGCAGAGCCGCGCCGACGCTGAGCAGCTTCACCCCCGGCCCGCTGCCGAGCGCAGCCGGCGGCACCCCCGCTCCCCCCGGCGACGTGAAGGGCTGGATCGTCGACCGGGTCGAGGGCTTCGCCTGGCCCTCGGCGGACATCGCCGCACTGCGTCGGGCCGGTGCCGCCTGGCGCTACGCGGCGCGGATCGTGGCCGACCTGCCCGACTCCTGCGCGGTGGCCGCGGATCGACTCCAGAACGAGGTCTCCCCCGAGGTGCCGCTCGCTCTGGACGCCCTCGCGGAGATCCGTGGCCTGGTCGCCGACGTGCAGGCCGATCTCACCGCGCTGGCCCAGTCGTGCGAGGAGTACGCCGACCGGGTCGAGGCGGCGCACCAGGCGATGCACGCGGTGCTCGACGAGATCATCGCCATGCTGGTGGAGGGCGCGGTGGTCTCCGGCGCGCTCGCCCTGCTCAGCGGCGGGGTTGCCGCCCTCGGCGGGGCCGGAGTGGTCTCGGCCAAGATCGCCGCCAAGGCGCCGAAGCTGCATGCCCTCGCGCTCGCCCTCGCGGCGTACGCCGGCACCTCCGCCAGCGGGGTGCGCGCCGCCGGTCAGGGGCTGGCCCACTCACAAGGGCAGCTCTCGAAGTTCGTGCGGGCGCGGGCGCGGCTGCGGGACGAGCGGGGGTCGCTGGGTGGCGGTGCGGGTCGCGTCCCCGGGAGCTGGCGGTTCCCCTCCCTGCGGCAGCCGGGCTGGCTGAGAACTCATGAGGGCCCGGGGCACACCCTCGAGCGGCACGTAGGAAAGTCCGACGGGTTCCTACGTGGGCGTTTCGCCAACAGCAAGCTGAAGCACTCTTCAACCTATGTCGACCAAGACACCGCCGAACGCGTCATCGCCGATGGGATCGAGTCACAGAGCGATGTGGTCCAGCGATGGCTGGCGGGCCCTCACGACGTCACCAAGCTGACGCTCGAGCATCCGGCTCATGCCTCGGTCGGGCGCATCCTGGGCCGCGATGGCATGGTCCACGAGGCGACGAAGGTGCGCATCGTCCTGATAAGAGACGCAAAGATGGACGAGGGCTTCCGACTCCTCACGTCCTTCCCACACATATGACCGAAAGCGACTGCTCCCGATGAACAAGCGCTTCCCTGCTTTGGATCACTTGATGGGCGCTTACTTCCATGAGGACTGGGACCTCCTCTACAAGAACGACGTGTGGCTGCTCCTCGACGACTTCCTGCGCGGTTCCGGGAGTCTGGCGAGGAGACTGCCCGAGGAGATCGATCTACTGCTGAACGAGATGGACGATGTCCAACTGGACGCTTTCCTCGACGCGGAGGGCCTGAACTACACAGGGTCCGAGTTCTCCGGTGGATACCGAGAATGGCTGAGTGAGACCGCCCGGCGCGCCCGCCTCGGACCCGACGACTCACTCCTCCCCCCGCCTTTCACCGACTGGCGCACCGGGCGGTACACGACGCGCTTTCGGGACGAGGAGACGGGACAGCGCCTCACGGAGGCCGTTGTCCGCGCGCACCAGGACCAGATTGAACGGTGGCTCGAGACCGACGAGGAGCGACTTGTCATCGAGGGGACTTTCCCGATGCCAGTCGGGAGCGTCGGCAACTATCGGCTGGGAATGAGCGACCAGCACGTCGTACGAGTGATCCTCAGCCAGGATGCTGAACAGCCCGAGGGGTTCCGAGTGGAGACCTCGTTTCCGGAGTTCCCCCGGCGCGGACGCACGGACCTGCCCGGCCTCCGACACCTGTGCGACGCCTACTTCTTCGACCGCTGGGACGCCCGTCAGGAGTACCCGGAGGTCATCGCCGCCTTCGCCACCGGCCCCGGCCCCTATGCCGACGCCCTCCTCGAGGAGATCGAGCGACTCCGGCCTCTCTCCGAGCAGGAGCTCGAGGCGCTGCTCGACGAGTTCGGCCTCCAGTTCAGCCTCGTCCGCGACGAGACCTGGCACGCCTGGCTGGACGACCTCGCTTCCCGCATCCACGAAGCACGCTCGGCCCGCACTCAGGGGAACATCGGCGACTCGTAGAGCGATCAGAGGCAGGCCGGGTCCAGGTCCAGCGTCGTCCGGTCGCCTGCCGCCAGCAGGTCCAGCATCGGGCCCACCTTGGGCAGCTCGCGGCCGAAGAAGTAGGCCGTGGCCGCCCGCTTGCCGTCGTGGAAGGCGCCCGCCCGGCCCTCGGCGACCAGGAGCTGCTCCAGCCAGAGCCAGGCGACGACCACGTGCCCGGTCGCCTCGAGGTAGGCGGTGGCGTCCGCCAGGATCTCCGCGGGCGTCCCGCGGCCGGCGACCTGGGCGGTCACCTCGAGCAGGCGGTCGAGCACGCCGCCGAGCTGGTCGGCGTAGAACTGCGCGGTCTCGACCTGGGCGGCCCGGCTGATCGTCGTCCGGATCCGGTCCGCCAGCAGCCCGAGGCCGGCGCCGCCGTCGAGCAGGACCTTGCGGCCCAGCAGGTCCTGGGCCTGGATGCCGTGGGTGCCCTCGTGGATCGGGTTGAGCCGGTTGTCGCGGTAGTGCTGCTCCACGTCGAAGTCGCGGGTGTAGCCGGCCCCGCCGAGCACCTGGATCGCCAGGTCGTTGGCGGTCAGGCACCACTGGGAGGGCCAGCTCTTCGCGATCGGGGTGAGGACGCCGAGCAGCTTCTCCGCGGCGCTCACCTCGCCGGCGTCCTCGAGCGAGGCGATGTCGTCGGCCAGCCGCGCGCAGTAGAGGTTGAGCGCCAGCGCGCCCTCGACGTACGACTTCTGCGCCAGCAGCATCCGGCGCACGTCGGGGTGGTCGACCAGCGGCACCTGCGCGGTCTCGGGCGAGGCGCCGGCGGGTCGGCCCTGCAGCCGGTCCCGCGCGTAGGCCAGCGACTTGAGGTAGCCGGTGTAGCCGAGTGCGGTGGCGCCCAGCCCGACGCCGATCCGGGCCTCGTTCATCATGGTGAACATCGCGGGGAGGCCCCGGTTGAGCTCGCCCACCAGGTAGCCGACCGCTCCCGGACGACCCCCGGGTGTGTAGGCGCCGTCGCCGAGCACGGGCGCAGTGTTGACGGTGCCGCGGAAGCCCATCTTGTGGTTGATCCCGGCGAGCACGACGTCGTTGCGCTCACCGATCGAGCCGTCCTCGGCGACCAAGTGCTTGGGCACCAGGAAGAGCGAGACGCCCTTGGTGCCGGCCGGGGCGCCGGGGGTGCGCGCCAGCACCAGGTGGACGATGTTGTCGCCCATCTCGTGGTCGCCGCCGGAGATCCACATCTTGCGGCCGAAGAGCCGGTAGCTGCCGTCGTCCTGGGGCTCGGCCCGGGTGGTGATGTCGGCGAGGTTGGACCCGGCGTGCGGCTCGGAGAGCGCCATCGTGCCGAAGAATCGGCCCTCGATCATCGGCTGCACGTAGCGCTCGACCTGCTCGGGCGTGCCGTGCACGGTGAGCAGGTTGGCGTTGGCCATGGTGAGCAGGGCGTAGCCGGTGGTGCCGACGTTGGCGGCGTGGAACCACGCCATCGCGGCGTTGAAGACCGAGGTGGGCAGCTGGAGCCCGCCGACGGACTCCCCCAGCGGCGCGGCCAGAAAGCCGGCGTCGGCAAAGGCGCGAAGCGCGGGCTCCACCTCGGGCACCAGCTCGACCTTCTCCCCGTCGAAGCGGGGCTCCTCCAGGTCGGCCTTGCGGTTGTGCGGGGCGAACGACTCTGTGGCGATCTGCTCAGCCAGCCGGAGCAGGTCCTCGACGGTGTCGCGCGAGTGGTCGGCGTACCGCGCCCGCTCGAAGAGCCGCTCCGTGCCGAGCCAGTCGAACAGCAGGAACTCGAGGTCGGCGCGGGACATGATCTGGCTCATCGCCGCAGGCTACCCGCCGTGGTCAGCAGGGGGCGCAAAGTCTTGCGGGTGGGGGCGATGCTGGAGGCATGAGCGAGAAGTCGAGCTATGACGTGGTGGTCGTCGGTGGTGGGGCCGCCGGCCTGAGTGGCGCCATGGCGCTGGGGCGCTCGCGGCGCCGGGTGCTGGTGGTCGACGCGGGCGAACCGCGCAACGCGCCGTCGGCGCACGCGCACAACTACCTGGGCCGCGAGGGCGTCGCGCCGCTCGACCTGCTGGAGTCCGGGCGGGCCGAGGTGGCGGCGTACGGCGTGGCGGTCGTCACCGACCGGGTGAGCGAGGTCGTGGGCTCGGCCGACGACTTCACCGTCACCACGGCGAGCGGCCGGCAGGTCAGTGCCCGCCGGGTCCTGGTGACCGGCGGCGTCCTCGACGAGCTGCCCGAGGTGCCCGGGCTGGCCGACCGGTGGGGCACCGACGTGCTGCACTGCCCCTACTGCCACGGCTGGGAGGTGCGCGACCG
Organism: Nocardioides sp. Z40_12; assembly: GCF_058215795.1. Classification (NCBI taxonomy): domain Bacteria; kingdom Bacillati; phylum Actinomycetota; class Actinomycetes; order Propionibacteriales; family Nocardioidaceae; genus Nocardioides; species Nocardioides sp. Z40_12. The sequence goes on from NZ_JBZAJA010000001.1 coordinate 564,861, forward strand.
GGCGATCGCCGTGCTGGCGACGAGCGCGGTGGCTGCCCACCAGGCACTGCTCTTCCGCCAGCTCTCCGACGACGTCGTGGTCGTCGTCGCGGACGGCGTGGAGCTGCCGGACGCGGACGTGGAGCGGCTGGAGGCCGTCGGCGTACGCCTGCTCTCCGGCACCCCGCGCGAGGTCGTGGTCGAAGGCGACCGGCTGCTCGGTCTCCGGTTGGCCGACGGGTCGGTGCTCGAGCGGGACGCCGTCGTGGTGGCCTCCGAGCCCCACGTCCGCGTCGACTTCCGGGGCCCCCTGCCTCTGGCGCCCGAGCCGTTCGAGATGGGCGGGGTGGTGATGGGCTCGGTGCTGCGGGTCGACGCCCTCGGCGCCACCGCGGTGCCGGGCGTGTACGCCGCGGGGAACGCCACGGACATCAGCATGACCCTGATGGCCTCGGCCGCCCACGGCAACCGGGTGGGCGCCTCCATCAACGCCGACCTGGCGGCCGCCGACGCCGACCGAGCGGTCGCGGAGGCGCGGGCGCAGCGGTTCGAGCGCCCGGCGTGGGAGGAGCGCTACTCCGGGGAGCGGGTGTGGAGCGGACGGGTCAACCCCCAGCTCGCCGCGGAGGCCGTGTCGCTGACACCGGGCCGGGCGCTCGACGTGGGCTGCGGCGAGGGCGGTGACGCGATCTGGCTGGCCCAGCACGGCTGGGCGGTCACCGCGGTCGACTTCGCCGAGGCGGCGCTGGCGAAGACGGCCGAGCACGCCGACGGGGCCGGCGTCGGCGAGCGGGTCGAGACCCGGCAGGTCGACGTCCGGACCTGGGAGCCCGGCGAGGAGCGGTGGGACCTGGTCAGCTCGCAGTTCATGCACCTCCCGGACGGCGGGATGGTGGCGGTGACCCGGCGGCTCGGCTCGGCCGTCGCGCCGGGAGGCACCCTGCTCGTCGTCGGCCACCACCCCGACGACCACGCGACCGGCGTCCGGCACGGGCACCGCTCGTTCCTCTTCACGCCCGAGTCGCTGCTGCCCGCCCTCGACGAGGGCGATTGGCAGGTGGAGGTGTGCGAGGCGCGCGACCGCACCCAGGCCCACCCGCAGACGGGCGAGGAGGTGAGGGTGCGGGACTCGGTGCTGCGGGCGCGGCGGCTCTAGAGCCGGTGGTCGTAGCCGAACTCCTGGCGCAGGCCCGAGTCGACCCCGTTGGCCTCCAGCACCTCGGCGGAGCGCTCGACCACCCGCCGTGTCGGCAGCACGTGGAGGAACATCAGGGTCAGGCCGATGACCGCGCCGAGCAGGTAGAGCAGGTAGGAGGAGTCGAGGAAGGCGAAGACGATCCCGAGCAGCACCGGTGCCTCGGCCAGCGCGAACCGCAGGATCATGCCGGCCTGGTAGCGCCCTTGCGCCGCCTTGCGGGCCTGACCCGCCTCGGTGCCGGGGGCGAGCGGCGGCAGGTTGTAGCCCATCGACGGGATGAGTGCGAAGAGCGCCACCCCGGCGACCAGGAGGATCCCGGCGAAGACCGGGTCCGGGGTGCCGGTGAGCCAGCTGTCGCCCGACTCCGCGTCGCTGCTCCCGACGAAGGCGAGCACCAGCCCGATCAGGACCGGGGCGCCGACGAGGGCCCCGGTCAGGATGCGGACGGTCTGGGCGAAGCTGCTGGCGGCAACAGGCTGGGACGACGACATGGGCGTCAGTCTGACGTATGGCTGGCGCTCATCGCAGCGCCAGGTGGACGACGGCCGTCTTGATCACGTCGTACTGCTCGTCGGTCAGCTCGCCGACGACGTGGGCGACCTCCACCTCGATGAAGCTCTCGGAGGGTCCGTCGAGCGCCCCCTCCATCTTCAGCTGGATGATCTCGAACCGGCTGAGCCGATCCCTCTCGGAGGGCTGGTCGTCGGGGAGGCTCGACACGAGGCAGGCGATCCTCGGGGCCGCCTCCTCGACGTCCACCCGTCCGTCGTTGATCTCCTGCAGCAACTGCGTCAGCTCGCTCATCCGCCATCTCCCACTGGGCTAGACCGTCACACCCTGTGCAACGACGGGGAGGCCGATTGGCTACGCCGGCCTCCCAGAGCCTGTCCTGGTCGCCCGGGCCGGGCTACCGTGAAACGTGATGGACGAGCCACAAGCTCCCAATCGCTCGGTTGGAACTCTCGGGTTGACCTTCGTCGCAATCGGCGGCGTCGTCGGCTCCGGAGTGCTGTTCGCCCCCCTCTTCGCCGCGCAGCAGGCCGGCCCCGCCGCGATCCTCGCCTGGCCCATCGCGGGGATCATGCTGATCGCGGTGGCTCTGGTCTATGCCGAGGTCTCCGCCATGCTGCCGGTCGTCGGCGGCCTCGGGCTGCTGCCCACCTTCAGCCACGGTCAGGGGGTCGGGATCGCGATCGGCTGGGTGGCGTGGGTGGGCTACGTGACGGCGGCGCCGATCGAGACCCAGGCGATGCTGGAGTACGCGAGCAACGAGCCGGCGTTCGACTGGCTCTTCGTCGCCGAGGCCTCCGCCAACGGGCAGAGCGCTCTCAGCGTGGGAGGGATCGTGGCCGCGACGGTCGTCCTCGTGGTCTTCACGGCGTTCAACGCCTTCGGGGTCGCCCTCTTCGCCCGGATCAACACCCTGGTGACCTGGGTCAAGCTCCTCATCCCGCTCGTCGTCGCCGTCGCACTGCTGACCCGCTTCTCCTCCGCCCCGATCCAGGAGAAGGGATTCGCTCCCGAGGGGATGACCGGGGTGCTCAGCGCGATCACCACCGGCGGGGTGGTCTTCGCCTTCCTCGGCTTCCGGCACGCGCTCGACCTCGCCGGGGAGGCACGGCGACCGCAGCGGGCCATCCCGGTCGCGCTCGTCGGCGGGATCATGATCTGCGTCGTGCTCTTCACGGTGCTGCAGCTCGGCTTCATCGGGGCGGTCGACCCCGCCGACCTCGACCGGGGGTGGGCGGGGCTCGACCAGGGCGGGGCCAACGGTCCGCTGGCCGCCATCCTCTCGGGGCTCGGCATGGCGCTGCTGGCCAAGCTGGTCGTGGCCGACGCCGTGCTGGGGCCGTTCGGCGCGGGCCTGGTCTCCACCGCCTCCAGCGGGCGTCTCACCGTGGCGGTCGCGGAGAACGGGCTCTTCCCACGCGCTGTGGCCGTCTTCTCGCGGCACGGTGTCCCGCTGCGGGCGATGGTCCTCAACCTGGTGGTCGGGCTGGCCCTGCTCCTGGCCTTCCGGGACGGCTGGTCGGAGCTGCTCTCCTTCAACTCGGGCGCGATCGTGCTGTCGATGTGCCTGGGACCGATCACGGTGGTCGCGCTGCGCCGGCAGGTGCCCGATCGGACGCGGCCGTTCCGGCTCCCCGCCCTGGCGGTGGTGGCGCGGTTCGCCTTCGTGGTGGTCGGCCTGATCGTCTACTGGACCGGCTGGGAGACGATGATCAAGCTGACCCTCCCGATCGGCGTCGGCATGGTGGTGCTGGCCGGGCGTCTGCTTCGCAACCCGGAGCTGGCACGGGCGCTCTCGCTGCGCTCGCTCGTGTGGCTCGGCCCCTACTACGCCGGGCTGCTCCTGCTGACCTTCGCCGGCAGGTTCGGCGGCGGCCGGGAGTGGCTCCCCAACGGCGTCGACATGGTGGCGGTCACCGCGTTCTCCCTGCTGATGTTCGAGTGGGGGGTGCGGGCGGCGCTGACGGCCTCCGAGGCCGCCGCCGCGGTCGCCGCGGTGCCGGAGGTCCGGCAGCCGGCGTAGGACGGGGTCAGGCTCGGGTCGTCGCGATGGGGCCGACCTCATCCCCCTGACGACTCCGACGAATCTGCGCTTTTCCCACCCACGCGTGGAACTCCTGGCAAGCTCCCAGCCGTGGCCCAGGAGAGCGATTTCCCGTCCGGACTCTACGAGTCCTTGTGGACTGAGCAGCTCGATGGGCGGCTCGTCGGCGACCCTCGCCAGATCGATCTAGGCAGGGTCGATGACGCGGACCAGCCGCACGTCCTGACCCGGCACCTGGCCTCAGCACTGCACGCGCGCTTGGCGTCAGTGAAAGACCCGGTAGCCCGCCTCGCGACCGCGAACTCCATCCTCAGGTCTATCCAAGACACCAGCGCCGACGCCGTGCTGTCGCCAGTGCAGGAGTTGCACGCCGTCCTTCCTCAGCCAGGCCCTGGGTCACCCGTGCGGCCCTCGCTGCGCCCCAAGACTCCGCTCAACGACGCCGCGCTCCTGACCAATGCCCAAGGGGAGCCCAGCCTCGCCTCGGAACTGCGCGCCGAGATCACCTCAGCGGACTCGATCGATCTCCTCTGCGCCTTCGTCATGTGGCACGGGCTGCGACTCATCGAGCAAGAGCTCGAGCACGCTCGTCAGGCCGGGGTCCCCATTCGAGTGGTGACGACCACGTACATCGGTGGCACCGAGCGACGCGCCTTGGACCGCTTGGTCCGGGACTTCGGGGCGCAGGTGAAGATCCAGTACGACGCCAAGCGCACCCGCCTGCACGCCAAGGCGTGGATGTTCGGTCGAGCCACGGGCTACGACACGGCGTACGTCGGGTCGTCCAACCTGACCACCTCGGCGATGCTCGAGGGCGTCGAGTGGAACGTGCGGCTCAGCGCGGCTGCCACGCCCAGTCTCCTGGACAAGTTCCGAGCCACCTTCGACTCATATTGGAACAGTCCCGAGTTCGAGCCCTACGACCCGGAGCGGGACGCAGACCGGTTGGACGACGCCCTCCTTGAGGCCAAGGGAGTCAAAGCCTCTGACCGCGTCACGATCACGCTGGCCGGGCTCGACGTCCGTCCTTACGCCTACCAGCAAGAGATGTTGGACGCGATCGAGGTCGAGCGTGTGCTGCACGACCGCCATCGCAACCTCGTAGTCGCCGCCACCGGAACGGGCAAGACGGTGATCGCGGCCCTGGACTACCGCAACCTGGCTCGAGCCGCAGGATCACAACCAAGCCTGCTGTTCGTGGCTCATCGCCAGGAGATTCTCAAGCAGTCCATGCGCACCTACCGCGAGGTGCTGGGCGACGGCGACTTCGGAGAGCTCTATGTGGGTGGTCAGCGACCGGAGCGCTGGAAGCACGTGTTCGCCAGCGTCCAGTCGCTGACGTCGTACGGCATCGCGAACATCCCTGCCGACGCGTACGACATCGTGGTCATCGACGAGTTCCATCACGCAGAAGCTCGCACCTATCGGCGGCTCTTGGAACACCTTCAGCCGCGAGAGCTCCTGGGCCTCACCGCGACCCCCGAACGGGCGGATGGGTTGGACGTGCGTGGCTTCTTCGAGGGCCGCACCGCCGCGGAACTCAGGCTGTGGGACGCCCTAGGAGCCGATCTCCTGTGTCCCTTCCACTACTTCGCCGTGGCCGATGGCACCGACCTTCGGGCCGTGACCTGGGCGCGTGGTCGCTACGACGACACGCAACTGGACAACGTCTTCACGGGCAATGACGTGCGTTCACGCATCATCCTGGCGGCCGTACGGGACAAGGTCGCCGACGTCGCACGCATGAGGGCACTCGGCTTCTGTGTCAGCGTGGCGCACGCCGACTACATGACCCGGGTCTTCAATGATGCGGGCATTCCCGCCCAGTCAGTGACGGGCGCGACCCCGCAGGACCAGCGGGCCCAGTCACTGCGCGATCTGCAGGATGCTCGTGTCAACGTCCTCTTCACCGTGGACGTCTTCAATGAGGGGCTCGACATCCCTGAGGTCGACACGGTGCTGTTCCTCCGCCCCACGCAGAGCGCCACGATCTTCATGCAGCAGCTCGGACGCGGCCTACGGCGCACGCACACCAAAGCCGTGCTCACCGTGCTGGATTTCGTGGGCTATCACCGCAAGGAGTTCGACTTCGGCAGCAGGTTCGCCGCCCTGACCGGACTTCACGGCAAACAGCTGGAAAGGGCTGTCCAAGAGGACTTCCCCTTCCTCCCGTCCGGATGCCAGGTTCGTCTGGACCGGCAGACCCAGCAGGTGGTGCTGGAAAACCTCAAGTCCCAGTTGGGGAATCGCTGGACCCAGATCGTTGCTCAGCTTCGTCATCGCCAGGACAAGACGCTTGACTCCTTCCTGGCCGGATCGGGACTTGAGCTCAGCGACGTCCTGCGCCGTGGCAGTCACTCCTGGACCAAGCTTCGGAAGGATGCCGGGCTCCCCACCCTGCCCGGATCGGATCTTGAGCAAAGGTTGCTCAAACGCGTGCGCGCGTTCGCGCACGTCGACGACCCGGTCCGTGCGTCGTTCTACAGCGGCTTCCTCGAGGGGGACTCCGCCAAGTACGACGATCTGTCGCCCGTGGAGCAGCGCCTCGCCCGCATGCTCTATTACTCCCTGTGGTCGGACGGGGGTGGCTACGAGAGCGTCACGGACGGATTCGACGCGGTCCGTCGGGAGGTGGCGACGCGCGCCGAGATCTCCACCGTCGTGAACCTGAGTTTCCAAGCGGCTCGGCACGTACCCGTCCCGCTCGACGAGTCGTTGAGCGGCGTTCCGCTGCAGATTCATGCCCGCTACCAGCGCGAAGAGATTCTCGCGGCGCTCGACTTTCCTCGTCTGCCCAACAGCTTCCGCGAGGGCGTGCTCTACCTCCCCGACCTCAACGTGGACGCGTTCTTCATCACCCTGAAGAAGTCTGAAGCCGACTACTCCCCCACCACCATGTACGCCGACTACCCGATCTCCCGAGACCTGTTCCACTGGGAGTCACAGTCCACGACGTCGGTGCACTCGAAGACTGGTCAGCGCTACCTCAGCGGGTGCAGCACGGTGCTGCTGTTCGCCCGCCAGGAGCCCAAGGACGAGTTCGGGACCGCGCCCTACCTGTTCTTGGGGCCGGCTACGTACGTCAGCCACACCGGCGATCGGCCGATCGCCATCACCTGGCGACTCCGAACCCAGATGCCGACGGACTTCTTCAACCACGCGTCCGCGGTCGCTCAGTAGTCACTGCTTCTGCCATTTCTAGGAGGTCCCGTGTTCCGACGTCTCTCGCCCGTCATTCTTTGCACGCTGGCGCTGGTCATGCCCGCTGGCGTGGCGCAAGCCGCGTCCGCGAAACCAGTCATCACGACTCCTCGCCAAACGGCCGAAGTGGTGGAGGGCGACGTGCTGGAGATCCGTGCACGCATTCCGGCTGCCAAGAACGTCCGCAAGGCGACTCTTGAGAGTTTCGAGAAGTCGATCTACTCGACTCTGTCCACGTGGGAGCCGGTGAAGGCCATGGCAGTCCGCGGGCGCAAGAAGCTTGTCTTCAAGATCACCGCCCAGCACGAGAACACCAAGAGGTTCCGCGTGCGCATCGAGACCAAGGCAGGCGGCAGCAAGGCATCCAAGCCGGTGGCGATCAAGGTGTGGCGGTGGATCCCGCTTCGTGAGTTCACGCCGTACCAGCAGACCACCGGAACCGGGACGGGAGAAGGCTCTATCGCCGGGCGTCGCTACGCCGCTTGGGGAGGCTTCGTCTGGTCAACTTCCCGCTCTTGGGAGGGGCGCTACACCCCTGGACGCAACTGTAAGACGTTCCGGGGTCTCGCTGGCCTCGCTGACACTTCTGCGGATGGGACCACCGGCACCGTGTCACTCTCGGCCGATGAGCAGACGCTTTGGACTTCGCCCATCCTCACTCCCGGCGCCGCATATCCGTTCGAGGTCGCACTGAACCTTCCCTACCGAATGTCACTCTCCGCGACCAACACCTCTGCGCCCGAGCTGAATGCATATCCGCTCGTTGGCGACCCTGAGCTTCTGTGCACGGGCATGTAGCGACCTTCATGTCAGACTCTTGACATCAAGACACCAGGAGCGCCCACGTGATTCAGCCCTATGAAGATCCGGCCAAGACCACGGAGTTCAACTTCGGGCTGCATCACGTTCAGTTGGCTCTGCCGCCCAGCGGTGAGGACGCGTGCCGTGCGTTCTACGTCGGAGTACTCGGTCTGACCGAGGTTCAGAAGCCCGCGACGCTCGCCGCACGCGGCGGACTATGGGTCCGCGCCGACTCACTGGAGATCCACCTCGGTGTGGAGGCGGACTTCAGGCCGCAGAAGAAGGCGCACCCGGGACTGCTCGTCTCCGATCTGGACGCGCTGGCGCAGCGGCTCAGCGCGCACCAGTGGCCCTTGACGTGGGATGACGCCTTCCCCGGTATGCGGAGGTTCTATACCGAGGACAACAACGGCAACCGGCTGGAGTTTCTGCAACCTCACTGATCCCGTAGACGACAGTAGGATGACGTATCAGACGACAGGTCGGATCAGACCGCGTCCTCTTGGCCGCTCCGCCACCGGTGACCCACTCGCCGAGCCAGCGGGACGAGCAGCAGAACCCAAGCAACTAGTCCGGCGACAAGGATGGTGGCGTAGTGCTCCGGACTCGGCCGGGTGAGGATCCCCCCCACCATGGACTCGCGACTCCACTCCATCTCACTGTACAGGTGTAAACCGATGACCAGCGCGGCAAGGATGCCTGCGACGGCGACCGCCGACTCATGGATGACGGCGGTGGTGCGAGATCCGAAGGTGAGCAGGCCAAGGGGAAGGCTGACCACAAACACCGACGCGTAGAAGATGGCACTGCTATTAAACGCAACCTCCAGCCCGTGGTTAGTACGGCCGCCGGGAGCCATCATGTGCTTCTGCGGGAACAGCAGGTCCGCGAGCAAACCACCACTAACGGCGATGAGCGCAGAAAGTACGACGAATCCCGTAACGCACTGAGACCTCTTGGTTTCGACATTCATGTCGCACTGCCCTTCATGATTCGCGTGGGGGATAATGACTGCACGCCCTCTATCGCCCCGTCATTTGACTTTCTATAGGACGACCATCGGAGGGAGCCTGTCAACAATTCAACAGCAGTCGACGACAGGTGCCTGCTTCGCTGACAGTCTCAAGCGACCGTTGGCGGCGGTGAGGCACTCGGCGCTGTCTTGGCGTCAACGAAGCGAGCACGCCATGTGGCGAGGGTGGTTTTGCCGCTTGCGTCTTCGGTGGCCCAGAAGTCCCAGCCGTTCACTGCGCCGCCCTTCACGGCGGCGGCTGCTGCCGAGGGCGTGGGGTAGGTGGCGCCTTGGTAGGGGATAGTGCCGTCGGTGTTGAGGGTGCCGCTGGCTGGCCACGCCGAGTTGGTGGACGTCACTGTCGTGGGGGTGGTGGGGAGGAAGCCTGCTGTGATGATTTGCTTGAGGGTGATGCCCACGAAGCGGCTGGTCCGGGTGGCACGGGTGGTCGTGGTGATGGTGCCCGAGTCGTCAGCGGTGGCGGTGTCGTAGCCCAACAGTCTGAGGACGCGGGCGATTGGGGTGATCGCGTTCTGGAGCGAGGCGCGTTCGAACGCGGGCAGGGTCTCATCCGAGGGGCGGTTCCCGTTGGAGGGGCGGGCGTCTTCGGCGGCATCGAGCAGGGCGACCTGTGCGGAGTTGAACCCATGTGTCGTGTCGCGTTGCACCAGCAGGGCACGCCGCCAGTGGTCTTTGCCTCGCACGTGCGCGGTGAGCCTGCTCCGCAGGCCAGCCGGTGCCTTCCCGACGTAGCAGCCCCACGAGCCGTCGGCTTGCGGCGGGTCGAGAAGGATGTAGACGCCCGGCTTGTCCCACTCGTATGCGTCGACGCGCATGGCGTGGTTGCGCTCCACGACCGCGATGCGTAGCGCCGCGTGTTGGTCGAAAGCACCAAGCAAGAACGCCTGAGCCCCCGAAGGATTCCTTCGGGGGCTCAGTCGTTGTCGTTCAGTGGCTGATCACGAACTCAGCACTTGTCGCAGCACTTGTCGTTCGCTCAGCATCGGACTGTCGTCCTATGCAGGTCAGATCAGCTGCAACCCGAGGTGCTCCCACACCCCTCGCACACGTAGCACGAGCCGGCCGGACGCATCTTCGTCCCGCAGGTCATGCACAGCGGGCTGTCGACCGCGGTTCCGGTGAGCTTCTCGAAGAGCTCGGCGGAGGTGTGCGCCTCACCCGTGGTGGGCTTGGCCGGCACCTCGCGGGCCTCGGCACCGTGGGTGTCCTTGGTCTCGACCTCCTCGAGGTCGAAGGACGCGGTGTCGGTCTTCAGGGACTCGGCCTCGCTGATCTCGACGAGCGGCTCGTAGGAGCCGGTCTCGAGGTGGCGCTGCCGCTCCTCGGCGGAGTAGATGCCGAGCATCGACCGCTCGTCGAAGGACATGTAGTCCAGCGCCAGGCGGCGGAAGATGTAGTCCATGATCGACTGCGCCATCCGGACGTCCGGGTCGTCGGTGAGACCGGCGGGCTCGAAGCGCAGGTTGGTGAACTTCGAGACGTAGGTCTCCAGCGGGACGCCGTACTGCAGGCCGATCGAGACCGCGATCGAGAAGGCGTCCATCACGCCGGCCAGGGTCGAGCCCTGCTTGCCGAGCTTGAGGAAGACCTCGCCGAGCTCGCCGTCGTCGTGGGCACCAGAAGTCATGTAGCCCTCGGCGCCACCGACGGTGAACGACGTGGTCCGCGAGACCCGCGACTTCGGCAGGCGCTTGCGGGTGGGGGCGTAGACGACCTTCTCCACCACGGTCGGCTCGACGGCGGCGGCCGCGGCCTTGTTGGAGTCCTGGCCCTTGTTCTCGCCCTTGCCGCTGGCCAGCGGCTGGCCGACCTTGCAGTTGTCGCGGTAGACCGCCGTCGCCTTGAGCCCCAGCTTCCAGGACTGCAGGTAGATGTCGGAGATCTCCTCGACCGTGGCGTTCTCCGGCAGGTTGACCGTCTTGGAGATCGCACCGGAAAGGAACGGCTGGCACGCCGCCATCATCCGCACGTGACCCATCGGGGCCAGCGCGCGCGCACCCATCGCGGTGTCGTAGACCTCGTAGTGCTCCTGCTTGAGACCCGGCGCGTCGATGACGTGACCGTGCTCGGCGATGTAGGCGACGATCGCCTCGATCTGCTCGGGCTGGTAGCCCAGCTTCTTCAGCGACCGCGGCACCGTCTGGTTGACGATCTGCATCGAGCCGCCGCCGACGAGCTTCTTGAACTTCACCAGGGAGAAGTCGGGCTCGATGCCCGTGGTGTCGCAGTCCATCATGAAGCCGATGGTGCCGGTGGGTGCGAGCACGGAGGCCTGTGCGTTGCGGAAGCCGTTCTTCTCGCCCAGCTTGATCACCTCGGCCCACGCGCTCGTGGCCAGCTTGAGCACCCGGCTGTCCTCGGTGTGCAGCACCCGCACCTGGTCGTTGGCCGACTGGTGCTTGCGCATGACCCGCTTGTGGGCCTCGGCGTTGCGGGCGTAGCCGGCGTACGGGCCCACCACGGAGGCGAGCTCGGCGGAGCGCTTGTACGACGTCCCGGTCATCAGGCTGGTGATCGCGGCGGCCATCGAGCGGCCACCCTCGGAGTCGTAGCCCAGGCCCATCGCCATCAGCAGCGCGCCGAGGTTGGCGTAGCCGATGCCGAGCTGGCGGTAGTCGACGGTGGTCTGGCCGATCGACTCGGTCGGGAAGTCGGCGAAGCAGATCGAGATGTCCATCGCGGTGATGATGAACTCGACCGCCTTGGCGAAGAGGTCGGCGTCGAAGGTGTCGTCGTCCTTGAGGAACTTCAGCAGGTTGAGCGACGCCAGGTTGCACGAGGAGTTGTCGAGCGACATGTACTCCGAGCACGGGTTGGACGCGGTGATCCGGCCGGTCTCGGGGTTGGTGTGCCAGTCGTTGATGGTGTCGTCGTACTGCAGGCCCGGGTCGGCGCACTCCCAGGCGGCCTTGCTGATCTTGGCGAAGAGCTCACGCGCGTCGACGGTCTCGATGACCTCGCCGGTGTCGCGGGCCCGCAGGCCGAACTCACGGCCGTCCTCGACCGCCCGCATGAACTCGTCGCTGACGCGCACCGAGTTGTTGGCGTTCTGGTACTGCACGGAGGTGATGTCCTTGCCGCCCAGGTCCATGTCGAACCCGGCGTCGCGCAGCGCGCGGATCTTGTCCTCCTCGCGCGCCTTGGTCTCGACGAACTCGACGATGTCGGGGTGGTCGACGTCGAGGACGACCATCTTGGCGGCCCGGCGCGTGGCGCCGCCCGACTTGATGGTGCCCGCGGAGGCGTCGGCACCGCGCATGAAGGAGACCGGGCCCGAGGCCGTGCCGCCGCTGCTCAGCAGCTCCTTCGACGAGCGGATGCGGGAGAGGTTGAGGCCGGCGCCAGAACCGCCCTTGAAGATGAACCCCTCTTCCTTGTACCAGTTGAGGATCGAGTCCATGGAGTCGTCGACGCTGAGGATGAAGCAGGCCGACACCTGCTGCGGGGAAGAGGTGCCGACGTTGAACCAGACCGGGGAGTTGAACGAGAAGTACTGGTTGACCAGCAGCCAGGTGAGCTCGTGCTCGAAGATCTCGGCGTCCGCGGGGGTCGCGAAGTAGCCGTGGTCGATGCCGGCCTTGGTGTAGGTCTTCACCACGCGGTCGATGAGCTGCTTGAGGCTCCACTCGCGCGCGTCGGTGCCCACGGCGCCACGGAAGTACTTGGTGGTGACGATCGTGGAGGCGTTGACGCTCCAGAAGTCGGGGAACTCGACGCCGCGCTGCTCGAAGACGGCCTCGCCGGTCTTCCAGTTGGTCTGGACGACGTCGCGGCGCTCCCAGTTGATCGCGTCGTAGGGGTGGGTGCCTTCGGTGCTGAAGATGCGCTGCATCTTCAGGCCCCCCTTGTTCACCGTCTTCGTCATGGGTTCTCCTCAGTCCTGGCTTCGTTGCGTCGGTCTGTCATCTGGTTCTTGCTCTGTGTTGAGCGCCCGGCACGCAGCTTCCCCACTACGTGCCGGGCGGATCGTGGGCTAGCCCGTCGGGACGGGCAGCGCCGCGCGCTCGGCGCGCAGCATGGCGATCTCCGCCTCGAAGTCGGCCGCGCTCTCGAACGCGCGGTAGACGGAGGCGAAGCGCAGGTAGGCGACCTCGTCGAGCTCGCGCAGCGGGCTGAGGATGGCGAGGCCGACCTCGTGGGCCGGCACCTCGGCGACCCCCTCGCTGCGCAGGGTGTCCTCGACCGCCTGGCCGAGGCAGGCCAGCTGGTCCTCGGTCACCGGCCGGCCCTTGCAGGCCTTGCGGACCCCGTGGATGGCCTTCTCCCGGGCGAACGGCTCGGTGGCGCCGGAGCGCTTGAGCACCAGCAGCTGCATCTGCTCGACGGTGCTGAACCGCTTGCCGCAGGCCTGGCAGGTACGCCGGCGGCGGATCTGGCCGCCGTCGTCGGAGACCCGGGAGTCGAGGACCCGCGTGTCGGTGTGCCGGCAGTGCGGACAGTGCATGGGGGTCTCCTTCCGTTCGGGTCGACGAGAGGAGCCCTTCCGGGCACCGCGACGACACCGCCCTTACAGGTCTAACACCTGTGGATGAGCGGCTATTTCCTGTGGATGAATCGGCTTCGCCTGTGGGTGGGAGCCCGGCGACTGTTAACTACATGTGGAAAACCACAACGGTGTAACTACTAGATGTAGTGGTAACCGTACGTCCCCGGCACCACCTGCGCAACCTGAACCGGCGAAGTCGGCGCCCGGTTTCGCAGGACGCCCTCGGGCACCGGCAAAGTCGCAGGTCAGGGCCCCTGCCGGGGTCCGGATCGGTCTGGACCGCGGCGTGTCGCGGCCCCGATCCCCGGGCCGCGGGACTGGACCGGCCTGACACAATGAGGCCGTGGCGACGGGGAAGAGAGCAGGCGCGAGGCGGGCGGCTCCTGCCCGCGCGAGCCGCCCGGCCCGCGCCGCCCGGCCCGCGCGCTCCGCGCCGCCCTTCGACCCAGCAATCCTGGGGCTCGCCGCCGGGATCACCCTCTGCGTGATCGCCTGGGGCTACCTCGTCTACGCCGCCATCGACTTCGGCATCGCCGGACGCTCCGGCAGCTCCGGCGGCTGGCTGATGCTGGCGCTCGCCTCGCTGGGCGCCATGGCCTGCCTCTTCGTGGGGCTGATGCTCGCCTCCCGTCTGAGCGCGGCGCTCGGGCTGGCCAGAGAAGCTGCCGCCCACCGCTCCGAGCCGGAGGACCTCCCGGGGCCGGCCGAGCCCACGTCGGACCCGGCGCCCGCTCCCCCGGCCCGGGCAGCTCGGCCTCCGGGCGGTCGCCGGATCTCTCGCCGCTGACCTGCCCGACCGACGGCGGGCCCCACGACGATGCCCGCCCTTGGACACAGGGAGAGGCGGGGCCCGGCAGGGCCCCGCCTCTTGTCTTCCCCATCCGCCGGCCGGGGTCGAGGCGACCGGCGGAAACTATTCAGTTGTATCCACCGGCCGGGGTCGAAGCGACCGGTGGAGGCTGGAGGGGTGAGGCCAGCGGCTTCGTCACTCAGCGAGCGGGACGCGGAGCTTCTGGCCGATCGTGACCATTCCGGAGTCGAGGGCGTTGAGCCGCTCGATCTCCCCCATCACGGCGCGCACGTCACCGTCTTCGGCGATCGCGGCGGCGATGCCCCACAGGGTGTCGCCGTCCTCGACCATCACGATCTCGGTGGGCGCCGGCGTGCCCGACTCCTGCGTGGCGACAGAGCCGCCGCCCAGGAAGACTCCCGCGACGAGCACGAAGAGGAGAGCGGCGACGAAGACGACGACACGGCCGCGCCGGGTCAGGCGGACGCCGCCCCGCTCCGGTCGAACCTCCGCACGGGGCGCAGCAGGCCGCAGCTCACGGACGGGGGCGAGCTGGCGGGTGGGGGTGAGAGTCATCGTGCTCATCGGGACCTCCTGGGGAAGTGGCGGTCAGCCTGTGGGTGTTGCTGTCGAACTGATGTCTAACTGCGACCACCGACAGTCCTGACGAAGCACTGGGGCGATCCGTCTCGATCACACGTTCGATCGAACACATGTGCGACGTTAGATCAGGTGTTCGAACGAATCAAGGACCTGGCCGAACAATTGTTCGACGGCGTGTCGCCCCGCCGACCGGGCGGATACCCTCGCCACGTGCGCAGGCAGGACTGGACACGTGAGCGACGCGTCGTACGACGGGTGGTCGCCAACGCCGCCGCGCCGGACGCCGGCTCGCCCGAGGCAGTCTGGCCCGCCTCCGTCCCGGCGGTCGCCCAGGTGCTGCGCGAGGGACTCGAGATGGCCGAGGGCGTCACGCTGCTCGTCGGGGAGAACGGGTCCGGCAAGTCGACCCTGGTGGAGGCGGTGGCGATGGCGTTCGGCCTCGCGGCCGAGGGGGGCACCCGCAACGTGCAGGAGGGGACGCGTGCCACCGAGTCACCGCTGCATCAGTGGCTCGACCTGGAGAAGTCCCCGGGAGCCCCGCGCTGGGGGTTCTTCCTGCGCGCCGAGACGATGCACGGCTACTTCACCCGGCAGGAGGGGTTCGCCACCGGTCAGGACCCGCGCTACCACGAGATGAGCCACGGCGAGTCGTTCCTGGCCCTGCTGCGCTCCCGGTTCGACTCCCCCGGGCTCTACTGCCTCGACGAGCCGGAGGCGGCGCTGTCGTTCAGCGCCCAGATCGCCCTGGTGGCGACGCTGCACGAGCTGGCCGGCCGCGGAGCGCAGGTGCTGTGCGCCACCCACTCTCCCCTGGTGGCGGCCCTGCCCGGCGCCCGGCTCCTCGAGGTGGGGCCGTGGGGGATCCGGGAGACGACGTGGGACGAGCTGGAGCTGGTGAGCCACTGGCGGCGCTACCTGGACGCGCCGATGCAGTACCTGAGGCACGTCCTCGACTGAGGACCACCAACGCCGCGCCCGGTCGCCATCCGCCACAAAGCACAGTGATGTCATCAGTTTCAGGCATGCGGGTGTGATTCCCGCGCGAATAGCGTGGCTGCATGCGCGATCTCCTGACCACTCCCATGGAGACCATCGAGGCCGATCTCGAGGCCCTGGTCGTCACCATGGCGCAGTCCCCGGCCTTCAAGACCGTCGAAGAGCCGGACGCCACGGTCTACTGGTCCCACCTCCCGCTCGAGGTGTGCAACGTGATCGCCAACGCCCGGATCGCCTCGGCCGACGTCGCCGGGCGCATCCCCGAGCTCCTGGCGCCCTTCCTTGACCGAGGGCTCCCCTTCCAGTGGATGACCACCCCCGAGACCACCACCCCGGCACTGGAGGCCGCTCTGGCCCAGGCCGGCCTGGTGGCGACCGAGGCGGCGGCGATGCACGTCAACCTGGACCGGCCGATCGACCCCGAGGCCCCCGACGACGTCTACATCGACGTCGTGTGGCCCGACCACACCGAGCCCGTCGCGGCCACGATCTTCGCCGGGCTCGGCCTCCCGGCGCACGCCGGGGGCACCCACATGGACTTCCTGGACACGATGGACCCGGCCGACCACCAGTTCTTCATCGCGCGCAGCTCCTTCACCGGCGACCCCCAGGGCGCCGGGACCTCCCACCGCCGCGGGAACAGCGTGATGCTGGGCAACATCGTCACGCTCCCCCAGGCCCACGGGCGCGGCCTCGAGCGAGCCCTGGCCGGCACCATGATGAACCGGGCCCGGGAGACCGGCGCCGGCACCGCCACGGTGATCGCCGCCGAGGAGACCTACCAGGCCCTGGTGGACCTGGGCTTCCGTACCGGGTTCAACGTGGTCAGCTGGGTCTGCAGCCCCTGACCCTGAGCGACACGCCCGTTCGAACACCTGTTTGAACTCCGCCTCCTGGCGCACTACGGTGAGGTCACCGAGACCGCACCACCCCCAGGAGGCACCGCATGCCCAAGACGCGCGAGACGAGCGGCAAGGTCGTCCCGATGCCGGACGGGCCGCCGGACGCGACCGGGCTCACCCCGCGTCAGCAGCGGATCCTGCTCTCCATCAAGGACTCGCTCGAGCAGCGTGGCTACCCGCCGAGCATGCGCGAGATCGGCCGGGAGGTCGGCCTCACCAGCTCCAGCAGCGTCGCCCACCAGCTCAAGGTGCTGGAGGAGAAGGGCTACCTCAAGCGCGACCCCAACCGCCCTCGGGCCCTGGAGGTCTTCCTGCCCGAGGTGCTGGCCGCCCGCCGGGCGATGAGCAGCGCCGAGGAGTCGTCGTTCGACCCGACGGGCGTGGGCGACGCGGCGCCCGCCGCCCAGTACGTCCCGGTCCTCGGCCGGATCGCCGCCGGCGGGCCGATCCTGGCCGAGGAGCGCGTCGAGGACGTCTTCCCGCTCCCCAAGCAGCTCGTCGGCGACGGCACCCTCTTCCTCCTCGAGGTCTCGGGCGACTCGATGATCGACGCGGCCATCTGCAGCGGCGACTACGTGGTGATCCGGCAGCAGCCGGATGCCGCCAACGGCGAGATCGTGGCCGCGATGATCGACGGCGAGGCGACCGTCAAGACCTTCCAGCGCAAGGACGGCCAGGTCTGGCTGCTGCCCCACAACGACGCCTACGAGCCGATCGACGGCACCCACGCCACCATCCTCGGCAAGGTCACCGCGGTCCTGCGCCGCATGTGATCCTGGCCCGGGAGGTCAGGCTAAACTCGCGGCGATGCGACGGTCCCGAGCAGAGCCCCAGTCCTCACCGGCCCCGCCGCTCGCCGAGGGGGTCTCGCCGGAGGTGTTCCGCACCCGGCCCGACGACCGCTTCAAGCTGACGGCGGAGTCGAAGGACCTGCTCGACGCGCTCTCCCGGGCGAGCGCGGAGGCCGGCTGGGTCTCGGCGCTGGGCTACAACCTCACGATCAGCCACAGCCACCGCTTCGTCTGGTACCGGGTCGCCAAGGTCGCCACCCGCACCGTGCGGCACCACTTCGCCACCCACGAGGTCTCCCTCGACGTCGACCACGCGATGCGGGTGCGCTACCCGACGGCGCTCTTCGCCGACTACTTCGCCTTCGCCTTCGTCCGCGACCCGCTCGAGCGGTTCCTCTCGGCCTGGCAGGACAAGGTCGTCAACACGAACTACTTCAAGTTCGACGGCGACACCCACGCCCGGATGCAGCGGGTCGAGGAGTTCGCCCGGTGGACCGCCACCCACGACCTGCGCGCCGTCCCGGGCACCGACCAGCACCTGGCGCTGCAGACCCGACTGATCGACCTCGACCGGGTCGACTTCGTGGGACGGCTGGAGACCTTCGACCGCGACTTCGCCGAGGTCTGCGAGCGGGTCGGCGCGCCCGCCGTGCCCGCCCGCCCGCGCAACCAGACGGCCCCCGGCGGGCGTCGGCTCGACGTCTCGGACGAGCTCCGCGAGCTGGTCAGCGCGATGTACCGGCGCGACTACCAGATCCTCGGCTACTGAGCCCTACTCCCCGGCGGCCGCGGCCAGGCGGCTGAGCGCCTTGCGCACCACCTGCGGGTCGTGGGTCGTCCACATGGGCGGGAGGCTGGCCTTGAGGAACCCGCCGTACCTCGCGGTGGCCAGCCGCGGGTCGAGCACCGCGACCACACCCCGGTCCGAGGTGGTGCGGATCAGCCGGCCGGCGCCCTGAGCCAGCAGCAGGGCGGCGTGGGTCGCGGCCACCTGCATGAAGCCGTTGCCCCCGGCGCGGTCGGCCGCGCGCTGGCGGGCCGACATCAGCGGGTCGTCGGGACGCGGGAACGGGATCCGGTCGATCAGCACCAGCTGGCAGGTCTGCCCTGGCACGTCGATCCCCTGCCACAGGCTCAGGGTGCCGAACAGGCAGGTGTGCGGGTCGGCCACGAACTGACGCGCCAGCTCGGGGAGCTGGGCCTCACCCTGGGCCAGGGTGGTCAGGTGGGGCAGCCGTTCCCGCACCACCTCGGCGGCCGCCTCGGCGGCGCGGCGGGAGGAGAAGAGGCCAAGCGTGCGCCCGTCGGCGGCGTCGACGAGATCGACGATCTCGTCGAGCTGCGCCTGGCCCAGCCCGTCCCGGCCGGGCGGCGGCAGGTGGCGGGCGAGGTAGAGGATGCCCTGGCGCCCGTAGTCGAACGGCGAGCCCACGTCGAGCCCGCGCCACGGGCGCGCTCCCTCGGACTCCACGGCGGGGGCGCCGGTGTCGACGCGCTCCGAGGGCTTGAGCCCCAGGCTGCCGGCCACGGAGGCGAAGTCGCCGCCCAGCATCAGGGTCGCCGAGGTGAAGACGACCGTCTTGTCGGTGAGCAGCCGCTCGCGCATCTGCGCCCACACCTGGAGCGGTGCCACGGCCAGCCGGGCGGGCATCCGCTCGCGGGCCTCGTTGAGCCACAGCACGTCGGCGTCGCTGCCGGCCGCCATCCGCTCCGCGGTCGTGAAGACCTCCTGAGCCAGCCCCTTGGCCTGGGTCCGGGCGGCGTCAACCTCCCCCGCGCCCTTCTCCTCCTTGCCGAACGCCGAGACCACCGCCCGGGCGGCGTCGCGGACCAGCACCAGCGCGTCGCCCAGCTGCTGCCCCATCTGGTCGATCCGGCCCCCCGGGGTCATCGCCAGGGCGTCGGCGAGGGCCTCGGCGGCGTCGGCCAGGTCGTCGGCGGGGTTGGAGGCGCCGGCGTTCTCGGCCACGTGGCGCTGGGCCCGGCGCGAGGCCCGCTCCACGTCGCCCACGGACAGCTCGTCGGTCGCCGCCTGGGTGACCCGCGCGGTGAGCTCGTGGGCCTCGTCGATCACCACCACGTCGTAGTCGGGGATCATCGGCACCCCCTCGATCGCGTCGATGGCGAGCAAGGAGTGGTTGGTGACGATCAGGTGGGAGCGCTGGGCCTTCTCCTTGGCCCGTTCGGCGAAGCACTCCGTGGCGAAGGCGCAGCGCGCCGCGCCCAGGCACTCCCGGTGGTTGACGCTGACCTGACGCCAGGTGCGGTCGGTGTGGCGGGGCGCGTTGTCCCGCTCGCCGGAGCCGCCCGACTCCACCTCGGCCTCGGCCCAGCTGCGCAGCTCGAGGACCTCGGCGCCCATCGAGCCGGCCGGGACGTCGACCAGCACACCCTGCTCGTCGGGGACGCCCTCGCGGACGCGGTGCAGGCAGGCGTAGTTGGACCGCCCCTTGAGCACCGCGTAGGAGGAGTCCACCCGGTCGCCGACCGCCTCCATGAGCCGCGGGATGTCGCGCTCCACCAGCTGGTGCTGGAGGGCCAGGGTGGCGGTGGCCACGACCACCCGGTCGCGGTGCAGCAGGCTGGGCACCAGGTAGGCCAACGACTTGCCGGTGCCCGTCCCGGCCTGGACCAGCAGGTGCTGGCCAGACTCCATCGCCGCGGTCACCGCCTCGGCCATCTCGACCTGGCCCGGGCGCTCCTGACCGCCCAGCGCCCCCACGGCAGCCGCCAGCACCTCCGGCACCGAGGGTGCGGGAGGTGCGGCGGTCTCGGTCGCGTCAGGCATCCGAGAAGCCTAGGGCCGGGCGCCGACAGTCAGGCACCTCAGACGACGGCACCGGAGTCGTCGGGGGCGCGCTCGACCCTGATCTTCTTCTCCTTCGACATCGGCCACCGCTCCTGGAGGTAGGTGACCAGCGGGGTCGCGGTGAAGACCGAGCTGTAGGTGCCGACCACCAGACCCACGAGCAGGGCGATCGCGAAGTCGCGCAGCGAGTCTCCACCCAGGACCGCGAGGGCGGCCAGGATGAACATGGTGCCCAGACCCGTGTTGACCGTCCGCGGCAGCGTCTCGACCGCCGCCTTGTTGGCCAAGTCGGTGAAGAGCTCGCCGGGCTTGGACTCCCGCCAGCGCTCACGGACCCGGTCGAAGACGACCACCGTGTCGTTGACCGACAGACCGATGATGGTCATCGCGGCGGCCAGGAAGATGCCGTCGATCGGCTTCTGCAGCCAGGCGAACAGACCCACCACGATCAGCACGTCGTGCGCCATCGCGATCACCGCGCTCAGGCCGAAGGTCCACTTGAAGCGGACGGCGAGGTAGATCAGCTGGGCGGCGAAGGCGATCGCGAAGGCGATGATCGCCTTGTCGCGCAGCTCGTTGCCGAACGAGGCGCTGATCTTCTCGTCTCGGACCTCCTCGGCCTCACCGCCGATCTCGGCCAGGGCCGCCCGGATCTCCTCGGCCTCCTCGTTGCTGATCTCGCCGGTGCGGACGGTGATGTTGGCCTGGTCGGACTCCTGGACGGTCGCGTCGGCGAAGCCCGCCTCCTCGACCGCGTCGCGGGCCTCGTCGGCGTCCAGCTTCTCGGTGGTGGAGAACTCCATCACCCGGCCCCCGCTGAACTCGACGCCCAGGTTGAGCCCGTTGACCACGATGCCGGCCAGGGCCACCAGGGTGACCACGCCGGAGATCGCCAGCCACAGCGCGCGCTTGACCATCAGCTGCGGGTTCTTGCGCTCCAGCCAGGTGCGGACCCGGCCGATGTCGGCGATGCCGGAGACCTGCGGGTGCCGCGAGACCCACTTGTTGGCGACCCCTAGCTCGGTGAGCACCCGGGCGATGATCAGCGCCGAGACCATCGAGGCCACCACGCCGATGCTCAGCGTGACACCGAAGCCCTTGATCGGCCCGGAGCCGAGGAAGAAGAGCAGGCCGGCGGCGAGCAGGGTGGTGACGTTGGAGTCGATGATCGCGGTCCAGGCCTTGTTGAACCCGATCATCAGGGCCCGGCGCAGCCCCGCGGACGGGTTGGCCTGGTACTCCTCCCGGGCGCGCTCGAAGACCAGCACGTTGGCGTCGATCGCCATGCCGATGGCCAGCACGAAGCCCGCGAGGCCCGGCAGGGTCAGCGTGGAGCCGAGCCCGACGAGCATCGCGTAGGCCAGCAGCGCGTAGGAGGTCAGCGCGATCGTGGCGAGGAAGCCGACGAAGCGGTAGACGAAGATGATGAAGAGCCCGGTGAGCACCAGGCCGATGACGCCGGCCTTCCACGAGGCGTCGATCGCGGCGTCACCCAGGGTGGGGCCGATCTCGCTGACCGAGATGATCTCCACCGGCAGCGGCAGCGCGCCGCCCTCGATCAGGATGGCCAGCTCCTGGGCCTCCTGGATCGTGAAGTTGCCGGTGATCTGGGTGCTGCCGATGATCGCGCTGCCGCAGGGCACCTGGACCTCGGGCGAGGAGATCACCTCGCCGTCGAGCACGATGGCGATGCGACGCTGGTCGCCGGTGGCGCAGGCGGCGTCGGCGGAGAGCTTCTCGAAGGCGTCGGATCCGGCGCGGGAGAAGTCGACCGCGACGGCCCAGCCCGTGCTGTTCTGGGGCTGCACCGCCTCGGCGCCGGTGATGTCGTTGCCCTCCATCACCGCGGGGCCCACCTCGAGCACGTCGCCCTGCTCGCTGGGGACGAGCAGGTTGCCCTTCTCCGAGGGCTTGCCGTCGGCGTTCGGCAGGCCGCCGGCGACCACCGGGTGGACGGTCAGCTGCGCCGTCCGGCCGATCGTCTCGACCGCCTGCTCGGAGTCCTGCACGTCGGGCAGCTCGACCAGGATGCGGTTGTCACCGGAGCGGACCAGGGTCGGCTCGGAGACGCCGAGCGCGTCGACGCGGCCCCGCAGGACCTCGACGGCCCGGTCGGTGTTCTCCGCGTTGGCCTTCACCCCCGAGGGGCTGTCGCTGGTCTCCAGGGTGATCGACGTGCCGCCGCTGAGGTCGAGACCCAGCCTCGGCTCCTTGTTGAGGGCGAGCGCTGCGCACCCGGCCAGCAGGCCGAGCACGAGGATGAAGCGGATCCAGGCACCACGTGACATGCGACGCATCTTTCCCTAGCCGACCAGAGGTGCCCAATCCGGGCACCTCCTCTGGAACGCGCCGCGCGCCCGGTTGGTTCCGGTGCCCTCGGAAGGTCCCCCGTGACGTTACCTGAGAGGAAGTTGATAACGTGCTGAGAAGTCGGAGCTCCCGAGGAATCACTGACTCGCTGGGGCCCTAAGCGCGCGCCTTCGGGGACCACCCCCGACGTCCGCCCCCGGGTGTGGACGCGGCCGCCGCCAGCGAGAACCCCCGACCACGCACCGGTTCCGGGAACGCTGCCGGCGGGGTGCGACGCCTCCGGCGACGTGAGGAGCTGCACGTGGACGGGTTGGATTCGGTGACCTTCGGAGTGGGGACGATCCTGCTCCTGCTGCTGGCGTTCTACGGGGGGACCTTCTGGATCTCCACGCGGATCGGCAAGAAGAACGAGAACGCCGACGGCTACATGACCGCCGGCCACAACATCGGCTTCGGGATCTCCGCGGCCAGCATGACCGCGACCTGGATCTGGGCGTCGTCGATGTACGCCTCCGCCAGCTCCGGCTACACCTACGGCATCTCCGGCCCGATCCACTACGGGTTGTGGGGCGCGCTGATGATCTTGTTCATCTACCCGTTCGGCCGGCGGATCCGCGCCGTCGCGCCCCGCGCACACACCCTCGCCGAGGTGCTGCACGTGCGCCACGGCCGCTCCAGCCAGCTGATGCTCGCCGGCTCCAACGTGGTCGGCAGCCTGATCAGCCTGATGTCCAACTTCATCGCCGGCGGCGTGCTCATCTCGCTGCTCTCCCCCTTCACCTTCGTCCAGGGCGTCTTCATGGTGGCCGGGGGCGTGCTGCTCTACACGCTGTGGTCCGGCTTCCGCGCCTCGGTGCTGACCGACTTCGTGCAGGTCGCGGCGATGCTCGGTGCCGTCATGGTGATCGTGCCGGTGATCTTCTTCGCCGCCGGCTTCCCCGCGGCGTTCGAGACAGGCGCCGGCAACCTGACCGCGCAGCAGGGCAACTTCTTCTCCAGCGACGCCTTCCTCAACCAGGGAGCGCCCTACATCGCCGCGGTCCTCGCCTACGCCATCGGCAACCAGACCATCGCGCAGCGGCTCTTCGCCGTGCGCGAGGACCTGATCAAGCCCACCTTCATCACCGCCACCGTCGGCTACGGCGCGATGGTGATCGGGGTCGGGATGCTGGGCGTGATGGCGCTCTACCTGGGGCTGGAGCCGCAGGGCGGGGACGTCAACAACCTCGTCCCGCAGATGGCCGCCGCCTACCTGCCCGGTGTCCTGGTGGCCGTCTTCTTCATCATGATCATCGGGGCGCTCTCCTCGACCGCGGACTCCGACCTCTCGGCGCTGTCCTCGATCGTGATGGCCGACGTCTACGGCCAGAACGTCGCCGGCCGCGAGGGCGCCAACCCGCGCACCATGCTGCTGATCGGCCGCGCCACCATGGTCGTCTCGACGGCGATCGCCATCGCCTTCGCCAGCCTCCAGCTCGACATCCTCGACCTGCTGGTCTTCGTCGGTGCCCTGTGGGGTGCGCTGGTCTTCCCGGTGATCGCCAGCTTCTACTGGGAGAAGGTCACCAACAAGGCGTTCACCGTCTCGGTGCTGGTCGCCCTGGCCGTCTTCCTCCCGGTGCGCTTCTCGCTCATCCCGATGAACGGCGTCACCGGGCTCGTCGTTGACGTGCTCTCCATCATCGGCGTCGGCGTGGTCGCCGCCCTGATGGTCTTCGGCTTCCTCGGGCTCACGCCCGCGAAGATCGCCGGTGTCGTCGCGGCGCTGGTCTCGGCCCCGTTCGCCTTCGGGGCGATCCACGACTACGCCACCCTCAGCGGCTCGTTGGTCGCCTACGCCGTCAGCACGCTGGTCTGCTGGGGCATGTCGTCGCTCAGCGGCGCGTCGTTCGACTTCGACTCGGTCAAGGACCTGGTCGGCGACTTCGACGCCGACGACGACCTCGACGACAACCTCGACCCGGTCCGCTGACCCGGATCCAGAAGGAGAACGCCATGAGCACCGTCGCACTCACCCTCTACGTCCTGATGTGGCCGGTGATCGTCGCCGCCGTCCTCTTCGTGATCAGCCGCGCGTTCCTCGGCGAGTGGCGCGAGGCGCGCCGCGAGGGGCGCGACCTCATCTGAGGACGGCTCAGACGGAGTACACGAGGAGCTCGCCCGCGAGCTCCTCGTGTGCTCGTCCGCGGACCCTGGTCCCGGCGCCGGTGTGCTCGAGCTGGTCGATCTCGCCGTGCTGGTGCAGCTTGTTGAGCAGGTCGCCCCGCTCGTAGGGCAGCAGCGCGTCGAACTCCACCGACGGGTGGGGCAGCTCGGCCTCGACGGTCGCGAGCGCCTCGGCGATGCCCTCGCCCGTGCGGGCGCTGACCACCACGCTGTGGGGCTCGCGCTGGCGCAGCCGGGCGATGACCATCGGGTCGGCCGCGTCAGCCTTGTTGATCACCACCAGCTCGGGCACCTTGTCGGCCCCGATCTCGGCGAAGACCTCGCGGACGGCGGCCAACTGGCCCTCCGGGTCGGGGTGCGAGCCGTCGACGACGTGCAGGATCAGGTCGGAGTCGGCGACCTCCTCCAGCGTCGAGCGGAACGCCTCGACGAGCTGGTGGGGCAGGTGCCGGACGAAGCCGACGGTGTCGCTCATCGTGTAGACGCGGCCGTCGGCGGTCGTCGTACGCCGGGTGGTGGGGTCGAGGGTGGCGAAGAGCGCGTCCTCGACCAGGACCCCGGCGTCGGTGAGCCGGTTGAGCAGCGAGGACTTGCCGGCGTTGGTGTAGCCGGCGATCGCCACCGACGGGATCTGGTTGCGCTGGCGCTGGGAGCGCTTGGTCTCCCGGGTGCCCTTCATCGCCTTGAGGTCACGGCGGAGCTTGGCGATCTTGTCGTTGATCCGGCGACGGTCGGTCTCGATCTTGGTCTCACCGGGGCCGCGGCCGCCGATGCCCTCACCGCCGGAGACCCGGCCACCGGCCTGGCGGGAGAGGTTGCCACCCCAGCCGCGCAGCCGCTGCTTCATGTAGGTCAGCTGGGCCAGCTCGACCTGCGCCTTGCCCTCACGCGACTTGGCGTGCTGGGCGAAGATGTCGAGGATCAGCGCGGTCCGGTCGACGACCTTGACCTTGAGCCGGTCCTCGAGGTTCCTCAGCTGGCTGGGCGCCAGCTCCCCGTCGCAGATCACGGTGTCGGCGCCGGTGGCGGCGACGATCTCGCGCAGCCCGTCGACCTTGCCGCGCCCGATGTAGGTCGCGGGGTCCGGGCGCTGCCGGCGCTGGTAGATGGCGTCGAGCACCTCGGCGCCCGCGGTCTCGGCCAGCAGCGCCAGCTCGGCCATGGAGTTCTCCGCGTCCTCGACCGACCCCTCGGTCCAGACGCCGACCAGGACGACCCGCTCGAGCCGGAGCTGGCGGTACTCGACCTCGGAGATGTCCTCGAGCTCGGTGGAGAGGCCGGCGACCCGCTTGAGCGCGTGGCGCTCGGCGAGGTCCATCGACCCGGTGGTCTCCTCGGGGTCGGGCTCATCGGGGTCGGGCTCCGCGTAGCCCGACTCGAAGTCGTCGTCGTCCCACGCCTGCGTGGCGTCGAGCTGGTCGTTCAGCGAGAAGTCGCGTGCGTTCGTCATATGCCCTTCAGGGTAGGCCCGGGGCGCACCTGACGCGACCCGTTATCGGTGGTCAACGTTGTGCCCGCCCCGGCCATTCCTCATGCGAGGAGGGCGGCGGCCGCGGGCGCGACCACCTCGCGAGGCAGGTGGCCGAGCACCACCAGCTCCGACATCCCGTGCACGGTGGCCCACAGGCCGGCCGCCAGGGCGGCGGGGTCGCGGCCCGCGAAGCGAGGCAGCGCCACCAGCCCGTCCACCTCGCGGGCCAGGAGCTCCTCGTTGCGCGCGATCAGCGGCGCCATCGCGTCCGAGGGCGTGCCGGCCGAGCAGTACTCGGGGTCGAAGATCAGGGAGAACGCCTGCGGGTTGTCGGCCGCGAACCCGACGTACGCCGTGAACATCGCGCTCAGCCGCGCCACCGGCCCCTCCTCCCCCGCCATCGCCCGCTCCTGGGCGGCGACCAGGTCGCCCATCGCCCGCACGCCGACCGCCACGAGCAGCCCCGCCCGGTCCCCGAAGTGGTGGTAGGGCGCGTTGTGGCTGACCCCGGCGCGACGGGCGACCTCGCGGAGGCTGATCCGGGCCGGAGGCACCTCCTCGAGCAGGTCGGCCGCGGCCGCCACCAGTGCGGGCCGGAGGTTGCCGTGGTGATAGGCCGACGGAGATCTTGACACGGACAAGATGGTACGCGATGTTGGCGGTGTCCACATTCTTGTCATTGTCCAGATCGGAGCACCGCCATGACCCGCACCCTGATCGTCGACGCCCACCCCGACCCGACGTCGCTCACCGCCGCCCTCTCCGCCCGCTACGCCGCCGGCGCCGCCGCCGAGGGGGTCGCGCTGACCCTGCGCGAGCTCGACTTCGACCCCGTGCTGCACGCCGGCTACCGCCCCGGCCAGCACCTGGAGCCCGACCTGGCACGCGCCCGCGAGCTGCTGGAGTCCAGCGAGCACGTCACCGTGCTCACCCCGCTCTGGTGGGGCTCGGTGCCGGCACTCCTCAAGGGCTTCTTCGACCGGACCCTGGAGATCGGCTGGGCGTTCCGCTACCTCGACAACGGACGCCCCGAGGGCCTGCTCGCCGGCCGTACCGGTCGGGTGGTCGTCACCTCGGACTCACCCCGCTGGTACCTGCCGCTGGTGGGAGACACCACGGTCAAGCAGGTGAAGGCCCGGACCCTGGAGTTCTGCGGCATCAAGCCGGTCAAGGTCACCCGCTTCACCGACGTCCGCCACGCCTCGGAGCAGCGTCGCGCGCAGTGGCTGGACCAGTGCGAGGCGCTCGGCGCCCGCGACTCGACTCAGAGCGCGGTCTCTCCCCGGGCCACGATCACGGCGGGCCCCGTCAGCAGGACGTGACCCTGCTCGGTCCAGCTCACCTGGAGCTCCCCGCCCGGCACGTCCACCCGGTACGTCGCCGGGCGCGAGGCGCCGTCGGCGCGAGCGGTCGCCACCATCACCGCGCAGGCGCCGGTGCCGCAACTGCGGGTCTCCCCCGAGCCGCGCTCGTGGACGCGCATCGCGACGTGACCGGCGGCGCGGCGGACGACGAACTCCACGTTGACCCCGTCGGGGAAGACCGCGGGGTCGTGGCGCGGCGCCACCAGCAGCGACCCGGCGTCGGCCAGGTCGTCGACGAAGGCCACGGCGTGCGGGTTGCCCATGTCGACGCTGAGCGCCGGCCAGGAACGCTCGCCCACCGCCACCGAGGTCTCCCCCAGCACCTTCGGCACCCCCATGTCGAGGGTGACCAGGTCGCCGTCGACGGTGCAGACCTTGATCCCGTCCCTGGTGGCCACCGGCACCGGCTCGTCGGCCGGGACCAGCCCCTCCTCGACCAGGTGACGGACGAAGACGCGCAGGCCGTTGCCGCACATCTCGCTGACCGAGCCGTCGGAGTTGCGGTAGTCCATGAACCACTCGGGGTCCCCCGCCCCGACGGCCGAGGTGCGCAGCACCCGCAGCACCCCGTCGGCACCCAGGCCCGCCCGGCGGTCGCAGAGGGCGCGGACCCGCTCGGCGGAGAGGTCCCCGTGGACGGACCCGTCGTGGTCGGGCAGCAGCACGAAGTCGTTCTCGGTGCCGTGGCCCTTGAGGAACGGATAAGTCACCGGCCCAGTGTGACACCCGGCCACCGGGACGCCCCGGTCAGCCGACCGCGCGGAGCGCACGCTCCACCCGGTCTGGGTCGTCGAACCGGATCCAGGTGATCCGGGGGTCCTTGCGGAACCAGGAGTCCTGCCGCCGGGCGAAGCGCCGGGTCGCGATCACGGTCCGCTCCTGGGCCTCGGCCAGGGTGAGCTCGCCGTGCAGGTGGGCCGCGACCTCGCGGTAGCCGATCGCCCGGGAGGCGGTCAGTCCCTCCTCCAGGCCTTCGGCCAGCAACCGCTCGACCTCCTCGACGAAGCCCTCGTCGAACATCTGCGCCACCCGCCGGGCGATCCGGGCGTGGAGGGTGGGGCGGTCGATGTCCACGCCGATCTGCACCGTCGTCGGGTCGGCGTACTCCAGCCGCGGCAAGGTGGCGCTGAAGGGCCTGCCGGTGATCTCGATGACCTCCAGGGCACGGACCACGCGGCGCCCGTTGGCGACCAGGATGCCGGCGGCCGCCTGTGGGTCGAGGCTCGCCAGGCGGGCGTGCAGGAGGGCGGGGCCGGCCTCGGCGAGCTCGGCCTCGAGCCGGCGGCGTACCGACTCCTCGGTGCCCGGGAACTCGAAGCGGTCGAGCACCGCGCGGGTGTAGAGCGCCGAGCCGCCGACCAGGACCGGCACCCGGCCCCGCCCGCGCACCTCCGCGATCGTGCGCCGTGCCAGCTCCTGGAACTGCGCCACGTTGGCGGTCTCCCGCACGCTCATCAGGTCGAGCAGGTGGTGCGGGATGCCGCGCCGCTGCTCCGGGGGCAGCTTGGCGGTGCCGATGTCCATGCCGCGGTAGACCTGCATCGCGTCGGTGTTGACGACCTCGCCGTCCAGCCGCTCGGCCAGGTCGAGGGAGAGCCCCGTCTTGCCGGCGGCCGTCGCCCCGACCACGGCGACGACGGGCGGGAGCTCGCTGGGCATGGGGGCTAGTGTGCCAAGGCGACCTGACCGACGAGCTGGAGGTGGAACATGGGAGACCCGGAGCACGAGGAGCGCCCGACGCCCGACCCGCAGACCGAGGAGGAGCCGGGGCTGACCACCCCCGGGCCGCCCACCGACCCCTCGAACCCGACCGGCTGAGGTGGAGCGCTTCGTCGTCGTCCCCGCCAGCTACGTCTACCTGCTGCGCGAGGGGGCAGGGGGCACCGAGGTGTTGCTCCAGCTGCGCACCGGCACCGGCTACATGGACGACCACTGGGCGGCCGCCGCCGCGGGTCACGTGGAGCGGGGCGAGACGGCGTACGACGCGGCGCACCGCGAGGCTGCCGAGGAGCTCGGCATCACCGGCGCCGACCTCCGCCTGGAGTTCACGATGCAGCGCACCGCCCACGCGTCGGCGATCGACGAGCGGATCGACTTCTTCCTCACCGCCCGCAGCTGGGACGGGGAGCCCCGCATCGTGGAGCCGGAGAAGTGCGCGGCACTGGACTGGTTCCCGCTCGACGCCCTCCCCGACCCCGTGGTCGGTCACGAACGATTGGCGCTGGCCAATCTGGGCACTGAGGTGAAGTACCTGACCTTCGGATTCTGAACCAGGAGCGCGCGCATGAGTGACGAGATCGGCAAGCAGCCGAAGCCCACCACCGAGGAGCCCGAGCTCCACCCGGGGGGCGTGGACGCCATCGTGCCCGACGAGCCCACGGCCGATCCGGTCCCGCACGACCTCGACCCCGCGGACAACGCGGCCGTCGACGACGCGATCCCGGACGAGATCACCGAGCCCGACCAGGAGAAGGACCAGGCGCCCGACGACGGCAAGGTCTCGGGCGAGGACGACACCGAGGACGAGCCGCCGGCATGAGTGAGAAGACACCAGACCAGGACCGTGACCCGGGCGCCGTCGACCCGGACGTGGCCGAGTCCCTGCAGGGCTCCAACCCGGCCGCGGGCGGCGACGACCGCCTCGGCGGCGGCATGGGGATCAGCAGCGAGCGGGTCGGCCACGCCGGCCCCGGCCAGGAGGCGACCGACGGACTGCGGGACTCCGCACCCCACCCGGTCGACCCGGACGACGCGCCGCCCGAGCAGTCCGCCGACGGCCACGAGCCCAAGCCGGTCGGCATCCCGCCCAAGCAGGCCCCGTCGGACGACGTCGGGCGCTGAGCCAGCACGCTTTGTGCTCCCGGAGGGACACCTGGTGACCCTTCGGGAGCACAGACCCTGTGGAACACGGCGCCCTCCCCAGCATCCGGCCACCGCGAGGGCACGGTCCCGGACGTCGGCGGCAGTCTCGGGGGCGTGACGACCGACCACTTCGCCGAGCTGCTCGCGCACCAGTCGGGGGTCATCTCCCGGCGGCAGGCCTTGGAGGCAGGTCTGCAGCCCCATGACCTTCGTCGGCTCGAGCGGCGCCGCGAGCTGACGCGGCACCACCCCCGGGTCTACCTCGCCCACACCGGCGAGCCGACATGGATCCAGCGCGCGTGGGCCGGGGTCCTCTTCGCGTGGCCGGCGGCGCTGTGCGACTCCTCCTCCCTCCGGATGACCGACGGTCCGGGTAGGACCGCGCACGACGCCGGCGTCATCCACGTGGCGGTGGAGCGCGAGCGCGATCTCGACCTTCCGCCGGGCCTGCGCCTGCACCGGGTCGCCGACCTCACACCGAAGGTCCACTGGAACACCTCGCCACCCCGGATGCGCACCGAGCACGCCGTGCTGCGCGAGGCCGCCCGAGCCTCGAGCGACTTCGGAGCGGTGCGGATCCTGTCGGACGCGGTCCAGTCCCGCCGGACCACCGCACCCCGGCTCCAGGCGGCCTGGACCGAGCTCGAGCGCTTGCCTCGACGACGGTTCCTCGCCAGGGTCCTCGATGACGTGGCGACGGGAGCCTGCTCGGTGCTCGAGCACGGGTACCTGCACCGGGTCGAGCGGGCGCACGGCCTGCCCGCGGCCGACCGGCAGGTGCGGGACTCGCTCCGGGGTTCGGTCTACCGGGATGTGGAGTATCGAGCCCACGGTCTCCTGGTCGAGCTGGACGGCCGCCTCTTCCACGACACGGCCGCGGCACGCCACCGCGACCTCGAACGGGATCTGGATGCCGCTGTCGCGGGGTGGGTCACGATCCGTCTGGGGTGGGGCCAGGTCTTCGACCACTCCTGCCTCACAGCCGCGCGACTCGGGGCGCTGCTCAGGACCCGCGGCTGGTCCGGCAGCCCCCGCAGTTGCCCGTCCTGCTGAGTGGTTTGTGCAGCGAGAAGGTCAGCGGGTGACCTTGCCGGTGCACAAACCCGTATGACGCAGCGGCGGGTCAGCGGCAGGCGGGCGCAGGCGGCAACGGGGCGGGGACGCCGAGGGTCGGCATGCCGAGCCCGACGCCGGAGGCCGGCGCGGGGGCCGCGGTACGGCGCTCCCACGCGTCGCCGGCGCGGGTACGGCGCACCGAGAGCACCGGGCCGTCGGCGACCAGGTGGTGCGGGGCGGCGTAGGTGACCCGGACGGTCACCATGTCGCCGGGGCGCACGGAGTCGGCCTCGACGCCGCTGAAGTCGGCCTCGAAGTGGACCAGCCGGTTGTCGGGGCCACGACCCGACAGGCGGGCGGTGGCGTTGTCCTTGCGCCCCTCGCCCTCGGAGACCATCAGCTCGACGACCTGACCGACCTGCTTGCGGCTCTCCTCCCAGGCGACCTCCTCGACCACCGCGACGAGGCGCTGGTAGCGGTCCTTGACCACCTCGGGCGGGATCTGGTCGGGCATGGCCGCGGCCGGCGTCCCGGGGCGGATGGAGTACTGGAAGGTGTAGGCGTTGGCGAACCGGGCCCGGCGGACCACCTCGAGGGTCTGGAGGAAGTCCTCCTCGGTCTCGCCGGGGAAGCCGACGATGATGTCGGTGGAGATCGCCGCGTGCGGCATCGCGGCGCGCACCCGCTCGATGATCCCGAGGAACTTCGACTGCCGGTAGGAGCGGCGCATCGCGCGCAGCACCCGGTCCGAGCCGGACTGCAGCGGCATGTGCAGCTGCGGCATCACGTTGGGGGTCTGCGCCATCGCCTCGATCACGTCGTCGGTGAACTCGGCCGGGTGCGGGGAGGTGAAGCGGACCCGCTCCAGCCCCTCGATCTCGCCGCAGGCGCGCAGCAGCTTGGAGAAGGCCTGGCGGTCACCGAACTCGACTCCGTAGGCGTTGACGTTCTGGCCCAGCAGGGTCACCTCGGTGACGCCC
This sequence comes from Nocardioides sp. Z40_12, assembly GCF_058215795.1. NCBI lineage: Bacteria > Bacillati > Actinomycetota > Actinomycetes > Propionibacteriales > Nocardioidaceae > Nocardioides > Nocardioides sp. Z40_12. The sequence continues at coordinate 597,213 of NZ_JBZAJA010000001.1, forward strand.
TCGGCGACCAACGCCCGGATCTCGGCGAGGATGTCGCCGGGACGCCGGTCGGTCTCCTTGCCGCGCAGAGCCGGCACGATGCAGAACGTGCACGTGTTGTTGCAGCCCACCGAGATGGAGACCCAGGCGGCGTAGGCCGAGTCGCGCTTGGTCGGCAGCGTGGAGGGGAAGACCGAGAGGGACTCCAGGATCTCGACCTGCGCCTCCTCCTGGGAGCGGGCCCGGTCGAGCAGGGCCGGCAGCGAGCCGATGTTGTGGGTGCCGAAGACGACGTCGACGTACGGCGCCCGCGCCACGATGGTCTCCCGGTCCTTCTGCGCCATGCAGCCGCCGACGGCGATCTGCATGCCGGGGCGCTTGGCCTTGACCGGGGCGAGGTGGCTCAGGTTGCCGTAGAGCTTGTTGTCGGCGTTCTCCCGCACCGCGCAGGTGTTGAAGACCACGACGTCGGCCTGCTCGCCGGCCGGGGCGGCGGCGTAGCCCGCCTCCTCCAGCAGCCCGGTGAGGCGCTCGGAGTCGTGGACGTTCATCTGGCACCCGTAGGTGCGGACCTCGTAGGTGCGGGGAGCGGTCTGGGGCGTGGCAGTCATGGCCTCCCCAGGGTACGGCGACCCTGCCGCGAGGTCACGATTCGGTGAACCAACGGGGTCAGGGGTGCCTCGCCGCGTGCACTCTGGGTAGGTTGCCGCAATGACCGTGGCTCAGAGCACCTCCACCGGCCAGACCCTGGTCAGCCTCCAGGGCGTCAACAAGTGGTTCGGGCAGCTGCACGTGCTGAAGGACATCGACCTGGAGGTCGCCCGCGGCGAGGTCGTCGTGGTGATCGGTCCGTCGGGGTCCGGCAAGTCGACGCTCTGCCGGGCGATCAACCGCCTCGAGACGATCGACAAGGGCTCCATCAGCCTCGACGGGCAGCCGCTCCCCCAGGAGGGCAAGGCCCTGGCCAACCTCCGCGCCGAGGTGGGGATGGTCTTCCAGTCCTTCAACCTCTTCGCCCACAAGACGATCCTGGAGAACGTCACGCTGGGGCCGATCAAGGTGCGCAAGCAGGACAAGGCCACCGCCGAGAAGCGCGCGATGGAGCTGCTCGAGCGGGTCGGCGTCGCGCACCAGGCCGAGAAGTACCCCGCCCAACTCTCCGGGGGCCAGCAGCAGCGGGTGGCGATCGCCCGCGCGCTGGCGATGGAGCCGAAGGTGATGCTCTTCGACGAGCCGACCTCGGCCCTCGACCCGGAGATGATCAAGGAGGTCCTCGACGTGATGGTCGACCTCGCCGGCGGCGGGATGACGATGATCGTGGTCACCCACGAGATGGGCTTCGCCCGCACCGCCGCCGACCGGGTGGTCTTCATGTCCGACGGCGCCATCGTCGAGGAGAACACCCCCGAGGAGTTCTTCACCAACCCGCGCTCGGAGCGGGCCCAGGACTTCCTCGGCAAGATCCTCAAGCACTGAGCATCCCCCCAGACGCACGACTCATCAACCCGAGAAAAGCAAGGGAGAACGCATGCGATTCATCAGGAGCAAGGCGCTCATCGTCGGCGCCACGCTGGCGCTGACCATGGCCGCCTGCGGCGACGCGGGCGAGGACGACGCCGGTGAGGACGTCGAGGTCTCGGAGAACGCAGCCGAGGACTTCGAGGACGGCACGCGCATGAAGGAGATCGCCGAGTCCGGCAAGATCACCGTGGGCGTCAAGTTCGACCAGCCCGGCCTCGGCTTCAAGGGTGCCACCGACGACATCCCGAAGGGCTTCGACGTCGAGGTCGCCAAGATCCTGGTCGCCGACCTCGGCATCGACCCGAACAACGCCGACATCTGGACCGAGACCATCTCCGACAACCGCGAGCCCTTCCTGCAGGAGGGCCGCGTCGACCTGGTGCTCGCGACCTACTCGATCACCGACGACCGCCGCAAGGTCGTCGGCCAGGCCGGCCCCTACATGGTCACCGGCCAGCAGCTCCTGGTCCCCGCCGACAGCGACGTCGAGAGCATCGACGACCTCAAGGGCAAGGAGGTCTGCTCGGTGACGGGCTCGACCTCGATCGACCGGATCAACGAGCAGGGCGCCAAGGGCGTGGGCTTCGACAGCTACTCCGAGTGCGTGCAGAAGGTGCTCGACGGCACCGTCGAGGGCATGTCCACCGACGGCGCGATCCTGGCCGGCTTCGCCGCCCAGAACGAGGGCCAGCTCAAGGTCGTCGGCGAGGAGTTCTCCGAGGAGCGCATCGGCGTCGGCTACTCCCAGGACAGCCCGGAGATGTGCCAGTGGATCAACGACACCCTCACCGAGGCGTTCGAGGACGGCACGTGGGCGAAGGCCTTCGAGGACACCCTCGGCCCGTCGGGCGTCGAGACCCCCGAGCCCCCGGCGCTGGACGACTGCGCCTGATCCAGGCGTGACCACGCACCACGCATGACGCCATGACCCGGGGCGGCGCACCACGCGCCGCCCCGGGCCAGGTCCCCACCACCGAGAAGGGAAGCCCGGCTTGACCGCAGTCCTGGACAACCTCGACCTCTACTTCAAGGGCTTCGGCTACACCGTCTTCCTCTTCCTCTTCTCCGGTGTCCTCTCGATGCTCCTGGGCACGCTGCTGGTCGCCTTCCGCGTCGGCCCCGTCGCGGTGCTGAGCAAGGCCGCCGCCTTCTACGTCACCACCGTGCGCAACACCCCGCTGGTGATCGTCTTCGCCTTCTTCTCCTTCGCCGCACCGGTGCTGGACATCCGGTTCAACTGGCTGCAGATCTCGTTCGGCGACTTCGACCTCACCGCCTTCTTCGGCGCCGCGGTGGTCTCCCTCTCGCTCTACACCTCCGCCTTCGTCTGCGAGGCGCTGCGCTCCGGCGTCAACGCCGTCCCCCTCGGCCAGGCCGAGGCGGCGCGGGCGATCGGCCTCCCCTTCGCCGGCGTGATGCGCCAGGTGGTGCTGCCCCAGGCGTTCCGCGCCTCCGTGCCGCCGCTGGCCAGCGTCCAGATCGCCCTGATCAAGAACACCTCGGTCGCCGCGGTCTTCGGGGTCGCCGAGGCGGTCTCCCAGATGCGCTCGTTCACCAACAACTACAGCTCCGAGCGCACCGCGATCTTCATCGCCTTCGCCCTCGGCTACATCGTGCTCGTCGAGCTGTTCTCCTTCGCCGCCAACCGCCTCGAGCGTCACTGGAGGATCGCCTGATGAGCACCAGCGTCCTGTTCGACGCCCCCGGGCCCCGCACCGTCGCGCGGCACCGCCTCTACAGCGTCGTCTCGCTGGTGGCCCTCGTCGGCCTCGTCGCCTGGGCGGTCTGGCGCTTCTACGACGCCGGGCAGCTCGCCGGCGAGAAGTGGGAGGTCTTCGTGACCCCCCGCTTCGTCGAGGCGCTGCTCGTCGACGGGGTCCTGGAGACCGTCAAGATGGCCGGCACCGCGGTGGCAGGCGCCGTGGTCTTCGGCGCCATCTTCGGCCTGGGCAAGATGTCGGACCACGGGTGGGTCAGGTGGCCCGCCTGGGCGGTGGTGGAGTTCTTCCGCGCCGTCCCGGTGCTGCTGCTGATGGTCTTCACCTGGTACGCCCTGGGCATCGCCGACGGCAGCTCCTCCTACTGGGCGGTGGTCATCGCACTCACCCTCTACAACGGGTCGGTGCTCGCCGAGGTGCTGCGCGCCGGGGTCAACGCGGTCCCCCCGGGTCAGGCGGAGGCGGCGTACGCCATCGGGATGCGCAAGACGCAGGTGATGAACATCGTGCTGCTGCCGCAGGCGGTGAAGATCATGCTGCCCGCGATCATCAGCCAGTGCGTGGTCGCGCTCAAGGACACCGCGCTCGGGCTCTACGTGGTGGCGCCGGGCCTCACCCAGGTCTCCCGCCAGATCTACCTCGAGTTCGACAACCGGGTGCCGACCCTCTTCGTCACGGCGCTGCTCTACATCGTGATCAACCTGGTCCTCACCTGGCTGGCCACCCTGGTGCAGAAGCGCTTCGTCGGCGAGAAGAAGGTGCTCCAGGTCTCGATGGTCGGCGGCGCTCCGGACGACGACAAGCGGGTCTGAGCGCGCTCAGGAGCCGGTGGCCCACTGCAGGGAGGAGGCGTCCAGCCGGGCGACGTCCTCGGCGTCCAGCCGGAGCTGCAGCGCCTCGACCGACCCGCGGATCGACTCCGGCCGGCTCGCGCCCGGGATCGGGATGACGCACGGGTCCTGCGCCAGCTCCCAGGCCAGGGCGACCTGCTGGGGGGTGGCGTCGTGCTTGCGCGCGACGTCGCCGAAGTCGGGGAACGACGAGCCCAGGCCGGCGGCGTGCGAGATGCCGCCCAGCGGGCTCCACGGCAGGAAGGCCAGGCCCAGCTCGGCGCAGAGGTCCAGCTCGGGGCGCGAGCCGCGGAAGCTCGGCGAGAACCGGTTCTGCACCGAGACCAGGGAGCTGCCGAGGATGCCGTGGGCCAGGCGGATCTGCGCCGGGTCGGCGTTGGAGAGACCCACCCCGGCCACCTTGCCCTGGGCCACCAGCTCGGCGAACGCGCCGATCGTCTCCTCGTAGGGGACGGCCGGGTCGGGGCTGTGGTGCTGGTAGAGGTCGATCCGCTCGACGCCGAGACGCTCCAGGGAGCCCTCGACCGCCTCGCGGATCCACTCCGGGCGCCCGTCGGTCGGCCATGCGGCGCCGTCGCGGCGCAGCCCGCCCTTGGTGGCCACGACCACCTGCTCGGTGTCGCCGGCGTAGGAGGCGAGCGCGTCGGCGACGAGCCGCTCGTTGTGGCCGAGCCCGGTGCCGTCGGGGGCGTAGCAGTCGGCGGTGTCGATCAGGGTGACGCCCGCGTCGAGCGCGGCGTGGATGGTCGCTCGCGCCCGGACGGCCGCCTCCTCCCCCCCGATGGAGAGCGGCATGGCGCCGAGGCCGATCGCACTGACGGCACTGTCGCCGAGGGGTCGTTGCGGGAGGCTCATGCGCCCCACCCTAGTCAGAGCGAGCCGACCGCTTAGGCTCGTGCGCATGAGCACCAAGCCGCCACGCAGCCGGATGACTGGAGCCGAGCGCCGCGAGCAGCTCATCGACGTCGCACGCGGGCTCTTCGCCGAACGAGGCTTCGACGGCACGGCGGTGGAGGAGGTGGCCGCCCAGGCCGGGGTCTCCAAGCCGGTCGTCTACGAGCACTTCGGCGGCAAGGAGGGCCTCTACGCCGTGGTCGTCGACCGGGAGGTCACCAGGCTGCTCACGATGATGCGGGCCTCGCTGACCGGCGACAGCTCCCGCGAGCTCCTGCAGAACTCGGTGGGGGCGCTCCTCGACTTCATCGAGCTGAGCCCCGAGGGCTTCCGGATCCTGGTCCGCGACAGCCCGGTGGGGGCGTCGACGTCGACCTTCAAGTCGCTGATCGGCGACGTCGCGAGCCGGGTGGAGGGCATCCTGATGCAGAAGTTCGGCGAGAAGGGCCTCGACCCGGAGGTCGCCCCGATGTATGCGCAGATGCTGGTCGGGATGACCGCCATGCTCGGTCAGTGGTGGCTCGACGCCCGCCAGCCGGCCAAGGAGGTCGTCGCCGCACACCTGGTCAACCTGGCCTGGCACGGGCTCTCCGGCATGGAGGCCAGCCCGAGCCTGCTCACCCAGTGACTGCGGCCACCACGAAGATCCGGCGGAAGGGCAGCACCACGGCTCCGTCCGTGGCCGGGTAGGCCTCGCGCAGCCGGCGACGGAACTCGTCCTCGAAGGCGGGCCGCAGGTCGCTCGGCAGCGCCTGGAGGGTCGGGCGCGCCCCCGTCGCCGAGACCCACTCGAAGACGGGGTCGGGGCCGGAGAGGACGTGCAGGTACGTCGTCTCCCACGCGTCGACCGAGCAGCCCAGGCCGCGCAGCGCCCTCAGGTAGGTCGCCGCGTCGTGCGAGTCCGGGACCGCGGCTCCCCCGGTGTGCGCGGCGTACGGCGGCGAGGCGGCGAGCTCGCGCCGGATGGTGTGGCTGGGCTCCTCGAAGTTGCCGGGCACCTGGAAAGCGAGCCACCCGCCGGGACGGACCGCCCCGAGGAGCGCGGGGAGCAGGTCGAGGTGGTCGGGCAGCCACTGCAGCGTGGCGTTGGAGACCAGCACGTCGACCGGGTCCGGACCGGCGGCGAGCCAGTCGCGCAGGTCCGCCACCTGCCAGGCGATGCCCGGCACGGCGCGGGCGCGCTCGATCATCTCGGGACTGGAGTCGACCCCGGTCACCTCCGCCCCGGCCCAGCGCTCGGCGAGGAGCCGGGTCAGGTTGCCCGGGCCGCAGCCCAGGTCGACCACCCGGGCCGGCGCCGCGGCGGGGACCCGGGCGAGCAGGTCGACGAAGGGGCGACCGCGCTCGTCGCCGTACTCGAGGTAGAGGGCCGGGTCCCAGGAGAAGGTCATGACGTCCACCCTCGGCAACATTTGTCTTGATGTCAAGATTCTCGACCGTCCGATAGTGTGGGACCCATGCGGGACGAGGTGGACGGGCTGGTCGAGGCGTGGGCGCGCGAGCGCTCCGACCTCGACCTCGCGCCCGTCGAGGTCTTCAGCCGGATCGGGCGCCTCGCCCGGCACCTCGACCTGGCTCGCCGCTCGGCCTTCACCGCGCACGGCATCGAGTCGTGGGAGTTCGACGTGCTCGCCGCGCTGCGCCGCGCCGGCGAGCCCTACGAGCTCTCCCCCGGGCGGCTGCTGCGCGAGACCCTGGTCACCAGCGGCACCATGACCAACCGCGTCGACCGGCTCACCAGCCGGGGCCTGGTCGAGCGACTGCCCGACCCGCACGACCGGCGCGGCGTGCTGGTGCGCCTCACCCCCGACGGCAAGGTCACCGTCGACGGCGCCTTCGAGGCGCTGCTCGAGGCGGAGGGCCGGTTGATGAGCGACCTCCCCGACGCCGACCGGGAGCAGCTGGCCGCTTTGTTGCGCAAGCTGCTCCGCCCCTTCAGCTGACCGGTCGGCTCACTCGACCTGCTCGGCCGCCTCCAGCCACTCCAGCTCGAGCTCGTCGCGCTCCGCGGCCAGCTCCTGCAGGGTGGCGTTGAGCGCGCCCATCCGCTCGTAGTCCTCGCCGGCCTCGAGGATCTGCGCGTTGAGCACGGCCTCCTGCTCGGTGATCCTCGCCAGCTGCTTGTCGATCCGCGCCATCGTCTTGCGGGCGGCGCGCTCCTCGGCGCTGCCGCTGCGCACCTTCGGCGTCGGCTCGGCGGCTGCGGAGGCCAAGGGTGCTGCGGCCGCGGCGGCCGCGGCGGCCAGCATCGCCTGGCGCCGCTCCAGGTACTCGTCGACCCCGCGCGGCAGCATCGAGATCTTGCCGTCGTCGAGCAGCGCCCACACCGAGTCGGTGACCCGCTCCAGGAAGTAGCGGTCGTGGGAGACGACCACCAGGGTCCCGGGCCACCCGTCGAGGAAGTCCTCCAGCACGGTGAGCGTGTCGATGTCGAGGTCGTTGGTCGGCTCGTCGAGGAGCAGCACGTTGGGCTCGCTCAGCAGCAGCAGGAGCAACTGGAGGCGCCGGCGCTCCCCGCCGGAGAGCTCACCGATGCGGGTGGTCAGCCGGTCGCCGGTGAAGCCGAAGCGCTCGAGCATCGAGGTGGCGGTCACCTCCTGCCCGTCGGCGGTCCTGGTCACCCGGCGTACCGACTCCACCATCGGCAGCACCCGCTCGTCGGGGTCGAGGTCGTCGAGCTGCTGGCTGAGGTGCTGCATGGCGATCGTGCGGCCGTGCTTGACCTTGCCGGCGCGGGGCGCGAGGTCGCCCGACAGCATGGCCAGCACCGAGCTCTTGCCGGCGCCGTTGACGCCGACCAGGCCGACCCGGTCGCCGGGGCCGAGCCGCCAGGTGGCGTGGGAGAGCAGCTGGCGCTCCCCGCGGAAGAGGTCGACGTCCTCGACGTCGAGCACGTCCTTGCCCAGGCGCTGGGCGGCGAAGCGCTGCAGCTCCAGGCGGTCCCGCGGCGGCGGGACGTCCTCGATGAGCTGGTTGGCGGCGTCGATGCGGAACTTCGGCTTCGAGGTGCGGGCCGGGGCGCCGCGGCGCAGCCAGGCCAGCTCCTTGCGCACGAGGTTCTGCCGCCGGGTCTCGCTGGCCGCCGACTGGCGCTGCCGTTCGGCCTTGGCCAGCACGAAGGCGGCGTACCCGCCCTCGTAGGAGTCGACCTGGCCGTCGTGCACCTCCCAGGTGGTCTGACAGACCTCGTCGAGGAACCACCGGTCGTGGGTGACCATGACCAGGGCGCTGGGCAGGGAGGCGACGTGGCGGGCCAGCCAGGCCACGGCCTCCACGTCGAGGTGGTTGGTGGGCTCGTCGAGGATCACCAGGTCGTGCGGCTCCAGCAGCAGGGCGGCGAGCGCGCAGCGCCGCCGTTCGCCCCCGGAGAGACCCGTGACCGCCCGGTCGAGGTCGATGCCGACCAGCAGCTCGCGCACCACCCCGCGCGCGGTGGCGTCGGCGGCCCACTCGTGGTCGTCCTTGCCCCGCAGCACCGCCTCGCGGACCGTGTGGGTGTCCTCCAGCTCGTCACCCTGGTGCAGGTAGCCGACGTCGAGGCCGCCGGTGCGCGAGACGCGACCGGAGTCCGGTTCCTCGATCCCGGTCATCACCTCCAGCAGGGTGGTCTTGCCGTCGCCGTTGCGGCCGACGATGCCGATCCGCTCCCCCGCGCCGATCCCGAGGGAGACGTCGTCGAGCAGCGGGCGGATCCCGTAGGACTTCGAGACGCGCTCGAGGTTGAGCAGGTTGGGACGCACCGAGCCGCCGGCCATCAGAGGACCTCCACCATGTGGGCGCCGGCGACCGGGCCGACCGCCAGCAGCGCCAGCGGATGGACCGCCGCCATCGCGTCGGCCACCGACTGGGCCGCGTCGGTGGAGTCGCAGAGGAAGACGCAGGTGGGCCCGGAGCCGGAGACCAGCCCACGCAGCGCACCCTCCGCCTCGCCGCGCTCCAGCACCCGGGACAGGTCGGGACGCAGGTCGAGGGCGGCGGGCTGCAGGTCGTTGTGGAGCGCCACGGCCAGCCGGCCGGGGTCGCCGTAGGAGAGTGCCTCCAGCACCCGGGTGGCCGGCGCCGGCTCGTCGGGGGCGTCGGGGAAGAGGGCGTCGAAGCGCCGGTAGACCTCGGGGGTGGAGAGGCCGCGCTCGTCGGGCACCACCACCCACGCGTAGTCGCCGTGGTCGGCGACCTCGGTGACCTGCTCGCCGCGCCCCTGCCCGCGAGCGGTGCCGCCCAGCAGGGCGAAGGGCACGTCGCTGCCCAGCTCGGCGGCCATCGCCAGCAGCTCCGAGTCGGGGGTCCGCAGGTCCCAGAGACGGTCCAGCGCCACCATCGCGGCGGCCGCGTCGGCCGAGCCCCCGGCCATCCCGCCGGCCACCGGGATCGACTTGCCGATCCGCACCGCCGCGCCGGGCCCCTGCTCGCCGCCCATCAGCCGCCCCACCCGGTCGACGATGTTGGCGCCGGGTGCGGGCACCTCGGCGCCGAGCAGGTACGGCGCCAGGACGGTCTCGACGGTCCACTCCGACGACGCCGCCACGGAGACGTCGTCGTAGAGGCTGACCGCCTGGTAGACGGTGTCGAGCGGGTGGAACCCGTCCTCGCGCGGCGCGCCCACCCCGAGGTGCAGGTTGATCTTCGCGGCCGCCCGCACGGTCAGCACGCCCGACTCGGCACTCTCCAGCCGCCTGATCACGAGACCTCCTGGAGCTTCTCGGCGATCCGGGCGAAGTCGGCGACGTCGAGGACCTCGCCCCGGGCCTGCGGGTCGACGCCGGCGGCGACCAGCGCGGCCTCGGCGGCCTCGGCGGAGCCGGCCATCGCACGCAGGGTGGCGCGCAGGGTCTTGCGCCGCTGGGCGAACGCCGCGTCGATGACCGCGAAGACCTGCTGGCGGGTGGCCGTGGTCGCCGGCGGCTCGCGACGGGTCCAGGCCACCAGCCCGGAGTCGACGTTGGGCGCCGGCCAGAAGACGTTGCGGCCGACCGCGCCGGCCCGGCGCACGTCGGCGTACCAGGCCGCCTTGACCGACGGGACCCCGTAGACCTTCGAGCCCGGGGAGGCGGCCAGCCGGTCGGCGACCTCGGCCTGGACCATGACCAGCCCCCGCTCCAGCGACGGCAGCAGGGCCAGCATGTGGAGCAGCACCGGGACCGAGACGTTGTAGGGCAGGTTGGCCACCAGCACGGTGGGCGCCGGCCCCGGCACCTCGGTGATGCGCAGCGCGTCGCCCAGCACCACCTCGAAGCGGTCGACGTGGTCGGGCGCGCGCTCGGCGATCGTCGCCGGCAGGCGCCCGGCCAGCAGCGGGTCGACCTCGACCGCGACCACCCGGCCGGCAGCCTCGAGCAGGGCCAGGGTCAGCGAGCCCAGGCCCGGCCCGACCTCGACGACCACGTCGTCGGGACCCACCGCGGCGTCGCGCACGATGCGGCGCACCGTGTTGGCGTCGATGACGAAGTTCTGCCCCCGCTGCTTGGTGGGGCGCAGGTCGAGCTCGGCGGCCAGCAGACGCACCTCCGCCGGACCGAGGAGCCTCGGCGGTCTCGTCGTCATGCGGGTCACCCTATGACCTGGCACCCCCGGCGAGAGAGTCAGCGCAGGCCCAGCTGCGCGCTGCAGTGGGGCCACTGGCCCCAGCCCGCCCGCGCCTGCAGGATCGAGGCCCGCTTGATCTGCTCCTCGCGGCTGTGCTGGTGCGGGAGGCCGGTGCCGCCCACCGAGCGCCAGGTGGCGGCACTGAACTGCACGCCGCCGTAGTACCCGTTGCCGGTGTTGGTGGCCCAGTTGCCGCCCGACTCGCACTGCGCGAGCCGGTCCCAGACGGTGTTGCCGGAGGAGTAGTCCGGACCCGACGAGCGGGTGCCGACCTTGACCGTGGCGTCGACCGCCTTGCGCCGCACCTTGGCGTCCAGCACCGTACGGCGGACCAGGTCGCCGTTCTCGTAGCGCAGCCGGTAGGTGACGTCGCGCAGGCCGGGCCGGCCCTCGCGGACCACGCTGCGCTCGCCCTCCAGCATGCCGTCGTCCTTCTTCTCCACGGTGCGGAAGCCGACGTGCTCGCCCTTGACCTGCTTGCGCACGACCTTGACCCGGGTGACGGTGATCCGGTCGCCGGGCTTCACCTCGCGGCCGGGGGCCGGCTTGACCTCGTCGTCGGCGTCGAGGCTGACGTCGAGCTCGTCCAGCACGTCCTGGACGGTCAGCGCAGGCACGTGGTGCTTGCGGGCCTTGCGGCCCGCCACGGCCACCGAGACCCGCTTTGGGGTGACGACCTCGAGCTCCATGCCGGAGCGCCGGATGGAGGCGCTGCGGCTGGCCGACAGGTCGGCCCCGCGGAAGCGGTCACCGATCTGGGCCAGCGCGCCCGCGACGTCGGGGGCCGTCACCCAGTGGGTCTCGGCGTCGCCGTCGACGACGAGCTCCAGGGGACGGCTGAAGGCGACGGTCACCTCGCTCCCGTCGCTGACGGGGGTGGAGAGACCGGGCGCGACCTCGTCGCGCTCGCCGATCTCGATGCCCTCGGCCTCCAGGACGTCGGCGACGGTGTCGCCCATCGCGCTGATCTCACGCGTCTCGCCGTCCAGCGTCAGGGTCACCGACTTGGTGAGGGCGGCGTAGCCGAGGGTGGTGCCCACCAGCGCCACGGCCACGAAGGCGGCCAGCGTGACGAGCAGCGGGGTCTTCTTGCTGAGGTGTGCGATCTTTTCGCGCACGAGTCTCCAAGCTTCGTTCTTCCCGGGCCTCGGTGCCGGATCCGGCATCCACGTGCTCCTGGTGAGGTGCGGTGTGGGGCGGTCCCGGCTGGCGAAGTCATCCGATCCCGGCCAACAGTCACGAGACGATAACGAGAATTGGGTAGGCGCCAAACTCGAACCGGTGAAAACCGGGTGAAAGTGACACTCCTCTCGCCCCACAGACCACATCTGCCCCAGGACCGACATGCGTCACACCAGAACAGGGTCGGGCACGGAGCTCGGAGAGGCCCGCGGCTACCAGGAGCCGCCGAACGCGGCGTCGGTGTTGGCGTCGATGGCCGCGCAGAGGACCTCGAGGTCGTCCCCGCGGACCTGCGCCATCGCCCGCACCGTGTGCGGGACCAGGTAGGAGGCGTTGGGCCGGCCCCGGAACGGCACCGGCGTCAGGTAGGGCGCGTCGGTCTCCACCAGGATCCGGTCGCGCGGGGCCAGCGCCAGCGCCTCCCGCAGGGGCTGGGCGTTCTTGAAGGTCACCGTGCCGGCGAAGCTCAGGTGGGCACCCCGGTCCAGGCAGGCGCGGGCGAACGCCGCGTCGCCGGAGAAGCAGTGCATCACCCAGCGGTCGGGGACACCCTCGGAGTCGAGGACCCGGAGCACGTCGTCGTGGGCGTCGCGGTCGTGGATGACCAGCGTCCGATCCAGCCGCTTGGCCATCTCGATGTGCCGCCGGAAGCTCTCCTCCTGCGCGGGCAGGCCGTCCTCCCCGGTGCGGAAGTGGTCCAGGCCCGTCTCGCCGACGGCGCGGACCCGGTCGTGGGCGAGGGCCAGCGCCTCGATCTCGGCCAGCGCCTCCTCCAGCCGACCCTCGGCCGCCAGCCGGGGTGCCTCGTTGGGGTGGAGCGCCACCCCCGCGACCAGCGCCCCGTGCTCCTGCGCCGCGGCCACCGCCCAGCGGGCGCCGGGCAGGTCGCAGCCGATCTGCACGATCCGGGGCACCCCGACCGCGGCGGCTGCGGCGATGGCCTCCTGCGTCGAAGGCGGATCGCCGTCGGCGATGTCGAGGTGGCAGTGGTTGTCGACCACCGGGTGGGGCAACGGCTCGGGGGCCGGCGGGCGGGCCCTGTCGCGGGTGGCGCCGCTGGCCCGGCTCGGCCGGTCGACGGGGGTGGGCTGGCTCATCCCACCGAGGCTATCCGGGCCAGGATCGCGGCCGTCAGCTCCTCCGGCGCCTGCCTCGGGATCCAGTGGTTCATCCCCTCCAGCACCACCAGCTCGTAGTCGCCGTCCACGAAGTCGCCGCAGGCCTCCGCCGCCTCCCGCGAGAGCGCCACGTCCCGGTCGCTCCACACGTAGGTGGTGGGCACCTGGATCCGGCCCACCGAGGGCGGGGAGAGGAAGGCCCCGCGGTACCACCCGAGCGCGCCGGGCAGCGCTGCGTCGTCCACGATCTCGCGGTGGAAGCGCTCCACGTCCTCGGGGCGCATGCCGCCCTTGAGCAGCGGTACGTCGATCAGCTCCGGACGCAGCCGGACCACCGTCTCGACCAGGGCGGGGACGGCGAAGGGCGCGACGTACCAGGACTGCGCCAACTGGGGGCCGTGCAGCGCGGCGTGCACCATGGCCTTGGGGTGCGGCACGGAGACGGCGGTCAGGCAGCGGACCAGGTCGGGACGCCGGTCGGCCAGCGCCCAGGCCACCACCGCGCCCCAGTCGTGGCCGACCAGGTGGACCGGGCTCCCCACCTCCTCGACCAGGGCGACCACGTCGTGGACCAGCTCGGGGAACCGGTAGGACCACCGGGTGGCCGGCCGGGCCCCGGCGGAGTAGCCCCGCTGGTCCGGGGCGAGGGTGCGCAGCCCCGCGTCGTGGAGCAGGGCGCTGACGGCCTGCCAGGAGCCGGCCCGCTCGGGGAAGCCATGGAGCAGCACCACCGGATCGCCGTCCTGGGGCCCGCTGTCGACGACGTCGAAGGTCAGCCGACCGCGTCGGTACGACGGGATCCGGCCGCTCATCGGACGTGCACCACGTCGTAGACCACGCGCTTGGGCACCCCGGCCCTCTTCGCGACCGCAGCGATCGCCTCCTTGCGACTCATCCCGTCCTCCTCCGCTGCCGTGACGGCAGCCGCGAGGCTCTCCGGGTCGTCGGCCACCTCCGGGGCACCCTCCGCCCCGGCGACCACCACCGTCACCTCCCCGCGTACCCCGTCGGCGGCCCACTCAGCCAGCTCGCGCAGCCCGCCGCGGCGCACCTCCTCATAGGTCTTGGTGAGCTCGCGGCAGACCGCGCCCGGGCGGTCGTCGCCGAAGGCGTCGGCCAGCGCGGCCAGCGCGGACGCCGTGCGGTGCGGGGCCTCGAAGAAGACCATCGTCCGCTCCTCGGCACGCAGCGAGTCGAGGCGGCGGGCCCGGTCGCCGGCCTTGCGGGGCAGGAAGCCCTCGAAGCAGAACCGGTCGACCGGCAGCCCCGAGACGGCGAGCGCGGTCAGCACCGCGCTCGGGCCCGGCACCGCGGTCACCCGGACGTCGTGCTCGACCGCCGCGACCACCAGGCGGTAGCCGGGGTCGGAGACGCTCGGCATCCCCGCGTCGGTCACCAGCACCACCCGCTCCCCGGCGAGCAGCGCCTCGAGCAGCACCGGGGTGCGGGCCTGCTCGTTGCCCTCGAAGTAGGAGACCACCCGACCGCCCAGCTCCAGCCCGAGGTCGCTGGTCAGCCGGCGCAGCCGGCGGGTGTCCTCGGCGGCCACCACGTCGGCGTGGGCGAGCTCGTGGGCGAGTCGCGGCGGGGCGTCGCCCACCTGCCCGATCGGCGTCGCGGCGAGCACCAGCACACCGGGCCCGCCGGGGGTCGATGAGGTGGCGCCACGCCCTGGATCCCGCTCTGAGTACATGCGCCCATCCTGCACCCGCATCCGTCTACAGTGTCGGTTCGTGACCCCTCCGCGCCGCCGACCACGGCTCCAGGACCCGGTCGTCGCGTGGTCCGCGGCGCTGCTCCTCACCGGGGTCACGCTCTTCCTCCGGCTCTGGCGGCTCGGCTCCCCGCACCAGTTCTCCTTCGACGAGACCTACTACGCCAAGGACGCCTGGTCGCTGGTCAACCACGGCTACGCGCGCGGCTACACCGAGGGCGCCGACGAGAAGATCCTGGACGGGACCACCGACGGCCTGTGGACCGGCGACCCCTCGATGGTCGTCCACCCCGAGGTCGGCAAGTGGCTGATCGGGCTGGGCGAGCACCTCTTCGGGATGGACCCCTACGGATGGCGGGTCGCCTCGGCGGTGGTCGGCTCGCTGATGGTGCTGGTGATGTGCCGCCTCGCGCTGCGCCTGACCGGCTCGGTGTTCTGGGGGCTGCTGGCCGGCCTGCTGCTCTCGCTCGACGGTCTCCACCTGGTGCTCTCCCGGCTCGCCCTGCTCGACATCTTCATGGCCTTCTTCCTGCTGTGTGCCGTGCACTGCCTGGTGGCCGACCGGCAGTGGTTCCGGCAGCGGCTGGAGGAGCGCGTCCCCGGCGGGGTCACCCGCGGGTGGGGGCCGCGGGTCTGGTTCCGGCCGTGGCTGCTGGCCGGCGGCGTCGCCTTCGGCCTGGCGGTGGGGACGAAGTGGACCGCGCTCTACCCGCTGGCGGCGTTCGGCCTGCTGGTGTGGGCCTGGAGCGCCGGCGCCCGACGGGCTCGCGGCGTGCGCTGGCCGGTGCTCCGCTCGGCCCTGCTGGACGGCGTCCCCGCCTTCGTCCACCTGGTGCTGGTGGCCTTCGTGGTCTACGTGGCGTCCTGGTCGGGGTGGCTGGCCCACGCCGACGAGTACGAGCGCGCCCTGTCCAGCACGCAGTACACCACCCACGACGGCGGGGAGCCCTGGCCGACCCGCGACGAGCCCGACGCCGAGGGCCTCGGCGAGCTGAAGCAGTCGCTGACCTCCCTGGCCCACTACCACCGCGACGTCTACACCTTCCACACCGAGTTCCTCAACGACGCCACCCACACCTATGCCTCCAAGCCCCACGGCTGGCTGCTGATGAACCGGCCGGTCGGCGTCGCCACCGAGCTCGACATCGCACCCGGCGAGCAGGGGTGCGACGCGCCCCAGGGCTCCACCTGCCTGCGCCAGGTGCTGCTGCTGGGCAACCCGGTGCTGTGGTGGGGCGGGACGCTCGCGCTGCTCGCCTCGCTGGTGCTGTGGGTCGGTGCGCGCGACTGGCGCCTCGGCGTGCCCGTGGTGGGCACCGCCGCCACCTGGCTGCCCTGGTTCCAGTACGACGACCGCACCATCTTCCTCTTCTACGCCGTCGCGACCCTGCCGTTCCTGGTCCTCGCGGTGGTGCTCTGCCTGGCCCGGCTGGTCGGCCCGGATCCGCGGCCGAACCGGCGGCGGACGCTCGGCGCGGTGCTGGGCGGCTCCTTCGTGGCCCTGGTGGCCCTCTGCTTCGTCTGGTTCTGGCCGGTGTGGACCAACGAGCTCCTCACCCACCAGGAGTGGCTGGAGCGGATGTGGTTCCGCCGCTGGATCTGAGGCTGGCATGACCCGGCCCGGCGCCGGGTACGTCGGGACCATGCAGTTGCCTCCTCCCCGCGGGACGCTCAGTCACCGTCTGCGAGACGCCCTGGCCGCGTCGAGCCCCCGCCCCCTCGCCTCCCGGCCGGCCCCGGTCGCCGACGACGACCACGACGCCCAGCTGAGCCTGTGGATGCTGCACGAGCTGCACTACGGGGGCTTCGACGGCGTCGACGATGCCCTGGAGTGGGACCCGATCCTGCTCGGCCTGCGCCGCCACCTCGAGGACGACCTCGAGCAGGACCTCCGCGCGCGCTTCGAGAAGTCGGGCACCACCGCGCAGAGCGCGGAGGAGATCTTCCGGCTCGCCGACGAGCACGAGGGCGCCTCCCTCTCGCCGTACCTGCACCGGCACGCCACCCGCGAGCAGTTCCTCGAGCTGCTCCGGGCCCGGTCGGTCTACCACCTCAAGGAGTCGGACCCGGTCTCCTGGGTCGTCCCCCGCCTCGGCACCGCCGCCAAGGCGGCGCTGATGGAGCTGCAGTACGACGAGTACGGCGGCGGCGACCCCAACCGGCTGCACTCGCACCTCTTCGCCCTGGGCATGCGCGCCTGCGGGCTTGACGCGACCTACGGCGCCTACGTCGCCGAGACGCCCACCGAGGTGCTGGAGCAGAACAACGTGATGACGCTCTTCGGCCTGCACCGCCGGCTGCGCGGCGCCGCTCTGGGCCACCTGGCCGCCTTCGAGGTGACCAGCTCGCTGCCGAGCCGGCGGATCGCCCAGGGCCTGGACCGCCTCGGCCTCCCCGAGGAGATGCAGCACTACTACCGCGAGCACGTCGAGGCCGACGCGGTGCACGAGCAGCTGGCGGTGCGCACCATCTGCGGCGCCCTGCTGGAGGAGTCGCCCGAGCTGCTGGAGGACGTCATCTTCGGCGCCTTCACCTGCCTGGACCAGGAGGACCGGATCGCCCGGCACTTCCTGGAGCGGTGGGAGGCGGCGGCGTGAGCGCCGAGCCCGGCGGCCGGCCGGGGCCGGTCGGCCGTATCCCGCACGCCGACGTGGTGATCTGCCCCGGCGGCCCGATGCTGCTGCGGGGCGACCACCTCGTCGACGACGGTCAGGGCAACGTGGTCCGCACCGAGCGCCCGGTCAGCGCGGTCTGCCGGTGCGGCAAGACCGAGACCGCCCCGTGGTGCGACGGCACCCACAAGGTGCTGCCGCCCAAGCTCCGCCCCTGAGGGGTCTCACTCCTCGACGCGCCGCAGCGGCGCGGTGGCCGGCCCTTCGACGACCTGCCCGTCGAGCTCGAAGCGCGACCCGTGGCAGGGGCATTGCCACTTCTCCGCCGTCTCGTCGAGGGAGACGAGGCAGCCCATGTGCGTGCAGGCCGCGGCGACCTGGTGGAGGACGCCGTCGTGGTCCCGGTAGGCCGCGACCACCTCCCCTCCTCGCTGGAAGCGGCCGGCCGCCCCCGGGGCGAGGTCGGCCGCGGAGCCCGGGAGGACGGTGCTGCCGGCCGCGACCAGCCGGCCGGCGACCGCGTTGCCCACGAACGCCGCCCCCTGCTCGGCGGCCTGGCGGCTCTCGGCCCCCCAGCGGGCCCGGCGCAGCGTGAAGAGCTCGCGCCAGCCGAGCTCCGCGTCGTCCGGACGCGGCCGGACGACCCGACCGACGTCGGAGTCGAGGACGAGGTCGCGCAGCAGCACCCCGGCCAGCGCGCCGCTCGCCATCCCCCACCCGCCGAACCCGGTGGCCGCCCAGACCCCGGAGCCGGGCCTGGTCAGCGGGCGCAGCTCGCCGATGAAGGGGATGCCGTCGGGGGTGTGGTGGTCCTGCGCCGACCACTGGCGCTCCGCCTCGTAGCCGGGGAGCCGGTCGCGGGCCCAGCCCATCAGGTCGCTGAGGCGGACCGCCGCGCTCTGCTTGCCGGGCATGTAGGTGGCCCCCGAGACGAGCAGTCGCGCCCCGCCCTCTCCCCCGGCCGGTCGCAGCGCGGGCGAGACGGGACCGAGGCCCACGTACATGTCGGGCAGGGAGAGCGCCTCGGGCAACGGTCCGCTGAGGACGTGCTCGCGGTGGGTCTTGAGGCGGGCGAACAGGAGGCCCTCGGAGAAGGCTGGGAAGTGGGTGGCGACCACGACGTGCGGCGCCCGCACGGTGTGGCCCTGCTGGGTGACCGCGCAGTGCGGGTCCCCGGTGGCGAGCTCGACGACGCGGCTCTCCTCGTGGAGCACGCCGCCGGCCCGCACGAAGTCGGCGGCCAGGGCGTCGAGGTAGGCGACGGGGTCGATCATCAGCTGGCGGTCGAGCCGGAGCGTCTCCTCCACCTCGAAGGGCAGCCCCGGGTCGGACCCGGTCCGCACCTCCAGGCCGCACTCGGCGAGCACCTCGGCCTCGCGGCGCAGCGCCGCCGCCTCCTGCGCGTCCTCGGCGAAGATCCAGCTGGCCCGCCGCTCCAACCCGCAGCCGCCACCGATCCGGGCGACCACGCCGGCCAGGTGCTCCACCGCCATCAGCTGGGACCGCGCGTAGGCCCGGGCTGAGTCCAGGTCGGCACGGTCGGCGATCCGCGAGTAGGTCGTGCCCTGGAGCGCGCTCACCTTGGCCGTCGACCCGCCGGTGGTGCTGGTCCCCAGCCGGCGCGCCTCGAGCAGCACGACCCGCCGCCCGGCCCGGGCCAGCTCCCAGGCGGTGCTCAGCCCGGTGATGCCGGCCCCGATCACCACCACGTCGCACTCCGCGTCGGCACCCAACGGCGGGTGCGGCACGGCATTCCTGCCGTCGAGCCAGATCGGGCCACTCACACGTGCGGCGTACCCCGGGGGCCCCGCCGGGAAACCGTGGGTGTGCCTTTCGCCCCGCGGATGGTTGAATGTCTTCGGAGGTTCTGCCGCGAGCTTCTTCGCCCGCGTCGCATGCTCCCTCGGAGGCACGCATTGATCAGACAGCTCGAGGCGGTAGGCCGCGAGGACTCGTTCGTCCACTGCGAGGAAGCCGCCTGCGTCCTCGACGAGAACCTCGTGTTCCGGGCGGTGAACCCCGCCTTCACCACGGTGACCGGCTTCGCCGAGGACGAGCTGCTCTCCTTCGGCCTGCTCCACGTCTTCCCCGAGAACCCCGACGACCCGGAGAGCGACGGCCACCTTCAGATGAGCCGCTCCGCCGAGCGGGTGCTCCGTGAGGGGCGTCTCCACCACCTGCTGCTCCAGCGCTACGACATCCCCGACCGCTCCCTCCCGGGAGGGTTCCTCACCCGCTACTGGCTGCCGGTCAACCGGCCCCTCCTCGTCGACGGCGCCGTCCGGGGCGTGGTCAACCGGGTCCGCCCCCTCGACCCGCCGACCTCCGCCGCCCGGGCTGCGATCGCTGCGGTCCACGACGCCACCGAGGGCGGGATCTTCCTCGACGAGCCCGCCGCCGAGGAGCGTGTGGCGGCGCTCTCCCAGGCCCTCGAGCAGATCAGCAACCTCGGTCACGAGGTGCTCCAACTCCGGGAGGCGCTCACCTCGAGGGCCACGATCGAGCAGGCCAAGGGACTCCTGATGGCCGACCGCGGCTGCGGGCCCGACGAGGCCTTCAAGGTGCTGGTCAAGCTCTCCAACGACACCAACGTCAGGGTGGCCGAGGTGGCCGCCGCACTGGTCTATCGGGCACAGATGGCTGCAGAGTGATTCCCCGTTCCGAGCGGTCGAAACGTTAGTACGTGAAGTATTTTCTCGCGTGCCCGCTGGCTTGCGAGTCGTCGGCAGGCGTGCTTATGTAGGGCGAGTGGTCGAGAAGTCGTTGCCACGTCAACCCCCGTTTGTGGGAGGTTCCTCGTGCTGCAGAAACTCGCCAGCAAGGCTGGCGTAGAGAACATCTGGCCCGACCCGGCAGACCGCCGGGCGGCCACCGCCCAACTGCTTGAGAAGGCCGCGACCAAGGAGGGTGACGAGCGCCGCGAGATCGAGGAGCTCGTCGTCGAGCTCAACGTGGACGTCGCCCGTGACGTAGCCCGTCGCTACCGCAACCGCGGCATCGACCTCGACGACCTCGAGCAGGTCGCCTGCCTGGGTCTGGTCAAGGCCGTGCGCCGCTTCCAGGCCGACAAGGGTCGCGACTTCCTGAGCTTCGCCGTGCCCACCATCCGCGGTGAGCTGCGCCGCCACTTCCGCGACCGCGGTTGGATGGTCCGCCCCCCGCGCTCCATCCAGGAGATGCAGGCCGCCATCAACGGCGCCGAGGAGGCGCTGGTCCAGGAGCTGGGCCGGTCTCCGCGACCCCGGGAGATCGCCGCCCACCTCGGCGTCGAGCTCGACCTGGTGCTCGAGGCGCTGGGGGCCAGCGGGTGCTTCGTGCCCAGCTCCCTGGACGCGCCGCTCACCCCGGGTGAGGCCAACGAGCTCGGCAACTCCCTCGGCGAGGACGAGTTCGGCTTCGACGCCGCCGAGGCCCGCGCGGCGCTCGAGCCGGTGCTGGCCACCCTCACCGAGCGGGAGCGGCTGATCCTCGAGCTGCGCTTCGCCGGCGGCAAGACCCAGGCCGAGATCGGGGCGGACATCGGCGTCACCCAGATGCAGGTCTCCCGCCTGCTCAGCGCCACCCTGGCCAAGCTGCGCACCGCGATGGACGCGCCGGCGGCCTGAGCCCGGCGACGGCGTCGGGCGCGCATGGGGGCGGCCTGCGGCGGGTACGGACGCTGCGTCCCCAATCAAGGAGGAAAGACCCATGGGTCTCGACGACAAGATCTCCAACGCGACCGACAAGCTGTCCGGCAAGGGCAAGGAAACCGTCGGAGACGCGACCAACGACGACCAGCTCAAGGCCGAGGGCAAGGGCGACCAGAGCGTGGCCGACCTCAAGCAGGCCGGCGAGAAGGTCAAGGACGCCTTCAAGAAGTAGCCGTCCCGGCACATCGACAGGCTGGGAGCGCGTGACCTGACAGCCTCAGGACACGCGCTCCCAGCCTGTCGGCGTCCGGCGCACCAGGCCGAGGCGCTCGAACTCGCTCAACCAGCCCTCCATCGGCCACCACCCCCAGCGGTCCCGGAAGAGCCGGGCGTTGCGGACGATGTCGTCCAGGTGGCGCACCGGGGGGTCCTCGACCGGGTGCCACTGGTGCCGGGCGAGGGCGCCCCCCACCCACCACCCCGGCACCCCGGCCGCCCGGGCCCGTTGCCCCAGGTCGGTGTCCTCTCCCCCGTAGCCGGTGTAGGCCTCGTCGAAGCCGCCCACGGCCCCCCAGGCCCGCGGGCCGACGGCGAAGGAGAGCGACCAGAAGAGCCGCCAGTCCTCGAGCGGGACCAGCTCGCCCACCGCCGGGGCCGGCCGGGCGGGGTGCGGCCGTGCCGCGGCCAGCTCCGCGTCGTCGTAGCCCCGGTCGGGGTCCCGGGGCGGAGGGAGGTAGGCCACCGGCCCGCACAGCAGCGGGGCCTCCCCGGCCAGCCGCCCCGCGGCCTCCTCGTAGCGGGCCAGCAGGTGCTCGTCGGCGAGGCAGTCGACGTCGAGGAGGACGGCGAGGTCGGCCCCGTGGGTCCAGGCCGCGGCGACCGCGCGGTTGCGGGCGCGCGCCAGCGGCAGCCGCCCCTCTCCCCCCGCCGCGGCGTCGACCGCCAGGTCGACCACCCGGGTCCGCTCGGCCAGGGGGCCGGCGGCCACCACGTCAGGGATGTCCGGATCGCCCATCGACACCACGACGAGCGCGTCGGGCCCTCTGGAGCCGGCGGCCAGGGACTCGTGCTGGCGGGTCAGGTGCGCGTGCCGCCCGGCCACCACGGTGGCCACCACCAGCCTCACGCGAGCAGCTCCGCGAAGCGCCGCGCGCCCTGGCCGTCGTGCCAGCGCTTCCACGCCTCGCCTCCCACGGAGGTGGCCCGCGCCAGCAGCCCCGGCCAGCGGGCGTCGTCCGGCCAGGCGGTCAGCGGCACGCCGATGCCCAGGCCGGCCAGCCGGGCCACCGTGTGCTCCTGCTCACCGAAGGGGCGCGGGTCGGCGACCACCACGGCCGGCGCACCGGCGGCGGCGACCTCGGCGACGGCGTTCTGCCCGGCGTGGGTGACCACCACCTCCGCCGTGCACAACAGCTCCCACACCGTGTCGGGGTCAGTGGTCGTTGCCGCACCGAGCCATTCGCGGCCCGGCGCGGCCCGCCGGAGCCGGGCCAGCAGCTCCTCGCGCGCGCACGCGCCGCCGGTGCCCCAGAGCAGGTAGCCCGTCCCGGGACGCCGGGGCCCGGTGGGCACAGAAGCGTCGAAGCGGCTGATCGCCCCGACGGGACGCACCCGGCTCCCCCCGTCGTCACCATCGGCCCCGGCCGGCCAGGCACCGACCAGGAGGTCGGCCAGGTCGCGGCCCAGCCGGTGCGCCGGGTCGCTGCGCTCGCCCGGCATGGCCACCACCGCCACGGGGACGCCGCAGAGCCGGGCCAGCACGGTGATCTCCACCGAGACGTCCACCACGACCAGCCGGGGCCGCGCCCGGGCGATCCAGGAGGCCACCTGGGCCGACCGCACGGCCAGCCCCTCGTCGTGCCGCGGGACCCAGTGCAGGACGCCGTGCGCGGTCACGTCGCGTCCCTCGGCGCCGGCCGTCCCACCCCGGTCGTCGCGGGCCAGGGTGATCCACTCCCGATGTGCCCCGGGAGGGGGCGGCAGCGAGCTGAGCACCGTCACCGGCTCCGTGAGGTGGGCGGTGACCGAGAGCATCCGGTGCAGGTGCCCGGCGCCGTGGTGGTGGACGTACCAGCCGATCACGCCGCCGGCTCCGCGTCCAGGGTGGCGAAGAGGTCCAGGTAGCGGTCGACCATGGTCTCCACCGAGCAGGAGGTGACGGCCCGGTGGCGGGCCGCGGCCCGGTCGAGCCGCTCGGCCTCAGGCACCGCGGCGGCGGCCGCCTCGACGTCGCCGCCGGGCACCAGCCGGGCGCTGAGCCCGTCGACCACCTCGGGCAGGCCGCCGCGGGCGAAGCCCACCACCGGGGTGCCGCAGGAGAGGGCCTCGGCTGCCACCAGCCCGTAGGGCTCGTCCCAGTCGGGGGTCACCAGCGCGGCCGAGCTGTGGCCCACCAGCCGGGCCAGGTCGTGCTGGCGCAGGTGACCGGCGTAGCGGGCCCGGGGACCCAGGCGCGGCAGGACCAGCGCGTGCCAGTAGTCGCGGTCCACCACGGGCCCGGCGATCACCAGCCGGCGACCCGCTCGCTCGGCGATGTCCAGGGCGAGGTGGAGGCCCTTCTCCGGCACGATCCGGCCGAACCAGACCAGGTCGTCGCCGCCCGGCCCCCGCGGCCAGAGCCGGGTGTCGATGCCGTTGGGCACCACCGTCGCCGTGGTGACGTGGGACCACTGCCCGGCCGTGAAGTCGCTGACCGCCACGAAGCGGCTCCCGGTGCCGGTGGACAGGTCGACGGCCGGCTCCAGCCAGGGCGTGGGCGGTGTGTGCAGGGTGGTCACCATCGGCGCCGGCAGCGCGTCGGCCATCGCCACCGGCAGGTAGTGCAGGGAGTTGTTGTGCACCAGGTCGACGTCGGTGCGGGCGGCCAGGGCGAGCATCAGCCGCAGGTAGGCGTGGTGCTGCTCGAGCCACTCCCCCGGCAGCATGGAGACGTCGGCGCGCGCCCGGTCGCTGATCCGCGGCGGGCGCACGGTCAGCTCCTCGACGCCGAGGAGCGGGTCGCTGCCGGGGGCGGCACAGACCCGGACCTGCACGCCCCGGGCGGCCAGCCCCCGCGCCAGGTGCCAGGTCATCGACTGCAGCCCGCCGGCGAACGGCTCGGCGATCGGGTAGCGCGAGTCGGCCACGATCGCGACCCGGAGGGGCTGCCTCCTCACGCCCCGAGCACCGCGGCGTAGAGGCGCTCGTGCGCCTCGGCGAGCCGGGCCCGCTCGGCCCGGCGCTCGGCGACCTCCGCCCGCCACCGGGGGCGCTCCGCACGGGCGCGGAGCACGGCCCGCTCCAGGCCGACCGCGTCGAGCCCGTCGCGGTCGAGCCCGAAGGAGAGGCACGGGCGCTGCTCGGCGTAGTAGCCGCAGCTGGGCGCGGCGACCGCGGTGCCGAGGTCGTGGCAGGCCTCGAGCCAGCCCGAGTGCGTCCCGGACCGGTAGGGCAGCACCGAGAGGTCGAGCCCGGAGAGGTAGTCCCACAGCTGGTCGTCGCAGTAGTAGTCGTGGACCGAGAGCTCCAGCATCCGGTCGGCGGCCAGGTCGGTGAGCGTCTGCGCCACCTCGGCGTCGTAGTTGTCGGAGCCGGGCGTCATCACGTCGGTGTGCACGTCGACGACCAGGCGGGCGTCGTCGAGCGGGGCGAGGACCTTGACCAGGGCGTCCACCACCGCGATCGGCTCCATGCCCGCACGCAGGCTCTTGAGGTGGACCCCGACGACGAAGTCGTCGTGGGTGGGCCGGGGCCGGGCGATCAGGGCCTCCGGCACCACGTGGGGGTGCGGCAGCACCGTCGCGGTCCGCCCCCACCGGCGCTCGATCTCGGCCGCCGCCCCCGGGGTGAGGGTGATGAGCGCGGCCGCTGCCGGCACCAGCACGTCGAGCTGGGCGGCGTGCAGGGCCTCGTCCCGGTGGTGGGGGTTGCTCAGGTCGTGGACGGTGTAGACCAGCGGCTTGCGGCACCAGCCGAGCGTCTCCACCCAGCCGCGCAGCTCGTCGGGGGAGCGCGCGTCGAAGCCGAAGTGCAGGTGGGCGAGGTCGAAGGAGTGCTGGTTGTCCAGCACCCAGCGCACGTCCAGCGCGGCCGGCGGCCACCACTGCGCGGCCGGCACGTCGCCCGGGGCGGGCGGGTCCGGCAGACGCACCACCCGCCGGCGGGCGGCCGGACCGGACTCGTCGGGGGCCTCGAGGTGCCGGACGTAGACGTGCCCCGAAGGGATCGACAGGACACGCATCGTCATCGGGACTCCTGAGCGCGGATGCTGAACGCCCGACTTCCTGAGCGACGCTCGCGGCGTACCCTGCGCCGGAGCGGGACAAACGTGTGCTACGTCAGTAGAGCTGCCAGGCTGGGTCGGCGGTGGACCCGAGGGCGGTGGCCTGCTGGGCCAGGAGCGTCTGGAAGCCGGAGGCCGCGCCGAGCACGTGCACCGAGGTCCGGCCGTCGTCGTCGCGGTCGACCAGCTGGACGTCGGCGCGGCCGTCGCCGTCGTGGTCGGCCAGCGTCGAGGTCCACGTCGCGGGGTCCACCGCCGCCATGGCGGTGGGCGTCTGGGTCAGGAACGACTGGAAGCGCGCGGCCCCGTCGAGCACGTGCACCTCGACCTGGCCGCCGGGCCCGGCCAGGTCGACCGCGTAGAGGTCGGCGACCTGGTCGTTGTCGTGGTCGCCGACGCCGAGCTGCCACCGGCCCGGCTCGAGCGGCGGCAGCGGGACCACGTCGGTGGAGAGCGTCGAGCGCAGGCCGGCGGCGGCGTCCAGCACCGTGACCGTGGTGAGGCCCTGGGCGTCCCGGGCGATCGCGTGCAGGTCCGCGCGGCCGTCGCCGTCGGCGTCCCCGGCGCCGATCCGGGCACCGGCGGCGGCCGAGAGGTCGAGGCCGGGGACCACGTCGTGGGCCAGGAACCCCTGGAAGCCGGTGGCGCCGTCCAGGACGTGCACCCGGCCCGAGGGGTCGACCGCGTAGAGGTCCTGGACGTGGTCCCCGTCGTAGTCGCCGCGGGTCAGCCGCCAGTCGCGCACGAAGAGCGGGATGGTGGTCTGGGCGGCCAACGAGGCGAAGTCGCCCTCGGCACCCACGGCGTGCAGCTCCATCGCCCCGCTGGCGCCCTCGGTGACCGCGTGCAGCCCGCTGGGCTGACCGGTCGGCATGCCTCGGCCGACCACCTCGACGCGCACCCAGTCGACATACATCGAGGGGCCCGACAGGTCCTCGGCCGGCACGCCGCAGCTCGGCTGCTCCGCGTCGGGGCAGTTGCGCTTGTGCTGGAGGCGCAGGTACTCCGGGGCCACCGGCGAGCTCGGCGTCGACCAGGTCTCGACCCCGTCGACGAAGAGCCGGGTGGGGGCGGCGAGCGCGGCGTCGGGCTCCTGGCCGGGGCCGGCGTAGGTGAACTCCGCGGCGTACTCGTGCCAGCCCGACATGTCGGCGGGGTAGCGGGCGCCCACGCAGTCCATCGGACCGGTGCGGGGGAAGTAGCGCCAGTAGAACGCGACCTGGACGCGGCACGCACCCGTGCCGCCCCAGCTCTCCACCACGTCGATCTCCCCGACCCGCTCCGCGTGGTGCGTGCGCAGCCAGAAGGACGGGTGGGTGCCGGTGCGCCGGGGCATCTTGATCGAGGCGCTCACCCGGTAGGTGGTGCCCACCTCGAGCGGGACGGGGTCCCGGGCGATCAGGTTGCCCTCGGGGCGCACCCGGAGCACGCTGAGGCCGTCGAGCGTGGTCAGCTCGGTACGGGCTGGGGTCGAGCTGGCCAGGTGCGTCCACTGCTCGCCGGGAGCCCCGGTCGGCGTCGGCTCGAAGTCGTCGCTGAAGATCTGCTCAGGCCCCACCTGGGCGGCCGGCGCGACCACCGGCGGCTCGGGCGCGGCCGGACCCGAGGGCAGGGCCGCGGCGATCACGGTGGACAGCGCGAGCAGCAGCTCACGCAGCCAGAGGAACTCGAACATGGGTCCTGTCGGGGGAAGGGGGCGTGGTTCACGATTGAACCGGCTGGGGGCGGCGGAGGCAAACGACCGGGGCTTCCTAGGATCGGGGCCATGTCCTCCTCCGCCGCTGCCGTCGCCGCCCCGCGACCGCAGGACCGTCCGCTGCACTCCCTGTGGCAGCGTCACCGGGCCTTCCGGGGGCGCTTCGTCGCCGCGGTCGCCACCTCGACCGTCAACAAGGTCGCCGACGTGATGCCCGAGCTGCTCATCGGCGCCGCGGTCGACGTGGTGGTGCGGGGGGACACCTCCTTCGTCGCGACGCTGCTCGGGGTCGAGTCCCGCCACGCCCAGCTGGGCTGGCTGGCCGCGATCAACGTGGTGGTGTGGCTCATCGAGTCGGCCAGCCAGTACGTCGCCGACGTGCTGTGGCGGGGGCTGGCGCAGGGGGTCGAGCACGACCTGCGGGTGGAGGCCTACGACCACGCCCAGCACCTCGACGTGGGCTGGCACGAGGCGAGACCCCAGGGCACCACGCTGGCCACGCTGAACGACGACGTCAACCAGCTCGAGCGCTTCCTCGACGTCGGGGCGCCGCAGATCCTCCAGACGGCGCTCAACGTCGTCCTGGTGGGGGCCATCTTCGCCGCCGCCTCCTGGCAGCTGCTGCTGCTGGCCTTCCTGCCGATCCCCGCGATCGTGCTCGGGTCGCTGGTCTTCCAGCGCCGCCTGGAGCCGCTCTACGCCCGCGTCCGCGAGGCGGTCGCCGACCTCTCCGGCACCCTGAGCGCCAACCTGGGCGGCATCACCACCATCAAGGCCTTCACCGCCGAGGACCGGGAGCGGGAGCGCGTGGCGGCCGTCTCGGCCGCCTACCGCGACGCCAACACCGCCGCGATCCGCTCCTCGGCCGCCTTCGTCCCCCTGGTGCGCCTGGCCATCCTCGTCGGCTTCACCGCGACCCTGCTGCTGGGCGGGTGGGCGACGCTCGACGGCCGGCTCGAGCTCGGCGTCTACTCGGTGCTGGTCTTCATGACCCAGCGACTGCTCTGGCCGCTGACCCGGGTGGCCGAGGTGCTCGACCTCTACCAGCGGGGACGGGCCTCGACCGTGCGGATCCTGACCCTGCTGGAGGAGACCAACTCGGTGCCGGCGGGCGACCGGCAGCTCGCCCAGCCGGTGGGCGGGCGCCTGGAGCTGCGCGGCGTCCGGGCCGGCTACGGCGAGGGGCCCGACGTGCTGCACGGGGTGGACCTGGTGGTCCCCGCCGGCGAGACGCACGCCGTGGTGGGCCCCACCGGGGCGGGCAAGTCCTCGCTGCTGCGCCTGGTGATGCGCTTCGACGACCCGCGGGCCGGCCAGGTGCTCCTCGACGGCCAGGACGTGCGCGACCTCGACTGGGAGTCGCTGCGCGGCTCCACCGGCTACGTCGCCCAGGACGTCTACCTCTTCGCCGGCACGATCGCCGACAACATCGCCTACGGGCGCCCTGACGCCTCGCGGGAGGAGATCCGGGCCGCGGCCGAGGCGGCGGCCGCCTGGGAGTTCATCGAGGCACTGCCCGGCGGCTTGGACGCCCCTGTCGGCGAGCGCGGCGTCACCCTGTCGGGCGGTCAGCGCCAGCGGCTGGCGCTGGCCCGGGCGCTGCTGCGCCGGCCCGCGGTGCTGGTGCTCGACGAGGCCACCAGCGCGGTCGACAACGAGACCGAGGCGGCGATCCAGCGCTCGCTGCGGGTGGCGACGGCGGAGTGCACCGCCCTGGTGGTGGCCCACCGGCTCTCCACCGTCCGCCACGCCGACCGGATCTGGGTGCTGGACGCCGGCCGGGTGGTCGAGGCCGGCACCCACGACGAGCTGGTGGCCGCCGGTGGCGCCTACGCCGCGCTGTGGGCGGTGCAGACCGGCGACCGGCTGCCCGGCTGACGCCGCGGACAGGGCCACAACGCACGAGACGGCAGGTCGGTGACCTGCCGTCTCGGGCTGCTGGTGGAGCTGAGGGGATTCGAACCCCTGACCTTCTCATTGCGAACGAGACGCGCTACCAACTGCGCCACAGCCCCAAGCGAGTAGGAACGTTAGCACCCGGTTCGGGGCTCGTCCCAATCAGGTTCGCCTCCGTCAGGAGCCGACCGCTCGCCGCGTCTCGCCGTCGTCGCCCTGGGCGGCCTGCTCGGTGCGGGCCGACTCCTCCGCGGCGCGGGCGATCGCGGCGTCCTCGTCGGTGCGACCGGAGGTCCACACGCCGGTCGAGTCGAGGTCGATGGTCTGCACCGTGCGGCGCACCGCGGCCGGCTTGGAGACGTAGGTCGGCAGCGTCACCGGGACCATGTCCCACATCGAGGGGTCGGTGACGACGACGTCGGGAGCGGTGACCACCGCGGTCTGCCGCTCCTCGGCGACGGCGGCGGGGACGACCGGGATGTCGGTGGTGGGCGCCTCCTCGGGGGCGGCGGGGGCCGCGCGCTGGGGCTTGACGACGGGCAGGCCGCGCTCCTTGCGCACCATCAGCCGGCAGGCGACCAGCCAGGCGGCCAGCAGGGCGCCGGGGATCGCGACGTACCACCAGGAGATCACGCCGGAGGCGGCCACCGCGACGACCCCGACCAGGGCCAGGAGCAGGACGCTGAGCACGTTGCGCCGGCGGCGGGCGGCCCGGTTGGCGGCCGCCCGGCGGGCGGCGACGGTGGCGACCACGGGCTCGGGGCCCTTGGTCTCGATGCGGGGGACGGACGGGGCCCGGCCCGGCGTCACCACCAGGCGCGAGTCACGGGAGCTGACCGGCTCCCGGCGGGCCAGCACCCGCATGGTCCGCGAGAACCGCTCGACCGAGCGGGTGCGCTGCACCTCGTCGTGGTGCTTGATCGCCTTGGGCACGAGATAGGCAGCCCACGCCACGGCAAGGGCGACGAAGATGAGTGCGCTCAGGTCCACGAGTCGAGATTAGGTTCGATAGCCGAACTTGGCGCGGACGTGCCTAGGTGTGTCGCAGAGCAACTCCTGTGACGTGTGGGATTCCCGGGGCTCACCCGTCGTGGCGGAGCCGCGCGAGCAACCCCCCGGGCACCTCCTCGGCGGTCACCGCGAAGATGCGGTGGTCGCGCCAGGCGCCGTCGATGTGCAGGAACCGGGGCGCGTAGCCGACCTCGTGCAGGCCCAGCTTCTCCACCACCCGCAGCGAGTTGGAGTTCTCGGGCCGCACGCAGATCTCGATGCGGTGCAGCCCGGCCGGGCCGAAGCAGTGGTCCACCACCAGCGCCACCGAGCGGGGCACCACCCCCCGGCCGGCGAAGGCCTGGTCCAACCAGTAGCCGACGGAGGCGAAGAGCGCCGAGCCGCGCACGATGTTGTTGACCGTCACCTGTCCGGCGAAGCGGCCCTCGACCTCGATCGCGAACGGCATCGTCGTCCCCTGCCGGGCCGCGCGGTGCAGCCGCTGCACCAGCTGGCGGTACGACGTGGGGCGCCGGTCGCCCCCGGGCGGCACCGTCGCCTCCCACGGGCTGAGCCACTCGAAGTTGCGCTGGCGGGCGCGGGTCCAGCTCTCCTCGTCCGACAGCGCCAGCGGCCGCACCACCACGTCGCCGTCGACCAGCCGGGCCGGCCATCCGGGCGCCGGGGGCAGTCCGGTCCAGCCGGGGAGCCTCACCGGCCGGTCACGGGGTCATCCCCCGCCCCCGCGGTCGTGGTCGGAGCCCACGACCTGCTCCACCGCGTGCACCAGCACCGGCTCGAGGACGGCGAGCCCGTCCCTGACCCCGCCGCGCGAACCGGGCAGGTTGACCACCAGGCAGCGGCCGGCCACGCCGGCGACGCCCCGCGACAGCGCGGCCAGCGGCTGGCCCTGGGCGGCGCCGTGGGCCCGGACCGCCTCGGCGAGGCCGGGGACCTCGAAGTCGAGCACCGAGCGCGTCGCCTCCGGCGTCCGGTCGGTGGGGGTCAGCCCGGTCCCGCCGGTGGTGAGCACCACCCGGGCGCCGGCGGCCACGGCCTCCCGCAGCGCCTCGGCGACCGGCTCGCCGTCCGGCACCACCGCCGGGTCGCCGACGGTGAAGCCGAGTCCGCGCAGGAACTCGGCGATGACCGGCCCCGTCTCGTCGGCGTAGACCCCCCGGGCAGCGCGGTTGGAGGCGACCACCACCGCACCGGGCAGGCTCATCGCCGCCACTCCCCCGACTTGCCGCCGGACTTCGACTCGACCCGGACGTCGGTGATGGTGGCGGCCTTGTCGACCGCCTTGACCATGTCGACCACGGTCAGCGCCGCCACCGAGACCGCGGTGAGCGCCTCCATCTCGACGCCGGTCCGGTCGCGGGTGGAGACGGTGGCCAGGATCTCCACGGCGTCGTCGGCGACCGTGAGGTCGACCGTCACCGAGGAGACCGAGAGGGGGTGGCACAGCGGCACCAGCGACGGCGTCTGCTTGGCGCCCATGATGCCGGCGATCCGGGCCACCGCCAGGGCGTCCCCCTTGGGCACCCCCTCACCGCGCAGCAGGGCCACGACGTCGGCGCTGACCAGCACCCGCCCGGAGGCGACCGCGGTGCGGGAGGTCACCTCCTTGGCCGAGACGTCGACCATCCGGGCCGCTCCCGACTCGTCCACGTGGGTCAACCGGTCCATCGCCGCCTCCTCAGAACGCCTCGTCCAGGCACAGCACCTGGACCATCTCGCCCGCCGTCACCCCGGTGACGTCCTCGGGGACGACCACCAGCGCGTTGGAGGCGGCCAGGTCGCCGACCAGGTGGGAGCCGTGGCCCCCGACCGGCTGCACGAACGCGCCGCCGCGGTCGGTGCCGTAGCTGGCCCGGACGAACTGGCGCCGTCCCGGCGCCGAGGAGATCGGGTGGGTCAGGCGCGCCCGCCGGGTGGGCCGCTCGTAGGGCAGCCGGCCCATCATCCGGCGCAGCGCCGGCAGCACGAAGACCTGGAAGGAGACGTAGGCCGAGACCGGGTTGCCCGGCAGCGTGAAGATCGGGATCCGGTCCTCGCCGACCACGCCGAAGCCCTGCGGCTTGCCGGGCTGCATCGCGACCTTGCCGAACCACACCGTGCCCAGGTCGGCGAGCGCCTCCTTGACCACGTCGTAGTCGCCCTCGCTGACCCCGCCGCTGGTGACGACCAGGTCGGCGCGGACCAGCTGGTCGCTCAGCGCGTCGGTGAAGGACCGGGGGTCGTCGGGGACGATGCCGACCCGGTAGGCCAGCGCCCCGGCGGCCCGGGCGGCACCGGCGAGCAGGAACGAGTTGCCGTCGTAGATGGAGTCGTGACCCAGGGTGGTGCCGGGGTCGCGCAGCTCGGACCCGGTGGAGATGATCACCACCCGCGGGCGGGGCCGCGAGCGGACGGTGGCCCGGCCCACCGAGGCCAGCAGGCCGAGGTGTCGGGGGCCGATCACGGTGCCGTGGTCGAGCAGCAGGTCGCCGACCGCGACGTCCTCGCCGGTGCGCCGCACGTGCTGGCCGACCTCGGGCGCCCGCTCGACGAGCACCTCCGCCACCCCGCGGTCCGTCCACTCGTAGGGCACCACCGAGTCGGCGCCGGTGGGCATCGGGGCCCCGGTCATGATCTTGGCGGTGGTGCCCGGTGAGAGGGCGAGCAGCCGGGCCTGCCCCGCGCCGATCTCGCCCACCACCGGCAGCCGCACCGGCGACTCCGGCGAGGCCCCGGCGACGTCCTCGAACCGGACGGCGTAGCCGTCCATCGCGGAGTTGTCGAAGCTGGGCAGCGCCACCTCGGCGAACACGTCCTCGGCCACCGCCATGCCGAGGGAGTCCATCAGGGGCTGCGGGAAGTCCGGCAGCGGCGAGACACCGGCCAGGACCCGCTGGACCAGGTCGTGGACGCTGATCGGCTCCGGCTGGTCAGCCATCGGAGCCGGGGTCCTCGCCGATCACCGCGCCGGCCTCGACCCGCTGGGCGGAGGGGGCGTCGAGCTCGACGTCGCCGCGCAGCGTGACTCCCCTGCCGAAGGTCCAGTCCCCGTTGATCCGGACACTGGTGGCCTCCCGCAGCGAGGGTGCTCCCTCGGGGAAGCGCCGGTCGAAGTCGGCGACGAGCTTGTAGTAGCTGGAGTCGAGGTCGATGAAGGGGACGGCCTCGGCGGCCTGGTCGAGCACGAAGTCGTCACCGAGGTCGTAGATGTCCGAGCGCAGCACCAGCAGGTCGTCGGTGGTCTTGACCGGCACGAAGCGGTCGCGGCCCACCTCGATGGTGCGGGCGCCGGGGAAGACCTCGATCGCCGCACCCATGGCGGTCTCGATCTGCACCACCTCGGGCGAGGTGGGGTCGGCCGGGTCGACGGTCTTGACGTTGCGGATCAGCGGCAGGCCCAGGATGCCGTCGCGCGCGTCGAGGGTCTCCTGCATCGCCTGCAGGTCGAACCAGAGGTTGTTGGTGGAGGTGTAGCGGTGCCGCTCCAGGTCGGCGAGCGCCTCCTTGTCCTCCGGCAGCGTCTGGGCGGACTCCCGCAGCACGATGCGCCCGTCGGAGCGCCGGCGGGCGAAGTGACCACCCTTGCGGTCCGACGGGGTGCGTCGCACGGCCTCGATCGCGAAGGGGGCGCCGGACGCGGCGAACCAGCCGGCCACGCGGGGGTCGGGCACCGCCCCGAGGTTGTCGGAGTTGGAGACGAAGACGTAGCGGTAGCCGGCCTCGATGAGCTGGCGGAGCAGGCCGCTCCCGCGCAGCGCGGTGTAGATGTCGCCGTGGCCCGGCGGACACCACTCGAGGTCGGGGTCCTTGGGCCAGGAGACCGGCACCAGCGAGTCGAGGAGGAGCTTGGGCTCCTTGTTCTGCAGGAACTCCAGCGGCAGACCGGCGACCGGCAGGTCGGTGTAGCGAGCGATCGCGGCCATCGTGTCGGCGGAGGTGCGGAAGCTGTTCATGAAGACCAGCGGGAGCGGGGCGTCGTACTTCTCCCGCAGGTGGAGCACCTGGCGGCAGATGACGTCGAGGAAGGACAGCCCGCGGCGCGCGCAGAGCAGCGACTTGGCCCGGTTCATCCCCATCGAGGTGCCCAGCCCGCCGTTGAGCTTGATCGAGACGGTGGCCCGGATCGCGTCCCGGGCGACCTCCTCGGAGACCTCCACGTCGGCCAGCGACTCCATCTCCAGCGGCTCGATCGAGGACTCGGGGATCATCCCGGTCTCCCCGTGCTCGAGCAGCCGGTGGTAGTGCGCGAAGGTCTCGATCGCGACCTCGTCCACTCCCGCCTCGCGCATCTTCGCGGTGGCCCGGGAGAGGCCGTCGGACTGTGAGTGGCTCGCCATGCACCGATCGTAGGCTGATCGACGTGAACCACGGGCAGCTCCCCCGAGATCCGGTCCCCGGGTCGGTCCGCCTCGCCAAGGTCGCGCTGCGCGACCAGGTCCTGGCGGCCCGGCGGCGACGCCCGCTGCTGGAGTCGGCGCAGGAGTCGGTGCGGCTGGCCGCGCACCTCGCCGCACTCCCCGCGGTACGCCGGGCGGCGAGCGTGGCGGCCTACGTCTCGACCGGGCGCGAGCCCGGCACCGGGGCCCTGCTCGAGACCCTGCGCGCGGCCGGCACCCGGGTGCTGCTCCCGGTGCTGCTGCCCGACGGCGACCTGGACTGGGCGACCTACGCCGGCCCCGGCTCGCTGGCGCCGGCCACCCGCGGGCTGCTGGAGCCCGGGGGTCCGCGGCTGGGGGTGGAGGCGGTGGCGGGTGCCGACGCGGTGCTGGTGCCGGGACTGGCGGTCTCCGAGGACGGGATGCGCCTGGGCCGCGGGGGCGGCTCCTACGACCGGGCGCTGGCCAGGGTGCCGGTCGACGTGCTCACCTGCGTGCTGCTGCACCCCGACGAGGTCGGGCTGCCGGTGCCGGCGGAGCCGCACGACCGGCCGGTGCGGGCGGTGGCCACCCACGAGGGCGTGCGACTGCTCAGTCCTCCTGCCGGTCGCCCGGGGTGAGCACGAGCCGCTCCCGGCTCGCCGCGTGGACCGCGTCGTGCGACGACGGCCACGGCAGCGTCCGCCCGTCGACGAAGAGCTCGGTCTGGTCGACGTAGTGCCCGCTGGCCGGGTGGCCGGAGACCCCGGTGAGGCTGATCCACCGGGACTCGTCCAGGTCGGCCAGGGAGACCACCATCCGCATCGACGGCGCGGAGGTGACGGCGTAGCCCTCGGACGCGTCCCAGCCGGTGGCGTTGACCACCGACGACCCGCCGCCGACCTGGTAGCCGGTCCGGTTGAACAGCCGCTCCACCGGCGCGACGCCGGAGGTGCCGAGGGTCTGGTTGCGCAGGTCCAGCCGGTGCAGGTGACCCCAGCTCCACTCCCAGGGGCGCACCGACTGCCGGCGAGTCATCTCGTCGCGGGCGTCGACCAGCGCCTGGCGCAGCACGTCCTCGCGGACCTCGCGGACGTCCTCGGTGGTCCGGTCGTCCCACAGCGGGTGGGCCGGCTCAGCGAGGAGTCGCTCGACCACCCTGAACCAGCGGTCGCCGCCGGCGGGGTGGATCCGGGCCCGCAGGTCGTCGTGGAAGGCCTCGCGCAGCACGTTGGACCACACCACGTTGAAGTAGGCGGCCGCGGGGCTGTCGGCGGAGTCCTGGAGGTCCCAGTCACGCAGCAGGTCGACCCCGTCGCGCAGGTACTGGGTCTCGAGCCCCGTCACCTCCAGCAGGTAGGGGACGAGGACCTCGGCCATCGGGTTGTGCTCGTCGGTCTGCAGGTCGACCATCGTCTCGACCGTCACCTCCTCCTCCGACTCCAGCAGCGTCCGGATCCGCTCGGACCGGTAACCGTGGTCCCAGTCGTCGGTCAGGTGGTAGGGGTAGCCGGGTCCGACGACGGCCTGGTTGGCGGTGACCACGAACCCCTCCTCGGGGTTGAGCACCGAGGGCAGGGCGTCGAACGGCACGTGGTCGCCGGTCCAGTCGTTCTCGGGCAGCCAGCCGGCTGCGGGGGTCCGGCCGTCGTGGCCTGGCCGGCGGATCGGGACCAGCCCGGGGGCCTGGTAGCCGATGTTGCCCTCGGTGTCGGCGTAGACGAGGTTCTGGGCCGGGACCGCGAACCGGGCGGCCGCCTCCCGGAAGGAGGCCCAGTCCGAGGCGCGGTTGAGGTCGAGGATGGCGTCGGCGGTGGTGCTCGGCTCCAGCGCCGTCCAGGACAGGGCCACGGCGTACCCCTCGACGGGGGGCTCCTCGCCCCGGCCCCGGTCCTCGGCCGCGGCGTTGGCGCCGACCGAGCTGGCCTCCTGCGACACGTCGGAGATCAACGGGCCGTGCTTGGTGCGCCGCACCCGGAGGGTGAAGTCCTTGCCGTCGCGCACCCGGATCGTCTCCTCGTGCACCTCCAGCGGACGCTGCCGGCCCGCGTAGGTCCAGTTGTCGCCCTGCACCTTCTCCAGGTAGAGGTCGGTGACGTCGGGGCCGAGGTTGGTGAAGCCCCAGGCGATGTCGGCGTTGTGGCCGATGACCACCCCGGGCACCCCGGAGAAGGTGAAGCCGGAGACGTCGAGGGTGCAGTCCGGGGTCGCCTCCCGGCAGTGCAGCCCCATCTGCATCCAGATGCCCGGCAGGCTCACCCCCAGGTGCGGGTCGTTGGCCAGCAGCGGCTTCCCGGTCGCGGAGCGCTCACCGGAGACCACCCACGAGTTGGAGCCCAGGCCGTCGCCGCGGCCCAGCAGGACCGGGAGCGCGGAGAGCGCCTCGTCGACGCGCTCCAGCGTCGCCACCGCCGCGGGGTCGGCGGCCGGGCCCGAGATCCCGGCCTGCTCGGGGCCGTCTCCGGCGCCCCGGAAGACCCCGCCGACCACCCGGCCCCCGGTCACGATCGGCGCGTGCCGCTGCGCGTCGTACGGCGGGTGCAGCCGGTCGACCACCTCGGCCGGGTTGTCCAGGGAGGCGACGACCCGGTCGATCTCCTCGCCCATGTTGCCGCGCAGGTCCCAGGCCATGGCCTTGAGCCAGGCCAGGGAGTCGACCGGCGTCCACGGCCGCGGCCGGTAGTTGAGCCCGGTCAGGCCCAGCACCGTGTACTCGACCGAGATGCGGGTCGGCGAGTGCTGGTCGAGGTAGGCGTTGACCCCGGCCGCGTAGGACTCCAGCGCCTCCCGGGTCTCGCCGGAGACCAGGTTGACCTCGCGCTCCGCCACCCGGCGCCAGCCCATGGTGCGGATGTACTTGTCGGTCTCCAGAGCCGTCTCGCCGAAGAGCTCGGCGAGACGGCCGGCGGTGACGTGCCGGCGGACGTCCATCTCGAAGAAGCGCTCCTGGGCGTGCACGTAGCCCTGGGCCCGGAGCAGGTCGTCGTCGGAGTCGGCGTAGAGCTGGGGGATGCCGTGCGCGTCTCGCAGCACCTCGACCTCGGCCACGAGCCCGGGCAGCTCGAGCTCGCCCTCGGTCTGCGGCAGGGGGCGGCGGACCATCACCGCCGCCACGGCGACGAGGGCCACCAGGACCAGCACCAGCGCGGCCGCGGTGTAGGTCATCAGCCGGGCCCAGCGCGGCCAGGCCAGGAACGCGTGCCAGCGGGAGGCGGGTTGGTCGGGGGCCGTGCTCTCGTCGCTCATCGGGGAGCCATTGTGCCGCCTCCAGGTGACGTAAACTCTGCGCCGTGCCGACCTACCAGTACGCCTGCACCGAGTGCGGGCACGCTTTCGAGCAGTTCCAGAGCTTCAGCGACGACGCGCTGACCGACTGCCCCCAGTGCGAGGGGCGCCTGCGCAAGGTGTTCAACGCCGTGGGCGTGGTCTTCAAGGGGTCCGGTTTCTACCGGACCGACAGCCGCGGCGGCTCGGGCTCGACGACGTCCACGGCCCCGGACTCCGCCAAGTCCACCCCCGCCGCGGCCTCCTCGTCGACCTCCTCGAGCTCGTCGACCGACTCCTCGTCCTCGTCGTCCGGCTCCTCGTCCGCCACCTCCACCAGCACGACCTCCTGAACCCGACGGGCCGCTGAGACCCGGCCCGCCTGTGCACGGAGCCGGGGCCGGTGACCCCTGTGCGCTCCCGCGTCCGGGCCGGCGCGGGGGCGCCTAGCGTCGGCGGCATGCCTGCGTCCCTGCCTTCGCGCCGACGGGCCGACCTGCTCCGCGGCCGCCTGCGCCGGTGGCTGCGCACCCGGGTGCTGGCCCACCGCCGGGTCCTGGCCGCCGCCTGCCTGGCCCTGGCCGTCGGCGCCGCGCTCCGGGCGGCCGCCCCACCGCCGCCGGCCACCGAGCCGGTGGTCGTCGCGGCGCGCGACCTGGTCTCCGGCACCGTCCTGGAGGCCGACGACCTGGTGACGGCGCACTGGCCCGCCGGCACCCGGCCCGCTTCCCCCGCGCTCCGGCCGGTCGGCCGGACCCTGGCCGCGCCCGTGCGGCGCGGCGAGCCGCTCACCGACCTGCGACTCACCGCCCCCACCCTGCTGGAGGGCTACCCGGGCCTGGTCGCGCTCCCGGTCCGCCTCCCCGACGCCGCCGCGGTGGCGCTGCTCCGGGTCGGCGACGAGGTCGACCTGGTGGCCACCGACGCCGAGTCGGCCAGCGCCGAGGTGGTCGCCGTCGGCTCCCCGGTGCTGGCGCTCCCCCTCCCCGACCCCTCCGGCGCCGGGGAGGCGACGGTCGGGCGGCTGGTGGTGCTCGGTCTGACCCCGGCCCAGGTGCGCAGCGTCAGCGTCGCGGCCGCGCAGCGGTTCCTGACCCCCGTCTTCTCGCGTAGCGTGGCAGGCCCGGCCCCCGGACCCGAGGAGCGACCATGACCGGCTTCAAGAACTTCATCATGAAGGGCAACCTGGTCGAACTGGCCGTCGCCTTCATCATGGCGACGGCGTTCGCCGCGGTGGTCACCGCCACCGTCGACCTGCTGATGGACCTGATCGGCAAGGTCGGCGGGACCCCGGACTTCTCCGACTACTCACCCGGCGGCGTCTCGGTGGGCGCCTGGCTCACCGCGCTGATCTCGTTCGTGATCCTGGCCGCGGTGGTCTACTACGCGATCGTGCTGCCCTACACGAAGGCGCAGGAGCGCTTCTTCCCCAAGAAGGAGAGCGACGAGGGCACCCCGGCCGACGTCGCGCTGCTGGAGGAGATCCGCGACCTGCTGCGGGCCCGCAACGGCGGCGTCTGAGCCAAGCTCAGCCGCCGTGGTGCGGCGGCACCTGAGCGCGGAGCCAGGCGTCGGACGACGCCTCGGCGCCCGCGGCCGGCGTCTCCTCGTCGCGCTCGTCGGAGGTGGTCTCGGGGAGCACGTCGCCGAAGACCTGCGCCAGGCGGCGCCGGCGCACCCACTCGGGCTCCGGGTCGCCGTGGCGGGCGGCGTCGGCGCTCACGCGCAGAGGCCTTCCTCACGAGCGCTCTCGATCTCCTCCTCGCTCGGCCCCTGCGTCACGCTGGGGGACGGGCTCGGGATCTGAGTCTCGGTGGGCGTCGGGGTGGGCTCGTCGCTGGGCTCGTCGGTCGGCTCGTCGCTGGGCGCGTCGGTCGGCTCCTCGGAGGGCGTGGCCGTCGGCGTCTGACCGGGCGGGGCGGCCGCGTTGATCGCACCCTCGCTCTGGCTGCGGGTCAACGGCTTGTCCTTGGCGATCTTGCGCCAGAGCTTCTTCGCCTCGGGCTTCCAGACGACGCGACCCAGGTAGTCGGGACGCTGGTCGTACTCCCACGGGACGGTGAGGAACTGGACCTTGTCCAGCCCGACGTCCTGCAGGCTCATGCCCAGGCCGCCGATCTTGGTGAGGTTGCTGAGACCGGGCGAGACCGTGAGCGACGCGGTGGCGGCGTCGAGGAAGCTGATCAGCCGGTCGGGCCGGGTCAGGGTGCCCTTGGAGACGACCTTGTTGACCATCGAGGCGATGAAGTTCTGCTGGCGCTTGATCCGCCCGATGTCGGACCCGTCGCCCAGGGTGGCCCGGACGCGGACGTAGTTGAGCGCGTCGTCGCCCTTGAGGACCCGGTCCTCGCCACCCTTGATGAAGATGTTGTGCGCGGGGTCGTTGATGTCCTCGGGGATGCAGACCGGGACGCCGTCGACGGCGTCCACCATGTCCTTGAAGCCCGCGAAGTCGACGACCACGAAGTCGTCGAGCACGATGCCGGTCGTCTGCTCGAACTGCTCGACGGTGCACGCCTCGCCACCCAGGGCGTAGGCGGCGTTCCACATCTGGTCGTCGCCGCCGGCGATGTCGTCGTCCTTGCCGCAGTCGGGGCGGGTCACCAGGGAGTCGCGTGGGATGGAGACCCCGTAGGCACGTCGGCGGTCCTCGGAGATGTGCAGCAGGATGGTGGTGTCGGAGACGCCTCCGCCGGCCTCGCCGTCGATCTTGTTGTCCTCGCCGTCCCGGGTGTCCGAGCCGAGGACCAGGATGTTGAGCGCGCCCTTGGGGCCGAGGTCCTCCGGTCGGTCGTCGACCTCGTCGAACCCCTCGGAGACGGTGATGTTGCCGTTGAGGTGGCGGTAGATGAAGGCGACGGAGAGGCCGGTGACCAGGCCGAGGACCACCAGCGAGGCCAGCAGCACGGTGCCCACGGTGTGCTTCTTCTTGCCCTTGCCCTTCCGCTTGCCGGCCTCGGTGGAGGAGTCGTCGCCGCTCTCGGGGCCGGCACCCGCCGGCGGGACCCCGACGGGCTCGTCGGCTGACGTCTCGTCGGACACTGGCACCTCGTGATGGTTAAGCGACGGACGGTCCGGGCGGACCGACGCGGAAAATCTACTGGAAGCAAACTACTCGACCCCGGCCATTCTCCGCGCGCGGCGGGTTCTGGAGCAAATGACGCCCGCGCCACCCCGGGCCGGCCTGTCACGATGGGGCGGTGACTGCGACCCGCGACCTCGACCTCGTCCTGCTCGGCGCCACCGGCTTCACTGGCGGGCTGACCGCCGACTACCTCGCGGCGCACGCCCCGCGGGACCTGCGATGGGCCCTGGCGGGCCGCTCCCGGGAACGGCTGGAGGCGGTGCGGTCCCGGTTGGCCGCCGACCACCCGCACCTGGCCGACCTCGAGCTGGTGGTCGCCGACTCGACCGACGAGACCGCCCTGGCCCGCCTCGCGGCCTCGACCCGGCTGATCGCGACCACGGTCGGGCCCTTCCTCCGGCACGGCGACCCGCTGGTCGCCGCCTGCGCCGCCGCGGGCACCGACTACGTCGACATCACCGGCGAGCCGGAGTTCGTGGACCGGAGCTACCTGGCCCACCACGCGACCGCGGTGGAGTCCGGGGCCCGCCTGGTGCACGCCTGCGGCTTCGACTCGATCCCCCACGACCTCGGCGCCCTCTTCACCGTCTCGCAGCTGCCCGACGACGTCCCGATCACCCTGCGCGGCGTGGTGCGCTCCAGCGGCACCTTCTCCGGCGGCACCTTCCACTCGGCCCTCGAGGCGATGTCGCGGATGAAGGAGTCGGCGCGGGTGGCGAGCCGCCGGCGGCGGGCCGAGGGGCGTCCGGCGGGTCGGTCCTCGCGGGCGGTGGCCGGCCGGCCGCACCGCGACCCGGCGCTCGGCTACTGGCTGCTGCCGCTGCCCACGCTCGACCCGGCGGTGGTCGCGCGCAGCGGGGCGGCGCTGCCCGCCTACGGCCCCCGGTTCGTCTACTCGCACTACGCCGGGACCAGGACGCTGCGCTTCGCCGCCGTGGGCGCCGTCGCCGTCGGCGGCCTGGCCCTCGGCGCCCAGGTGCCGCCGCTGCGACGCCGGCTGCTCTCCCGGGTGGCCCAGGGCGAGGGGCCCGACCGGGCCCGGCGCGCCCGGGCCTGGTTCACCGTGGACTTCGTCGCCGAGACCGAGCCGGCCGCACCCGGCGACGCGCCGCACCGGGTGCGGACCCGGGTCAGCGGCGGGGACCCGGGTTACGACGAGACGGCGAAGATGCTGGCGGAGTCCGCGATGTGCCTGCTGCTCGACGACAACCCGCCGACCAGCGGCCAGGTGACCACCGCCCAGGCCATGGGCACGCGCCTCACCGAGCGACTCCAGGCCGCGGGGATGCGCTTCGAGGTGGTCAAGGACTGACGTCGTCGCGGACCAGTCGCGGGCCGGTGCGGCGAGCCACCTCGGCCTCGGCCCGGGTGACCATCGGGTCGCCGGGGCCCCAGGTCGACCGGGCGTGGTCGCCGACCTGCCGGGCGACGTCGCGTTGGGCCGCGCGATGGGCGGCGAGCAGGCGGCGTCGCAGCTCCGCCCTACCGGGGAGCTGCGCCGGGCCGAAGTCGGCGTCGAGCAGGACCCCGGAGGCGGTGACCGTCACCGTGACGCCCTCGCAGGTGCCGGTGCCGCGCACCGCGCCGAGCTCCTCGCGCAGCACCGAGGCCTGACGGAGCCGGGCGATGGCCGCCTCGGTCTGCGCCTCGATGGTGGCGATCACGTCTGCCGCACGACCTGCCTGACTGCTCATGACCCCACAGTTGCGCAAACCGCCCCGGGGTGGGGCGGTTTGCGCAGAAAGGGGCGGACGCCTCAGCCGGCGAGCTCGGCGGCCGCGTCCTGGCCGCGCTCGACGACCTGGATCTTGCGGGGCTTGGCGCGCTCGGCGACCGGCACCAGGAGGCGGAGGACGCCGTCGGCGTAGGAGGCCTCGATCCGCTCCAGGTCGAGGTTGTCGCCGAGCACCAGCTGGCGGCTGAAGACCCCGCGGGGGCGCTCGGAGGCGAGCATCTCCCAGTCGCCGTTGCGGGCCACCCGCTCGGCGCGCACGGTGAGCACGTTGCGCTCGATGTCGAGATCGATCGACTCCTTGGCGATCCCGGGCAGGTCGAACTCGATGACGAACCTATCCCCCTCGCGCCAGGCGTCCATCGGCATCACCGCGGGCCGGTTGGTGGTGCCCAGCAGCTGCTGGGTCAGGCGGTCGAAGTCGCGGAACGGGTCGGTGTTGCGGAGCAGCATGATGGGATCCTCCTCACGGGATCTGTAATGGCGAATGCATATTTCTTAACACACCAGTTAGAGTTGAGCAAGACCCCCTCACCGGGAAGGAGAACCGTCCTGCCTGCCTCGTCCACCGGCGTGTACGCCATCTCCGTGGCCGCCTCGATGGTCTCGATGGAGATCGCCAACCTGCGCGTCTACGAGCGACGCGGGCTGATCGAGCCCGCCCGCACCTCGGGCGGCACCCGGCTCTACAGCACCGAGGACATCGAGACGCTGCACCGGATCCGCGAGCTGCTGGGCGAGGGGCTCAACCTGGCGGGGATCGCCAAGGTCCTCGAGCTCGAGGAGGAGGTCCGCCGGCTGCGCGCCCGTCTCGACGGGGGCTGAGCGAGGGCGGGCTGGCCTGACGGGGTGCCCCAGGCAAGAGTCGAACTTGCGACCTTTCGCTTAGGAGGCGGCTGCTCTATCCACTGAGCTACTGGGGCGTGGTCCTCATGGACCGGAGAACATCTTGGCATGTCCGCCCGGACACCGCGCGGCGTACCCTCGAGGCATGTGCCGCAACATCCGCCCGCTCAACAACTTCGCGCCGCCCGCCACGGACGACGAGGTGGCGGCCGCCGCACTGCAGTACGTGCGCAAGGTCAGCGGCGCCACCCGCCCGTCGGCAGCCAACCAGGAGGCCTTCGACCGCGCCGTCGCCGAGGTCGCCGAGGTCACCCGCCGGCTCGTCGACTCCTTGGTCACCACCGCCCCGCCCAAGGACCGCGACGTCGAGGCCGCCAAGGCGCGGGCCAGGGCGCAGCTGCGGTACGCCACGTGACCTGGCAGGCCGCTCTCGACCTGCTCGCCGGGCGGCCGCTGGTGGTGCT
Source organism: Nocardioides sp. Z40_12 (assembly GCF_058215795.1). Classification (NCBI taxonomy): domain Bacteria; kingdom Bacillati; phylum Actinomycetota; class Actinomycetes; order Propionibacteriales; family Nocardioidaceae; genus Nocardioides; species Nocardioides sp. Z40_12. The sequence goes on from NZ_JBZAJA010000001.1 coordinate 640,603, forward strand.
GACCGGCGCCGGCCTCTCCACCGACTCCGGGATCCCCGACTACCGCGGGCCGGGCTCGCGGCCCCGCGCGCCGATGACCTACCAGGAGTTCGTCGCGACCCCCCGGGCCAGGCAGCGCTACTGGGCCCGTAGCCACCTGGGGTGGGGCCTGATGCGGCATGCGCAGCCGAACGCCGGCCACCGCGCCGTCGCCGCCCTGGAGCCCCAGCTGCTCATCACCCAGAACGTCGACGGGCTGCACGAGGCGGCCGGCACCCGGCGCACCGTCGCCCTGCACGGGCGGATCTCCGAGGTGGTCTGCCTGGGCTGCCGGCGCACGACGAGCCGCGCCGCGCTCCAGGAGCGGCTCGAGGAGGCCAACCCCGGGTGGCGGCGACGGCACGCCTCGCTGGCGGCCAACCCCGACGGCGACGTCGAGCTCGACGAGACCGGCGACTTCGTGGTCCCCGGCTGCCTCGACTGCGGCGGGGACGTCAAGCCCGACGTCGTCTTCTTCGGCGAGAACGTCCCCGCGCCCCGGGTCGCCCGGTGCTACGCCGCGGTGGAGGCGCTCGCCGGGACCGGTGGGGCGCTGCTCGTGGCCGGTTCCTCGCTCACGGTGATGAGCGGGCTGCGCTTCGTCAGGCGGGCCGCCCGCGAGGGGGTACCGGTGGTGATCGTCAACCGCGGCGCCACCCGGGGCGACGAGCTGGCCTCCTGCACCGTGGCGGCCGGGTGCAGCGAGTTCCTCACCGCGCTGGCCGGGAGCCGGCTCAGTCCCGCAACAGCCAGCTGACCTCGGTCACCATCTGCGCGGGGTCGGCGTCCGGCGAGGGCTGGGTCAGGTAGGACTCCCACATCACCTCGTCGAGCTGCACGCCGTGCCGGTGGGCGAAGGCGACCAGCCGCTCGTAGGTCTCCGGCAGCCGGTCGTAGGCGCCCAGGTGCAGGACCCGCGCCACCCGCCCGCCCGGCAGCTCGCCGCCGACGACCGGCCCGGCGCTGCGGACCGGGCGCTGGACCGGGTAGCCGACGGCCACGTCGGCGGTGTGGGTCGGCGCGCCGTAGTAGACCGCGACCGCGGCCGCGGTGCGTCCCACCTGCTGGCGCGCCAGCTCGTCGGCGACCGCGGCGTACCCCCGGTCGAACAGGCCGGTGAGCTCGCTCGTCGGGACGGTCTCGCGCAGCAGCGCGACCGACACCGCCTCGACCTGCACGATCTCGGGCTCTGCTCCTGGCTCCGGCATGGTTCCTCTCCTCCTGCAGGGAACGGGGGGACGGGATCGTTGCGGGGGGATCAGGGCGCGCCGGGCACGACCGCGGGGACCTCGGTGGAGGTGACGAAGATGTGGTCGGCGGCCTCGAGGTCGATCTCGCAGGTCTCGCCACCGGAGCCGACCAGCACGCCCTCGGTGGTCGCCACGACCACCACCGTCTTGTCGGGCAGCGCCCCCACGCGGCGCAAGGCGCTCATCAGCCCTTCGTCCTTCTGCAGCTCCTCGGAGATCCGGCGCACCAGCACCCGGCCCTCCTCGAAGCCGGCCATCTTGGACAGCGGCACCACGCCCTCCATGAAGTGCTCGCCCGCGCTCTCCTGCCCCAGCTCGTCGAGGCCCGGGATCGGGTTGCCGTACGGCGACTCCGTGGGGTGGTCCAGCAGCTCGATGAGCCGGCGCTCCACCGTCTCGGACATCACGTGCTCCCAGCGGCAGGCCTCGGCGTGCACGAGCTCCCAGTCGAGGCCGATGACGTCGGTCAGCAGCCGCTCGGCCAGCCGGTGCTTGCGCATCACCCGGGTGGCCAGCCGCAGGCCCTGCTCGGTGAGCTCGAGGTGGCGGTCGCCCTCGACGGTGAGCAGCCCGTCGCGCTCCATCCGCGCCACCGTCTGGGAGACGGTCGGCCCGCTCTGGTGCAGCCGCTCGGCGATCCGCGCGCGCAGGGGGACGATCCCCTCCTCCACGAGCTCGTAGATGGTGCGCAGATACATCTCGGTGGTGTCGATGAGGTCGCTCACGGGGCCCATTCTGTCCCATCGGCCCTGAAGGTGGCAGGGTGGCGTTGTGAGCGAGCTGATCGTCCCGCACCGTTTCTGCGGCCCCTCCGGATCCGGCAACGGCGGCTGGACCGCCGGCGCGCTGGCCTCGCGCCTGGGCCCCGCCCGGTCGCGGGCGCGCAGCGACGCCTGGCACCCGGTCCGGGTCAGGCTGCGGATGCCCCCGCCCCTCGACGTGCCCCTGCGCGTGGCGGAGCAGGAGGCCGGCGACGCGGTGGGCGCCGTGCTCCTCGACCCGGCCGGGCAGGTGGTCGCCGAGGCCGCCCTGGTGGAGGCCGGCGACGGCGACCTGGCGCCGGTGCCGCCGGTCCCGGCCGAGGCCGCCCGGTCCGCGGAGGCGGCGTTCGAGGGCCTGGACGCCCACCCCTTCCCTCGCTGCTTCGCCTGCGGCCCCGCCCGGGAGCCCGGCGAGGGCCTGCGGATCTTCCCCGGCCCGGTGCCGGGCCACGACGGCCCCCACGGGCCGGTGGTCGCCGCGACCTGGACCCCCGACCCCAGCCTGGCCGACGGGGCGCCTCCCGCTCCCGACGGCGAGCACCGGGCCGCCCTGGCGCCGACCTGGGCGGCCCTCGACTGCCCGGGGGCCTGGGGCGCCGGCATGGCCGGCCGGACGATGGTGCTGGGCACCATGACGGCGCGGATCGACGCCCTCCCGGTGATCGGCGAGCCGCACGTGGTCGTCGGGGAGGGTCGTGGCAGCCAGGGGCGCAAGACCTTCACCGCCTCCACCCTCCACGACTCCGACGGGCGGGTGGTCGCGGTGGCCGAGCACGTGTGGATCACCGTCGACTCAAAGACCTCGAGATGAGCGAGGCCGACGCGGCCTGGTGGCGCGAGGCGGTCGTCTACCAGGCCTACGTGCGCAGCTTCGCCGACAGCGACGGCGACGGCGTGGGCGACCTGCCGGGGATCACCTCCCGGCTCCCGCACCTGCGCGACCTCGGGGTCGACGCGGTGTGGCTCACCCCCTTCTACCGCTCCCCGCAGCGCGACCACGGCTACGACGTCTCCGACTACCGCGACGTCGACCCGCTCTTCGGCCGGCTCGCCGACGCCGACGAGCTGCTGGACCGCGCCCACTCGCTCGGCCTGCGGGTGGTCATCGACCTGGTCCCCAACCACACCTCCGACGCCCATCCGTGGTTCGTGGAGGCGCTCGACTCCGAGCCGGGCTCCGCGGCCAGGGGCCGCTACCTCTTCCGCACCGGGCGCGGCGCCGGGGCCGGTGAGCCGCCCAACAACTGGGAGTCCGTCTTCGGTGGCCCCGCCTGGACCCGGGTGAGCGGCCCCGAGGGCCCCACCGACCAGTGGTACCTGCACCTGTTCGACTCCACCCAGCCCGACCTCGACTGGCGCAACCCGGAGGTCGGCGACATGTTCGAGGAGGTGCTGCGGTTCTGGCTCGACCGGGGCGCCGACGGGTTCCGCGTCGACGTGGCCCACGGCCTCTACAAGGTGGAGTCGCTGCGCGACCAGGAGCGCTCCGCCGACGAGATGGAGCGCCTGGCCGAGCACCACGAGATGGTCGAGCGGACCCTGGCCGACGAGCCGATGTGGGACCAGCCCGAGGTGCACGAGGTCTTCCGGCGGTGGGCCCGGGTGCTCGACGAGTACGGCCCCGACCGGATGGCCGTGGCGGAGGCCTGGACCCAGACTCCCGAGTCGCTGGCCCGCTTCGTGCGACCCGACGAGCTCGATCAGGCCTTCAACTTCTCCTGGCTGCTGGCGCCGTGGTCGGCGCGCGCCTTCGCCGACGTCATCACCGGCACCCTCGCGGCGGTGGCGCCCGTCGGTGCCGCGCCGACGTGGGTGCTGAGCAACCACGACGTGGTCCGGCACCCCACCCGCTACGGCGGCGGGCCTCGCGGGCTGGCCCGCGCCCGGGCGGCGACCTGCGCGATGCTGGCCCTGCCCGGCTCCTCCTACCTCTACCAGGGCGAGGAGCTCGGTCTCGAGCAGGTCGAGGTCGCACCGGAGCACCGGCGCGATCCCTCGTGGTTCCGGACCGGCGAGCCGGGCCGGGACGGCTGCCGGGTGCCGATCCCCTGGTCCGGCCAGGCGCCCCCCTACGGTTTCGGCCCCGAGGGCAGCAGCCCGTGGATCCCCCAGCCCGCGGACTGGGCTCCGCTCACCGTGGCCGCGCAGAGCGGCGTCCCGGGCTCGACGCTGGAGTTCTACCGGACCCTGCTGGCCGCCCGTCGCGAGCACGCCCTGGGCGCGGGCGACGAGGTCGAGCTGCTCGCCCCGCTGCCCGGCTGGGGCGAGGACGTCCTCGCCTTCCGCCGGGGCTCCCTCACGGTGGTGCTCAACTGCGGCGAGGTCACGGTGCCGCTCCCCGCCGGTGAGCCGTTGGTGGCCTCCGGCGACCTGGCCCCCGACGGCCTGCCCGCCGACACCGCGGTCTGGCTGCGCTGAGCCGACCCGGGGTCACCCGGTCAGATGGGGGCCTTCCAGGGCCTCGTTGTAGTGCCGGAGCTGGACGACGACGTCGGCGAGCGCCGCGTCGTCCCACTCCCCCAGGCGCTCGCGCAGCAGCTCGCGCCTGGCCAGCGAGACCTTCTCCATCTCCTCGCGCGCCGTGTCGGTGGGCGTCAGGATGCTCGCCCGGCGGTCCTCGGGGTCGGGGTCGCGGACGACCAGGCCCAGGTCGACCAGCTGCTGGACCTGCCGGCTCACCGCGCCCTTGTCGAGGTCGAGGACGTCGGAGACCACCGAGGAGCGCAGCGGGCCCTCCGAGACCAGCAGCCTCAGGATCAGGTACGCCGCCGGCTGCAGGCCGGGGGCGACCAGTCGGGCCCGCAGCGCGATCGCCCGGCGGGTCCGCCGCAGCAGGATCCCGACCTCCCGCTCCAGGGCGTCGAACGTGTCGGCCTGGATCTGCGGGCCGGAGACCCCCGCCCGGCCCGCGTCCGTCACGACCGGCGCTCGTCGGTGAGCTCGAGCTCGGCGCGGACCTCCGGGGAGAGCTCGTCCTCGCGCAGGATCGTCTCGCGCAGCGGGACCTCCTTGATCAGCAGCACACAGACCAGGGCGACCACCGCGAACGGGACGGCCACCAGGAAGAGGTGGGCGGAAGCCTCGCCGAACGCCGCCTGGAAGACCTCGCGGACAGGTCCGGGCAGGGTGTCGAGGTCCGGGATCGAGTGGCTCGACTCCTCCCCGCCCCGGACACCGAGCCGGCTGAGCCCCGCCTGGACCTCGTCGGCGACCTGGTGTGCCAGGACCGCGCCGAGGACGGAGACGCCGGCGGAGCCGCCGATGGAGCGGAAGAACGCCACCAGCGAGGAGGCCGCGCCCATGTCGGCGCTGGAGGTGTTGTTCTGCACCGCGAGCACCAGGTTCTGCATGGTGGCACCGATGCCGACCCCGAGGACGGCCATGAACAGGCCGACCCACACCAGCGAGGTGGACTCGTCGATCGTGGAGAGCAGCGCCAGCCCGGCGATGACGCCCACCATGCCGCCCACCAGGAACCGCTTCCAGCGGCCGGTGTCGCTGATGATCCGCCCCGAGACGATGCTGGAGACCAGCAGTCCACCGACCATGGCGATCGACATCAGGCCCGCCCGGGTGGGCGACATGCCGCGGGAGAGCTGGAAGTACTGGCTGAGGTAGACCGTCGAGCCGAACATGGCGACGCCGACCAGCACCGACGCGGCGGTGGCCAGGCTGGTGGTGCGGTCGCGGAACAGGCGCATCGGGATGATCGGCTCCGAGGCCACCTTGACCTCGACGACGACCGCGGCGACGACCAGCAGCACGCCGCCGCCGACCAGGAGGGCGCTGGTGCCGGAGAGCCAGGCGAACTGCGAACCGGCCAGGCTGACCCAGACCAGGAGGAGCGAGACCCCGGCCATGATCAGGGTCGCGCCGAGATAGTCGATGCGCACCTCACGCCGGGGGGCCCGCGGGAGCCGGAGGGTCTTCTGCAGCACCACGAAGGCGACGACCGCCACCGGCAGCCCCACGAAGAAGCACCAGCGCCACCCGAGGGTGTCGACCAGCACCCCGCCGATCAGCGGTCCGCTGACCGTGGAGAGGGCGAAGACCGAGCCGATGTAGCCGGCGTACCGGCCCCGCTCGCGGGGGCTCACCATGCTCGCGATCACCACCTGGACCAGCGCGGTGAGGCCGCCGACGCCGAGGCCCTGGAAGGCACGGGCGCCGATGAGCACCTCCATGGAGGGCGCGAACCCCGCCACCAGCGAGCCGGCGGAGAAGATCACCAGGGCCGCCTGCACCAGGACCTTCTTGTCGAAGAGGTCGGCGAGCTTGCCCCAGATCGGAGTAGTGGCCGTCATCGTCAGCAGGGTCGCCACGACCACCCAGGTGTAGCCGGTCTGGGTGCCCTCGAGGTCGGCGACGATGGCCGGGAGGGCGTTGGAGACGACGGTGCTGGACAAGATGGCCACGAACATGGCCAGCAGCAGGCCGGTCAGGGCCTCCAGCACCTGGCGATGCGTCATCTGGGGGGACTCGGTCACTGATCACTCCGAAGCGGGTAGCGGGTAGCCGGCCAGGATGACGACCGACTCGGGACAGAAGGTTGTCCGCAGCAACTTTATTCCGTGCGGGAAGGTCGACGCCCTGTACGGTGCAGGTCTCGCGCGATCCGCACATCGGCGGCCTGCGGCCCGCCGGTTCCTGTACCAAAGGGCTATGGCGAACATCCGGGTCTTCGTGCTCGACGACCACGAGATCGTGCGGCGAGGTCTCCGCAGCCTGCTCGAGGCCGAGGGCGACATCACCGTCGTCGGCGAGGCGGGCACCGTCCGAGAGGGCCTGAGCGCCATGCTCGCCGAGCACCCCGACGTGGCCCTGGTCGACGCCCGGCTCCCGGACGGCTCCGGGGTCGACGTGGTGCGTGACCTGCGGACCCAGGCCCCCCAGGTCCGCAGCCTGATGCTCAGCAGCTACGACGACGACGAGACGCTCTCGGCCGCCTTCTCGGCCGGGGTCGCCGGCTACGTGCTCAAGGAGATCGGCGCCCACTCGCTGCTCGAGGGGATCCGCAAGGTCGCGGCGGGCGAGTCGCTGGTGGCCCCCGCGGTCACCGCCCGGATCATGGAGCGGATGCGCGAGCAGAGCCGGGTCCAGCCCGATGAGGCGCTGGACAGGCTCACCGCCCAGGAGTCGCGCATCCTCGAGCTCATCGGAGAAGGCCTGACCAACCGGGAGATCGGCGAGCGGCTCTTCCTCTCCGAGAAGACGATCAAGAACAACGTCACCTCGGTGCTCTCCAAGCTCGGCGTGCAGCGCCGCACCCAGGCGGCCGTGCTCGCCTCCCGGCTCCGCGGCTGAGCCCAGGGGCTGCCCAGAGCGCTCAGAGGCGGCTCAGAGGCAGCTCAGAGCGTGAACGTGGAGACGCGCGCCTTCAGCTGAGCGGCCATCGAGGCGAGGTTCCGCGCGGCCTGCATGGTGTCGTTGACCCCCTGGCGGGTGTCCTCGGCGGCGGCGGCCACCTGGGAGACGTCGGCGGAGATCCCGGACGCCCCGCCGGCGGCGTCGGTGACGCTGCGGGCGATCTCGTTGGTGGTGGCCGTCTGCTCCTCCACCGCCGAGGCGATCGTGGTCTGGATGTCGTTGATCCGGCTGATCACGTCG